>NZ_JAJTHI010000040.1 GCF_021298855.1 Gemmatimonas sp.
ATGTGCGGTGGCAATCTCGATGCGGAGCGGGCCGCGCACATCCTGCTTGGGGGCATGCCGCATTTCCCGAGCGGTACGGGCGAGTTTCTCACGGTACGCTGAGGATGGCCAACAGCTGTGGCGCTGGTGCACATCGGCAACCGCCTGTGGCATACGCGCGATGGGGGGTACGCGCGCCGTCGGCGCGTTGACTGACAAGGCAGGGAGCAGGGTGCAGGGGTCAGATGGCAAGGGGGAGGGGGCGAACACGCCGCCTTCCCTCTTTGCCCTGATCCCCGTCGCTCTGCCCCCTGCCTTGCCAACAGACGCCCATCCTCACCTACGCGCGGGGGTGCGCCTGCCGGTACACCTTCTTGAGGCGTTCCACACTGGTGTGCGTGTAGATCTGCGTGGTGCTGATGCTGGCGTGGCCGAGCAGCTCCTGCACCGCGCGCAGGTCGGCGCCGGCGTCCACCAGATGCGTGGCGAAGCTGTGCCGCAGGGAGTGGGTCGTGAGGTCGGCGCCCTCACTCACCGCCTCCAGCAATTGCACCATGGCGTGCTGCACGGCGCGCGGGCTGATGCGACTGCCCCGTTCGCTGAGGAAGACGGCGCCACGCGCCACCCGACCGGCTTTCACCCCACCCACCTGCTGCAGCAGCGCGTCGCGCTTCATCAGATAGTTGCGCAGGGCACGCTGGGCATGATCGCCGAGCGGGACGATGCGCTCCTTGCGGCCCTTGCCGCGCACCTTGACCTGCTGCGACACGAGATCGAGATCGGCGAGGTCCACGCCACGGAGCTCGGAGAGCCGGAGGCCGCTGGAGTAGAACAGCTCCAGCATGGCCAGGTTGCGCACGTCGGTGAAGGCGAGGCTTTGGGCACGCGTGGCGGCGTGCTGGAGCAGGGTCTCCGCCTGCTGGCGGTCGAGATAGGCCGGCAGCGTCCGCGGCAGACGCGGCGTGCGGACGGCGCGGGCGGGATTCACGTCCACCCGTTCGTCGCGGTGCATCCAGCGATAGAAGCTGCGCACGGCGCTGAGCTGCCGCGCGATGCTGCGCTTGGCCAGGCCGCGCCGCGTGAGATGGGCCATGTACCCGCGGATGCTCGTCCGCGACAGCTCGTTCCAGTCCCACCCCTGCGCTCCATGCAGCTGCGCCAGCCAGGTGGAGAATTCACGCAGGTCGCGGGTGTACGCGGCGCGCGTGTTGGGCGACAGATCGCGCCCCTTTTCGAGGTGCACGAGAAACTCGCGGATCTCCGTGGGGAGCGGCACCTCGGGGAGCGACTCCGGGAGCGACTCGTGCGGAGCGTCGCTCACGCCACCGCCGCCGCCAGCGCGTGCGCATCCCGCCAGGCGCTCACCTGCGCCAACCCACGTTCGGCGAACAGCTCGCGCTTGCGTGCCTTGTCCTTGAGCACCCTGGGGGGCACGCCGTCGAGTTCGTCGAGCAGGCCGAAGTTGGCGTTCATGGGCTGGAAGTGCCGGGGATCGGCCTCGCGCAGGTAGCGATAGAGGGCGCCCATCATGGTCGTGGGGGGCGGCACGACTGGCGTCTCCCCGCGCAGCAGGCGCGAAAGATTGATGCCGGCCAACAGCCCCGTCGCGCTGCTTTCGGTGTACCCCTCGACCCCCGTGATCTGCCCGGCGAAGAGGGTGGTGGGCGCATCGCGCAGCGAGAGGTGCGGCGTGAGCGCCGCCGGGGCATTCACGTAGGAGTTGCGGTGAATGCTGCCGAAGCGCAGAAACTCCGCCTGCGCGAGCCCCGGAATGAGCCGGAAGACGCGGGCCTGTTCGGGAATGCGCAGACGTGTCTGGAATCCCACGAGGTTCCACATGCGACCGGCCCGGTCTTCCTGACGCAGCTGTACCACCGCGTGCGGACGCGAGGCGCGGCGGGGGTCCTGCAGCCCGACCGGCTTCATGGGGCCGAAGCGCAACGACTCGCGCCCGCGCCGCGCCATCTCCTCCACCGGCATGCACCCTTCGAAGTAGGGCACGTGGTCGAACTCGTGCGCGGTGAACTGGTCGGCCGTGGTGAGCGCGTCGATGAAGGCCTCGTACTCGTCGCGCGTCATGGCGCAATTGAGATACGCGCCGTCCTCCCCGGCCCCCTCCATCGTTTCCTTGCCCCAGCGTGACGCACGGAAGGCAATGTCCTGATCGATGGACTCGACCGCGATGACCGGGGCAATGGCATCGTAGAAGGCAAGCGACTCGACCCCCAGCCGCGCCCGAATGCGCTCGGCCAGCGCATCGCTGGTGAGCGGTCCGGTGGCCACGATGCCGACGTCGGGGAGTTCGCGCACTTCCTCGCGCGACACGGTGATGCGCGCGTGCCCGTGAATGCGCTCGTGCACCCCCTGCGCAAAGAGCGCACGGTCGACGGTGAGGGCACTGCCCCCCGGCACCCGGGCCTCGTCGGCACAGGCGAGGATGAGCGAGCCAAGGGCGCGCATTTCCGCCTTGAGGAGGCCGTGCGCGTTGGTGGTCTCGGTGCTCTTGAACGTGTTGGAGCAGACGAGTTCCCCCAGGCGGTCGGTCTTGTGCGCCGCCGTTCCGCGCACCGGGCGCATTTCGTGGATGACCACGTCGTGCCCCCGCTCCGCCAGCTGCCAGGCGGCCTCACTGCCGGCGAGGCCGCCGCCCACCACATGGACCGTCACGCGACCTCCGCCACCTCGACATCCTCGGGCGTGTGCACATCCCACTCGTTGCCGCACTTGATGCACTTGCGGAACGAGCCGCGGGTCTTGTTGGCCTTGGCTTCGGCGCCCACGTAGCCGCACTCGGGGCACGTTTCCGCCACGGGCTTGTCCCACACGACGAAGTCGCAGTTGGGGTAGTTCTCGCAGCCGTAGAACGCCTTGCCGCGCTTCTTGCTGCGTCGTTCCGCGATTTCCCCGCCGTCCTTGGGGCACTTCACGCCGGTGGGCATGCTGCGCGTACCGCGGCACTTGGGGAACTTGCTGCACCCCAGGAAGTCACCCGAGCGCCCGTGGCGCACGACCATGGGCGCCCCGCACTCCTGACACAGGTAGCTGGTCAGTTCCGCCGGCTTCTTCTCGCCCTTGATGGGGCGCGTGTACTTGCACGCCTTGGGATGATGCTCGCAGGCAACGAAGGGCCCGAAGAAGCCGCCCTTGGCCACCAGTTTGCCCCCGCAGTCGGGGCACTGTTCCGAGGCGAGGGCCGACAGGTCGTAGGCCTCCCCGATGAGTGCGGGGAGGTCTTCGTCGTGGAGGTTCTTCTTGATCTTCGACCATTCCTCGTCGAGCACCGCCACCCACCCGGTCTCGCCGTCGGCGATCTTGTCGAGTTCGAGCTCCATTTTGGCCGTGAAGTTCACGTCGAAGAGATCGGGGAACTTCTTCACCATGACCTTCTCCACCGTCTCGCCGAGCGCGGTGGGGAAGAAGCGGCGCTGCTCGAGCAGCACATAGCGCCGTTCGGCGAGCACCGAGATGATGCTGGCGTAGGTGGACGGCCGCCCGATGCCAAGTCGCTCGAGTTCCTTGACCAGCGACGCTTCCGAGAAACGCGGCGGCGGCTCGGTGAAGTGCTGGGTGGGCGTGATGGCCTTGACCGGCACCCGCTCACCCTGCTCGAGGAAGGGGAGCGCCTGCTCGTCTTCCAGCGCCTTCGAATCGCCCTCTTCGCGCGCCTCGCGGTAGAGGGCGAGGAAGCCCTGGAACTTGACCACCGAGCCGGTGGCGCGGAACAGGTACGCCCGCCCCTGCGTGGGAATGGCGAAATCGACCGTGGTCGTGTCGAACACCGCCGGCGCCATTTGCGACGCCATGAAGCGCTGCCAGATGAGTTGATAGAGCTTGAACTGGTCGGCCGTGAGGAACTTCTGGATGGCCTCGGGGCGACGCGCCGGATCGGTGGGGCGGACGCCTTCGTGCGCGTCCTGGGCGTTGGCCTTGCCACTGGGATACAGCTGCGGCTGCGCGGCGAGGAACTCGTTGCCGAACTGCGCCCGCAGCGACTCGCGGGCGGCGTTGGCGGCATCCTCGGAGACGCGCGTGGAGTCGGTACGCATGTAGGTGATGAGACCCGTTGCGCCATCCACGCCCACGTCGATGCCTTCGTACAAGTCCTGCGCCAGGCGCATGGTGCGCTTGCTGCCGAAGCCGAGCTTCTTGGCCGCTTCCTGCTGCAGTGTGGACGTGGTGAAGGGGGCCGCCGGATTCTTGCGACGCTCGCGCCGCTTGACTTCGGTGACTTCGAATTCCTTCCGTCCCTTGAGGTCGGCGAGGATGCGCTCGGCCTCGGCGCCGTTGGGGATTTCCGGCTTCTTCCCGTCCACCTGATGGAGCTTCGCCGCGAAGGGCTGCTGCCCCTTCTGCAGGTCGGCGGCGATGCTCCAGTACTCGACGGGGGTAAAGGCGCGGATTTCCCGTTCGCGCTCGACGATGAGCCGGAGCGCCACCGTCTGCACGCGTCCGGCGCTCAGCCCCTTCTTGACGGTCTTCCAGAGCACGGGGCTGGCCTTGTACCCGACCAGGCGATCGAGGACGCGGCGCGCCTGCTGCGCCTCGACTTTCTTGTTGTCGATATCCATGGGCTTCGCCATGGACCGCTGCACCGCGTCCTTGGTGATCTCATGGAACATCACGCGACGAATGGGCGCCGACACGGCATGGCGCTTGGGTTGCGTGAAATACTGTTCGACATGCCAGCCGATGGCTTCGCCTTCGCGATCGGGGTCGGTGGCGATGAAGATCTCGCGCGCGCCCTTGGCGATCTTCTTGAGGTCGGTGAGGATGTCTTCCTTGCCCTCGATCGTGACGTATTCGGGTGCGAAGCCTTTGTCGATGTCGATGCCCAGCTTCTTGGCGGGCAAGTCACGGACGTGTCCCACGGTGGCGCGCACGGTATAGCCGCGGCCGAGGTACTTGCCGATGGTCTTGGCCTTGGCGGGCGACTCGACGATGACGAGCGAGGTCCCTCCGGCCGTGTTCGGCTCCACCTCCTCCTCGACCTCCACGGCAGCCACCTTGCGGGCGCTCTTGCGTGCGGTGGCCGGGGCGGCGGCTTTGCGAGCCGTTTTCCTGGCGGCCTTCTTGGCCGGGGCCGGTACGGCGGCCGCTGTTCGCGCCGCCGCCTTCTTGGCGGGTGCCTTTTTCGCGGCCGAGGCGGAGGCGGACTTCGCCGCACCCTTCCCGGCCGTCTTGGTTGCAGCCTTTTTTGTTGGCATCAGCTCAGTGAATCAGGGGGTGCTCGCCGCCCATGGCGCCATCATCGAGGCCGGCGTCATCCGCGAGAGAGCGAATGTCCGCGAGCGTGATGCGGCCGTCGACATGGACGAGCGCGCGCTCCACCAAATGTTCGAAGTCGTTGAGGCTCACCGCCCCCGAGGCATACAGCACGACCAGGTAGCCCCAGGCTTCGGTGGTGAACCGGCCACGTTCGTGAGGCCCCTGTACCCGCAGGGACGGCTCACGGTCGGTGTCGGTGGTACGCTCGGTGCCGCCGGTGGGCGACGCCCCAGTATCGCTATACAGCAGGGAAAGAATCTCACCGATCTGACGCCGATCGTATCCTTTCGACGAGAGGTACGCCTCTACCTCCACCACATCCGTGTCGGCAGCAAAGCGCTCTCGCAATTCGTCCAAAACCGGCGCCCAACGATCGTCCATTTCCTAACCTATCCCCGGCGTCCCCCCGTGGGCAAGTTTGACCACGGAATCTATAACCTGTTGCGATGTAAGGCTTTCCACGTCCAAAACGACATCGGCTTGCGCATAGAGCGCGCGTCGAGCCGCCCACAGCTCCCGCATCTTCGCTTCCGGATCGGCTTCCTGCAACAACGGTCGCACGTGGCGGGATCTGGCAATTCGCCGCATGGCCTCCTGCGGCGATACCCGCAGGTGCACGATTCGTCCCGGCGGCCTCAGCAGTTGCATGACACCGGGGTTGGTGACCCACCCCCCGCCGGGCGCGAGGACCATTGGGGCGGCCGTCGCGAGTTCGCGCGTGAGGAGGCGCTCCAGCTCGCGGAAGGCGGCCTCTCCCGAGCGGGCGAAGTACTGCGCCACCGTGCAGTGGACGCGCCGTTCGATCTCGGCGTCGAAATCGAGGAACGGTCGCCGGAGCTGACGTGCCACGACGCGGCCGATGGTGGACTTCCCCGCCCCGGGGAGGCCGACGAGCACGAGATGGCCGTCGCTCTGGGTCACGGGCGAACGCGCAGCGGCTGCCGGTCAGCGCTCGACGCGTTCGTCGAGGCGCGCGAGGTAGGCGTCGAGATTGCGCTGCGTCTCCCGGAGGGAATCGCCGCCGAACTTTTCGAGCAGCGCCGAGGCCAGCACAAAGGCGGCCATGGCTTCGGCGATGACACCCATCGCCGGCACGGCGGTGACATCACTGCGCTCGGCGACGGCCTGCGCGGCCTCCCCGGTGGCCATGTCCACGGTGCTGAGGGGGCGCATGAGGGTGGCAATGGGCTTCATGGCCACGCGCACCACGAGGTCCTCGCCCGTGGTCATCCCGCCCTCGGTGCCACCGGCGCGGTTGCTGCGCCGGCGGAGATGGCCGGCCCGCGTGCGCCCCGCGGCGGCTTCGATTTCGTCGTGCACGTCGGCGCCGGTGCGCCGCGCCGTCTCGAATCCCAGCCCGATCTCGACGCCCTTGACGGCAGGGATGGAAAGCATGGCCTGGCCGAGCCTGCCATCGAGACGCGTATCCCAGGAGACATGCGAGCCCAGTCCCACCGGCAATCCGCGCACGACCACTTCGCAGATCCCGCCGAGGGTGTTGCCCTCCTTTTTGGCCGCATCGATGCGCGCCATCATGCGTGCCTCCGCCTGGGCGTCGAGGGTGCGCACCGGCGAGGCATCGGCGGCCGCATTGAGATTGTCGGGCAGGGCGTCGGGGCGGTCGGCGTCGATACCGCCCAGGTGTACGACATGGGAGCCGATGTGCACCCCGACTTCCCGGAGGAGCACCTTGCAGATGGCGCCGGCGGCCACGCGCGCGGTGGTTTCGCGCGCCGAGGCGCGTTCGAGGATGTCGCGGGCGTCGCGGCGATCGTACTTGAGCAGCCCGGTGAGATCGGCGTGGCCCGGGCGCACCCGGGTGACGTGCCGTTTGCGCGGGCCATCCGCATCGGCCTCGCGGGGGGCGGGGTCCATGATGTCGACCCAGTTCTTCCAATCGCTGTTGCGCACGAGCATGGCGATGGGGGACCCGAGCGTTTCGCCGGCCCTTACGCCGGAGAGGAACTCGATGCGGTCGGTCTCGATCTGCATGCGCCGTCCGCGCCCGTAGCCCTGCTGACGGCGCGCGAGCTCGCCATCGACGTCGTCGGCGCGCAGCGGTACGCCGGCGGGCATTCCCTCGAGAACGGAGACGAGCGCTGGACCGTGCGATTCGCCGGCCGTGGTGAAGCGGAGAGGCATGGTCGCAACGTACCGAGCGGCGCCTCGATATGGAAAGGGCGCGCCGACGGCGCGCCCTTCGTGACACGGGAGGGAGCAGAGCGCAGGGCGCAGGGGGCGGGAAGCAGGAGACACAGGCGTGGTTGCCCCCTGCCCCCTTCCTCCTGCCTCCCTGCGACCTGCTGCCTTCCGTGTAAACGCACGGGGCGCGTCCTGAGACGCGCCCCGTGTCGTTACTGGCAGGTGGTGGTGAAGTTGTCTGGCAGTGCCACCAGCGTCACACCGCGGATGGTGGCGCCGACGAGTACCAGCTGACCGTTGGGGCGGACCGTGGCGCGCACCGGACCGATGATCGGGTCGCGGATGGGCACGGTGGCGATCCGCCGATAGCAGTAGGTATCGAAGACATCGATGACCGGCTCGCTCGACGCAACGAACGCCAGCCGCGTGCGCAGCGGCGTGGAGTTCGCGCTGTTGTTGAGCGGATGGAAGTCGAGTCCACCGCCGCTGGGCCGGCTCTGCAGGATGCCCTGCAGGCGCAGCGTGTTGTCGAACAGGTACGTGGAGTCCCCCTTCACCGCGTTGAGTTCACCGTCGAAGTTGATCCCGACCCCCTGGACGCGGGCGAACGTGTTCGCGATGAAGTCGCTCACATCGACCGGACGGGAGATGCCCCGATCAATGACGGGCAGCGGCGTGCCGTTGTCCAAGCCCCGGGTGACGTCGTAGGTGAGCGCACGGCTGCCGAGCACCGGTCCGCCTTCGCCGATGATGGCGCGCCGGAAGTTGCCGGAGTTGCGCACGTAGGTGGTATCCCGGAAGGCCAGCTGATCGAGGCGTGCCACCACGGAGTAGTTGAACGTGCCGTTGGGGGTGACGATGGACTGTCGGAACGGCAGCAGTACGGAGTCGGCGCCCACCCCACCGGCCGCAAAGCGCTCGATCTCGAGCGTGTCGGAGCGGTTCTGCGTCTGCCCCATGGCCTGCTCGAAGAAGAAGTGCGAGGAGTTCTTGTTCAGATTCTCCCAGCGCACCGTGCCCTTGTTGGGGAAGGGCGCGCTCTGCCCCGGGGTGGGCGTGGTGGAGTACACCGCCACGACGTCACCGCAGGGGGTCCCCGGGTTGGGGGAGGCCACACACGTCGTCGCGAGGTACTGCGGACGGTCGCTGAAGTCGTAGACGGTGCGCTGCGTGATGACCTGATCGGTGAGCTGCGACTTCACGCTGGTGACGGAGTACACCATGATGTTCGGCAGCGGGTACCGGTACACCTCGCGGCCGGTGGGACCGGCATTGAGGTTCACGTAGCTGATGTTCGTACCGCCCGAGTTGGCCACCAGCAGCGTATCGCCCATGGCGCCATCGCGGTCGCGCGGCCAGGCGGCAAGGCCCCAGGGGCGCGACCCCACGCCCACGGGGGCGCGGAAGGTCGAGTCGGCCAGGTTGAACACCTCGAGCCAGTTGCGCTCGATGTTGGACAGGTAGAGGCGATCGGTGCGCGGCACGTAGATCGCATCGGCAATCTGACCGCCGCCCGGCAGCGGATTGGTGTACCCGGCGACCACCTGGACGCTATCGGCCCGCACGGCGCCCGATCCGAAGCGCGCCACATCGCGACGTCCGTTCGCGTTGCGGGCGAAGCCGGCGATGGTGACGGTCGTGGGGAAGACGTTGACCGGGAGGCGCGACCGGAAGGTTCGGACGAGCGTGGAGAAGGCGCCGGTGGACGTTACCGAGTCGGCCACCAGGAGCTGGCCCGTGAGGGAGCGGACCTCGTACCCGATGACACTGATGCCCACCGGATCGGTGGCCTCGACGAAGACGGTGTCGCTCACCTCGACGCGGCGGGAGACCCCGGTGCGCACCACGGGAATGGTGTTCGCGTTGGCCGGGCTCTGCACCGCATACGCGACCGCGGTCCCGAGCACACGCTGATTGAGCGAGTCGGTGACGAAGGGCGTCACGTTGATGGTGGCGCCGCGCACCGTGTCGGGGATGGTGAGCGTGTCGAGGATGGCCAGGGAGTCGCGCAGCGGTGAGGTGAAGCCGAGCGAGTCGGCGGCATTGAAGGCGCCGCTGATCTGATAGCCGAGCGTCCGCACCTTGTAGCGCGCCTTGGCCGAGATCGAGAGCACGAGGGCTTTGCCACTCACCACCGGCGACGCGGCGACCGGGCTGGTGATGATGGCGCGCGGCGGCTCGAGGTTGCCGACCGTGAGCGCCACGAGCGCGGTGTCGCTGAAGTTGCCGGCGCCGTCGATCGCGACCGATCGCGCGTTGACGGTGGCGCCGATGGGCGCGCTGGAGGGCACCTTCACGTTCACCGCCAGGGTGAGCGAGGTGACCGCGCTCGTCATGGTGGTGTCGTACGTGGCGGTGATCCCGCCCGACAGGAACAGGCGAACGCGCTTGAGCCCGATGTTGTCGGTGGCGTTGATGGTGACCGACACGAGGGTGTCGGCCACGGCGTTACCCTTGGCGATGGTTACCCGCGGCTTCACCGTATCGGCGAAGGGCGGGTCGATCACCTCGTCGCCGCTGCAGGCGCCGAGGGCCACGGCGGCCACGAGGGCGCCGAGGCCCGCGCGCAGGCGCGGCCGGGGGGTGGAGAGGAGTGAGAGCATGTCGGGTATGTTCCTCGTCGCGTCAGCGGCCCGGCGGCGGCGTGATGCCTTCGTCCAGGATGTGCGGCGTGACCAGAATGAGCAGGTCGCGCTTGGTCTCGTTTCTGGAGTTCTGCGAGAAGATCCGGCCCACGAAGGGGAGGTTCATCAGCACGGGGATCCCGCTGCGGAAGCGCGTGGTTTCCGTGACGGTGAGCCCACCGATGACGGCCGCTTCGCCGTCGGCCACGAGCACCTGCGATTCGGCGCGCTGGCGATTGAAGATCACGCCCACGTCGGTCTGCGAGATTTCCGCGCTCGAGTTTTCCGCCTTGATGTTGAGCAGCACCATCTTGTTGTTGGTGATCTGCGGCGTGACGGAGAGCTTGATGCCGGCTTCTTCCTTCGACACGGCGGCACGCGGGAAGAACGTGGCCGCGTTGGGGGCCATCTGGCCGCCGCCGCCGCCACCACCGCCCCCGCCACCACCGCCACCACCGCCACCCTGCGCACCCTGGCCGCCGGCGTCGATGACGCGGATGGGGATTTCCTGGCCGACGAAGATTTCGGCGCTGCGGTTGTTGAGGATCGTGATGCTGGGCTCCGACTGCACGTCGGCGAGCGACGAGGTCTGCAGGGCGTTGAGGAACGCCGTCAGCTGGTAGCGACCCAGGGCCGTGCTGTAAATGAGATTGAGCGCGTTCGGCTTGATGGCGTTGTTGGCGTTGGCGATACCGGCGATCGCGTTGCCGCCGAGCGCAATGCGGGCCGGCCCCTGGAAGGGCTGTCCGCCACCGGTGGCATCAGGCACCCCGTCCCCGTCGGTGTCGACCGGCGTGAGCGTGTTGGGGTCGGTGCGCGGCACGAGCTGCTGGAAGAACTGCCGATTGCCGGTGCCGAGGTCGTAGGCGAGCCCGATGTCCTGGATGCCCGTGCGGTTGACGAAGACGATCTTCGCCTTGATGGCGACCTGCGGCGTGCGGATGTCGAGCTGCTGGAGTCGCGACACGATTTCCGGCAGGCGCGACGGCACTTCGGTGATGATGAGCTTGTTGGTGGCGCTGTCGGCGGCCACGGAGCCGCGCACGACGCACCCCTGCCCGCCCATCTGCTGCTGCGCGCCGCCACCCTGGCCACCGCCCGGATTCATGGACATGCCCATTTCGCGGCCGGTCTGCATGGTGGCGAGTCCGGTGCAGTCACGCGCCAGGAGCGCCTGCACGGTGCCCTGCAGGACGGCGGCCTTGGCGTAGTTGACGTCGACGATCTGGGTGACGAGCGGCTCCAGCGCCTGGTTGGAGGCGAGGTTGCGATAGCTGTCGACCGAGATGATCCCACTGGCGTCTTCGGTGGCGGCGAGCCCCTGGGACTGCAGGATGGCCTGGAGTGCCACATCCCACGGCTTGTCGGCGATGTCGGCAGTGACCGTGCCTTCCACATCCTTGCCGACCACGATGGTGCGGCCGGAGAAGGTGGCGAAGGCGGCGATCACGTCGCGGATGTTGGTGCCGTCGTACGAGACGGTGATGCGCGGCTTCTGCTGTTGGCGGCGCGCCGCGGTGATGGACGCGGCCGATGCCGGGGTGCGCGGCGTGAGCATGTCATCGGACGCGCTGTGCCGCGGCTCGGCTTTGGCCTCGACCGTGGCCGGCTCGTTTCTGGCCGGTTCTGCCTTGGCCGGTTCTGCCTTGGCCGGTTCTGCCTTGGCCGGTTCTGTCTTGGCCGGCTCCGCCTTGGCCGGTTCTGCCTTGGCCGGCTCCGCCTTGGCTGGTTCTGCCCTGGCCGGCTCCGCCTTGGCTGGCTCCGCCTTGGCTGGCTCCGCCTTGGCCGGCGCCGCCGGTGTTTCGGCATTCGGTGCGGTGCCCGCGGGCACCACGACGGGTGACTCGAGGCGTCCGGTGGCAACGGCCGTGACGTGGGCCGCGGAGCGTCCCGTGCTCCAGCGCGCAAACGACGAGACCGTGGCCTCGATGTTGATGCGGACGCTGTTGCCGTCACGTTCCACCGTGTACTGGTGCGCGGCATCGAGGTCGATGACGAGGCGCGCCGTATCCGCGCGGAACTGCGCAAGGCGCACGTTGCGCACGGCGCCGCGGGCCTTGCCGTCGTAGTTCGACCGGATGGAGAGACTGGCGCCACCCAGGTCGACAACCAACCGGGAGGGATTGTCGAGCATGAAGTGATTGAGCGCCACGGCGGCATCGACATCGAGCACGATGGCGGTACCGTTCGGGGCGGGCGCGACCTCGAGTCCGCGCACGCGCCCGCGAATGGCGGCGTCGTTGGTGATGGCCGTGGCGGCCGGGGGGGCGGTGTGTACCGCAGGGGCAGGCGAGCCGCCTGCCAGAAGCGCGGCGATCACCGCAACGGTCGTCGGTCCCATCATGGATTCCTCACTTTCGTCGTATCGCTGCTCAGCGGCAGCGTCTCCTGCCGATTGAATCCGAATTCATCGATCGTGAACTGCACCGCCTTCTGGCGGATCCCGCTGACGCGCAGGCGGCCGAGCTGCTGCCCGACCCGCACGCGGTACTGCGTCTTGGAGTAGGAGTCGCGGAGAATCGCCACCGAGTTGCCGCCGGCGGGGTCGAAGGCCACCGCGGTGAGGCGGAGGTCGCTCAGCAGCGGTCGCACTTCACTGCTCGACATGAGCGACTTGTAGGGATCGCGACGTCCGCTCCCGCTGTAGGCGTACGATTCCCGCTGGAGCGTGATCTCCGAGGGGATCGCGCTCTTCCGGGCGTTCTCGCGCGGTGTGCGCGTGGTCTTGGCGGCGGGGGCCGTCTTGACGGGGGCCGTCTTGACGGCGGCCGCGCTGACGGTCCCGACCGAGTCCCTCCGGACGGTGGTGACGCGGGGCTGCTGAGCAGCGGCGTCCGGGGTCAGCATGACACTGGCGAGCGCCGCACCCATGAGCAGGCGGAGGGCGGAGATCATGACGACCGCTCCTTCGCGCGCGGCGCAGGCGCGGTGCGCTCGACGTAGGTCTGCAGGGTAATGGTGGCGGCCAGGGATCCCTTCTCCGACGTGCGGACACCACTGCGCTGGCGATTGGTGGTCCCGGCGGTGATGGCGAAGTTCACCGGCGCCACGATGCGCGCGAGGGACCCGACGTTGGCGAGGAACTCGCCGAACTGGTGGTACCCACCGATGATGGTCACCGTGTAGCGATAGGTATCGAAGCGATCGCCGGCCACCACGGGCTCGGGCACGACCCCGCCCACATCGAGTCCGGCGCGGCGAGCGGCCGTACTGACTTCCTCGAGGAGTGCGGGCACTTCGTTGCCGGTGGGTACGAGGCGGCGCATCACGGTGAGCGCCGAGCGATTCTGCGCCGCCTGCGATCGCAGCTGTTCGATGCTGCCGCTGTCGAACTCGCGTGCCGCCTTCTGATTGGCCACCTCGAGGGTGGCGATGCGGGCTTCATCGGCCGCCAGCTGCTCGTTCTTGGCGGCGTAGGGGTACATCCAATAGACCACCGCAAGCGTGATGGCGGAAAAGCCGATCAGCAGCTTGATCTGGTCTCGTTGGGCGGTTGGGAGGAGGGCCATAAACAGCTCAGCGAACGGGGACGACGAGCGGCGTCGTGCGAACGACACCCGGGGGCGGAACTTCGTATTCGGCGTGGAGCTCGAACTGCGTGACGTCCTTGCCCTCGACGATCACGATCTCCGACTTGGACAGCGAGACCTTCTGCACGAACGGCGAGCTTTCGAGCTGGCGCATGAACAGCGTGAGCGCCTGGATGTCCACGGTCTGGCCGACGATCCGGAAGCCGAGGGGCGGGTGCACGGTGATGGTATCGGCCGGCGCCTTCTCGTCCGTGTCCTTGCCCTTCTTCTCTTTGGCCGCCTTGGGCGCCGGGGTGGTCTCGGTGGAGTCCATGCCGGGCGGCAGTGGCGTCTTCGTGGTCTGCTCCATGACGGTGAGCCACGTGTACGCCGGCAGGGCGCGGCTCACCTCATCGAGGATGTGGGCCCAATTGTACCGATTGTCATCGATCGTGCGGATGATCTGCAGCTGTCGCATCACCGAGTCGCGCTCGGCCGTCAGCTTGTGTCGCGCCGACAGGACCTTGGCGTAGCGCGTGGAATCACGAACCGCTTTTTCGACGCGTGTGCCGAGTTCGGTGGCGCGGGCGCTCTGCGCGGAGAAGAGCAGACCCACGGCGGCCACCGACACCACCACGGACGCGGCGGCGCCGATGAGCCACGGATCGCGGATCCCGGCCGCCAGGGCGGAGAGCGAGCCGAGGGAGATCCCGCCGCCGGCGCTCTTGCCCTTCTTCCTGGCGCCGGGGAGCAGGTTGATTTCGATCATCATGAGTCGTTTCCTCGGGCGCTCAGGCGGCGGCGCGCAGCGCGAGTCCCACCGGCAGCATGAGCAGCGGCGCGATCTCGTCGGTGGACAGGAACTCGAGCGCCCCTTCGCGGACGTTCAGCTGGGCCAGTGCATTGGCCGACTGCACCGGAATGCGGAGCCGGTCGGAAAGCCACGGCAGCAGTCCCGGCACGCGCGACCCGCCGCCGCACGCGTACATGGCGCGGATCTGGCCGAAGTTGCGCTGTGACGTGGAGAGGAAGGTGGCGGCGCGCACGAGGCCGATGGCGATTTCCTCTCCGCGCGCCGCCACGATGGCATCGAGCATGGGGATGCGATCGTAGCCCCGCAGCAGGTTCTCGGCGTCTTCGGCGCTGATGCCGTGCTCGCGCTGCAAATCCTCGCGAAACCGGCGGGTTCCGACGCCGAGGTCGCGCGTGAGAATGGGTACGCCGTCGTCGAGGATGTTCAGATTGGTGGTTTCATTGCCCACGTTGAGCAGGGCAATCGTGCCGTTCAGCGCTTCCGGATAGTTGAGTTCGAAGGCGTTGTGGAGGGCGAAGGCATCCACGTCGATGACGGCCGGTGCGGCGCCCGATTCGGTGAGCAGTGCCTGCTTGGCCTCCACGAGATCGCGCTTGGCAGCCACGAGCAGCACGCTCATGTCGAGGCCATCGCCATCGGGGTCGAGGACCTGGAAGTCGAGTTCGACCGAGTCCATGTCGAAGGGCACATGCTGCTCCGCCTCCCAGCGCATGAGCTCGCGGGCCTGTTGTTCCTTGACCCGTTCCATCTGGATCTTCTTCACGATGACGTCGCGTCCGCCCACGGCGGCCACCACGTACTTGGTCTTGGCCCCTGTGGCGGCGATGGTCTGCCGAATGGCGTCGGCCACGATGCCATGGTCCATGACTTCCCCTTCGACGATGGCGGTGTCAGCCAGCGGCGTGATGACCACCTTCGCCAATTCGGGGACCGGGCCGCTGTGGTCGATGACCACGGCCTTCACAAGCCCTGAACCGACATCGAGCCCGACAGTGAGTTGCTTCCGGCCGAAGAGCGCCATAGGGACGGGGGGGTTGCACAGTGGTTGCTTTCGTATGTCCCGCACCAAACCGGTGAACGGGACGGATTGACCCGCCCTGAAACGGGCGTGTCACCCTTGAAACGACCCGTACCTCGCGAGGTAACGCTCCCCGTGGGGAGACGGGTGGGTACGGGGGTCGACTTCGTGATACTGTCGGCCTGCGGTCCGGGGGCCACTCCCGAGGTGTGACGCGGGGGCGCCCGGTTATCGGGACAGGCGGTGCCAGAGGGAGAACGGCGCCAGCGAGGGACGAGCGCCGATGGCGAGTGCCATCTGCACGGCACAGCGGTCGTAGCGCACGGTTCCGGTGGTGCCGAGCGTTACCCCTCCGGTACTGGTATCGGTTGCGACGACCGCCCCCTGCACCGTGAGCTGTGCGGCCGCGGCGTCGAGGTTGCCGAGTACCACCAGCAGGCCGGTCACATGCAGCGCTCCGGTCACTGTGGTATTGCCGTCGAGCACGAGCAGCCCCTGCCACGACGACGGGCCGGTCACGGCGATGGACGGGGCGCGGAGGATCACGCCAGCCCACCCGTGAGACGCAGGCAGAGGCCGCGGTGTCGCATTCCAGTGCCTCACCGGGATCTGAGGTCCGAGTGCCTGCATGGCCCCGTGCGTGCGCAGCCGGAGATCGGCTGGCGGTGGGCGCCATGGTGGCGGCGCGGTCCACGCCTGCGGTGCGGCGGCGGCAACCCCAGCGGCGACCACGTCGGGCACGCTCGCCGTGTCCCGATCCGCACCGCAGGGGGAGTTTGGCTGCTGCTGGTCGAGGCCGCTCACGACGGCACCGCCGGACCCATGGAGCGTACCGGCCGTGCTGATGGCGGCCATGATGGGGAACGGTGGGGGCTCAAGCCAGACCGCGCGCAGCAGTTCCCGGGAAGTGACGTCGAGGCGGCGTGCGGCCTGCCCGTGGCTCCGGGCACGCAGAATGAGCGTAAGTGGATGCAGCCGCTGCCATTCGACCACGACCGGCTGCCGCGCGGTGGTCACCGAGAGCAGGCGTCGGGTGCCGACCCCCGTTTCCCATAAAGAGTCCTGGGGCCAGCGGGCGAGCGCGGTGCCGAGTGCCGCTTCGGCGCGATACTCCGCGTCGTCGGCCCCCAGCGAGGCCCGGGCACCGCGCGCGCCAAGCAGCGCCTCGTGAATGAGGGCGAGGGCGAGCAGCGAGGAGGCAGCAAGTGCCACGATGACGAGGGGCAGGACGAAGCCGCGGCGGCGCCGCGGGCAGTGCACGCCGTGGCGACAGGTCATCATGGTCGTTGCCGGTAGGCCGTGGCCCGCAGCGGCATCACGGCCGTGACCGTATCAATGACTGGCTGGGGTGTGCGACTGGCGCGCCGCCGGTGGCTGAACGTGACCTGTGCCATGGCAATGCGTCCGCGACGGTTGCTGGCGGGTGCGGGGAGCGGTCCCACGGGTGCCCCGGTCGCGTCGAGCAGGCGTATGCGTACGCCGCCGAGGGCGGCGGCCTGCAGCGGGCCGGCGACTGGCTGAATGGCATCCCAGACGGCGCCGTCGCGACTCTGGCGCCCCCACCACCAGGCGCTCCCGCTGCGGTAGTGACGGTAGCGCACATCACGATGCACGGTGAGCGGCCCGCTTGGGGAAAACGGCACGGCACCCGAATCGAGTGGTACGCGCCAGCGACGGCTGGTGGTCGACCTGTCGGTACCGCAGCCGGTCCCACCAACGACCGACGGCGGGGCGGTCACCGCACGCTCCGTGGCCACGGGCGTGTCCACGGGCGTGGTGGTGGTCTGCCATCCTCGCACGCGATCACCCGGACGCACACCGGCGAGCCAGGCATCGGCGCTCTGGTCCGGGACGGCCACCACGACCGCGTGTGGCGCCGAGCGGTCGCAGAGCAGCAAGACGCCCAGGGGAGACTGGAAGGCCAGCAGGGTGTCGGATACGACCAGCAGGTCCTCGCCGCGGAGGGGCGCAAGCTCGCCGGCCAGCATGACGCTGACCTGTCGCAGTTCACGCGACGACGCCAGCCGGGCGGATTGGGCGTGCACCGTACGGGCGATGCGCAGCAGCAGCAGGGTGGCCGCCGTTGCCACCAGCAGCGCCACCGGCAGCGCCACGAGCAGCTCGACCAGCGTGGTACCTGTCCGCGGGAGGCGCGTCATGGCTGGCACCACGAAGAGGCGAAGGCCACGTGCTGTTGCCGAGCCGCGCGTGGCGCGGAGCCGGCCGTTCGGGCACGGGTGAGCGGCGAGCGGTACCACGTGACCCCGACAGCCACCGCCGGCAGGGCCCCCTGCCGGGTGCTCGTGACGACGTAGTCGACTCCTGCGCGGGTTGCCTGGTAGCGGGCGACGGCCGGTGCGGCGCAAGGCGCCGCGAGGAGGGGGGCGAGGTAGCTGGCGGTTTCCCGCTGTACGGCATGGTGATGAACCGCCGCGTCGATGAGTCGCGCACTGCCGGCGGCCACCAACAGCATGACGGTGCTGCCGCCGGCGAGGAGCACGAGAGCGACGCAGCTTTCGACGAGCAGCCGGCCATGCCGCGGGCGCCGGCCGGAACGGAGCAGTGAGGGGGAGCGCATGGCGACACGATAGGTCACCCGCGCGCCCGCTCCGTCACCAAAATCGTGCCGACCGGATCAAATCACCGCTTCACCGTTGGGTGGGGTGATGGGCCGGACCCCGCTGGCGTGCAGCGGCAGCAGAATGACGAACGCCGCGCCACCTTCGCGCGCCCGCTGTACCCAGATCGTGCCCCCGAGATTCTCGATGGTACTGGCCACGATGGCGAGCCCGAGGCCGGTGCCCTTCCCCGGTTGCTTGGTGGAGAAGAACGGTTCGAAAATGCGTTCGGCATCTTCGGGCGCCACGCCGGTCCCCGAGTCGGCGAGGACCACCTGCAGGAAGCGCGGCGGTGACTCCGGGCGGGCGAGCCAGGCGAGCGCGCGCTTGCTGGGGCGATGCGCCCAGCGCTGGGGGTGGGGGTCGGTGCGGCGCTTTTCGAAACTGTCGCCGAAGGCGGTCGCGTCGTTGATGCGCGACCGGATCACGATCTCCCCTTCCCGATCCATGGCATCAACGGCATTCAGCAACAGGTTCACGAACGCCTGCTCCAGGTCATGGCGCTCGGCGTACACCACGCCGTCGGGCGCCTCGAGCTGACGCGTGACGCGGAAGCGCCGGGTGATGCCCTGGTCGGCGAGCAGCCGCAGCACATCCTCGATGATGTCGTCGACGACGATGGGCTTGGGGGTGAGGCGACGGGGGCGCGCGTAGTCGAGCAACCCGCGCATGATGCGATCGATGCGGGTGATCTCGCGTTCCAGGGCATCGAGTGGTTCCGTGGTGCCCTGCACATCCTGCGTGCGCATGCGGAGCAGGTGCGCGTAGTTGGCGATTGCCGACACCGGATTGCCGATTTCGTGCGAAATGCCGGCCGCGATGCGCCCCATGGTGGCGAGTTTTTCGACGCGCATGCGCGACTGGGTGGCCGCCGCCATCTGCTCGGTCATGTGGTTGATGCTGGTGGCCAGCTGGTGGAACTCCTGCGTGCTGGCCGGGGGCACCAGCTGCGCCACATCGCCGCGGGCAATGGCATCGGCCGCCTGCACGCAATGGCCGAGCGGTTCCTCGATGAGGCGTGCCACGAGGCGCTGGAGAATGCTGGCCGAGAAGAGGGCGACGACGAAGACGAAGACCACGACGAGGGGCCACCGGATTCCCGCGGGCAGCTCCTCGGTGAACCACATGGTGGTGATGATCGCGATGATCAGTCCGGCGCTCGCGGCCACGAGCACGCGTTGCAGACGATCGTGGATGCTGGGGCGCTTGATCTCGGGCACGGGCAGAGGATGCGCTCACGGACCTGCCGCCGCAACCGGGGGAACGGCGAAAGGGCCGGGCAATCGCCCGACCCCTCCCCCAATGACCCGGTCGGCGCCGCCGCCCGGGTCATGGTGCTTACTCGCAGACCGGCTCGCCTTCCGGGTTGGCGCCCGCTTCCGAGCCAACGCCGATCGTGCACGTGACCGCGGTCGACCCGTGCGTGGCGGTCGCCGACCAGCCGGTGGCGGTGCCTTCCTGCGTGATCGACACGCCTGACGAGCCCGGCGGGGTGGCCGGGATGCTCGCGTAGCTGTTGTCGTCGGAGTACACGGCCTCGTTGGCCGACACGAGGTTCTTCAGGTCCGACTTCATGGCGGTGATGTACGCCTTCTCCTTCGTCTGGGCGAACTTCGGGATCGCGATGGCGGCGAGGATGCCGATGATGACGACGACGATCAGGAGTTCGATGAGCGTAAAGCCCTTGCGCGTACGATGCTGCATTGGTTTGGATCTCCAAAGGGGGGGATTGTCGCGATGCCGGGAGTGGCGGGTCGCGCGACACCATCGCTTATGGCAACAGGCTTGCCACCGCGCCGTCCTGACTGTAAAGCATTGTCCGACAAGGCCTTTCATCATTTCCACGAGGCCGGGACCTATCCGCTGCACCTTGCGATTCGCAAGAAGTGTTGCAGCGTGCAAGCGGTGCCGCGACTCACCACCCCGCCTCGAGACAGGTGGGCTGCGTTCCCCCGCCGGACTCGAGTTGGCAGGTGATGCCCGGCAGGCCGGGGTGAGTGGCCGTGGCCGACCACTCGTGGGCGGTGCTCCGAAACGAGATCAGGGTGCCCGAACTGCCCTGCGTCGGAATGTCGACGTTGGCGTAGGAGCTTTCCGTCGTGAAATGCGTTTCGGCCATGGTGGCGATGTTGCGCAGGTCGGCCTTCATGGACACGAGGTACGCCCGCCGTTTGGATTGCCCGAACTTCGCAATGGCGATGGTCGTGAGGACGGCAAAGAGCACCACCACGGCAAACAGCTCGATGAGGGTGAACCCCCGGCGCCGGGGCGCGCGGAGCGCCGGGGCGCTAGGCCTCGCCATATCGCGCCAGTTTCCGGTACAGCGTGGAGGGATCGATGCCCAACATGTCGGCCGCGCGGCTCTTGTTGCCGCCCTCGTTCTGCAGGACCCACTGGATGTACGCGCGCTCGACGGCTTCGAGGGTGGGGGAGACGGGGGGGCGCTCCGCGACGAACGGTTCGGCGCGGCGCGCGGTGACCCGCTCGGGGAGCGCGTCGGGACGAATGCGGTCGCCCGGCGAGAGGATGACGGCGCGCTCGAGGGCGTTTTCGAGTTCGCGCACGTTGCCCGGCCACGCATACGCCATGAGTGCGTCGAGCGTGTCATCGGCCAGTTCCTTGACCGGCTCCTGCCGCAGCTGTGCCGAACGGGCGAGGAAGCCCTCGGCCAGCAGCGGAATGTCGTCGGGGCGCTGCCGCAACGGGGGCAGGTGCACGGCGATCACGTTCAGGCGGTAGAACAGATCGGCGCGGAAGCCCCCCCGCTTGATTTCTTCTTCGAGATCACGGTTCGTGGCGGCCAGCACCCGCGTGTTCACGGGCTGCGCTTCGGTGGCGCCCACGGGAATGACTTCGCGCTGCTGCAGCACCCGCAGCAGCTTCACCTGCGTGGACGGCGTGGTTTCGCCGATTTCATCGAGGAAGAACGTCCCGTGGTCGGCGGCGGCGAAGAGCCCCGTCTTGTCCTTCACCGCTCCGGTGAACGACCCCTTCACGTGGCCGAACAGCTCGCTTTCCAGCAGCGACTCGGGGAGCGCCCCGCAGTTGATCGACAGGAAACTGTGGTCGGTGCGGGCGCTGAGGTCGTGGATGTACCGGGCGATGACCTCCTTGCCGGTTCCCGACTCCCCGGTGATGAGCACCGTGGAATCCGTCGGGGCCACGGTCTCGGCCAGCTGCAGCACGTCCAGCCAACTGCGGCTGCGACCGACGGGACGGGAGGTGCTGCGCCGGTCGCGTTTCCTGAGTTCCTGCTGCAGCGAGTGGTTTTCCACGCGCAAGCGCCGGTGCTCTGCCGCTCGGCTGAGAATGGCCACCAGTTCGTCGTTGCGGAAGGGCTTCTGGATGTAGTAGAAGGCGCCTTCGTTCACCGCCTGCATGGCCGATTGCAGCGTGGCCTGCGCGGTCATGAGGATGACCGGCACTTCGCCGTCCATCTGTCGCGCATGACTCAACACCTGCACGCCGGTCACGTCGGGCATGCGCACATCGGTCAGCACGATGTCGGGCTTGATCTCGTTGAACTTCTCGATGCCCTGTCGACCACCCTGCGCCGTGAATGGCTGGAAGCCCTGGGTCTTGAGCAGAATGCGCAGGGAGTCGAGGATCCCCGTTTCATCATCCACGACCAGGACGCGCGGTGCGGCGTCGGCGGAAACACAGCCCATCAGGAGGTCACTCGCGGCAAAGCATGGTCAGGCAGGTGCGTGACGCCGGAGGTATCCGGCGCCACGGGCAGCACGATGGAAAAGCGGGTACCCTGCGGCAGGCGCTCCACGAGCACCACGCCGCGGTGCGCCTCGACGGCGCGATGCACGACGGGGAGGCCGAGCCCGACCCCCCCGGCCTTGCCGGAGACGAAGGGTTCGAAGAGCCGCTCTCCGAGCTCGTCGGAGAACCCCGGCCCATCGTCGGTCACGGTGATCGTGAGGAGCTCGCCGGTGATGGCCACCGCCGATCCATGCGGACCGTCGGGTGCGTGCCGGTCGGCTTCGACGAAGATGTGGCCCGTCTCGCCCACCGCCTGGATCGCGTTGAGCACGAGATTGAACACCGCGCGATGCAGCAGGTCCTCGTCGCCGTGAAGCCGCGGGAGATCGGGACCGATACTTACCTGCACCTCAACGCCGGCGTGGCGATCGGGGTGCGACGCGGCCAGCATGGCGGCGGTGTGCACGAGGGCGCCCACATCCAGTGTATCGAGGCGAGTGACACGCGCCCGCGCGAAGTCGAGGAAGTCGGCCAGCAGCCGACTGAGCCGGTCGGCTTCGCGCACGATCAGCGCGTGGAGGACGTGCTCGTCATCATCGTCCGGCGCCCCCTGCGGCAGGCGCAGTCGCGAGAGTTGCTCGGTGGCGCTGCGGATGGCGGCCAACGGATTGCGGATCTCGTGCGCGAGCGAGGCACTCAGTTCGGCCACCGCCTCCAGCCGCTCGGCACGGATATGCAGCGCCTGCAGGCGCTTGCTGTCGGAGATGTCCTGAAAGATGGCGGTCGCCGTGACACTGCCGTCGGGGCGTGCCCCGTCGGCCACCGTCGTCGACACGCCAATGGGCACCTCGTCGGCGCCGCGGCGAAGGACCCCTTCCGCCCGCGTGGTGCGCACGCCGTCGCGCGCACTCCGTTCGAGCAGCTCCACCAGATGCGGCGATACCTCCCGCAGCGACGGCAGCAGTGGCTGGCCGATGAATGCCCGCAGGTCGATGCCGAGCAGTTCGGAGGCCGCCGGATTGGCGTAGAGCAGCCGCTCGCGGCCATCCACGGTGATGATCCCGGAGCGAATGGTGCGGAGGATCTCCGCGGCTTCGAGCTGCACCTTCGCCAGCTGTGCGGCGAGCGCTTCGCGGCCCGATCCGGCCAGGCGCAGGCGCGCCGCCACGAATCCGGACCCCACCGCGACCACGGCGAAGACCGCGAGCTGCACCCCGACGCCAGCAAAGGGGGTACCCGTTCCCGGGCGCCACCAGATCACATCGATGGCGTAGAGCACGCAGGCGGCGGCGGCGACCGCGAGGCCACCACGGAACGGGAGCAGCAGCGACGCCCCCGCGATGACCAGGATGTACAGGGCCGCGAACTGGGAACTCCAGCCGCCCGTGATGTGCACGACGGCCGTGACGAGGAGCAGATCGAGCGCGCACTGCGCACCGTAGAACCAGAGCCCGAGGGGCCGCTGCGTGAGCTGCGCGTAGAACGCCGACCCGACGGTCGCGAGGGTGGCGACGGCAAACGCCAGCGTGGCCAGGAGGGTGTCGGCGGGCGCCGCCTGACTCCAGACAAACACGGCGGCCACGAGGATGGCGCACGCCAGGGCCACGCGCGCAAGCCAGACCCACCGCAACATGCGCCGGGGGTCGAGCAACTCCTGTATGGGGTCGTGTGGAAGGGCCGGCGTCGGTCTCACGCGCGAATCGTTGCAGGGTCGTGCAAATTGCAGCAGCGGTCAGGGGCCCCGAGTCTTGCAGATTGCACTACCCTGACGAATCAGCCGCCCGCCCGTTTCCTTTGGGTCATGTTCGCCGAACCTGCGTTGTCTGCCGACCCCGCGCTGTCGATCGGGACCATTTCGATCCGGCTCCTGTTCGTTTTGGTCCTGGTGCTGCTCAATGCCTTCTTCGTGGCAGCCGAGTTCGCCCTCGTGGCCGTACGACGGAGCCGGATCGACCAGATGGCCGCCGAGGGGGACCGCAGCGCGGCGGTCGTCCAGCGCGCGCTCTCGCAACTGGACCGATACATCTCCGGCACCCAGCTGGGGATCACGCTGGCCTCGCTCGCCCTCGGGTGGATCGGGGAACCGGCGTTTGCCGTTTTGGTGGATATGGCGCTTCACCAGGTGGGGATCACCCCGGATCCGGGGGCCGAACACACCGGTGCCGGGATCGCCGTGGCCTTTCTCGTGATTACGTTCCTGCACATCGTGCTGGGCGAGCTGGCGCCCAAGTCGGTGGCGCTGGCCCGCCCGGAAGGGGTGAGCCGCCTCGTCGCCCGACCGCTGATGCTCTTCTCCCAGGCCATGTCCCCCTTCATTGCCATGCTCAACGGCACGGCCAACCGCCTGCTGGCCCTGGGCGGGATCGAGCCCGTCTCCGAAGGGGGACACGTGCACAGCCCCGAGGAACTGCGGCTGCTGGTCATGCAGGCCCGCGCGCACGGGACACTCGACGAGAGCGACTCGGCCATGCTCGCCGGGGTCTTCGATTTCCACAACAAGCGGGCGCTGGACGTGATGCGCCCTCGCACGGAAATGGTGGCCATTGCCGAGGATGTCGAGCTGGAAGAGCTGCGGGAGATCATGCGCCGGGAACGGTATTCCCGGTATCCGGTCTTTCGGGACACGGCCGACGATATCGTGGGGGTCTTTCTGGCCAAGGACTTCTGGCTGGCCGATGATCCTGAGTCCTTCGCCCTCCGGGACCATCTGCGCGAACCGCTCTTCGTTCCGGCGAGCCGGGCCGCCGAGCGGGTACTCGACGATTTGCGACGCACCCGGGCCCATCTGGCCGTGGTGCTGGACGAGTACGGCGGCACCGCCGGCATCGTGACGATGGAAGACCTGGTGGAGGAGGTGGTGGGGGATATCGCCGACGAGTACGACCCCTTGTCGCGGGACGCCCTGATGTTCGACGGGGTCCTTGAACTGGCGGGCTCGATGTCGCTGGTGGACGTGCGATCGGATCACAAGCTGCCCATCCCGGAAGGAGACTGGAGCACGCTGGGCGGTTACGCGTTCGCCGCCCTGGGGCGCCTGCCCCGTGTGGGAGACCGGGTGGGGTATCCAGGCGGCGAGCTGGAAGTCGTGGCCATGGATGGCCGCCGAGTGGCGGCCCTGCGTGTCCACCGTCGCGCAGAACCTGTTGCCGGAGTGCCATGATGATGCGGCGACACGCGCGGTGGACCGTTCTGTCGTTGGGGATACCTCTCGTATTGGCGTGCCGACCGGCGGGGGAGCGGGTGGTGCTGCGGAACGGCACGCCCGGTGTGGCCGTGGGTTCGGATACGGTCACCCCTGCCGCCCAGGCTGGCGCTCAGGCGGCGGACTTCCCGCCTCCGGCGAGAGAGGTGGCCGACATTGTGGCGCCGCGATGGACCGCCGAGGATGATCGCGACGAAACGGGAGAGTTCGACACGGTCGTGAAACTGGCCCGGATCGCCCGCGGTCAGGCCGTGGCGGACATCGGCGCCGGCGACGGGTACTACGTGGCGCGGCTGTCCCCGCTCGTGGGGAGTGAGGGGGTGGTGTTTGGCCAGGACATCATGCCCGAGTACTTGGCCCTGCTGCAGCGTCGCGTCGTTCGCGATGGGCTCTCCAACGTGCGCGTGGTGCTGGGCGAAGCACATGATCCGCGCTTGCCGGCGGGGAGCGTGGATGTCGCGCTCATGATTCACATGTATCACGAGATTTCCCAGCCGTTTGCCCTGTTGTGGAATCTTGCGTCGTCGATGAAGCCGGGAGGACGTCTCGTGATTCTCGATTTGGATCGCCCGACCTACGGGCACGGCACGCCGCCGTCGCTGCTCGACTGCGAGCTGTCGCGCGTGGGGTACCGGCGCCTGTCGCGGCGCGAGACGGGGCCCGAGGAGTATGTGGCGATCTACGCGGCGCCGACGCCGGCGCAGCGCCCTGCACCGGCCGCCATTTCGGCGTCGCTTCGGCGCACGCCGTGCCGGGCACCATGAACGGCGCCGACGGTCCACGGTCGCCGCGAGGCGAGGAGACGGACGGCGTGACCGTGGCGCCAGGGGTACACATACCAGCGACCGAGTTGCAGCTGTCGGCGATTGCCGGCGGCGGCCCAGGGGGACAGCATGTGAACCGCAGCGCGACCCGCGTGGTGCTGCAATGGAACGTGCGCGCCACGCGGGCGTTGCGCGCCGAGCAGCGGGAGCGGGTGCTGGAGAAGCTGGCCTCGCGTCTGGACAGCGACGGGGCGCTGCGCATCGTGGCCGGGGAATATCGCAGCCAGCTGCAGAATCGCCGGGCGGCGCTCGAGCGACTGCGCCAACTCGTGGCGCGGGCGCTGGTGGTGCCGCGCGCCCGCAAGGCCACCACGCCCACCTTTGGCTCGGTGCAGGAGCGGCTGAGCACGAAGCGGCAGCGCGCGGAAACCAAGCGGCAGCGACGCCGGCCGCTGGACGATTGAGGGCCGGGCGTTGGGGCGCGGCGCTCCTCCTGCCGCCGCGCCCACCCCTCCGGTGGTTCAGAACGCGATGATGTTGGCGCCGAGGTAATAGGTAATGAAGTCGGCGCGCCCGCGAACGGGCACCGGCACCGCGTTGTTCTCGAAGGCCTGCCGCACCCGATCGGAGGTCAGGTAGCGCACGTCGTCATGGCGGAGAAAGCGGGCCCCGAGGTCGAGGCGGACGGGGAAGTTGCCGCCAGTGAGGCGAAGGTAGCTGCCCACCGCTCCACCGTAGGCCCAGACGGCATCACTGGAGTTCGTGGTGCGAGCGAAAGGCGAGTTGACGTTCTGCGACCCTTCGACATTGCTCTCGGTCCAGAAGACCGAGAAGCCGCCGAGCACCGTGGCGTAGGGCGTGAAGGCCCCGGTGGGCCCAAGCAGCTGCGGGCCAGCAACGACGGACATGATGTTGCTGGACGTGCGCAGGTCGAGCTGCACGAGCCCTCCGGTTCCGGCCAACGGAATGCGCCGCCGGCTGTTGGCGTACGAGACGAAGGAGAAGTCACCGCGCACATTGAGGAGCTTGTCGCGGTCGAGCGCGCGGAGGACGTAGCCGCCCAGCCCGAAGCCGTTGTTGGTGTTGGCAGCGAATTCGCCTCTGGGTTCGGTGACCTGAAAATGGAGGCCGAGCGCGCCGAGACCCGACGGGACTCGCGCATCGTCGGTGCGGGGGCGCGGGGTATCCTGGGCGGCGGCCCGTCCACTGACGAGGAGGAAGGCGGCGGCCAGCATGGCGTGATGGAGGTGCATAGCGGCTCTATACGCCGAACGGGCGCGAAGGTGTCACGGATGGGCTCCCGAAAGTTTCCAGGGACGTCCCTTGAATCCCGACCGAGGGAATCGACATTCTTCCCCGCTATGCCTTTCCGCCACGTGTCCACGCTCTGGCTCTGGTTGGCGCTCCTCTGCGGAGCACCGGCCGGCAGTGCCCATGCGATCGCGCCGCGTGCGCCGATCGCGGAGGCCGTGGTCGCGAGTTCAGCGGTCGCGCCTGCCGTCGCGCCGCGGGCGGTAGACGCGCCCGCGCTGCGCCCGGCGCTTCCCGGCGCCCCGCGGCTGTCGGGGGGTGAGCCGGCCGAACACCGCCAGTCGCGCTCGTGGCACCGCAGCACCAGCCGCCGCTCCCAGCGGGACGCCGGCGGCCTGCTCACCGCGTCGGGGGGGACGGGGATCATTCCTGCCCCGGTGGCGTTGTATCGTGAGCGTGCGCCATGGCAGCGACGCGGTGCCTTTGCGGGACGCGTCACGGGTCGCTTCGCCGCCCCGCCGCGCGCGCCGCCCGCGCACAACTGACGAACTGCTGGACATCGCCCGTTCCCTCCGCACGTTTTCCTGCGGGTGGGCGGGCAGGCACAACGCGCCTCCGCGTTCGTGCTCCGCCCTTCCTCAGTCCCTTGAATTGCGAGCATGTCGGCACAGGCAACCCGCGTCAATCAACGCATCTCCGAGTCGCTCGGCCTCGACGTCGAGCAAGCCCGCTGGCGGGCGCTGACGCGCCAGATCTCTCCCCAGGACCCGCTCCCCGGTCGCATCCGCTCCATTGGCGGCGCCGTGGACATCGGGTTCCTCGACCGCACGCTGAGCCTCGAGGAGATACGGACCGCGATGGCGAAGGGGCAGCTGCCGCTGGTGTTGCTCAGCCGCGACGGCGGCGACGCCATTGTCCTGGATCGTGACGAGGAGGGGCATGCGCGCGCCTGGCTGGTGGGCCGGGATGGCGCCGAGCAGCGCATCGATGCCGATGCGCCCCAGCTGGCCGACGCGGTCGTGCGCCGGTTGGGGCACACGGGTGCCGTGCCGGCGCTGGCTCCCATGGCGCTCCGGTCACCGGTGGCCATTCAGGGAGATGGCGCCCCGCACAGCCCGCTCGAGGGGCATGGCGCACACGAGGCGGAACATCTTTCGCCGATCGACCGCACCTTCGCCCTGCTGGCACGGGAAAAGCGCGAAATCACCACGGTGTTCTTCTACGCCACGCTGGCGGGCGGCCTGAGCCTGATCCTGCCGCTGGCGGTGGGTGGCATCGTGCAGCTGGTGCAGGGACGCCTGTTCCTGCAGCCGGTCGTCGTGCTCATTTCGTTCGTCATTCTGGGCACGATCGTGGCCGGGGTGCTGCAGATCGGCATCCTCAAGGTCGTCGAGCGCATCCAGCAGCGCATCTTCGCGCGCATGGCGCTGGAGTTCGCCTTCCGCGTGCCGCGCATGAAGTACGCCTCGTCGCTCGAGCAGAACCTGCCGGAGCAGATGAACCGGCTCTTCGAGGCGGTGGCCATCCAGAAGGGCATGCAGAAGCTGCTCATCGATGTGCCCACGGCGCTGCTCACCGTGCTGTTCGGCCTCATCCTGCTCACGGTGTACAGTCCGTGGTTCTCGCTCTTCGCGGTGGTGGTGATCTTCATTCTGTACATGATCATCCGCCTGACCGGACCGGAGGGGCTGGCCACCTCCATCGTGGAGTCGAAGTACAAGTACAAGGCGGTGCACTGGCTGGAGGAGATCGCGCGCGCCTTCCACGCCTTCAAGTATGCCGGCGACTCCACGTTGCCGGTGGAGCGCATGGATGATGTCATCACGGGGTACATCAAGTACCGCAAGAAGCACTTTGCGGTGCTGGTGAAGCAGACGATCGCGCTGATCGGCTTCAAGACGTTCATCACGGCGGCCGTGCTCATCATCGGGGCCACGCTGGTGCAGACGAATCGCCTGCTGCTCGGGCAGTTCGTGGCCGCCGAAGTGGTGATCGTGACGGTGCTGGTAGGCGTGGAGAAGCTCATGACGAGCCTGTCCACGGTGTACGACGTGCTCACGTCGGTGGACAAGTCGGGGCACGTGGCCGATCTGCCGCTCGAGGCGCGCGGCGGCCTGGCGCCCATCCACACGCCCGGCACGGGGGTGGCCATCGAGACGCGCGACCTGCGCTACCGCTATCCGGGTGCCAAGTCGCCCTCGGTGGATGGCGTGTCGGTGCGCATCGCGCCGGGGGAGCGGGTGGCCATCATGGGCGTGGACGGCTCGGGGCGCAGCACGCTGGTGAAGCTGCTGGCGGGGCTCATCGACGATTACGACGGCACCATCCGCTTCGACGGCATCACGCTGCGCGATCTCGACCGGCCGGCGTTGCGCGCACGCATTGGCCAGATGCTCTCGTGGGGTGACCTCTTCGATGGCACCATCGAGGAGAACATCAGCGTGGGGCGTGCGCACATCACGCCGCTCGACGTGCGCGAGGCGCTCGACGACCTGCAGCTGACCGACGAGATCCAGCATCTGCCGCAGGGCATCCAGACGGAGCTCACCAACGGCGCCCGCAACCTGCCGGCCCACCTGGCCAACAAGCTGCTGGTGGCGCAGGGCATCGTGGGGCGTCCGCGCCTCGTCGTGCTCGACGACTTCTTCCAGAACCTCGACGCGTCGTCGCGGTCGCTCATCATCCGGCTGCTCACCGATCGGGAGCGGCACTGGACGGTCCTTACCGTATCCCACGATCCCCAGCTGCTGTCGGCCTTCGACCGGGTACTGGTGGTGCACGACGGCAAGGTACTGCGCGATGGCACGTTCCAGCAGCTTCGCAGCGATCCGCTCTGCCGCAGTCTCCTGCACGAGTACGTGAACGAATCCCCGGCCGCGAACGGCGCCTGATCCATGGCCTCCTCCGACATCAACATCGAGCGCGAACTCAAGGCGCTCCCCCTCGAGACCACGACCCTGCTTGGCGCGGCGGACAGCGGCCGTGTGGTGTCCCGCTGGCTGATCGGCATTCTGCTGGTGCTCGTGGCCATCATGTTCCTGCCCTGGCAGCAGAACGTGCAGGGCAACGGCAACGTCACGGCGCTCAGTCCGGCCGACCGTCCCCAGCAGCTGCAATCGCGCATCGACGGCCGCATCGAAGCGTGGTTCGTCTCCGAAGGCCAATTCGTGAAGAAGGGCGACTCGATCGTCCGGATCTCCGAAATCAAGGAAGAGTACCTCAACCCGAACGTGCTGCCGCTCACGCAACAGCAGCAGTCGGCCAAACAGAGCGCGATCGAAGAGAAGCTCAACAAGGCCGCCGCACTGTCGCAGCTGATCGAGCGGCTCGAGCAGCAGCGGGACTTCAAGCTGCAGCAGACGGCCAACAAGGTGTTGCAGTACCAGGCCGAGGTGCGGCAGGCCACCCTCGAGGATTCGGTGGCCCGCGACCAGCTGCGTCGGCGTGAGCGCCTGTTTCGCGACTCGCTGGGCCTGGTTTCGGTGAACGACCTGCAGACCTTCCAGATTCGCGTGCAGTCGGCGGCGGCGAAGCTGGTGGAGAAGCAGCAGATGCTGGCCATTACGCAGACGGACCTGCAGAGCATTCCCGCCGAGTACGGCGAGAAGATCGCGAAGTCGCGCTCCGACCGCGCGGCCACGCTCGCCGAGGTGAGCGAGGGGCGCTCCGATGTGGCGAAGCTCAAGGACAAGGTGGGGTCGCTCACCCTGCGCAACTCGTTTTACGTGATCGAGGCCCCGCAGGATGGGTACGTGGTGCGGGCCACGCGCGCCGGCCAGGGGGAAATCGTGAAGGCGGGTGAGCCGATCGTGAGCATCCAGCCGGCGCGCCCCCGCAAGGCCGTGGAGCTGTACGTGAAGCCGATGGACGTGGCGCTCCTCAAGCCGGGGCGCCATGTGCGCGTGTTCTTCGATGGGTGGCCCGCATTGCAGATCTCGGGATGGCCGCAGGTGGCGGTGGGCACCTTCGGCGCGCAGGTGGCGGTCATCGACCAGTTTCCGAGCGCCGATGGTCGCTTCCGCGTGCTGCTGGTGCCCGACACCACCCACGATGAAGACTGGCCTGCCCAGTTGCGGCTGGGCACCGGCGCCGAAGGATGGGCGATGCTCGACAACGTGACCGTGGGGTGGGAACTGTGGCGTCAGCTGAACGGCTTCCCGCTGTCGATCAAGCCCGGCGACGCACTCTCCGGCGATGAAGTGGCGGGCGGCAAGGGCAAGGATGGCGGAGGCAAGAAGTGACGGCGACGTGGCGACTGGCAGCCCTGCTGCTGCTCGGAACGGCGCTGCCCGGCCGCCCGGTTGGCGCCCAGGCCATGTCGGCCGCCGACAGCGCGCGGCTCCGCACCAGCGCGCTCATCGGCATCGTGGTGGATACCTCCGGCACGCCGTTCACCTTCCCGGCGTTCGTTGACGTGGTGCTGGCCAACCACCCGGTGGCGCAGCAGGCGCGCCTGGTCTCGGAGCAGGCCCGGGCCGAGCTGCGGCAGGCGTGGGGGGCGTTCGACCCCAAGCTCATGGCGTCGTGGGATCAGAAGCGCTATGCCGGCACGGAGTACTTCAAGTACTTCGATGCCGAACTCAAGCTCCCGCTGCCCATTGGCGCCGACGTGACGCTGGCGTTCGACCGTACCATGGGGCGCTACTTCAACCCCGACCGCCGCACGGTGGGGAACGGCACCTTCTCGGCCGGCATTTCGCTCCCCCTGGGGCAGCGCATCATTACCGACGAGCGGCGCACGGCGCTGCGGCAGGCGCGCGCCGCGCGGGATGCGGGCGACGCCGACCGCATCGGCATCCTCAACAAGCTGCTGTTCTCGTCGGCCAAGGATTACGGCACCTGGTACGAAATGTGGCGGCGGCGCGCGATCGCGCAGGAGGGGGAGGCGCTGGCCGACTTCCGCCTGCGCGCGGTGCGCCAGCGGGTGGCCAACGGCGAAAGCGCGCCCATCGACACCGTCGAAGCGTTGTTGGAGCTGCAGCGCCGTCAGGTTACGCGCTTCGAGACCGAGGCCGCGTTCTACGTGGCCACGCTCAACCTCATGGCCTACCTCTGGGACGACGCCGGACGCCCTGCGGCGTTGCCGGAGAATGCCAAGCCGGTGCTCGACGGCATCGGGCGGGGTGGCATCGATTCGCTGCGCCTCGATGGCCTGTTGGCGCTGGCTACCCGGCGCAACCCGGACCTGCTCAAGGTGCAGGCCAAGGTGCAGCAGGCGGAGGCCGAGCGGCTGCTCGCCACGCAGGGGCTCATTCCGCTGGCCGAGGCCAAGCTGGCGGGGCTGGCCGAGCGCGGGAGCGACGCCGCCTTTTTCAATCGTGAGCGGCTGGACAACAACTACAAGGCCGCGCTCACGTTCAGCACGCCACTGCTGTTTCTCAAGGAATCGGGCAAGTTCGCCGCCACCGGTGCCAAGCTCGAGTTTCAGGAGTTCGAGCGCGACCGGCTGCGCCGCGACGTGGAGTTCGACGCCCGGGCCGCCATCTTCGAGCTGTCGAACCTGCAGCGGCTGCTGGACCGGCAGGCCGCCAACGTCCGCAACGCGCGCCTTCTGCGCGATGCGGAGCAGGTACGCTTCGAGAACGGTGAAAGCACCCTGCTGATTCTCAACCTGCGGGAACGGCTGGTGCTGGACGAGGCAACCAAGCTGGCGGCGCTGGAGGCCAAGGTGGCCTCGGCGCGGGGGGCGCTGGCGCTGGCCACGGGTGATCGAACGCTCATCACGGATCAGCGGTAGATTGGAGCATGGCCGAACGGATCTGGGATGACGACGCCGACTACGCCGGCGACCTCGACGAGGAGCAGGAGGAGGACGACCTCGACGAGGGGTACGAGGATGAGGACGCCGAGGATGACTCGGATGAGGCACTGGACGACGACGACCTGCTCGACGAGGAGTTTCCCGCCGGCGACGGCGCGGCGGACTCGTCGGGGGTGGTGTTCTGCCCGTACTGCGGCGAATCGGTGGAGATCACGCTCGATCCTGGCGGCGGCGCCAACCAGCAGTACATCGAAGACTGCCAGGTGTGCTGCCGTCCGTGGGTCGTGTCGGTGAGCTACGACGACGATGGCACGGCGCAGGTGTTCGTGGACGCCAGCGACGATCACGACGAGCACGATGACTGAGGGGCGCACGCCGTCGGCCGACGACGTGCGCCAGCTGCTCGTCGAGGGCCTGCGCCGGCCAGCGCAGGAGGGCGCGCGGCTGGTGGCGCTGCACTGGCTGCATCAGCTGGCGGCAACCCGCTCCACCTGGCGCGCCATGCAGGAGGCGCAACGGGCGGGCACGCCCTCGGCATCGGGCGAGGCGGGCGACGTGGAGGCCACGGAGTTGCTGCACAAGGCGCGGGTGGCGCTCCGACGCCTCCGCGCGACGGCGCGCGAAAACGCCCGCGTGCTGGACGGGGCCATGGACCGGCGGGCCGCCCGATCGCTGCGGGCGCTCGGTCAGGTCACCAATGCGGTGCGCGATGCCGACGTGCAGCGCACGTGGCTCGAGACGGAGGAGTCGCGACTGCCGGCCGCAGCCCGTCCGGAAGCGGCGGCCCTGCGTGCATGGCTGGCCCGTCGGGCGTCCCCATCGCGCGAATTGGTCGAACGCGCCTTTGCGGCGCACTTCGACCCGATCGAGGATCGGCTGTTCGCCCGACTGGGGCAGTACGAACTGCTCCGGCGCGTGGGCATCGATTCGGCGCCCATGCCATTTGCCCGCCACCTGGCCACCCGTATCTGGCGCGCCGGAAACCGGTTGCGGCGCGACATCGAACGGATCACCGACGTGCAGGCGCAGGACGCCATGCACGAGGTGCGCATCCGACTCAAACGACAGCGCGCGCTGTTGTCCCCGTTCGCGAAGACCCGTCCGGCCATCGGGGCCTGGTTCGATCTGGCCACCCGTGGGCAGGATGTCCTGGGGGCCCTGCGGGACGCCCACCTGCTCGCGCGGCGCGCGCACAAGGCCGGATTGCCGGTGCTGGAGCGCACCCTGCAGGACATCGTGCTGGCGCATTTCCAGCTCTTCCAGCAGGACTGGGGCGAGCGTCTCGACGATGTGCTGCGCACGCTCGACGCCGCGGCCAACGCCTTGCGGGCCGAGGGGTCCCCAATGACGGCCAGTGGGCTGCCCCTGGAGATCGAGCGCAAGTACCTGCTGCGCGCCTGTCCGCCGGCGGCGCGCGCGGTGGCCCCGGTGCGGATCGAGCAGGGGTGGATCCCCGGTCAGGCCCTGCGTGAGCGCCTGCGCCGACGTACCGCGCCCGACGGCACCGTCAGCTGCTGGCGCACGGTGAAGCTGGGGCCGGCCGCCGCCCGCGTGGAGGTGGAGGAGATTGCTCCGCCCGCGCTCTTCGGGGCCATGTGGGAGCTCACGCGCCCGGCGCGCGTGCTCAAGGACCGGTATGTCGTGCCGCACGGCGCGCATACCTGGGAGATCGACGTGTTTCTGGATCGCGACCTCGTGCTGGCCGAAGTGGAATTGGGTGATGTGACCGAGGCGGTCACGCTGCCGCCGTGGCTGGCGCCGTATCTCGAGCGCGACGTGACGGGCGATCCGGCGTACTTCAACGCGACGCTCGCGCGGCCGGCCGAGTGAGCGGCCCATGCTGATCTCCCTCACGCCGTTGCGTGATCGCCGGGAACGCGTGATGGGCTACGCCCTGAGCGCGTATCCGGAGGATACGGCCGGCGCGCCGTTGAGCCCCGACGATGAGGCCCGGCGCACGCTCGAACAGGTACCGCAGCTGAGCCGGATGGTGGGGCGCAGCCTGGTGGTGCCGATCACGCCAGCGCTGGTGCGCGACGGCACGATTTCCCGCTTCGCCTCGCTCGACGCGGTCTGGCTGGTGGCATCGGAAGCACTCGACGACGCCATGACGCAACGGGCGGTGGACCGGCTTATCGGCTCCGGTCTTCACTTCGCGCTGCAGGGATTTCCCGAGGTCGAGCCCCTGCCTCCGTCGCTCGCCGGCAGCGCCGTCGTACTCGATGCGGCCCGCACGCCGGCGCCCCTGTTGGAACGCCGTGTGCGCGTGCTGCTCGAGGCCGGGCTGCGTCCGCTCGTGCGCGGGGTGGACGACCGGGCGACGCGGCATCGCGTCCTGTCCGCCGGGGTGCTGTTGTACACCGGACGCCAGCTCATCCGCGGCGCGTCGGCGGCTGCCGATCGCACGACCGAGGACAGCATCCTGCGCGCGATTGCCATGCTGGCTGCGTTCAGCGATGGGCGGCCGCCCGATGAATCGTTCGACCGCTTCGTGCGCGACGACCCGCACGTGGCGGCGTCGCTGCTCAAGGCCCTGTCATCGGCCGCAGTGGGGGCGCGTGGTCCGCGCAGTGTGTCGCGCGCCATCACGATGCTCGGCCGCGACGCCATCATCGAACGGCTCGTCGCGGTGACGGCGCGCCTCATCGGGGAGGCGGCCCATGACCCGGAACTCGCGTTGACCGCGCTGCGCCGGGCGCGCCTCTGCGAACGGGTGGGCACGGCGCTCGACGAGGCGCCGCACCCCCGGGCGCGCGTGGTGGCCGGACTGCTGTCGACGCTGGAGTTCGCCCTGGCCTCGCCTTTGCCCATCATCGCGCAACGGCTGGCCCTCCCGCCGGCCTTGCGCGACGCGCTGGACGCGCGCGAGCAACCGCTGGGGCAGTTGCTCGACGTGGTGGACGCCATGGAGTACGGCTGGTGGGACGATCTCGTGATGCGGTGCCGGCGTTTGGGCATCCGGCCGCAGATGGTGGCGGATGCCTGGCTCGAGACATGGAAGAGCGCACGCGTCGAATTGGGCATCATCCGCCCTGACTCCTTCTGAAGGCACCGGAGCAGACATGGCCGAAACGGCACGCGAGTACCTGATTCACCGCTTTCGCGGCGACGCGGAGGCGCTGCGTTCCCGCTGTGAGGTGCTGCAGCGCGGCACGACGGTGCCGGGGCCGGACCTGCCCACGTCCCGCCAGATGGCGACGGCGTGCGAGACCGTGGTCCGCATGCTCGAGGCCGTGGCGCCGCATGACGACGCCGCCGCCGAGTTGTCGGCGCTGGTAGCGCTGATCCCCGTGCTGGACCAGCACGCCCGGGGCCACGCGGCGTCGCCCCCGGTGCGCGCCGTGTTCGCCGGTGCGGCCACCCGCATTCGCGAGGTGGAGGCCGCCGAGCAGCGTGCGGCGCGGTTGGTGGCCGATGAGGGGGATGCCGACCATGCCGATGGCGATGCCGACGACGACCGCGTGGAATGGGCGGAGGAGGGCGACGAGGCATGAGCGGGGTGCACGACGTGCCGGACGACGCGTTGCCGACGCCGGCGGGCAAAGTCCGCCTCGACAAGTGGCTCTGGGCGGCGCGCTTCTTCAAGACGCGGGCGCTCGCTGCCGACGCCATCGACGGCGGCAAGGTGGACGTGAACGGCGACCGGGCCAAACGCGCCAAGCAGGTTCAGGCCGGCGATGTGGTACGCCTGCGGCAGGGGCCGGTGGAATGGGTGCTCGCGGTGCGGGACGTTGCGGAGCGCCGCGGATCGGCGGAGGTTGCCCGCGGCCTGTACGAGGAAACGGCCGACGGGCGTCGCCAGCGCGAGATCGTGACGGAGCAGCTGCGGCAGATGCCCACGGCATTCTCGCACGGTGACGGCAAACCGGGGAAGCGCGACCGGCGCGCACTGCGTCGCTTGAAGGGCGGCACCGACTGGTAGCCCCGTGCCGGCGGCCGGCATCATGCGCCTCGTTTCACTGCGGGCACGGTCGTCACAATTCGCGTGGCCCGCCGCGCGCGACCGGCGTGCCCGCCCTCCCGCCCCTCACAGCGCTCCCAGCACGGCCTCCGCCCGGTGCACGATGCGCTCCGTCGTGTCGGCGGGCGTCGTGCAGATCACGGGGCAGCCGCCTGCGGTGCGTTGCGCGGCGTCCCCCTCACCGGCCAGCGGCCCCGCGATGACCAGCTGCACGCGGCCATCACCAAGACACTTGGCCAGTTCGGCGGGGCGGCTGGCGCTGCGCACCTCGTAGCGGTGCTCACGCAGGGCGGCCTCGAGGGGCTGCCGCCAGCCGCGATCGGTGCTGAAGACGGCAATCATGCGGCCCCCGCCGACCCGCTCATGCGGGGGGGCGCGCGGCCGGCACCGCCGCGATGGCGGAAATCTCCACGAGGATGCCGCGCAGCTGCGCCCCCACGACCGCCCGCGTGGGAAACGGCGGCGAGAACACGGTACGATACACCTCGTTGAATGTCCCCCAGTCGTTTTCGTCGGCGAGATACACGGTGACGCTCACGACATCGGCCAGCGTCGCGCCGCCGGTGCGCAGGATGCGTTCGAGGTTGGCCAGCGTCACGCGCGTCTGCTCCTCCACCGTGGTGCCCATGATCTGGCCGGTGGCCGGATCGCGCGGGGTCTGCCCGGAGACGAAGAGCAGCTGCGCGCCATTTGCGGTGCGCACGCCGGGAGAGTAGGCTCCCGCAGGCGGTGGCAGGTCGGGAAGAACAACCGGCGTCCACTGGCGCTCTGGCGCCGGGGTGTGCTGGGGTTCGGACATTTTCAGGATGGCGGAGGTGGGGCGGTGGCAACGTATCTCGAGCAACTCGAGACGCCGGTTCCGGTCGTCGATCTCGACCGGCTCTCCCACAATCTGGACCGCATGGCGGCATACGCCACCCTCCACGGGCTGCGATTGCGGCCGCACGTGAAGACGCACAAGTCGCCACGCATTGCCGCCGAGCAGCTGCGTCTGGGGGCCGCGGGGCTCGCCTGTGCGACGCTGCGTGAGGCGGAGGTGATGGCGGAGGTGTGCCACGACCTCCTGGTGGCGTACCCGCCCGTGGGGGCGGCGCGCCTCGAGCGCCTGGCCCGGCTGCCGTCTCACGTCCGGTTGGCCGTGGCGGCCGACGATGTACAGGCCCTCGATGCGCTCGCCGTAGCGGCCCGACTTGGGCAGCGCACGATCGATGTGCTGGTGGAAGCCGATCTGGGCATGCATCGGGTGGGTGTCACCGCGCCGGGAAAGGCCGTCGCCATGGCGCGCCACATCGACCGGGCCTCGTCGCTGCGCTTCGCCGGCCTGCAGTTCTACCCCGGTCACGTGCGGGCGCACGTCAAGGATCAGGACGCGGGACTGGCGCAGGTGGGGCACGATCTGGCGGAGTACATCGAGGCGCTCACGGCGGACGGATTGCCGCCGCACACGGTCAGCGGGGGGTCCACTCCGCTGGCGTGGCGCATGCACGAGGTGCCGGGCGTGAACGAAGTGCGTCCGGGCACGTACGTGTACAACGACCGCACGACCGCGCAGATCGGCGCCTGCGACTGGGAGGACTGTGCTCTCACCGTGCTCGCCACGGTGGTGAGCGTGTCGGTGAAGGGGCAGGCGGTGGTGGACGCCGGCACCAAGGCCCTGGGGCGTGAGCCGCTGCGCGCCGAGGGGGATGGTTACGGCGCGCTGCTCGACCACCCCGATGTGCTCGTGACGCGCCTGTCGGAGGAGCATGGAATCCTCGACCTGTCGCGTTCCTCATGGCGCCCGCGTCTGGGTGACCAGGTGCGCATCGTGCCCAACCACGTGTGCATCGTGGTGCACCTCTTCGACGAGATCATCGGGGTGCGCGGCCATGCGGTGGAAACGCGCTGGCCGGTGACGGCGCGCGGACGCGACTCCAACCGGGAGCTGGACCGCGCGCCAAGCGGGCCGCGGGCCGTCTAGCGACGTCCCGGCTGTTCCTGTCGTCCGTTTGTCCGCCGCTCGCCGGACGAGGGTCAGCGGCGGGCGATGGCGGCGGTCACGCCGCCAGTCATGCTCAGCAGGTCGCCTGCGGCCAGCGCAATTTCGAGTCCACGGCGCCCGGCACTCACGTGAATGCGCGGGACACGCTGCGCACTGTCGTCGAGCACGAGCGGCAGGCGTTTCTTCTGCGCCAGCGGGCTGATGCCCCCCACGACATAGCCCGTGGCACGCTCTGCGGCCTGGGGGTCGGCCATGCGGGCGCGGCGGCCACCCACGGCGTCGGCAAGCGCCTTGAGATCGAGCGTGGCCGTCACGGGGACGACCGCGCAGGCCAACCCCACTCCGTCCACGTCGGCCACCAGCGTCTTGAAGACCGATTCGGGATCGAGCCCGAGGAGGGTGGCGGCCTCGAGGCCGTAGGAGTCCGCGCGCGGATCGTGCTCGTAGCTGAGCACCTCGTGCGGAACGCCGGATTTCCGGGCGAGGAGAATGGCGGGGGTCACCCCTGCACGTTGCACGCGTGCGGTAGCTTTCCGCCATGCCCCCCGCTCGCCGCATTCTGCTCGTGGACGCCGACGCGTTTTTCGTGGCGGTGGCCCGTCAGGTCGATCCGGAGGGGGCCGGTCGTGCCGCCCTGCTCATCGTGGGTGGCCGCCCCGGGTCGCGCGGGGTCGTGTGCAGTGCCTCATACGAGTGCCGCCGCTATGGGGTCCGCTCGGCCATGCCCATTGCGCGCGCCTTGGCGCTCTGCCCCGAGGCCCTGTGCGTCCCCGTGCCGCGGGCGGCCTGCAGTGAACGCAGCCGCGCCATCCAGGGGGTGCTCGGGCGGTTTGCTCCCGTCGTGCAGGCCTCCAGCATAGACGAGTGGTATTGCGACCTCGCCGGCACCGAAGCGCTCTATGGCCACGAATCCCTCGCCGACACGGCGCGGCGCATCCGCGCGGCAGTTCTCGAGGCCACGGGACTGCATGTCTCCATCGGCGGCGGCACCTCGCGCCTGGTGGCGAAGATGGCGGTGGAAGTGGGGAAGCCGAAGCCGGGGAGCGGTGCCACCGGCGTGCACTGCGTGGCCCCAGGCGAGGAAGCGGAGTTTCTTGGCCGTTTCCGTCTGGCGGAACTGCCCATGGTGGGGCCACGGCTGGCGGAGACGCTCTCTCGCCTGGGCCTGGAGACGGTGCAGGAGGCGCAGCGCTGGCCGGAGGAGGCGCTGGTGAGCCGGCTGGGCGAGCGCACGGGGCGATGGCTGGCGCGACGGGTGCGCGGCGTGGACGACAGCATCGTGTCACCCCGGGAGCGCCAGAAACAGGTGAGCCGCGAGGACACCTTCGCCCGCGATCTGGATGACGACGACCTGCTGGAGCGGGAGTTGCTGCGGCTGGCCGTCCGCGTGAGCGCCGACCTGCGTCGGCAGGCGCTCCGGGCGCGCACGGTCACGGTGAAGGTGAAAGACACGGATTTCCGGGTGCGGTCGGCGCAGCGCACCCTGGGTGGATTCATCGAATCGGAAGGGGCGGTGCTCAAGGCCGCCCGCCCCCTGCTCCGTCAGCTGCGCCGCAAGCGCCGCGTGCCGCTGCGGCTGCTGGGGATCGCCCTGTCGCACTTCGACGACGAGGACCGGGGCGCCCCCCTGCCGACCACCCAGCTGGGGCTGTTCGCCGAGCCCGCGGCATTGACCAGCCCTGGCGCCTGCCGCGATGGCGGTGGGGACGGAGGCGGGGCCTCTCCTTTCCCGGAGCCCACGGAGTCGGCGCGGGACCGTGCGCTCACCCGGGCACTGGATCGCATCCGGGAGCGTTACGGCAGCGAGGCCATTCTTCCTGCTCGGCTGGTGGCCCCGGCGCACGAGACGGGGCCAAGGGTGGAAGAATGATCCGGGTCCCACTAGGTTCCCCCCGTTGCGACGGACCAGCGTTCCGGTGGATGGTGCACCGGCTGGCGCTGGTGCCGCGTGTCGCCGATTGCAATCACAACCTGCTCAGGGTGTCTTCATGAGTGCTCAGCAGTACGATCCGAACAAGTTGGGGTGGGGCGCGGCCCTCGTGACCTGCGTCTTCACGGCGGCGCTCGGTTTCGGCGCGTGGACCATCCACAAGAACACCTACCGTCACCCGCGCGACCCCATGGCGCAGCAGGTGTACTACGAGCGCGATCAGGCCAAGCATGCCGCGGGCGGCGATCACGGTGCCGCCGCCGATCACGGCGGCGGTGGTGATCACGCGCCGGCGGCGGCGCCCGCAGGCGAGAAGCACTAGCTCCAGCAACCGGCTGCACCGGAGAGAGGCGCCACCACGTGGCGCCTTTTTTCTTGCACGTTTTCATCCATAGGTTTTTCAAATGTAATTGCGCCTAACATTCGATTTGGATTATGCACTGGGTTCACGCAGACTACGGCCGTGACGCATCGCGCCTGACCGCGCCCACGTCCCCCTCCACCGCACCCCATGATCGAAACGCTCAAGGCCAACCTGCTCTCACCCATTCCCCTCGCCTTCGCGCTGGGCATCGTTGCGCGCCTGGTGAAGAGCGAGTTCTCGCTGCCGAAGGACATCTACAGCGCGCTGTCCATCTACCTCCTGTTCGCCCTCGGCCTGAAGGGCGGGGTGGAGCTCTCACACGCCAGCTTCGATGCCATCGTCGCGCCCGCCGGGGTGACGCTGCTGCTGGGGTGCATCACGCCGCTGACGGCCTACGCGGCCATGCGGTACGTGGGCCGATTCAATGCCAGCGACTCGGCCGGGATGGCGGCACACTACGGGTCGGTGAGCGCCGTCACGTTCATCGCCGCCCAGCAATTCATGGTGCGCGTGGGCGCGCCGGCGGAAGGGTACATGCCCACGCTGCTCACGCTGCTCGAAAGCCCCGGCATTCACATTGCGCTCGCGATTGGGGCCATTCAACGCAACAAGCAGCTGCTTGCCACGGGCGGTCACGCGGCCGCGCAGGGCAGCATGAAGGAGGTGCTGCACGAGGTACTCACCGGGCGCACGATGATTCTGCTGGTGGGTGGCCTGATTGTGGGCTTCTTCATGGGCGAAGCCGGGTGGAAGGCGGTATCGCCGTTCTTCGACAGCGGCTTCAAGGGCGCGCTGATGCTCTTCCTGCTGGAAATGGGGGTGGTGGCCGGCGATCGCCTCGGTGACCTCAAGAAAGTGGGGCCGTTCCTGCTGGGTTTCGGCATTCTGATGCCCCTGGCGCACGGCGCGCTGGGCGTGGTGCTTGGCGAGTGGGCGGGGTTGTCGCCGAGTGGCGCCGCTGTCCTTGGCACGATGGCGGCGAGTGCGAGCTACATCGCCGCGCCGCCCGCCGTGCGCCTCACGCTGCCGGAAGCGAACCCCACGTACTCACTCACGGCGGCGCTCGCGATCACGTTCCCGTTCAACATCCTCGCCGGAATCCCGATCTTCTACGCGCTTGCACAGCGCCTTGCCGCCTGAGGTCACGGTCATGCTCACCTTTCCGTTCAAGCTGGTCACGATCATTGCCGAGCCGGTGCTGGAGCCGCGCATCACGCAGGAACTGCGTCGCCTGGGCGCCACCGGGTTCACGGTGGTCGAGGGGCGCGGCCAAGGCTCCCGGGCGCTGCACGCCGCCGAGATCCCGGGCATCAACGTGCGGATCGAGACCATCGTCCCACCCGACGTGGCGGAGCGCATCGTGGATCACATCGCCCGCAGCTACTTCACCGACTACGAGGTGATTGCCTACCTGTCCGACGTCGCCGTGGTACGCGGCGACAAGTACCGCCAGTCCCCCAATCCCGGAGGCCTCTGACATGTGCACGTCTTGTGATATTCCCACGCCTCGGCCTTCGCGCCGGGCCTTCCTGCACTCGGCCACCGTGGCGGGGGCGGCGCTGCTGGGCGGCAGTGTGGCGTCCGGCGCCCTGGCCGCGCCGGCGTGGGCCCACGGTTCCCCCCGCACCATGCCTGACCCGTTCCCCGATCCCGCGGCGGCGCTCGCTGCGCTGTACGAGGGCAATGCGCGATTCGTGAACGGCCAGGTGATGGCGCCCAACCGCAACATGGCGCGACTCAAGGAAGTGGCGGCGGGACAGAAGCCCTTCGCCGCCTTCCTCGGCTGCGCCGACTCGCGTGTGCCCATCGAGATCGTCTTCGACCAGGGCTTCGGCGACATCTTCGTGACGCGCATCGCCGGCAACGTGGCGGATCCGGCCATCATCGGGTCGCTGGAGTTCGGCACCGAGGTGCTGGGGGCGCAAGTCCTGTACGTGTTGGGCCACACGAAGTGCGGCGCCGTGTCGGCCACCATGGCGGGCAACGAGGTGCCGGGACAGATCTCCACGCTGTACCAGCACCTCCGGCGTGCGGCCAAGGAAAGCGGCGGCGACGTGAATCGGGCCATTGCGCGCAACGTCGAGGTGCAGGCGGAGATTCTCAAGGAAGCCTCACCGGTGATTGCGCGACGGGTGAAGGCCGGCACGCTCGTCATTGCCGGCGGTGTGTATGACCTTGACACCGGCACGGTGACGCCGGTCTCTGTCTAATGGCCCCGCTCTCCCTCAACACCCTCAACTACCAGCATCTCCTGTACTTCTGGGTGGTGGCGCGTGAAGGCAGCATCACGCGCGCCACCGAGGTCCTGCATCTCACGCAGCCCACCATCAGCACGCAGCTCAAGCAGCTGGAGCGGTCGCTGGGGGCGGCGCTGTTCGCCAAGCGCGGGCGCCACCTCGTGCTCACCGAAACGGGGCACCTCGTCTTTCATTACGCCGACGACATGTTCCGCACGGGGCGTGAGCTCACGGAGGCGCTCGCGCGCGGTGATGCACGACTCCCCGCCAAACTGGTCGTGGGCATCTCCGACTCGCTCCCCAAACTCACCACCTGGCGGCTGCTTCGCCCGGCGCTCGACGCCCTGCCGGGGCTGCGCCTCACCTGCCGCATCGACAAGACGGAACGGCTGCTCGCCGACCTGGCGGTGCACGCGCTGGACGTGGTCCTCACCGATACGCCCGCATCGCCGGGGCTGCCCATCACGCTGTTCACGCACCTGCTTGGCGAATGCGGCCTCACCGTGTTCGGTACGGAGGAGCTGGCGAACAAGCATCGACGCAAATTCCCGGGGTCGCTGGACGGTGCGCCCTTCATCATGCCGACCAGCAACACCGCCATGCGCCGCTCGCTCGATGCGTGGTGTGTGGCGCAGGACGTGCGCCCCGACGTGGTGTGCGAGGCGGAAGATGTGGCGCTCCTGCAGGTGTTCGGCCAGGCCGGCATGGGGCTCTTCGCCGCCCCGTCGGTGGTGGAGGCGCAGATCCGGCGCGCCTATCATGTGCGCGTGGTGGGCCGACTGCCCGATGTCCGGGAGCGCTTCTATGCCATCAGTGCCGAGCGCAAGCTGGCGCATCCGGCGGTGGTGGCGCTGAGCGAAGCGGCGCGGACCCGGTTGTTCGGGTGAGGTGCGCGGCCGAATCCCCTACGCCGGCACGGTGAACCAGAACTCGGCACCTTTTCCCACTTCCGAGTCCACGCCGATCTCGCCGCCATGGGCCTCGACGATGCCCTTGGCGATGTAGAGGCCGAGTCCCGACCCGGCGCGCAGCAGGCGGGGGGCCTGGAAATAGCGCTCGAAGAGGCGCGGGACGTCGTCCATCGCGACCCCCGGCCCCGTATCGCGCACGCTGATGCGCAGCATGTCGTCGTGCTGCGCCGCCGCGAGCACGATTTCACCGCCGTGCGGCGTGAAGCGCACGGCGTTGCCCAGCAGATTGGAAAGCACCTGCTGCAGGCGATGGCGATCGGCCAGCAGCACCGGCAGGTCCTCATCGAAGCGGCGCACGAAGCGCAGCGCCGCATCGATCATGACCGGTTCGAACATGTCCGCGCATTCCTTGAGGAGCTCCGCCGCCGGGACGCGCCGCCGCTCCACACGCAGGCGTCCCGCCGAGATGCGTGAGACATCCTGCAGATCCTGAATGAGCCCGTCGGCCTGACGCGCGGCGGCGCGCACCGCCTCGACCTCGTCGCGCGCCATGTGCGCCTGCTCCACCTCGGGCGAGATGGCGTCGGCGTCCCGCTTGAGCACCGCCCCCGTGAGCATGACAATGGCATTGACCGGGTTGCGCAGGTCGTGCGAGACGATGGCGAGCATTTCGTCGCGCTCGCGCACGGCGCTGCGCGACTGCTGATACAGCCGGGCATTTTCGAGGGCGAGCGCCGCCAGCCCGGCAAACTGGTCGGCCACCTGCTGCTCCTCGAGCGAGTGCGTCGCCGCCGGGCGGGTGCGCACGAGGTGCAGCGCCCCGAGCGCGCGCCCGCCGGCACGCAACGGCACGAGCAGCACCGCGCTGGCGCCAAGCGCTTCGGCGCGCGCGCGTGACGCCGCATCGCGGAAGTTCGCCGTGAGCCAGGCGCCGACATCGGTGATGCGCTGCGCCTCGGCTTCGTGCGCCACCCGCGCCCCACTCGTGGGCAGCGGATCGAGTTCGAGCGGCTCCGCCACGCGCGACAGGAGCGCGGCCGTGTCCTCGTGACGGTGTGGGTCCATGTGCGTGGCGGCCGCCCGCCGCATGGCCCCATCAGCGGTGAGCAGTTCGAGCAGGCTCCATTCGCCAAGCAGCGGCACGGGCAGCTCGGCGATGGTGGCCATCGTGGACTCCACGTCGAGCGAGGCCGCCAGCACCCACCCGGCGGTGGCGAGCAGCTTCTGTCGCTCCTCGCTCCTCACGCGTTCACTCACATCGCGCAACGTCACCATGAAGGTGCGTTCACCGTCCATCGTGACGCGGGCGATGGACGCCTCGGCGGGGAACATCTCCCCATTCCGGCGCAGCCCGGCAATGGCACGGCGATGGGCCATGATCCGCGCATCCGCCGGACCTTCGGCAAAGGTGCGCATGTGGCCGCGATGCACCGCGCGCGCGCCCATGGGGAGCAGCCGGTCGAGCGGCTGCCCCAGCATGTCGGCTTCGTTCCATTGAAAGATCTGTTCGGCACCGCGATTGAAGCGCACGATGCGGAAGCGGTCATCGAGCGCGATGATCGCGTCGGCGGCAATGTCGACGATCGCGGCAAGCGCCGCGTGGGAATGCGTATCGGCCATACCAGACCAAGCTAATCAGGATTCGCCGAGTCCGTGATTTCACCCTTGCGGGGCGCGGAACCGACACGCATGGATGGATGGGTACGCCGCGCGATTTTCCAACCTTCATGCGAAAAGCCGATTTGTCCTTCCCCATCTCGCCTCCGCCGCTGATCGCGCTCGCGTTCCTTGTGGCTGGGTTCGCCACGCCACTCGTGCTGCCGGCCGACCCGTGGCGCGATCGCGTGTGGCTGCTGGGGCTGCTCATCACCGGCGTGCCGGTGGCGTGGCGCACGCTACGCGGCATGCTGCGGGGCGAGTTTGCCGCCGACGTGGTGGCCATGCTGGCCATCGTGGGGGCGCTGCTGCTGGGGCAGCCTCTGGCCGGTCTCGTCGTGGTGCTCATGCAGACCGGGGGCGAGGCGCTCGATGCCTATGCGGTCGCGCGCGCCTCGAATGCAGTGGCGGCCCTGGAGGCTGATGCCCCGCGGACCGCGCACCGCGTGCGCGAGGGGCGCGTGGAGGACATCGATGCCGGCCTCATCGAACCCGGCGACTCCCTGCTGATTCGCCCGGGGGAGCTGGTGCCGGCCGACGGCGTGGTGCTCGACGGGACCTCGCATGTGGACACGTCGCGCCTCACCGGCGAGCCGGTGCCGGTGCGAACGGCGGTCGGTGCCCGACTGCTGTCGGGCAGCGTCAACCAGGAAGGCGCGTTCACCATGCGCGCCGAACGGCGTTCGCAGGAAAGCCAGTACGCGCGCATCGTGGACCTGGTGCGCAGCGCGCAGGCCTCGAAGAGTCCGTTGCAGCGCACCGCCGATGTCTGGGCGGTGTGGTTCACCCCGCTCACCCTGGTGGCCTGCCTGGTGGCGTGGCTGGTCTCACACGACTGGACCCGCGTGCTGGCCGTCCTGGTGGTGGCCACGCCGTGCCCCCTCATTCTCGCTGCGCCGGTGGCCATCATCGGCGGCATCAATCGCGCGGCCCGGCGCGCCATCATCGTGCGTCATGGCGCCGCACTGGAGGGGCTCTCGCGTGTCGACACCGCCGTCTTCGACAAGACGGGAACCCTGACCGTGGGCAAGCCGCAGGTGGCGCGGGTGATCGCCGGCAACGGCAGCGATCTGCGCACCGTGCTGGCCAAGGCCGCCGCCGTGGAACAGGGCTCGGGACACCTGCTGGCGCGCGTGATCGTGGCCGAGGCGGAGGCGCGTGGCGCGACGCTGGTCATGGCCACTTCGCTGCACGAAACGCCCGGCCGCGGGGTGACCGGTGAGGTGGCGGGCGAGTGGGTGGTGGTGGGATCACCGGACTTCGTACGCGAACGACTGCTGGAGCGCGTGCCCGCGGCAGCCGGACTGCTGACGACCATGGACAGCGGCGCCACGGGGCTGCGCGCGTATGTGGGCACCGCGGGTGGCGACGTGGCGCGCATCGAATTCGCCGACCAGGTCCGCCCGGAGCTCGCCCCCATGTTCGAGGCGCTGCGGGCGCTCGGCTTGCGCGACCTGTACCTCTTCTCGGGCGACCGGGAGGACAATGTGCGCGCCATTGCGCAGGCGGTGGGGATCTCGCAGTTCGCCGGCGACCTGACCGCGCAGGACAAGGCCGCCCGCGTGAGCGCCATCGAGAAGGGCGGCCGCCGGGTGCTCATGGTGGGCGACGGGACCAACGATGCGCCTTCGTTGAGTACCGCCACCGTCGGGGTGGCGCTGGCGGGGCACGGCGGCGGAGTGGTGGCCGAGGCCGCCGACGTGGTGCTGCTTGTGGACGATCCGGGGCGCATCCCCGAAGCGGTGGCGATCGGGCGCCGGGCGCTGTACATCGCCCGCCAGTCCATTGGCGTGGGGCTCGGGCTGTCGCTCGTGGGAATGGGCTTTGCGGCCGCCGGCATGCTCACACCGGTCGCGGGCGCCCTGATTCAGGAAGCGATCGATGTGGCGGTCATCCTGAATGCGTTGCGCGCGTCAAGCGGTGGGCGCGCGAGCACCTGACGACGGCCCCGCAGGCGCCGGCACCGTCAGCCCGTGGGCAGCGGGGGACCGTCCGCCACGCAGACCCGCTCTCGGGCATGCTGCTTGGCCTTGTACAGCGCCTTGTCGGCGCGGGCCACCCAGTCGGCCACCTCTTCGTGCCCCTCGAGTTGCGCCACGCCCACGCTCGCCCCGATCGCGAACTCCATGTTCGGGTGTGGCGCCGGCATGAGACTGAGCTGCTCCTGCAGCCGCCTGGCCAGCGTCACCGCCACCTTCCAGTCGGTGTTGAACAGGATCACCGCGAACTCGTCGCCCCCCAACCGGCAGAGCACGTCACTCTGGCGCAGAAACGTCGCGGCGAGGGCCTTGCTGAGGTTCACGATGGCCGCGTCACCCGCCTGATGGCCGTACATGTCGTTCACGAGCTTCAGCCGGTCGATGTCGAGCATGAGCAGCGCCACCGGCTGCCGCCCCAGAGAATGCATCTGCCGCGCCCGCGACGCCACGACATTGAAGTGCTTGCGGTTGCCCAGCCCCGTGAGCGCATCGGTGGTACTTTCGCGACGGGCCTCTTCCAGCTGCTGACCCACGCGTTCGAGCTTGTGACCAAGACTTGCGTACTGCTCCTGCTGCTGCTCACGACGGGTCCGCAGCGCACCCTCGATGGCGGACACGGCCCCGAGGACCTCCTGCTTGATGGAACCGGTCTGCATGCGCTGCAACGCCGTCTTCGCCCGCTCCATCTGCTTTTCGGTGGTGGCATCCGTCGCGTGGTCCACCAGCACCGCCTTGTGCACCGTTTCCACGCAGGCCCAGAGGGCGTCGCGGAGCTCATTGATGGAGGCCTCGACGTACCGGTGCTCGTCGCGTCGCTGCTCGGTGACGGTGCGGACCACGCCGTTCCAATCACGTGCCGACACGCCAACCGATGCGTCGTCGCGCTCGTCGAGCGCGCAACCCATGGTGGCATGGCGGCGCCATCTGGTCAGCTCGCGTGAGAGCTCCTCCCCCGATCGGTCGGGGAGGTCGATGGGATACCGCGACAGGGCGGCGAGGATACCGCCAAGCGCATCGAGCACCAGCCCCAGACCGTCGTCGACCGGAGCGGACGGCTCGCGACCTGCCACCGGCGCGGCGGCCGGGGCGGTGGTGGCCGTCCGCACCGCGGCGTCAGTCACGCCGGTGGCATGGCTTCCTTCAGACGCCGAGAACGATTCGGAGCGCTTGTGAAAGAACATGGTGTGAGTGAGAGGCTGCCAGAGGGCTTCGGCACCACACACACAATGCTTGAGGCAGGGGGCGGCCTCCGGCCCGGACTGTCACACGGCAGGCACGTCAGAACTCGTCTGCCGACAGCGCCATGATGGGCGCGCTGCCGGCCTGGATGGCCGAGAGCAGTGTGGCGGTGCCGGGAAGGACGCGCCCGAAATAGAAGCGGGCGGTCTTGAGCTTGGCCTCGTGGAAACGCCGGTCCTCCGTTCCCGCCGCCAGCTTCTGCTGCGAGACCGTGGCCATGCGCAGCCACTGCCACCCCACGGCCGTATAGCCCATGAGGTCGAGATACTCGCTGGCCGCCGCGCCCACTTCGTCGGGGTTGGCGAAGCCACGCTCGGCGAGCAGCATGGTGGCCTTCTGCAGCTGATACAGCGCCGTGCCCAGCGCCTTGGAAAAGTCCTCCAGCCCCGCCACCGCCGCGGCGGCATCCACGTCGGCTTTCACCTGCTCGAAGAAACGCCGCACCAGTCGGCCGCCCTCCATGGGCAGCTTGCGCCCCACCAGATCGAGCGCCTGCACGGCGTTGGTCCCTTCGTAGATCTGCGCGATACGGGCGTCGCGCACGTACTGCTCGATGCCGTACTCCTTGATGTAGCCGTGCCCACCGAGCGTTTGCAGGGCGATGTTGGTGTTCTCGAAGCCCCGGTCGGTCAGGAAGGCCTTGATGACCGGCGTCATGAGCGCCACCAGATCGGACGCATCCTGTCGCACGGCGTCATCGGGGTGCCGATGCTCGAGATCGATACGAATGCCCACGGCGTACGCCAGCGACCGCATGCCCTCGTTGAGCGACTTGATGCGCAACAGGCCCTTGCGCACGTCCGGGTGCACGAGGATGGGGTCGGCCACGCCGTCGGGGTGCTTGGGACCGGTGAGCGACCGCCCCTGCAGCCGTTCCCGGGCATAGGCGCGCGCGTTCTGGTAGGCCACCTCAGAGAGCCCGAGTCCCTGCAGCCCCACGGCCAGGCGCGCGCCGTTCATCATGACGAACATGGCCCGCATGCCCTTGTGCGGCTCGCCCACCATCCAGCCCGTGGCCTGATCGAAGTCCAGTACACAGGTGGCACTGGCCTTGATCCCCATCTTGTGTTCCACGCTGCCGCACGTGACCCCGTTGCGGGCGCCAAGCCCCCCGTCTGCCGTAGGGAGGAACTTGGGGACCAGGAAGAGGGAAATGCCCTTGGTGCCGCTGGGCGCATCGGGCAGCTTGGCGAGGACGAGATGCACGATGTTCTCCGTGAGATCGTGCTCCCCGGCGCTGATGAAGATCTTCTGCCCGGTAATGGCATAGGTCCCATCGGCATTCGGCACCGCGCGCGTGGTGAGGATGCCAAGGTCCGTGCCCGCGTGCGCCTCGGTGAGGCACATGGTGCCCCCCCAACGGCCGTCGATGAGGCGGGGGAGGAACCGCTGCTTGAGCTCCGCCGACCCGTGGCTCATGAGCGCGCTGTAGGCACCGTGCGAGAGCCCGGGGTACATGGAGAAGGAGAGATTGGCCGAGCAGAGCAGCTCCTCCATGACGAAGCGCACCATTTCGGGGAGCCCCGTGCCACCGTACGTCGGCTCAGCGCTGATCGCGGTCCATCCGTCGGCGGTGTAGCGCTGATACGCCTCCTTGAAGCCTGCGGGGGTGGTCACGACCCCGTTCGCGAGATGGACCCCCTCGGCGTCACCGCTCTGGTTGAGCGGAAAGAGCACTTCTTCGCAGAAGCGTGCCCCACCGGAAAGCACTTCATCGATCATCTCCGGCGTCGCGTCCTCGAACCCCGGAAGCGCGGCGAGCTGGCCAATGTCGTGCACGTCGTGCAGGAGATAGCGGATGTCGTCGAGCGGCGCGTGGAATGCGGGCATGGACTGGGCTCGGGAAAGAGGATACCGAAAGCTGCGCCCCCGACCATGCGACGGCAAGGGCTTTTGCGACGGTAGCGTCATGTTTATGCGGTGGGGCGCATGCCCCGACGGCGCATGGGGCCGCGTCAGCCCTCTGTCCCGGAACCTGCCACGGCCCTGCCCCGTATCGGTTAATGTGCAGCATCCCGAACGCTCGCCTTCCATGGAGCCCCATTCGTCATGAAGCAGTTCTTTGCGGCGCTGGCCGCGAATCTCGTTACGATTGCCGTGTGTGTGGTGGTCGGTCTTCTGTTGATCGCCGGCATTGCGGCGTCGGCCGGATCACGGCCAGCCACCGAGGTGCGACAGGGGGCGGTGCTGGTCATCGACATCGACCGTCCGCTCTCCGACCAGCCCGCGCATCCCGAACGACGCGGCTTCTTTGATGACGCCTTCGAGGCTGGCGGCTCGGCGCTGCCGCTCCGTTCGGCGCTGGTGGGGGTGCGCGCCGCCATCGACGACGATCGCATCAGCGGCATCCTGCTGCGCGGCACCGTCACCGGCGACGGCACCCGGTCCGGCTACGCCGCGCTGCGGGCGCTGCGCGAGGCGCTCGTGGCCTTCGCGGCGAAGAAGAAGCCCGTACACGCCTACCTCGTGAATCCCGACGCGGCCACCTACTACGTGGCGTCGGCGGCAAGCACTATCACGCTCGATCCGTTCGGCTCGCTGCTGCTGCCAGGACTCGTGTCGGAGCAGCTCTTTCTCACCGGGCTGTTCGAGAAGTACGGCATTGGCGTGCAGGTGAGTCGTGTGGGGCGCTTCAAGGCAGCGGTCGAACCGTTCACGCGCCGGGACATGAGCCCCGAGAACCGGCAGCAGGTGGCGTCCTATCTGGGTGACCTGTGGAGTGAGGTGAAGCGTGGCATTGCCCGCACACGCGGTGTGGACACGCTGGCGCTGCAGGCCCTGGTGGATGCCCAGGGCATCATTGCGCCGGCCGAGGCGCAGTCTGCCAGGCTGGTCGATCGGGTGGCCTATTTCGATGTGGTGCTGACCGACCTGCAGAAGATGGCGGGAGTCGCGCCCGCCGACAGCGGCAGCGCCGCGGCCGGTGGTGCCGACAGCAGCCGTTCGGCCCGTCTGGCGGCCGCCCTCGATCAGCCGACGCTGCCGCAGATCACGCTCGACGACTATGCGCCTCTCGCGGTGGCGAAGGAACGACTCGTGGGGGCCAGCCAGGCCATTGCCATCATGTATGCCGAGGGGGACATCGTGGACGGCGAGGGCGGTGCCGGCCAGATCGGCGGCATGTCCTTCAGTCGTGAGCTGCGGGCGCTGCGCAACGACCGCACGATCAAGGCGGTGGTGTTGCGCGTGAACAGCCCGGGCGGCAGCGCGGTGGCCTCGGAACAGATTCAGCGCGAACTCACGCTCATGGCACAGGTGAAGCCGGTGGTGGTGTCGATGGGGTCACTGGCCGCGAGCGGTGGGTATTGGATCAGCACGGCGGCCGCGCGCATTTACGCCGAGCCCAACACCATTACCGGGTCGATCGGCGTGTTCGCCCTCGTACCGAACATCCAGGCGCTGGCCAACCGGCAGGGTGTCACGTTCGACACGGTCAAGACGGGGCGCTATGCCGACCTCTTCACCCTGGCGCGTCCGCGCACCGAGGCGGAACTCGCCGTGCTGCAACGTGGCACCGACATGGTGTACGACGCCTTCCTGCAGCGGGTGAGCACGGCGCGCCGGCTCCCCCTCGATTCGGTCCGCGCGCTGGCCGAGGGGCGGGTGTGGTCGGGCGTCCAGGCACATCGCCTGGGGCTCGTGGACTCCTTGGGGAGCCTGCAGGATGCGGTGAAGGCGGCGGCGGCGCGGGCGAAGCTGACCGGCGACTACGACGTGCGCGAGTACCCGCACGTGAAGACCACCACCGAGAGGCTGTCCGAATTGCTGGAGGACAAGCCCACGCCGGTGGCGGCACAGCTCGATGCAGCGGTACAGCAGTTGGGTGCGCGCGGGGCAGCGGCCGAGCTCGTGCGTGACATTACGCGCGAACTCGGCGCGCTCATGGCCTACAACGATCCGCGCGGCGTGTACGCGCGGATGCCCTTCATCCTGCGGGTACGCTAGGCGGGTACGCTAGGCGGGTACGCCAGGCGGGTGCGTCAGGCGCGTGCACCAGATGCACGCGCCTGGTGCGGTCAGTCGGCGATGACGGGCGTGGACCACGCGCCGTACGTGACCTTGCGGTGCGCCTCGAGGCGGCGCGCCTGGGCTTCCCACGTAGCCAGTTCGGCGCGCGACCGCGCGAGGTGCGCCGCCGCCTTCGCGATGCACGGCGCGATCCCGCGCGCCTGCACATCGGCGAGCGTCCATTCGGCGGCCTTCACGCGCGCGTGCGCAATGGCCATCTGCTCCACGCAGCGCGTGGCGTGATAGCTGCTCCAGGCGTCGACCGGGCGGTCATCGTCGATGCCGTAGAGCGCCCAGATGCCGTCGGTGGTCGGAATGGCCTCGAGGAGAAAGCCGTCGAAGTCTTCGGGGATGGACAGCGCGCCATCGGTGCTGTGCATGCTCATGGGGAGGGTTCGTTGAGGTGAGCGGAACAGATGGTGTGTTGGGAGACCCTAACTCAAGCCGGCGCGTTGGCGTCACGGTTCCCGCCAGCAACAGGAGCGGCCGGCGCGGTGGCACAGTGCCGCGGTGCACTCACCGCCACTGGAGACTGGTCAGGAAGGTGAGGCGGCGCGGCAACCCCGGCTCGAAGAACCGGTTGCGCGTGGCGTTGATGACGAGGCTGCTGGCGTGGCGCCGGTCGAAGGCGTTTTCGAGCGACACGGTGGGCTGCAGACGGAGGCTGCCCACGGCGGCATCGAGTCCGGCGCGCCAGTTCCACACCGCGTAGCCAGCGCTGGTTACCGTGCCGCCGTCGTTGGCGCTGGCCGACGACGACGCGGTGACCTCGACGCTGCTCCAGAACGCGCCGCGCCGCCCCGTGCCGAATGCCTGCAGGTAATGCGCGGGAACGCCGGGGATGGCCTTGCCGGCAAAGGAGGTATTGCCCACCACATAGCGGTCGAAGCGGAAGCGCGACCAGGTATACGCCGCTCCCGTCTCGAACGCCGGCCATGCGGCGCGCACACTGGTTTCCGCCCCCGTGCGGGTGGAGCGGCCAGCGTTGCGGAACGCCCGGCGCCCCGGCTGATTGGGCACGTCGAAGGGCACCAGCTCATCGAGCACGACGGCGCGGAAGAGCGCCACGTCGGCGCGCACCCGGCCACCCAGCAGCGTCTGCGCGCCGATCTCCGACGTTCGTGTGCGCTGGGGGTCGAGTGTCGCGTTGAGCCCCGCCGCGCCCGTTTCCTGATTGGTGAGTTCGGTGACCGTGGGCGTTTCGAAGGCGGTGGAGAGATTGCCGTAGAGCGACCACTGCGGACGTACACGCCAGACCAGCCCCAGCATGGGGCTCACCGCCTGCAGCGACCGATCGCCGGAGTCGTCGGCGTTGCGCGGCGTAATGAAGCGATCGCGCACACGGAACTGCACCTGATCATGGCGCAGCGCGACACTGGCGAGCAGGCCGTGCGGCGCTTCCACTTCGACACGCCCATACGCCCCCACGCTGGCCGCGCGCTCCTGCTGATCGAGCCGAGTGGCCCCGCGCTCATTGCCCGGCTGCGGACAGAGCGCCGTGGCCGGGGCCGTCGCGGCAACGGCCGCGCAATTCTCGTAGTTGAAGCGCTCGTCGCGCACCCGTTGCGCATCGACCCCCGCCCCGAGGCGCACCGGCCACGCGAGCCGCGCCACACGCCACGCGCCATGCACCCCGCCGCCCACCGCCGCGCGGTCCACCGCCACCATGGCAAACGGGAGCGGATTGTCGAGCGTGCGGGCGCTCGTGAAGAGCGAGCCGCGAATGGTGCCGCCCGCCACCTCCCGTTCGCCAAGCAGCGCCAGCTGCGTCTGCACGACCGCCTTGCGGGACCGCCGCGTGATGTTGAGCGAGTCGGGGAGGCGCGGATCGCGCGCCAGCTCCTCGGCCGTGAGCGCGCCGGTGTTCTCGGCCCGTGGGGCATCGTAGTGCGTGGCCTGCAGCTCGAGGCGCGTGCCGGCCACGGTGGCGAGGCCGCGCGCGAACAGGCTCGACGCGTCGAGCCGCGACCAACGACGCGGCCCGTCGCCCTGGGTGCGCGTGGCCGACAGCAGCCAGCCGGCGCGTTGCCACCACCCGGTACTGTCGGCCTGACTCCCCGACAGCTGGACGTTGCCGCGCTGCCATCCCCCACCGTCCCACACGCGCGCCTGCGCCGTGAAGGGCACCGCCGCCGGTGCGCGCGAACGCATGTCGATCACGCCGCCAGCCGCGTTCCCGTACAGGGCGGCGGCCGTACCGCGCACGATGTCGATGCGATCGATGGTTTCGAGGTCGATCCAGTCGGTGGGCGTCTGCCCGTCGGGGAGCGACACCGGCACCCCGTCGCGCAGCACCCGCACGCCCCGCACGCCAAAGGCCGAGCGCGCGCCGAAGCCGCGAACGGCGATCCGCTGGTCCTGCGACGGATTGGCGCGATCCTGCACCTGCACCCCGGGCACCGCCAGCAGCAACTCATTGGCGCCGGCGCGGCGCAGCGCCGGTCGCGCCGACAGCGGCGCGGTGGAGACGGCGAACGGCAGTTCAAAGGGCGTCCGCTCGACATCACGGGTCACGCTCACCCGCAGGGCACGCAGGGTCTGCGTACTGTCACGCCGCACACTGTCCGTGGTCGGGCGCGCTTGTGCCGTCAGGTCGGCACCACACAGGAAGACCGCAACCAGCAGCGGCGTTGGCGCGGAGGGGAACACCAGGGATCTGAGCACCCTGCGATCTAGCGCGACGACGGGACGGAGGGAATCCCCAGGTGACCGCTACGGCGCCTCGCCGACACAGGTCGGCGGCCGCTCGGACGGATCCTCGTCGAACAGTTCGCCGGTCCGGGAACACACCACCCCGGTATTCGTGTCACGCACCTTCATGAACCAATGCGACGGGGAGGCGTTGGAGGCGAGCACCCGATGCGACGTGGGCAGGGCCATGCCCTGCGCCTTGAGCTCCGGCCACGTGGCGAAGCGCTGATTGAGGAGCCGGAACGCGGTCTGCTGATCGTACACGCGGGTGAGGGTCCCGGACACCTCGGCGCGGCTGCGGTCGGTGCGGGCGTTCCCCCGTACCTTCACGCCCACCGCAGCGAGCGTGAGCAGCAGGAAGGCCACGATCACGCTGCTCACCAGCACCTGATCCTGGTCGGCGCGCCTGGTGGAGGGCACACGCGCCGGTGCGCTGGCGACCGGCGGCTTCGCCGAGGCCCCGGGGCGCGGTGCGGGTTTCCCCGATGCGGGCGCCGTGCGGGGACTTACTGTAGACGACAGTGGCCCGCGGGCCCGCGGGTCCGGCGGCATTGACTCCCTCACCGGTGCACTCAGCCCCAACGGCGGCAGCGGCGCTGCGCCCAACGGACGCTGCGCCTGCCGCATCCGATCGGCAGCCAACGTGGAGGGGCGGCGGCGGGGCGGTGGACTGGACATTTCACTCATTGTACGAATTGGACGATCCGCAGACCATCGCGGTCGCGACGCAGAGCGTCACGGCCGCGGCATTGTTGCAGACATCCCCGGCATCGCACGATTCGTCACCAGTCCCTCCGTATTCCTTTCCGCCCCCGTAGCTTGTTGCCATGTACTTCCGCCAGTTCTACGACACGTCGCTCGCCCAGGCGAGCTATCTCATCGGCTGTCAGGCTACCGGTGACGCCATCGTGGTGGATCCGCTGCGCGATCCCCGCCCCTACCTCGACGTCGCCGCGCGCGAAGGGCTGCGCATCACGCACGTGACGGAAACGCACATCCACGCCGATTTCATCTCGGGCGCGCGCGAACTGCATGCCGCAACGGGCGCGCTGCTCCTCCTGTCCGCTGAAGGCGGCCCCGACTGGCAGTATGCGTTTGCGGCGCACGACGGGGCGACGCTGCTCCACGACGGGGATGTGATCATGGTGGGCAACATCCGGCTCGATGTGTTGCATACGCCAGGGCACACGCCCGAACATCTGAGCTTCGTGGTGACCGATACGCCACGCGCGGCGGGCCCCATGGGTGTGCTCACGGGCGACTTCGTATTCGTGGGCGACGTGGGAAGACCGGATCTGCTCGAAAAGGCCGCCAAGGTGGCGAATACGATGGAAGCCGGGGCTCGCACGCTCTTCCATTCACTCGAGCGGTTCCGCGCCCTCCCCGACCACCTGCAGGTGTGGCCGGGACATGGCGCCGGGTCGGCCTGCGGCAAGGCGCTGGGCGCGGTCCCGTCGAGTACGGTCGGCTACGAGAAGCGCGCCAACTGGGGGGTGGCCACCACCACCGAGGGCGAGTTTGTGCGCATGGTGCTGGAGGGACAGCCAGAGCCCCCGCGGTATTTCGCGGACATGAAGCGGATCAACCGTGACGGGCCCCCGGTACTGGGTGCGCTATCACCGCTCCCGCTGCTGTCGGCTGCCGAGGGCGCCGCGCAGCTCGCGCGCGCGGAGGTGTGGCCGATCGATCTGCGCCCCGCCGCGGCGTACGCCGCGCGACACGCCACCGGCAGCCTCTCCGTGCCCTACGGGCGCAGCTTCAGCACGTGGGTAGGTTCGCTGGTACCGGTGGGGGCGCCCCTGCTGCTGCTTGCCCCGCAGGGAGACGACGCGGGAGCGCTCGTGGAGGCGGCCCGCCACGATCTGCTGCACATCGGCTTCGACGGGATCATGGGGTGGGTGGACGCCGACGCGCTGCTCACGCTCCTCGACGCCCAGGGCCGCCTTCCCGCGCCGCTGCCCCAGCAACCCATCACCGCCGCGGCCGTTCGCGACGGGTCGCTCCCCGTGGTCGATGTTCGGGGGCGCACGGAGTGGGAGGGCGGCCACCTGCCCCACGCCGTGCACATTCCGCTGGGCGAGTTGGCCGAGCGGTTGCATGAGATTCCCGCCGGCGCCGTGGGGATTCACTGCCAGGCGGGGGCCCGCTCAGCCATCGCCACCAGCCTGCTGCATCGCCTGGGGCGCACGAACGCCATCGACCTGCAGGGCGGGTACGCGGCGTGGGTACGCGCCGCGTCTGGGACCTGACGATCCGCGTGGCTCAGCCGCTACGACCGATCACGCTATTGCACGTCCTGCCCCCTATTTCGAGGCGAAGTGACGCCCTGATGACGCCGCGGAGCGACATAGATTGCCGTCGGCAGTACCGACCGCGTCGCGGTAATGGGCGTGCTCTGACGGTGCAGACTGCAGTCGACTGAGTGATTGATTGCCAAGGAGTTCCCCCCCGAGCTGTCGCCATGGCGCCAGCTTGAGGGGGGCGCTCAGGTTGCGCGCGATGCAATCAGGTGCTGCAGCAGCTCGGCGGCGGCTCCGCGCTGGCGCGTCGTGCCCACGCGAATGCCGTCCACGCAGGCAAGCATCCGGTGCAGCCGCGCGTCGCGCGTCGCCACCTTGGTGAGGCCGTTGAAGAGGGGCACGAGCGTTTCGCCCCGCACCGGACCGCCCTCCATGGGCCAGACGAGTGTGCGCACCGCCTCATCGCCGCCAAACACGGAGGCGAGGTCCGGGTGGGCTCCGGCCGTGGGCAGCCCCACCCGCTCCGGGCCGTGCACCGCCGGAAACGCGTAGCGCGCGCCGTGCACGAGGAACTCGTGCAATGCCGGTTCGGCAACCGTGCGGCTGCCGGGACCGCAAAGGCCCGCGAGCTGGAGGCGAGCCACCGAGCGATGTACCGCACTGGTGCTGGTTGCCAGGGCAATCGCGAGCGGCTCGTACCGGTCTTCAGGCACGAGAACCAGACGGAGAGCGACAGCGATGTCGAACGGCCGGAGCGAAGGTTGCGAAGGCACGAGCGTCAGGGACGAGGTGACAGGGCGTAGCGGACGTTACAGTGTACATTCGATATTCCCGATTGTGATTCCGGTACAAGCCGTGTAATCCCGAAAACCGAACGTTTCGCACCGTTTTTGGACCTTATACGGCTTTATTTCACGGTTGGGACCTGTTACGTTAAACTCGACTCACGGCGCTCCGCCCGCACGCCCCCGGGACGTCGTTCAGGGCGGGGGGCCGCCCGGCCGCGGCGAGTCCATCCGGTGGCGCCGCGGCACGCTGGCGGCGCATGGCGGCAGCTTCCAGCTTTGCTGGATGTCACACGCCATCCGATTTCACGAGACGCCGGTGTTTCCGCGCGGCTTCCGCTGCGCCAGCCGCAACGTGGGCCTCAAGCCCACCGCGCGCGACCTGACGCTCTTTGCCAGCGAGGTGGACGCCACCGCCGCGGCCGTCTTCACGCGCAATCACTTTCCCGGCGCCCCCATCATTCTCGGGCGTGAAACCATCGCCGGTGGCCTCCTGCGCGGCGTGATTGCCAACAGCAAGGTGAGCAACGTGGCCACCGGAGCGACCGGCGTACAGCACGCGCGACGCATGGCGCGCGCCGCGGCCGCCGAACTGGGCACGAGTGCCGACCGCATCCTGGTGAGCTCGACCGGGGTCATTGGGGTCCCCCTGCCGATCGAGAAAATCGAACGGGGCGTGGTGGGCATAGCGGCCGACCTGCAGGACAACCCCATGGTGGGCGCCGAGGGGATCATGACGACGGACTCGCACCCCAAGGCGCTCTCGGCGTCGGTGGGCAATGCCACCATCACGTGGGTGGCCAAGGGCTCGGGCATGATCGAACCGAACATGGCCACCATGCTGTCGTACATCTTCACCGATGCCGCCTTTGATGCCCCCACGCTGGACCGTCTGTTGCGCGCGGCCGTGGCCCCGTCGTTCAACATGCTGTCGGTGGATACCGACACCAGCACCTCCGATACCTGCGCCATCCTTGCCAACGGCCTCGCGGGCCCGGTGGACGAAGCCGAGTTCCTGTCGGTCCTCGTGGCGGGGTGCACCCGCATGACCGAGATCCTGGCCCGCGACGGTGAGGGGGCCGAACATCTGCTGCGCGTGCACGTGCGCGGGGCGAAGGACGCGCGCGAGGCGTACACCGTGGCCAAGTCCATCGTGAACTCGCCGCTGGTGAAGACCATGGTACACGGCGCCGACCCGAATGTGGGACGCCTGCTCATGGCCGTGGGCAAGTGTTTCGATTGCACCATCCACCCCGATCGCACCGACGCGTGGATCAACGGCGTGCAGGTGGTGGCGCGTGGTGAGCGCCTGACCTTCGACGACGCGATCGTGCGCGAAACGCTGTCACGCGAGGTGGTGGACATCGCCGTGGCGCTGGGCGTGGGGGATGCCCACGCCACGGCGTACGGCTGCGACTTCACGAAGGGGTACATCGAGGAAAACGCCGCCTACTACTCCTCGTAACGCACGCGGTGGGCGCGTGGCCCGACCCTCACCGATCAGGCGTCGGGGAGCGTGGGCACCCCGTCGAGCTGCAGCGCCTGCACCTGCGCGACCCACTGGGTGAGCTGCTCGAGGCGCAGCGCCTGCGACGAGATGTCGAAGTGCTGCACGAGCGCCCCACGCGGCGCCGTGGCCGTGAGGGCCGTGGCCTGCAGCAGGAAGAAGCGCCGCTTGTCGGGCGAGTGACAGGGGTACTGCAGCTCGAACCGCTCGCGCTTGCCACCAAGCACCTCGCGCAGTCCGCGCCCCACCGCATGCGCCATGGCATCGTCGGTGGCCGCCATGCAGGTGGCCACGTAATTGAGGCCGATGCCCGACACGAGCGCCGGCGGGGCCTCGTTGACCTTGGCGAAGCGTGCCCACTCGGCGTTCGTCTGCACGATGGTGCCATCGGGGCCCAGCACCGCAATCGACGACGGGATGGAGTCGAGGATGTGCTGCAGCCGTTCTTCGCCGCGCTTGACCTCGGTCACGTCGATCACGCTCACGATGACCCCGTGCACACCGGTCTCCCCGGTGAGATACGGCAGCACCTTGACGTGCAGATGCGAACCGTCCGGCGCCTGCACTTCGTGCGATTCGGGCCCGTCGGCGTTCATGACCCGGCGGCACATGGCCACGAGATCCACACCGGGAATCTTGGCGGCGATGTGATCGAGAGGGCGGCCGATGTCCTGCGGCATCACGTTCAGCAGACGCAGGGCCGCATCGGTGAACTTGCGGATGCGCAGCGAGGCATCCACGAAGAGGGTCCCGACGCCGGTGGTGCGCAGCAGGTTCTCGATGTCGTTGTTGAGACTGATGAGCTCCGCGATCTTCTCCTGATACTCGGCATTGACCGTCTGCAACTCTTCGTTCACCGACTGGAGCTCTTCGTTCGTGCTTTGCAGCTCCTCGTTCGAGGCCAGGAGTTCCTCGTTGGTGGCCTGCAGCTCCTCGTTGGAGGTTTCGAGCTCCTCGATGGTGGCCTGCAGGTTCTCCTTCGTGTACTGCAGTTCGTGTTCCAGCTGCGAGAGCCGCAGCGCCGACGAGTCGTCCACGGCGAAGCGGTCGGCGATGCCCCCGGCCAGCGGCTTGGGGCCGCTTTCGAAGAAGATCACGTAGGCCCGGGCGCGATCGGGGCCCACATCGAGCGGGCGCACATGCATGCGCACGGTGGGCTCGTCGGGCGCCACCTCGATGCCTTCGTACAGGATCTCCCGGTGTTCCTTGGCCACGCGTCCCAGGGCGGCACGCAGCGCGGCGCTGAGCGGCCGGGGCAGCAGCTTGAAGATTTCCAGCGTGGAGCGTCCGGCCGGCACCTTGAGCAGGCTGGAGACGTCGCCGAAGGTGTGCAGCAGCTGGTACTCCGCGTCGAGGACCACGCAGCGCAGCTTGAGCACGTCGGTGAGCTCCTGGAACACCCGCTCCAGCAGCCCGTCTTCGGTGGCGGTCCGCGGCGCCCCCGAGCGCGTGGCCAGCACGGCCTGTTCGGCAGCCGTGGTGGCCGAGAACGACTGCATGAGCGGACGCCGCGGGCGCGTGGGGAGCGCCTCGGCCAGCGTGTGCCGCCCCGGCTGCAGCGCCTGGAAGAGCTTCCACTTCTGGTCGACCACATCGAAGAGCGTGGACAGCGTCCCCACCGTTTCGCTCGACCCGAGGAAAAGATAGCCCCGCGCGCGCAGCGCGTACGCCAGCAGGGCGATGACGCGTCGCTGCAGGTCGGTACCCAGGTAGATGAGCATGTTGCGGCAGGACACGAAGTCCATCCGTGTGAGCGGCGGATCCTTGAGCAGGTTGTGCCGCGCAAAGATCACCCGGTCGCGCAACGCGCGGCTCACCTTGTACCCATCGCCGTCGGCCACGAACCAGCGCGAGAGGCGCTCGGGCGTCATGTCGGCGGCGATGGAGTCGCCGTAGCGTCCGGCCGCGGCGAACTCCACCGCGTCCTGGTCCACGTCGGTGGCAAAGACGCGCACATTGCGGCTCAGCTTCTCGCGTTCGAGCGCCTCGAGAATGAGGATGACAATGGAGTACGGCTCTTCGCCCGTGGAGCAGGCCGGCACCCAGACGCGCAGTTCACTGTCGGGCGGCGTGTCCTGCACGAGTTGCGGGATGACGCGCTGCTCGAGCAGGCGGAAGGCTTCCTCGTCGCGGAAGAAGCGCGTGACGTTGATGAGCAGGTCGCGATGCAGCTGCACCAGCTCCGGCTTGGAATCCTCGAGCAGGCGCACATAGTCATCCCAGCCAAGGCCGGGGTGCATGAGCACACGCCGCTCGATGCGCCGCACGATGGTGTTGGGCTTGTAGCCGGTGAAGTCGGTGCCGAGGCGGTCGCGCAGCAGGCCCAGCACCCGCTGCACCTGCGACGCGGTCCCCGCGCCCTGTTCGCTGCTGCTGAAGGCGCGCCCACCACCCCGGCGCAGGAAGAACTGGGCGACGGTCCCGGGAATGTCGGCCACCGGCAGCACCTGATCGGCCAGCCCCGTGGCCACGACGCTGCGCGGCATGCCGTCGAACTGCGCTTCCGTGGGGTCCTGCACGAGCACGAGCCCCCCTTCCGCCTTCAGTTCGCGCGCACCGCGGGTGCCGTCGCTGCCGGTGCCGGAGAGCACGACCCCCACGGCGTGTTCCCCCATGGCGAGGGCGAGCGACGCGAAGAAGACATCGATGGGCAGGTGCAGCCCGTGACCCACCGGCTGCTCGGCCATGCGCAGCACGCCGCCCTCGATGGTGAGGTTGGTCTTGGGCGGGTTGAGATAGACCGTGTCCGGTTCGATGCGCATGCCGTCCTGGGCGCGCACCACCTTGAGTGTGGTGTGCCGACGGAGCAGCTCCACCATGAGCGACTTGTGATCGGGCGAGAGGTGCTGCACGACCACGTACGAGATCCCGCGATTGGGATCGGCGTTATCGAAGAACTGCTGGAGCGCCTCGAGCCCGCCGGCGCTGGCCCCGATCGCACAGACGGCGAGCATCTGGGGATCGGCGAAGGAGGGCGCGTCCTTTGCGCCGCTCACCTGTTCGGGAGATGTCATGCGTAACGGTCGCGTCGAGAGGCACGTTGGGGGGACCGTCGAGCACGGCCCGCCCCCGGGAGAGGAATTCGTTGGTCGTCTGCGGCGTCAGGATTATGGGGGCTTCGCACGGCGCGTGCACGCCCCCCCCCCCGCAGCTCGGGGCATCGATCAGGGACGAGGCGAACCCGAGCGACCCGTCCCCGACCGCTGCGGCCAGCGCCCAGCGCTCAGCGCGGCCAGCGGTTGTCGGCGGGCACGCGGTCGGGAAAGCGCCCCTGCGCGTCGAGCGTGACCATTTCGATGCGGCGCCCGCCGAAGACCAGCTCCACCGTGTGCTGGCGCCGACCGTCGAACCACACGTCCACCGGGACGGTCACCCGCGCCGTGGTGGCGTCCAGCATGACCGCGTTCTTCATGGGGCGAAGGGCCGGCCCGGTCGCGGCGAACTTCACGTCGAGGACGATGGGCGCGGGCATCTGCCCATCCTGCGCCACCGTGACCCTCGTGCGGATTCCCTGCGTGACGACCGTGGCCACCCGGTGGTCCACGCTCTCGTTGCCAAAGAGCCACGCATGCCAGAACCACCCCAGGTCACGGCCGAGCGCACGCTGCATGAAGAACATCCAGTCCCACGGCGAGGGGTGCTTGAACATCCAGGCGGTGCCGAACTCGCGATGCGCGCGCTGCACCGCGCTGTCGCCCACGATGCCACCCAGGGCCGAGAGCATGAGCGGCGTCTTGCTGTAGGTGGTGAAGCCGTAGAACTGCGGACCGGCGTAGTTGGCGTTCCACATCATCGGCGGCTCGGCCTCGTTGTTCGCCGTACGGCCGTAGCTCTGCCCGAGCCCGTCGAGGACTGCCGGCTTTCCCTCGGCATGGGCGTCGGACAGGATGTTCATGTACTGATTGAATCCTTCGTCCATCCAGCCGTACCACGTCTCGTTGTTGGCCACCACCATGGGCCACCACATGTGCCCCGTCTCGTGATCGGCGGCGCCGACGTTGGAGTTGATCACCATGGGGTACTCCATGCCGGCACTCGGCCCGTCCTGCAGGGTGAGCTGCGGGAACTGGTAGGGGAACCACAGCGTCGAGTAGAACTCGAGCGCGTGCCGCGACACGGGGCCGGCCTTGGCATACAGGCCGGCGCGACCGGGCAGATAGACCATGTGCACCGGCACCACGCCCTTGCCCGGAATGGTGGCGCGCGTGGTCTGCCACACGTACTGCTTCGCGGTGGCCCACGCAAAGTCGTTGACGTTCTCCGCCACGAAATGCCACGTGAGACGCCCGTTGGCGCTGGTGGCGGTGGACTGCCCCGGCCCCACCTCGTCCGGCCCCACGATGGTGGTGATCTCGTCGCGTTGCGTGGCCTTCGCCAGCTGTGCGCGCGCCTTCGCGGTGAGCACCTGCTGCGGATTCTGCAGCAGGCCCGTACCGCTCACGATCCACCCCGCCGGCACGTCGATGCGCACCTCGTAGCGGCCGAAGGCGTTGTAGAACTCGCTCGGGCCGAGGTAGAGCTCGGTGTCCCAACCGCGCAGGTCGTCGTACATGGCCACACGCGGGAACCACTGGGTGGGCTGAAAGAGCGTGTCGGCCCAGCGTTGCGTCATGCGGTGCCCGGTGCCGGGGCCGCCTGGCAGCTTGTGCGACCAGGCGATCTCGAGTTGCGCCGTGGCACCGGGCGCCACGGGCGTGGCCAATCGCACACGCGCGTTGGTGCTGCGGCCGTTGAGCAGCGTATTGCCGGCGGCCGCATTGGCGGCGGCCGCCTGCGCATTCTGGATGGCCCGCGCGCCTTCGGCGGCCACCGCATTGGGTGCCGCGTTGGAGGCGATGTTGACCGCGGCGCCGTTCACGGACATGCGCGCAATGGCGATGCCATCGGTCACCTCGGCCGGCGTCCACGGTGCACTGTGCGGCGCGGTGCCGATGAAGTGATTGGGGTGCAACCGCAGTCCGATCTCGCGCAGGGGGTCGGGGCTGGTGTTGTGCACCGTGATGCGGGCCGTCCCGGTGAGCCGTGCGCTGCCGGGATCGAGCGACACGTCGATGTCGTAATCGGTGCGCAGCTGCCAGTAGCGGGCGGCCGGGCGGCCCGTGGAATCGCGACTCCCCGCAGCCATGGCACGCCGGATGGCGTTGGTCATGGGAATGTCGCGGCGAATGGCGCGCGGCGGCACGGCGGCGGCCGCGGTTGCCGGCGCCGAGGCCGCCATCGGGGAGCGCGGCTGGGCGCCGGACGTGGCCGGGGCGGTCGGCAGCAGGACCGCGGCCGCAAGCAGCAGCGGTGTGCGAATGGGCGAGCTCATGAACACTCGGGGTTGGTGGACCCCGAACGCTACTCGGTCCGTTGGGCCGCCACCAGCAAGGCGTTGAGCTCGGAGGGGCGCACCGGCTTGACCAGATGATGATCGAACCCCGACGCCTCGCTGCGGCGTCGGTCCTCCGGGTGCCCCCATCCGGTCAACGCAATGAGGAGCAGCGCCCGGTCCCCCTGCACACGGCGCATGGCGCGCGCGCACTCGTATCCGTCAAGCACCGGGAGGCCGATGTCCATGATGACGGCGTCGTGGTGCGCCCGCTCGTACTGCGCCAGCGCATCCCGGCCGTCAAAGGCCACATCAACCGAATGCCCCTCGCGCTGCAGCAACAGCGCCAGGCTTTCGGCGGCATCCGCGTGGTCGTCCACCACCAGCACGTGCCGTACCGCAGCAAGGGCGCTCATGACCGGGCTCGTCGAGGGAAGTTGGTTCCGCGATATTCCTGGTTCGCGAACGATGTCCCGCAGAGTAGAGCTCCCTTGCCGTCGCCACCATGCCGCCGCGCGGCTGCACCAGCGCCACCTGATCAGCGCGCCGATGCCGCTGGTGGCAAGCCGGGGGCGTTGGGGGGCGCCTCGGCCATGCGCACCGCCTGCGCCAATCCGTCGGCCGTAATGCGATGGTGCGACGCATGCCAGAGCACCTGCCCGTCGCGGACCACCAGCGCCTGCGGCGACTCGTGGCGGACCGCGGTGACCGTTTCGATGGCCGTGGACAGCGCGCGCTCCTGCTGTACCACCACGAGCCGCGTGGGCACCTGGGGGTGGGCCTGCACAAAGGCATCGTACCGGCGCTTCACGTCGATGGAGATGGAGCAGGTGGCGCTGTGCTTGAAGAGCACCGTAGGGGTGCCAGCCTGCACGAGTGCGCGTGCCTCGCGCACCGCCGGCGTGTCGCCGGCCGGCTGGGACACCGCCGGCGTCGTGTGGGCCACGGGCGGCACCGCGTCGCCAGCCGCCCGCGCGGCGAGTCGCGCGTCGAGGAGCTGCGCGTACGTGGCGAACGACTGCGCCCCCGTCTGGCGCGCCACCAGGGCGCCCTGATCGAAGAGCAGGACCGTGGGGAGGGCACGCACGTCGAAGCGGGTCACCGTTTCGAGGTTGCGATCGGCGTCGAGCATGAGCACTGTCACCCGGTCACGATAGTGTTCCGCAAGGCGCTGCATGACCGGCTTGAGGGTCACGCACGGCTGGCACCAGGCGGCCCACACATCCACCAGGACCGGGCGCGGTGCCTGAAGGACCAGGGCCGTGAATTCGGCATCGGTCACGGCAGCAGGAGCATCGGGAGCGTTCATGTCGGGAAACCTAATCACCTCGGGCCACATGCCGGACATCCGCACGGGCGTGCTGCCGGAGCACGCCGCCATGATCACCGCCCTCGAAGCGACCGGCAACTATCGGGTGCTGCAGCGCTTCGAGGCGCGCACGCACTATGCGGCACCCACCCCGCCCACGGGGGTACGCCGCGGGCTCATCGTGGATGTGGAAACCACGGGGCTCGATACCACCAACGACCGCATCATCGAACTGGGGCTGGTGGCCTTCGAGTTCGACTCGGCGGGGCACGTGTACGGGGTGCACGCCATGCGCGACTGGTTCGAGGATCCGGGCATTCCCATCCCCGTCGAGGCGGTGGAGATCACCGGCATCACCGACGACATGGTGCGCGGCCAGCGCATCGACGACGCCGCCGTTGCCGCCGAGATCGAGGCGGCGCACCTCGTCATTGCGCACAACGCGAATTTCGACCGTCGCATGCTCGAGCGCCGCTTTCCCGCCTTCGCCACCAAACACTGGGGGTGCTCGCTGCACGATGTCCCCTGGTCGCAGTTCGGCTGTCGGGGCGCCAAGCTCGATTACCTGCTCTTCCAGCTGTGCAGCGCCTTTCATACCGGGCACCGGGCGGGCGACGACTGCCTGGCCACACTGCACGTGCTGGCCACCCCGCGCGATGGCGAGGCCACGCCGCTCACGCGCCTGCTCGAGCGGGCGCGCCGCAGCACCGTGCGCCTGTCGGCGATTGGCACCCCCATTGAGACCAAGGAGCTGCTCAAGGCACGCGGCTACCGCTGGTTCAACGGGTCCCCCGCGCGCCCCAAGACCTGGTTTCGCGACCTCGACGAGGCCGACGTGGAGGCGGAGCAGGCGTGGTTGCGCGCACACGCCTACGGCGGGTTGACCTCCCCGCCGTGGCGGCTCGACAGGTACAGTGCGCGGGAGCGGTACTCCGAACGCATGGGCTGACCGTGGGCCGTCATGTCAGCGTGGCAGCCGAAACGCGCGGTCTTCGTGGAGCGGCCTTCAGCTGGCAGCGTTCGGTGCCGCACTCGCGCTGCGCATGGGCTGCAGCCGCACGCTGATGGCCATCATCACCAGCATCACGACGGTGGCCGCGAGATACGCCGCCTGCAGGCCATCGAGTCCACCGCCCGCGGCATCGGCCAGGGCGCTGAGCACCGCCACCACCATGAGATTGCCAATGGCAATGCCGATGTTCACGAGCGCCTGCGCCGCACTGCGCTGCCGCGCGTCCACTTCGTCGAGCACGACCGTGCGCAGGGTGCCGCCCACGACGATGCCCACGCCGGCGCCGATGAACAGGGTGGCCACGATGAAGAGCCAGAAGGTCTGTGCCCCCACGCCGATGAGCAGCGAGCCTGCGGCCAGCGTGCCGAAGCCGCACAGCATGACGCGCCGTGGCCCCAGCGCATTCTGCCACCGCCCGAAGAGCGCCGAGGCCACCGAGGAGCAGAGCACGAGCGGCAGGAGCAGCAGGCCGGCCTTGTTGGGCGCGGTACCGAACGCGGCCACGGCGACGGACGAAATGAAGATCACACTCCCCATGCCGAAGCCGGCACCGGTGCACAACACCCAGGTGGTGCGCAGCTGCCGCGTCACGAAGAGCGAGAGCGGCACGATGGGCAGTGCCGCGCGTCGCTCCACGAGATAGAGCACGGGGACGGCCAGCGCAGCCACGCTCAGCAGCCACGGCCAGAACTGCTGTCCCGTAAACGTATCGAGCGCGCGATTGATGCCCAGGGTGAGGCTGGCCAGCATGAGCGCGAGCGTGATGATCCCCGCGTAATCGAAGGGGGGCAGCGAGGCGGGACGCGTCACGCGCGGTAGCGCGCGATAGCCCATGACGAACACAATGGCCGCGAAGGGGAGGTTGACGAGGAAGATCCAATGCCAGGTGGCTACCACCAGCAGCGCCGACGCGAGGATGGGCCCGAAGAGAAAGGCCATGCCGAACGTGGCACCGATGAGCCCGAGGATGCGCCCCCGCTGCTCCGGCGGGAACGTGTCCCCCACGACGGCGCTGGCCGTGGGCGTGATGCCCCCGGCGCTCAACCCCTGTATGGCACGCCCCAGCAGCAGCACGCCGAAGCTGGAGGACTTGGCAATGATGAGCGACCCCAGCGCGAAGCCGGCAATGTCCAGCAGGTAGATGGTGCGGCGACCAAAGCGGTCGCTCAGCGCGGCCATGAGCGCCGTGCTCGTCAGCGAACACAGGCTGAAGACGATGGTGACCAGCCCGATTTGCCGATTGTCCACGCCGAACGCGCTGCGCAGCGCGGGAATGGCCGGGGCAATGACCGCGGCGTCGAGGGCCGCCATGAACACCCCCGCGAAGAGCACCGTGAGGAGGCGGCGGCGGGCGAGCGCCTCGGGGTTGGCCACGGCGGCAGCGTCGGCAGTCATGGCCCCAAAGCTAACAGCAGGGCATACTTCCATCATGGCGGCGCGGTGC
>NZ_JAJTHI010000055.1 GCF_021298855.1 Gemmatimonas sp.
CACCGGGGCGTCGATCCTCGGGGGCGTGGGGCCATCGATCACGCACCTGTGGGCGCTCATCTGGCTGCCGGCCTTCTGCGGGACCCTCGCGCTGCTCCCCATCCTGCTGGCCTATCTGGTCCGCCAACAGGCCGCGCCGCCTGGTCGGTACTGGTGGCGTGCCAGCGTGGCCGGCATCGGGTTCGGGCTCGCGGCGTGTGCGGCCACCGGGTTCTTCACGCCCATCTTCCTCACCCTTTCGGCCTTCCCCTGGCAGGACACCGAGGGGCTCCGCTGGCTCGTGGTGCTGCTGGTCGGCCCCACCCTGTTCGCGATCACCTACGCCGTCGTGCTCCCGCGGCTGTACGTCGTGACCATTATTGCCACCGGCATCGCCTTCGGCCTGTTCAACGCCATGCTCGTCCGGTGGCGGCTGGCGACGCCGCTCAACGTCGGCGGAAGGGATCGGCGAAGCGCGGATCGGTAGTGACGCTGAGATCCGTCAGCGTGCGCAGGAACGCCACGAGCGCGGCGCGGTCGTCGGCCGAGAGGTTCAGCCGCCGCGGCTGTCCGTCGGGCTGCCGGAGGCGCGTGTCGAGGCTCGGGCCAGACTGCACCCCCTGGTCGTAGAACGCCACGACCTCCTCGAGCGAGCCGAAGCGCCCATCGTGCATGAAGCGCCGCCCGAGTGCGACATTCTTGAGGGAGGGTGAGCGAAAGACCTGCTGCTGCCCCGCGTCAAGGCCGTTGCTGTTCGAGCCTCCGGACAACGAGAAGCTCGGGGCCACGTGGCAGGTCTGGCAGCCTGCTCCGCCCTGCGGAACTGACCGGAAGTAGAGCTCCTGACCGCGCCGCTCCTGTGCGGTGAAGCCGGGCAGCGGATCGAGGAACGAGGGCGGCGAGTTCGGCGCCCCGGTCGGCAGCTGCGCCACGGCGCGGTCCCACCGACTGTCGACGGCCAGAATGCTGCGCACGTACTGCGCGAGTGCCCGTTGCACCCGATCCTCGGTGATCGTGGCATCGCCGAAGGCGAGGGTGAACAGCGGCGGGTAGTACGGCAGCGCCCCGAGCCGGGTGATCACGGCGGCGAATCCGCCGTGCGCGTCATCGAACCCCATCTCCACCGCATCGCGCACCGGCTGGGTGGTCTGGGCCTCGAGCGACAGCGCCCGACGATCCCAGAAGTAGCGCCCGTTCTCGTTGAATCGCGCGTTCCCCAGCCGCATCGAGTGCACCGTCGTGCGGCGGGTGCCATCGAACCCTACGCTGAATCGCGCGGTGTCGCCGAACCCCAACTGCTGCTGGTGACAGGAGGCGCAGCTGATGGTGTTCGCGCGGCTGAGCTGCCGGTCGAAGAAGAGCACCCGACCGAGCGTCGCGCCGGCGTCGGTGATCGCGTTGCCGAGCGGGTTCCGCACCTCCCGCTGGAGAGTCTGGGAAACGAAATGGCCCGGCGCCGCCTGTGCGGCGTAGCTCGGGAGGGCCCCGGGGTCGATCGTCAGCGCGGTCGTCACTGGGGCGAACGGGTCCGCGGGCGTGACCACGCCCTCGTCTGCACAGGCGAGGCTTCCGCAGGCGGCGGCGGCGGCGAGAACGCGAACGGAGCGGCGCATGAAGCAAATGTCTGGCCTGCGGGCGGCGGACGCAAGACGGCCGTCACGCTTGGCGGGACCAGCGGGCCCGGGCCGTCGATCCGCCGGATGGACGCACGCGCCGGCGCCCTGCGGCCCCCTGCGTATAGTTCAAGGTCATACCATTATAATTTAGCGTTGAATGATATGTCGATGACCCTGTTGCCACAGGAGCGTTCCCATGAATCGCCTGCTCGACCGTGTGCGCTGCCTCGCCGAGGGGACGCGGTGGCGGGTGCTCGTCCTCGTGCTCGCCGTGAGTGTCATGACCCTCGTTGGCGGACTGGCCTGGGCCAACGCCCTCTATGCCAGGTCGGGCTTCCCGCCGCGCCTGATCGAGGGGCAACTGGCCTTCGACGCGGCACGTACAAGGGGCTGGTACGGCGCGCTGATCGCGCGGGGGACACTCGACGTCTACCAGCGCACGCAATGGGTGGACTTCCTCTTCATCGCCGGTCTGCTGGCTACGCTGTTCGTGCTGCACCTCCTGATCGCCAAGGCGCATCGTGACGCGCCGGGGTGGCAACGGCTCGCGCTCTGGCTCGCCGTGCTCGGTCCGGCGATCGCCAGCGCCGACCTCTGGGAGAACGCGGTGACCCTGAGCATGCTGCGCGCGCCACTGACGTTCCCGGCGTGGCTCGCCACGCTGGCCTCGACGCTATCGGTCATCAAGTGGAGTTGGTCGGCAATCGGCACGTCGCTGGTGCTGGTGCAACTGGTGGCACTGGCCTGGCACCGCCGCCACCGCGGTCGGGCCTCCCGCCCGGCCCCGCCGCTGGATCCCTGAGCATCCGCAACGACCCCAACTCGGAGCAGACCATGGAACGGAGAGCCTTCATTCGCGTGGTGGGCGGTGGCGTCGTGCTGGCCGCCGGCGCCAGCGCCCTCACCGGTTGCGTCTCGGTGCATGTGCCGCGTACGGCGGTGACCGCCTGGGCCGGACCGACGCCGGACAGCGACCTCCGTCGCTGGGCGCTGTCGTTCGCGATCCTCGCGCCCAACCCGCACAACCTGCAGCCATGGCTCGCCGACCTGCAGGTTCCGGGTGAGATCACGCTCCGCCTGGACGAGCAGCGCCTCCTGCCGGCGACCGACCCGTACGGCCGACAGATTCTCATGGGTGCCGGCGCGTTCCTCGAACTGCTGGCCATGGCGGCGGCGGAGCGCGGCCACCGTGCCGACATCACCCTGTTCCCCGACGGTGAACCGGGCGCCACCCTCGATGCGCGGCCGTTCGCCCGGGTTCGCCTGGTAGCCGACGCCGCCGTGTCGCGTGACCCGTTGTTCGCGCAGGCACTGCAGCGCCGGACGGATCGGCGGGCGTACGATGTCGCGCGCCCCATTGCGCCCGCGGACGTGACGTCGCTGCGCGCCTCGGTGGCCCACCTCCCGCTCGCGTTCGATCTCGCCGGCCGCGCCGACGCGCCGTCCACCGACCAGACGCAGGTCGCGGACATCCGCGCCATCGTCAAGGACGCGTGGCGCGTGGAAATGACCACCGAAGCGCCCATGATGGAGTCGATGCGGCTGCTCCGCTTCGGCAGCGCCGAGATCGATCGGCACCGCGACGGGATCATCATCACCAAACGGCCGCTTGTCACGCTGGCCAAGCTCGGGTTCGTCGACCGCCGGAAGTTCCCGGCCCCCAACTCCCGGAGCACCGTCGCCCAGCTCAAGGAGTTCAACGCCATCACGGACGCCACGCCCGCGTACCTGTGGCTCGTGACGGAGGGCAATGCGCGCGCCCAGCAGATCCTCGCCGGTCGCGCGTACGTGCGCGTCAACCTCGCCGGCGCGGCCCGCGGCCTCGCGATGCATCCGAACGAACAGGCACTGCAGGAATACCCCGAGGTGGCCGGCCCGTACGAGGCCATCCATCGCCTGCTTGGCACGCCGGCTCCACGCCATACCGTCCAGATGCTGGCGCGCGTCGGCTACCTCCCCGCGGGGGCGGCACCGGCGCCGCCGGCCCCCCGACGAGGGCTGGACGCCCTGTGGCGCACCTGATGGTGACGGGACGAACGCGAGACACCACCCCCGCGCGGGACCGGTGAACCGGTACGGGTGTGGAAACGCGGCGCGGCGTCGCGGCTGACGGTCGACCTGCCGCCGTGGCCAACGACGACGTTATCATGCGCACATCCGCCTCGTCCGTTCCACGCCCAAGGTCCGATGCCCGCCGCTTGCAAGAACGACCCCGTCGTCGAGCAGGACCCGCTGCTGTTTCAGCTGATGACCGAAGTGGGCATCGTGGCGCAGCTGTCGCAGAACCGCGCCGCCGCGCTGCTGGCACCGGACCTGAACATGTCCCAGTTCATCGTCCTCAATCACTTCGTCCGCGTCGGTGGCGAGTCGTCGCTCACTCAGCTGGCCCGCGCCATGGAGGTCACCAAGGGGGCGATGACCAACACCGTGTCCCGACTGGAGCACAAGGGGTACGTGGCCATTCGCCCCGATCCGCAGGACGGACGCAGCAAGCTGGTCCGGCTTACCCCGGCCGGACGCGCGGCGCGCGGTCGTGCTGTCGCGCGCTTGGGCGAGTCGCTGGCCCCGCTGGCGGCCGCGCTGTCCGACCAGGAGCTGACCGCTGTGCTGCAGTCGCTGCGCACGGCGCGGATCTGGTTCGACCGCACCCGTTGACCGGAGGTCGCCCGCGGCGTTGCCCTCCGCGCGCACTGCGGTGAGGTACGCTCACGCGACGCCATGGCGCAAACGGCCACCCGGCAGCTTCGCCGGGTGGCCGTTCGGTTCTCGGTACGTGGTCAACTCACCTCGTCGGCACGATCCGGCGAGGGTGGGCCGTGCTCAGGGCAGCAGCACGGTGTCGATCAGATGAATGATGCCGTTCTTGGCCACGATGTTCGCACTCACCACCGTCGCGAAGTTGCGCGGTCCCACCAGTCGCACGGTGCCACCGAACAGCGAGACCGTGAGGCTGTTGTTGGGCAGCAGCGTGTTCAGGCGGCGGCCGTTGCTCAGCTCCGCGGCCAGCACGCGCGAGCCGGTGACGTGCAGCTGCAGGACGCTGGCCAACGTGGCCGCGTCGGTCGGTGCGCCACCCGGGATGGCGGCAAACGCCGCGTTGGTGGGGGCGAACACGGTGAGATTGTCACCGCGCAGCGCCGTGGCCAGATTCGCGGCGGTCACCGCGCCCACCAGCGAACTGAGGCCGCGGATGATGGCGTTGTCCACGATGTCGAGGCTGCCCAGCAGCACGCCGTCGATCAGATGCACCACGCCGTTCGACGCCTCGATGTCGGCCGTCGTCACGCGGGCGCCGCCCACGAAGACGAAGCCGCTCGCGACGGTCACCGGCAGCGTCGTGCCTTCGACCGTGGTGAGCGTCTGGCCATTGCGCAGCTGGCTGGCCGTGATGCGCCCCGGCACCACGTGGAAGGTGAGCAGCTTGCTGAGGATGGCGCGGTTGCCCGTTTCGAGCAGGCGCTGCAGCACGCCGGCCGGCAAGCCGGCGAACGCCTCATTGACCGGCGCGAAGACGGTGAAGGGCCCCGTACCGCTGAGCGTGCCGGTGAGTTCGGCGGCCTGCAGTGCCGTGACCAGCGTGGAGAGCTGCGCCGTGGCGACAGCCGTCTGCGTGATGGTCTGCTGCGCCGGCGCGGGGAGCAGCACGTTGTCAATCACGTGAATCACGCCGTTCTTGGCCACGATGTCTGCCGAGACGACCGACACCGTGTTGCGCGGGCCGGTGATGCGCACGCCACCACCCACGAGTCCGACGGAGAGACTCGAGCCCGTGAGCAGTGTGGGCAGCTGCTGCCCGTTGGTGAGCTGCGTGGAAAGCGCGCGCGCGCCGACCACGTGCAGCTGCAGCACCCGCGTCAGCGTCGCCACATCGCTCGGGGCGCCACCGGGAATCGCGGCGAAGGCCGCGTTGGTGGGGGCGAACACCGTCAGGTTGCCGCCGCGCAACGCCGTACCGAGATTCGCGGCTGTGACGGCACTCACCAGCGAGCTCAGGCCGCGGATGATGGCGTTGTCCACGATGTCCAGGCTGCCCAGCAGCACGCCGTCAATGAGATGCACGACGCCGTTGGAGGCGTTGATGTCGGCGGTGGTGACGCGCGCGCCGCCAACCGTGACCACGCCGTTGGCCACCGTCACGGGGAGCGTCGTGCCTTCCACCGTGGTGAGCGTCTGGCCGTTCTGGAGCTGGCTGGCGGTGATGCGCCCCGGCACCACGTGGAAGGTGAGCAGCTTGCTGAGGATGGCGCGGTTGCCCGTTTCCAGCAGGCGCTGCACCACGCCGGCGGGGAGCGCGGCGAAGGCGTCATTCACCGGCGCGAACACCGTGAACGGCCCCGTGCCGCTGAGCGTGCCGGTGAGCTCGGCGGCCTGCAGCGCCGTGACCAGCGTGGACAGCTGCGGCGTGGCCGCGGCGGTCTGCGTGATCGTCTGCGCGGGCGCGGCGGGGAGCAGCACGTTGTCGATCACGTGGATCACGCCGTTCTTGGCCACGATGTTGGCGGTCACGACGGTCGCCGCGTTGCGCGGACCGGTGAGGCGCACCGTGCCACCCGTGAGGCCCACCGTGAGGTTCGCGCCCGTGAGCAGCGTGGGCAGCTGCTGGCCATTGGTGAGCTGCGTGGAGAGGGCGCGCGAGCCGATCACATGCAGCTGCAGCACCGGCGTCAGCGCGGCCGCCGTGGTGGGGGCGCCGCCGGGGATGGCGGCGAACGCGGCGTTGGTGGGAGCGAACACCGTGAGGTTCCCGCCACGCAGCGCACCAGCCAGGTTGGCCGTGGTCACGGCGCTCACCAGCGAGCTGAAGCCGCGGATGATGGCGTTGTCCACGATATCGAGGCTGCCCAGCATCACCCCGTCAATCAGATGCACGACGCCATTGGAGGCACTGATGTCGGCGGTCGTCACGCGGGCACCGCCCACCGTGACGACGCCACCGGCGACGGTCACCGGAAGCGTGGTGCCTTCCACCGTGGTCAACGTCTGGCCGTTCTGCAGCTGGCCGGCGGTGATGCGCCCCGGCACCACATGGAACGTCAGCACCTTCGTGAGAATCGCGCGGTTCCCCGACTCGAGCAGGCGCTGCAGCACGTCGGCCGGCAGGGCGCTGAAGGCGGGGTTGATCGGCGCGAAGACCGTGAACGGCCCGGGGCCGTTGAGCGTGGCAGTCAGTTCGGCGGCCTGCAGGGCCGACACGAGCGTTGACAGCTGCGGCGTGGCCGCCGCCGTCTGGACGATCGTCTGGCCCGTGGGAGCCACCGGGGCGTCGTTGTCGTCGCCGCAGGCCGCCAGGGTGGTGGTCAGCGCCGCAAGGGAGAGTGCCACTGCCGCGCGGCGCGACAAAAGCTTCAATGATTGGAGCATGGTGATCATCGACGGGGGATGGTCAAGTCGTGCCGGCGAATCCGGACACGATCACCAGGAGGACACCCCGGCCGCTGCGTATGACTAGTCGGTCCAGTTCCGCGTTGCGGACGCAGGACAGCCAACGGCCTGTTCCCGTCGCGGCGCCCCTGCGCGCCGGAGGTCATCGATTCACAGGCCGATCCTCGCGAGAGTCGCGGAACGTCGTTGCCGTGGTCGGACTCACCGGACGATCAGCTTCTCGCCTGGCAGCGGCGGCGTGAAGCGCGGCAGGCGCCGAGCGCGCGTGCGTTGCTCGAACGCAAACCCGAGGCCAAGGAGCGTGCCCTCGCTGAACGCGGGCCCGAGAAACGACACGCCAACGGGCAACTGATCGGTGGTAAAGCCGGCGGGCACCACGAGTTCGGGGAACCCTGACAGATTGGCGAGGTTGGATCCGCTCGCGGCGCCGCCGCCCGGTGGCTCGGGGGGCGCGCTGATGAGATCGGGGCGGCGCGATCCGGTGGGATATACGATGGCATCGAGGCGCTGCGTGGCGAACAGGCCATCGAGGTGCGCGCGCACCAGCGGCAACGCGTGATCGCGTACCGCGGTGTAGCGGGGATCGCTGAGCGTACCGCTGCCCAGTTCGCGCTTGAAGAGCGACCAGCGCATGGCGTTGGGGCCCGCGCCGTCCGGACGCGGGGCCACGATGCTGTCGGCACGAGCACTCAACTCCGCCAGGGAACGCGGATAGCCCGGCGACAACGTGGCCAGATACGTCGCAATCTGTGAGGCGAACTCGGGGTATCGCACCGCGCTGTAGAAGTCCCCCTTGGCGTCGATGAGCCATCGTGGCAGCCGCACCTCCACGATGGTCGCGCCGGCGGCCCGCATGCG
>NZ_JAJTHI010000052.1 GCF_021298855.1 Gemmatimonas sp.
AAGCCGATGCGCCGGCGCGAGGCGCTGCCTTCCATCAGCGAGTCGGGAGCCGGTACGGCTCCGTTCGCATCGCGACCGGCCCAGGTGTAGCCGAACAGCAGCCGCTGGCCAGCGCTGGCCGGGCGCTCGTCGCGCAACACGTACCACAGCTTCATGGTCGCGTCGTTGCGCCCGCGCCCCCCCTTGTCGGGCGCGACCCCCGTGACGGCGCGATCCACGCGCAGCCGAAGCGTCAGGCGCGGAAACGCCGCGGGGGCAAAGCGAAACGCCACGGTCGTCATCTTCATCGCGCTGCGCCTGGTGCGCAGTCGGCAGCCCCGCCCGTTTTCCGTGTCCGACGTCACCATGGAGAAACCGTTGGTCGGACTGCCCTCGGTGCCGCCGTTCCCCGCGTCGTATACGAACTCGTACTCCTCGCGGAACTGCCGCATGTCGTCATGGTCACACCGCATGTCGATGCCGTGGGGGAGCAGATCACCCGTGGCTTCCACGGCAGGGCCGCCCGCCAGCGACTCGAGTTCGTTCATGCGAAAGGTGCGGGCGGGCGTCCACCCGGAACGCCCGGACGGCAACGGCTGCCGTGGACGGCGTGGCTGCGCCGAGGGTTGGATCGGGGCGGGCATGGCGGTCGGTGCCTGGGAGGCCGTGGCGCGACGCCACGTGCTGTCGGCCCCAGGCGCCAACGCGCCCAATTCATTGAGCGTGAGCACGACGCTTTCCAGCACGCTTTCCTGCGGAAAGGCCGAGGCGCTGCGGGCCGCGATATGGTCACCCCGCAGCGCCCCGAGGTGTACCGAAGGCAGGCCATCGGGAATGCGCGCGGCGCTGCGGGTCACGACCCCGTCGTTCTCTTCCGCAAATCGGCCGATGCGCTTGGTGAGCTTCATCCACGGATGCGCTTCGCGCATGTCGGCGTGCAGCGACAGCGTGTAGACGGGCACCTGCGCCACCACGCGCTGGCCTTCGTTGCTCCAGAAGGCGGCGCGCGTGGCGGGCCACAGCGACTCGACGGCGCGGCTGGTGTCGCAGGCGGCGGCGCGTGGGCGCGTGATGACCGCGCGCAGCAGGGCATCCGGCAGGTCTGCCCGCTCGGCCACCGGGGTGCCGCCATGCGGCGTGGCAATCGTCACCACCGCCGCCACCTGGCGTTCGGCAAACTGCGGGTCACGGGCGAGGGCGTGCAGGGCGTCGAGGCCGCCCTTCGAGTAGCCCACCAGCAGGTACCGTGGCCGGGCATACCCGCGGGCGAGACGGCGCTCGGTATCGTCGCGCAGCTGCTGCAGCAGGGCGTTGGCATTGTCGCTGCTGCTGCACCGGCCATCGGTCACGGCGGTGATGGTCCGCATGCCGAGCTGCTCCCGCACGCTGCGCACGCCGCGTCGCCAGATCTCGTCGTCGAACAGTTCGCCGAAGATCCCCGGGACGTACACCAGTGCCACCTCGGGAACGGGCGCGTCGTACAGGGTGGCAACCGAGGGCTGCTCCACCTGTCGCAGCAGCTCGCGCTCCTTGAAGACCTCCCCGAAGAGACGCGACGGGAGCGTACTGTCGAGCGCCAGCGGGGCGAGGCCGCGGTGCAGGCGGGGGCGCAGCTCGTGGTGCCACTGCTGCGCGAACGCCATGTCGCGCGGGTCGCTGATGGAGTCGGACTCCGGCGCCGAAAGCACCGCATCGAGGTAGTACGGCAGCGTCCAGGCAGCCATGGCGGCGCGACGCAGCGCATCGCCGGCCCCGGCGGTCGCGGTGTTCGGGGCGGCCCCGCGTGCCGTGGCGCGGGCGGCGGGGGCACGCCACACGTCGCGGAGCGCAGCCAGCGGCGCCAACTCCGGAATGCCGCGCAGGCGCGCTTCGGTGCGCTCGAGCAGGCGGGTGAGGCTGTCGCTGTTCAGCGAAGCCGGGAGCGGGTCGAAGAGCGCAAGCAGCGTATCGACGTGACCGGTGACGCCCTCGACGACGCGGGTCTGGCGCAGGGCCGCGCGCGTGCGATCGACGGCCCGTTGGCGCGTGGCGCGCGCGGTTGCGCTGGGGCGCACGGCGGCGGCCAGCGTGCGTGCGGTTTCCTGATCGAAGTACTCCGCCGAGAGCGTGATGGGCCGGACCCGGCGCAGGAAGGCGGCATCGGGGTGGTCATCGTCCCGGTGGGTGGCAATCTGCCGCGGGGCGGAGGCGAGGCTGTCGGCCACGGCCCGCGCGTCGTGTGGCGCATGGGCCACGGCCCGGTGAAAGAGTTGCCGTTCGGAGAGGCCCACGACCTGCATCACTTCGTGGCTTCGCACGTGGGCCGGCACGGTGGTGTGCGTGCTGGCCACGAGACCGAGCGTGGAGCGTGCCCCCAGCGCACCGTGCGTCCGGACCATCTGCACGAACCGACCGAGCGACCCGGCCCAGCAGAAGCCATCGCGCAGGTTCACCACGAGATCGGGGGCGTTCTCCACCTGCTTGTCGGCGCTGCGGATGAGCCGGAACGGCGCATCAGGGTAGGGCCCCGCCATGGTGGCCCCGCGCATGACCGTGTCGGGGACCCAGCGGGCCGCGCCGCTCTCGGAGACGAGTGAATCGGGGATGGCGAGCGGATTGCCGGTGACGCGCAGGTACTGCACGGCGCCATCGGGACGCCAGCGCAGCCTGGCCTCCCCGCGGTCGGCACTGTGAATGACCACGTAGCGGTCATCCGCACGCACTTCGAGCCACGTGATCAGGTCCACCCCCGGCAGGCGCTGCGCGGCCTCGGCGAAGGTGCGGCGGCGCTGCAGGTCGGCGAAGTAGACGTTGACCATGCTGGCGAGTGCCAACGTGACCACACTCACTTCATCCGCGCGCGTCAGGCGTCCCGAATCGCGGCGCACGAGACCCGCCCGGCGCAGCGCCGCGTCGAGCGAGACCGGGGTGAGCCGGCGCTCCGGCTGCCCTTCGCCAAACGCCCCGGCGTTGCCGTGGTCGGAGACGATGAACTGCCGCACTGCCGTGTCGCCCCGCGCAGCCAGCGAATCGCTCACGCGCGTCATCATGGCGTCGAGCCGCTGGAGATAGCGGTGCAGCCCGCCCAGGTGCGTATGCGCAATGGCGTCGGCGCCACCCAGAAACACCACGTGGTGGTCACGCGTGAAGTGCTCGAGCACATCACGCTCGGCATCCGCGAGCTCCCGGTCGGCCAGCCGGTCCCCCTCGAAGTACATGAGGGGCTCCGTGATGGGATCGAAGAACCAGTCGAAGGCGCGCATGTAGTTGAACGGGCTCGCCTGCCGCGCGAAGACCTGCCGCGGGTCGTCGTTCACCTGCATGGCGTCGAGATCGAACCAGCTCGCTTCCACCGAGCGGAGGGTCCCGCGGGGACCGAACAGCCGGCTGGCACCCATTACCTCGGTCCACGCCGGGTGACTCATGGACGGATAGGGCGCCACATGGCGCCCCGCGTGGTCGAACGCGCGAAAGAGGCCGCGGCGTCGCGCCTCGATGAAGGCGTCGTAGCTCAAGCCATCAACGGCCCAGACAAGCGTGCGCGCGCCGCGCGAAACGGCCGCGCCCTGCACCGCGGCCGCGCCCGGCGCTGTCGCAGGGGGTGCCGCGACCGGTATGCCGGCCAGGGCGGCCGGAAGGAGAAGGCCGAGGACGAGGCGCCGGCCGTGCTCCATGGTGTTCAGGGAACGATCTTGGCCGGCGGCACCACCTTCACCCCATCGGCGAAGGTGGCCGTGAGCAGGTACAGCAGCTTGGTGCTGGGGAGTGCGGTCGAGGCGAGCGCATACTCCGTGAGCTGGTGTGCGCCGTTGGCCTTCGAGCCGCCAATGGCAATGGAGGGGATCTTGCGCACGACGCCCGGGTTGGCGTCGGTGGCGCCGGTGGCGACGGCTTCCATGGCCCCGGGCATGCCGGTGCTGATACCGAGTGCCCGGTTGATGTCGACGGCCGTCTGCACGAGCGGGTGCGCACGAGCGCCGGCGAGCTGCTTCTCGGTGCCACCGGCCTGGTTCTTCTGCTCGATCTCGACGCGCAGCCCGACCTTGTACTCGGTCGCCACCTCCTGCGTGACCCGCGTGATGGTGCGATCGAGGGAGTCGAGCAGGACCGGGTCGCTGCTGCGGAGGTCGACCGTGAAGTAGAGCTCCTGCGGCACCGCATTGAAGATGTTGCCGCCGTGGATCTGCCCGATGTTCATCACGGCGCCATCGGGGAGGGCGGGAAACTGCAGCTGGTACAACCGATCGATGGCCGCGGCAACCGCGCGGACGGGCGTGGGACGGCCGCGCGAGGCGAGCGTGTGCGCGCCGGGGCCGGTGAACACGTACTTGGTCCAGTAGATGCCCAGCGCGCCGTAGGCGACGCTGCCGAACGCCCCGTCGGGCACGATGAGCAGGTCGGGGCGCGGGTTGGTGCGGAGCCAGTACTCGGCACCCTTGAGCCCCAGCTCCTCCTGCGTGGTGCCGATGAAGATGATGTCGCCCTTGCTGGCGAACCGGGTGGCGTTCATGGTGCGCAGCGTGGCCAGCATGTTGGCCACCGAGGCGGTGTTGTCACCCACCCCCGGCGCGAACAGCGTGTCCCCGCTGCGCCGCACCTTGCGCGGCGTGTCGTTGGGGAAGACCACGTCCATATGCGCCATGATGACAATGGTCGGCCCGCCGCCGGTGCCCTTGCGGACGGCCACGACGTTGCCGATGGAGTCCACGGTGGGCTTGAGTCCCTCCTTCTCGAACGCCGCCTTCACGTAGGCGCCGCGCGCCTGCTCCTGCCCCGACTTGCCGGGCATCTCGGTGAGGCGCACCCACTCCTCGAGCTGTTGCGGAAAGTTCTTCTCGAGCATGGCCATGGCCGACTTCACGTCGGCACGCGCGAGGAGGGTGGGATCCCAGCTGGTGGGGTACGGGGCCGGCTGCTGCGCCGCGAGCGGGGCGGCGGCGAGGAGCAGGGCGGACAGGGCGACGGAGAGGGGGCGCATGGGATCGTGATGGGGAGATGACGCGGCACCCGAACCCCGCGCTCGACACCCGAAACGGCTCCGTTCCGGGTGCCGAGTTGGCGGTGCGGGTCGTTGGTTTTCGCGACGCTGGTCAGGCCAGAATTGGCAGACCCTTGGCGATCTTGTCTTTCCACACGGACGGTCCGGTCTCGTGCACGTTGTCGCCGGTGGCATCCACCGCGACGGTTACGGGCATATCCGCCACGTCGAACTCGTAGATGGCTTCCATCCCGAGGTCGGCGAAGGCCACCACCCGCGACGACCGGATGGCCTTGGAGACCAGATACGCGGCGCCTCCCACGGCCATCAGGTACGCGGCCTTGTGCCGGCGTATGGCCTCAAGTCCGGCCGGTCCGCGCTCGGCCTTGCCAACCATGGCAATGAGTCCGGTCCTGGCCAGCATCATCTCGGTGAACTTGTCCATGCGGGTGGCCGTGGTGGGGCCGGCCGGGCCCACCGCTTCGTCGCGCACCGGATCCACCGGGCCCACGTAGTAGATCACGCGATTCGTGAAATCGACGCCGTCGGGGAGTCCTTCGCCACTCGCAAAGAGATCGGCAATGCGCTTGTGCGCCGCGTCGCGGCCGGTGAGCATCCTGCCGTTGAGCAGCAGCCGGTCACCGGCCTTCCACGTGGCGACGATCTCCGGCGTGAGCGTGTCGAGATTCACGCGCTTGGCGTTCACATCGGGGCGCCACGTGATGTCGGGCCAGTCGCTCAGCTTGGGCACCGGCAGCTGCGCCACTCCGCTGCCGTCCAGCCAGAAGTGTGCGTGACGAGTGGCCGCGCAGTTCGGAATCATGGCGATGGGCTTGGACGCGGCGTGCGTGGGATAGTCCCAGATCTTCACGTCGAGGACGGTGCTGAGCCCACCGAGTCCCTGGGCCCCGATGCCGAGGGCGTTGATCTTGTCGTGCAGCTCGATGCGCAGCTCCTCGATCTTGTTCTGCGGCCCGCGCTGCTTGAGCTGCGCCATGTCGATGTGCTCCATGAGCGACTCCTTCGCCATGAGCATGGCCTTCTCGGCGCTGCCGCCAATGCCGATCCCCAGCATGCCCGGGGGGCACCAGCCGGCGCCCATGAGCGGCACCGTCTTGAGCACCCACTCCACGATACTGTCGCTGGGGTTGAGCATGGCGAACTTGCTCTTGTTCTCCGAGCCGCCGCCCTTGGCGCCCAGCTTCACCTCGACCTTGTCGCCGGGGACGAGCTCCACGTGCACCACGGCCGGCGTGTTGTCGCGCGTATTCTTCCGTCCGAAGGCCGGGTCGGCCACGATGCTCGCCCGCAGGATATTCTCGGGAAGCAGGTACGCGCGGCGGACCCCTTCATCGACCATCTCCTGAATGGAGAGCGTGGCGTCCCACCGGACGTGCATGCCGACCTTGAGGAACACCACCACACTGCCCGTGTCCTGGCAGATGGGCCGATGCCCTTCGGCGCACATGCGCGAGTTGGTGAGAATCTGGGCGATGGCATCCTTCGCGGCGGGGGACTGCTCCTTCTCGTACGCATCAGCCAGCGCGTGGATGTAGTCCAGCGGGTGGTAGTACGAGATGTGCTGGAGCGCGTCCGCGATGGACTGGATGAAGTCGGCCTGAGTGATGGTGGTGGTCATGCCCTAAATAAAGCAGGGGGCCGGGAGCCGGGAGCCGGGGGCGTGGGGCAGGCTGCGGGTGAAGAAACACCGAATGACATGAAACCCAGGAGCGCCCTACGATTCTTCGGATGACACTCGCCCAGTACGCTGTCGATCCGGTCACCGGGTTCGTGCCGCCGGTTCCGCTGCCGCCACGGCTGCCGACGCCCTTTGCCGCGTGGGATGCGTTGGTGCCGGAATTGAGTGCGCTGATTCGGTCGCGCCGCCTGCGCGGGGTGCTGCGGGCGCTACCGGTGGCCGATGTGGCGGCGCTGGAAACGGAAGGCGACCGGGAGCGGGCCTTGCTGCTGCTCACGCACTTCGCGAACGCCCATGTCTGGGGTGGCGATACTGCGGCCCTGCGATTGCCCGCGTCCGTGTCGGTGCCGCTCTGCACGCTGGCCAACGCCATGGGGCGCCAACCCATTGCGCACTACGCCACCACCACGCTCACGAACTGGCAGCTGGTGGACGCGGCGCAGCCGCTCTCGGTGGACAACGCCCGCACGATCATCCAGTTCCTGGGCGGCGTGGACGAAGACTGGTTCTTCGTGGCCAGCATGGGGGTGGAACTGGCCGGTGCGCCGCTGCTGCCGGTCGTGGCGGCCGCGGTGCAGCACGCGCACTCGGGGACCGACCAGGAACTCGCCGTCACCCTCGACGCGTTCGCGGCGGGCATGACGGCGGTGCACGAGGCGCTCGAGGCGGTGCGGCGATGGTGTGACCCGGCCACGTACTACTTGCGGGTGCGGCCGTTCGTTGCGGGGTGGCCGCAGCCGGGGGTGATATACGAGGGCGTGTCCGACGAGCCGCGGCGGCTCATCGGCGGCAGCGCCGCGCAAAGCGCGCTGCTGCAACTGTTCGATGCCATGCTGGGCGTGCACCACGCTGACGCGCCGGCCGGCGCGTACCTGCGCACCGTGCGTGCGTTCATGCCGCCACGGCATCGCGCCTTCGTGGAAGACACGGAGCGCGACTCCCGGGTCCGCGAACGCGTGAAGCGTGGTACGGTGGCGCTCCAGGGGGCGTACAACGCGGCGTTGCAGCGCATTGCCGCCTTCCGCGATGCACACATGCGGCTCGCGCACGATTACATCGTGGCGCCGTCGGCGTCCGGGCGCGATACCACGGGGACCGGTGGCACCGCGCTGGACACCTTCCTGCGGGGCGCGCATCGCTCGACCAGCGATGCGAAGCTCTGATCCTCTCACGCCTTGATGTGCTCATGACCCCCCTTCCCACGGCCGCCGACGTGGCGGCGCTCGACGCGGCCGATCCGCTGCGGCACTTCCGGGAACGTTTCACGCTCCCCGAGGGCGTGATCTACCTCGATGGCAACTCGCTGGGCGCGCTGCCGCGTCAGACGCCCGACCGTGTAGCCGGGGTCCTGCACGGCGAGTGGGGGGACGGGCTCATCCGCAGCTGGAACAGCGCCGGGTGGATCTCGGCCCCGCAGCGAGTGGGGGCGAAGATCGCCCGCCTCGTGGGCGCGGCGCCACACGAGGTGATCGTGGCGGACTCCACGTCGGTGAACCTGCACAAGCTCATCGTGGCCGCACTGTCCGCGCAGCGGGGGCGCCATGTGGTGCTGTCGGAGCCTGGCAACTTTCCCACCGATCTCTACATGGCGGAGACGGCCATCGGTTCGCTCGGTGCAGGGCACCGGCTGGCATTGGCGCCGCGTGACGTACTGGTGGCGCACATCACGCGCGATACGGCACTGGTGATGCTCACCCACGTGCACTACAAGACGGCCGACATGTACGACATGGCGGCCATCACGGCGGCCGCGCACGCCCAGGGGGCCCTCGTGCTCTGGGATCTCAGCCACTCGGTGGGTGCCGTCCCGCTGCAGCTCAGCGCCTGCCAGGCGGATCTGGCCGTGGGGTGCGGCTACAAGTTCCTCAACGGCGGTCCGGGGGCGCCGGCGTTTCTGTACGTCGCCGCGCGACACCAGGCCGCCCTGCAGTCACCGCTCGGGGGGTGGATGGGGCACGCCCGTCCCTTCGAGTTCGTGGACGGGTACGAACCGGCTCCGGGCATCGCCCGCTTTCTGTGCGGGACCCCACCCATCCTTGCGGTGGCGGCGCTCGAGAGCGGCGTCGATCTGCATCTGGAAGCGGACATGGGACAGATCGCGGCCAAGTCGCGTGCGCTCGCGACGCTGTTCATCGAACTGGTGGAGGCGCACTGCCACGCGTACGACGTGACGCTGGTTGGGCCGCCGCCGGGCGCCCCGCGCGGCAGTCACGTGTCGTTCCGGCATCCTGCCGGCTACGCCATCATGCAGGCGCTCATCGATCGCGGCGTGATCGGCGACTTCCGGGCGCCGGACATCATGCGGTTCGGGCTGACCCCGCTCTACCTGCGCTTTGCCGACGTGGCGCGCGCGGTGGAGATCCTGGCCGACGTGCTGCGCACCGAGGCGTGGCGTGCGCCCGCGTATCAGGTGCGTCGCGCGGTCACCTGACTCGCGATGAGTCCAACGGCGGGATCGGGACGCCCCACGCTGCTCGGCGTGCCATACGATGCGTCGTCCTCGTTCCTGCGCGGCACCGCGTTGGCCCCGTCACACATCCGGAGCGCGCTGCGGGCCGCCTCGTCGAATCTGTCGACCGAAGACGGGCGAGCGCTCGACACGCTGGGGTGGGACGACGCGGGGGATCTCGAACTGCCCCCTGGTACCGAGGCGCGGTCGTGCATCGAGGCCGGGGTCGCGCGCCTGCTCGCGACGGGTGGGCGGCCGCTCGTGCTGGGTGGCGATCACTCGGTGACCTACCCGGTGGTACGGGCTGTCGCCCGCGCGGCGGCGCCGTTCACGATTCTCCACTTCGACGCACACGCGGATCTGTACGACGCGCTCGATGGCGATCGCTACTCGCACGCCTGCCCCTTTGCGCGCATCATGGAAGAGGGGTTGGCGGCGCGGCTGGTGCAGGTGGGCGTCCGCACGCTCACCGCGCACCAGCGCGAGCAGGCGCATCGCTTCGGCGTGGAGATGCTCGACATGCAGGCGTTCGCCGCCGGGGTACGCCCGGCGTTGCCCGGCCCCGTGTATGTCTCGCTCGACCTCGATGTGCTCGATCCGGCGTTCGCCCCCGGTGTCTCGCACTGGGAACCCGGGGGGCTCAGCACGCGCGAACTGCTCACCATGGTCCAGGCCATCGAGGGACCCATCGTTGGAGCGGACCTGGTGGAGTACAACCCGCTCCGTGATCCCACGGGTCTCACGGCCATGGTGGCCGCGAAACTGCTCAAGGAGATGCTGGCCGCGATGACGCGGGAGTGATGCCCACGCCAGCCCCCACGGTGGGCGGCCGGACAGCCCGGTTACTTGAAGTTTGAAGTAACGGGTCGTAGCATAGCGCATGCGAATCGTCTGCATTGGCGGCGGGCCGGCGGGGTTGTACTTCGCCCTGCTCATGAAGAAGGAAAATCCGGCGCACCACATCACGGTGGTGGAGCGCAACAAGCCGTACGACACGTTCGGCTGGGGTGTGGTCTTCTCCGACGCCACCATGGAGAACATGCGGCGGTGGGACCCGCCCACATGCGAGGAGATCGAGCAGTCGTTCAGCCACTGGGACGACATCGAGCTGCGCTTCAAGGGGCGTCGCATCCGGTCGGGCGGGCACGGATTCGTGGGAATCGGACGCAAGCGGCTGCTCAACATTCTGCAGGCGCGATGCGAGGCGTTGGGAGTGGAGCTCCAGTTCGAGGCCGAGGTGGACTCGGATCTGGCCTTCCCCGACGCCGATCTCATCATCGCCGCCGACGGGATCAACTCGCGCACGCGTACCCTGTACGCCGAGCAGTTCAAGCCGGACATCGTCACCCGCCCCAATCGCTTCATCTGGCTGGGTACGCACAAGCTCTTCGACGCCTTCACCTTCGACTTCCGGCGTACCGAACACGGGTGGTTCCAGGCGCACATCTACAAGTTCGACGCGAAGACGACCACGTTCATCGTCGAATGTCCCGAAACGGTGTGGCGGGCGCACGGCCTCGACACCGCCGATCAGGAGGCGTCGGTCGCGTTCTGCGAACGGCTCTTTGCCGAATCGCTCGAGGGCGAGCGGTTGATGACCAACGCCCGGCACCTGCGCGGGTCAGCGTGGCTCAACTTTCAGCGCGTCACCTGCGAACACTGGTGGCTGCGCAATGCCAATGGCGCGCACGTCGTGCTCATGGGCGACGCGGTGCACACCGCGCACTTCGCGATCGGGTCGGGCACCAAGCTGGCGCTCGAGGACGCGATCGAGCTGGTCCGGCAGTTCCGGCAGCACGGTGACACACCGGACCGGATCCCTGCGGTGCTCGCGCAGTTCCAGGAGCTGCGGCGGGTGGAGACGCTGCGCATCCAGAACGCGGCCTGGAACGCCATGGAGTGGTTCGAGGCGTGCGGGACGCGCTACTGCGATCAGCTCGAGCCGGAGCAGTTCATGTACTCCATGCTCACGCGCAGTCAGCGCATCAGTCACGAGAACTTGCGCCTGCGCGACCGCACCTGGCTCGAGGGGTACGAACAGTGGCTCGCCGAGCGCGCCCGCCGTGCCGCCGGCGTGGAGACGGAGCCGGCTGCCGCCCCGGTGGCGCCCGTGCCCCCCATGTTCACGCCGTATCGCGCCCGGTCGGTGCTGCTCAAGAACCGCGTGGTCGTTTCGCCCATGGCGCAGTACTCCGCCGTGGACGGGATCGCCGGCGATTACCATCTCGTGCACCTTGGCGCCCGCGCCATGGGGGGCGCCGGTCTCGTGTTCGCCGAGATGACCGCTCCCAGCCCCGAGGCGCGCATCACCCCGGGGTGTCCGGGGCTGTGGAACGACGTGCAGATGCAGGCGTGGCAGCGCATCGTGCACTGGGTACACGAGCATACCGACGCGCGCATTGCCATGCAGTTGGGGCACAGCGGTGCCAAGGGCTCCACGCGGCGGGCGTGGGATGGCGAAGACCGGCCGCTCCCCGACGACGGCTCCGAACCCAACTGGCCGCTGGTGAGTGCGTCCACACAGCAGTATCTGCCGGGGGTGAGTCACCCGGCGCGGGAGATCACGCGCACCGAGATGGACGCGGTGCGCGACGAGTTCGTGGCGGCCACCGTGCGGGCGGCCGCCGCCGGGTTCGACTGGATGGAACTGCACTGCGCGCACGGCTATCTGCTGTCGAGCTTCATTTCGCCGCTCACGAACCAGCGCACCGACGCGTACGGCGGCTCGCTCGAGAACCGGCTGCGCTATCCTCTCGAAGTGTTCGCGGCGATGCGGGCCGTGTGGCCCGACCATCTGCCCATGTCGGTGCGCATCTCCGCCCACGATTGGGTCGAAGGCGGCATCACGCCCGCCGACGCGGTGGAGATCGCACGCGCCTTCAAGGTGGCGGGCGCCGACCTGATCGACTGCTCGTCGGGGCAGGTGAGCAAGCGCCAGAAGCCCACTTACGGCCGCATGTTCCAGACGCCGTTTGCCGATCGCATCCGGCAGGAGGCCAGCATCGCGACGATCGCCGTGGGCGCCATCAGCGAGGCCGACCATGTGAACTCCATCATTGCGGCCGGACGCGCGGACCTGTGTGCCGTGGCCCGTCCCCATCTCGCCAACCCGGCGTGGACGCTCACCGAGGCGGCCCGTATTGGCTACACGGCGATCGCGTGGCCCAATCCGTACCGCTCCGCCAAACCCCAGTTGGAAGCGGGGTTCGCGCGCGAGAAGGCCCAGTCGGGGCGCCCGTGATGCGCTCCGCCGATGCCAGCGCCACCCCTCCGGTGTCGCCGCGTCCGGAGACGGTCCATGCGGTGATCACCGGGGCTGGCCGGGGGATTGGCGCGGCCATTGCCCGCCACCTGCACGAGGCCGGCATGCAACTCACGTTGCTCGGGCGTACGGAATCCGCGCTGCGGCATACCGCCGACGCCCTGGGAGGCGCCGTTCGCGTGGCGGTGTGTGACGTGGCCGATTCGCCGGCCGTGGAGCGGACCTTTGCCGCGCTGCCACCGGTGCACGTGCTGGTCAACAACGCCGGCCAGGCAGAGAGTGCCACCCTGTCGCGCACCACCGACGAACTCTGGCAGCGCATGCTGGGGGTGAACCTGACGGGCACGTTCCACTGTACGCGCGCGGTGGCGGAGGGGATGCGCCGTGCGCGGTGGGGACGCATCGTGAACATCGCCAGCACCGCGGGGCAGCGCGGCTATCCCTATGTGGCCGCCTATGCGGCCGCGAAGCACGGGGTCATCGGATTCACCCGCTCCCTGGCACTCGAACTGGCCCCGAGCGGCGTCACCGTGAACGCCGTCTGCCCGGGCTTCACCGACACGGCGCTGCTCGACGCGAGTGTCGCCAACATCGTGGCTCGCACCGGGCGCTCCGAGGAAGCGGCCCGGGCGGAGCTGGCCGCGCTCAACCCCCAGCGGCGCTTCATCACGCCCGACGAGGTCGCGGCCGCGGTCGCGTGGCTCTGCACCGATGGCGCCGCGTCGATCACGGGGCAGGCGCTCTCGGTCAGCGGCGGCGAGGTCATGTGAGCCCCCGCCGGCACTTTGCGCAGGTGCACGTGGTGGACGACGAGCGCCTCGGTCAGGAGGCGCGGGCGCAGTCGACCGATCACTCGGCGGTGCGTCTCTGGCTGCGCTTGCTCTCCTGCAGCACGCAGGTCGAGCAGGTCATTCGCGCCCGCCTGCGGGAGCGGTTCGGCATCACGCTGCCGCGGTTCGACTATCTCGCCCAGCTGGAGCGACACCCCGACGGACTGCGGCTCAACACCCTCACGCGCAATCTCATGGTCACGGGCGGCAACGTGACGCTGCTGACGGAGCAGCTCGTGGCCGATGGCTGGGTGGAGCGCGCCACCGATCCCGCGGATCGGCGCTCGACCATCGTGTCGCTGACCTCGTGGGGGCGTCGCGAGTTCCTGCGCATGGCCGCCGAGCACGAACAGTGGCTGGTGGCGCTGTTCTGCGGTTTCGACGATGTGCATCGCGACGCCCTGTACGAGCACCTCGGCCGCCTGCGTGCCCATCTGGCACCGCGTGGCCCCTCCACTTCCTCGCGCCAGGAGCGCGCCTCATGACGACCAGTTCCTCGGCGCTCGATGCCGGCACGCGACTCACGATGGCCGGCTTCGCCCCCTCGCACTTCGCGTGGAGCTGCCGCGACGGGGTGGCCACGGTCACGCTGCACCGGCCGGAACGCAAGAATCCGCTCACCTTCGAGAGCTACGCCGAGCTGCGCGACGCGTTTCGTGCGCTGCGCGCCGCGACCGACGTGCATGCGGTCGTGCTCACCGGAGCCGGCGGCAACTTCTGCTCGGGCGGGGATGTGCACGACATCATCGCGCCGTTGGTGCAACTGACCGCCCCCGATCTGCTGCGCTTCACGCGCATGACCGGCGACCTCGTGCTGGCCATGCGCGCCTGCCCACAACCCATCATTGCGGCGGTGGACGGTGTGTGCGCGGGGGCGGGGGCGATTCTCGCCATGGCGTCGGATCTGCGATTGGGCACGGCGCGCAGCAAGACGGCCTTCCTGTTCAATCGGGTGGGGCTCGCGGGGTGTGACATGGGCGCCTGCGCCCTGCTGCCGCGCATCATCGGGCAGGGGCGCGCCAGCGAGCTGCTCTTCACTGGTCGCAGCATGAGCGGCGAGGAGGGGGAGCGCTGGGGCTTCTACAACCGACTGGTCGAGCCGGATCGGTTGCTGTCCGATGCGGACGCGGTGGCGGGGGCGCTCGCCAGCGGCCCGACGTTCGCCAATGGTCTCACCAAGACCATGTTGCATCAGGAGTGGAGCATGGGCATCGAACAGGCCATCGAAGCGGAGGCGCAGGCGCAGGCCCTATGCATGCTGACCGCCGACTTCCGCGCCGCCTACGAGGCCTTCGTGGCCAAGGCGACCCCTCGCTTCAGCGGGCGCTGAGCCGTGTCGCACCGCGAGCATCTGTCCTGGCCGTTCTTCACCGCGGCGCACGTGGCGCTGGCCGAGCGTCTCGACCACTGGGCCGCACAGCACGTGGCGTCGCTGCACTCCGGAGACGCGGACGCGGATTGCCGCGCGCTCGTGCGCGTCCTGGGCGAGCATGGCTGGCTCGCGCATGCCGTGGCGGGCCGGGGCCACGGCGGGGCCGAGGAGGTCATCGACACCCGCGCGATCTGTCTGCTCCGCGAGACGCTCGCGCGGCACAACGGCCTCGCCGATTTCGCCTTTGCCATGCAGGGGCTTGGCTCGGGTGCCATCAGCCTCGAGGGCAGTGCCGACCAGCGCGCCCGTTACCTACCGCGGGTCGCGCGTGGTGAGGCCATTGCCGCCTTCGCGCTGTCCGAGCCCGAGTCCGGGTCGGATGTGGCGGCGCTGTCGTGTGTGGCCCGGCGGGATGGCGCGCAGTACGTGCTGAACGGGGAGAAGACCTGGATCTCGAACGGCGGCATCGCCGACTTCTACGTGCTGTTCGCGCGTACGGGCGACGCACCCGGTGCGCGCGGCATCTCGGCGTTCATCGTCGACGCCGACGCGCCGGGATTCGAGATCGCCGAGCGCATCGACGTGATCGCCCCGCACCCGTTGGCGCGCCTGCGTCTCGTCGACTGTCGCGTGCCGGCGACGCAGCGCCTGGGGGAGAGTGGGGCCGGCTTCAAATTGGCCATGCGCACCCTGGATGTGTTCCGCACGTCGGTGGCGGCGGCCGCACTGGGTTTTGCGCGTCGTGCCCTGCAGGAAGCCATGGCGCGTGTGACCACACGCCCGATGTTCGGCGGCGTGCTGGCCGACTTTCAGCTCACGCAGGCCAAGCTGGCCGACATGGCGCTCACGATCGACAGCGCGGCGTTGCTCACCTATCGCGCGGCGTGGCGGCGCGATGCCGGCCACGCGGTCACGAAGGAGGCGGCGATGGCCAAGTTCGCGGCCACGGAGGGGGCGCAGCGCGTCATCGATGCCGCCGTGCAGCTGTGGGGCGGAATGGGGGTGGTGCACGAGGTCCCCGTGGAACGGCTGTACCGGGAGATTCGCGCGCTGCGCATCTACGAAGGGGCAAGTGAAGTGCAACAGCTGATCATTGCCCGCGAACTGCTCAAGGGACACGTGGCCCCCCCCTCACCCACCACTGCGCACCCCTGACGCCATGCCCAGCGCGCATCTCGACACCTTCGCCCGCGACGCCCTCCCCCCCCGGGAGTGGCAGCCGGAGTACCTCTTCGATCTGCCGTCGCTGCAATTCCCGCCGCAACTCAACTGTGCGACGGCCCTGCTGGATGATGCCGTGCACGTGCACGGATGGGGCGACCGCGTCTGTCTGCGGGCGCCGGGCGTCACGTGGAGTTATCGGGAGCTGCTCGACCGGGCCGATCGCATCGCCCATGTCCTGACCAGCGACATGGGACTGGTTCCGGGCAATCGGGTCCTGCTGCGGGCCGCCAACTGTCCCATGTTGGTCGCGTGCTGGTTTGGCGTGATGAAGGCTGGCGGCATTGCCGTGACCACCATGCCCATGCTGCGTGCCGGTGAGCTGGCCACGATCATTCGCATCAGCCGCGCCACGCACGCGCTGGGAGACGGCGCACTGGCTGAAGAATTGCGCGAGGCGGCCACGGCGGAACCCACGCTGCGCCAGATGCGCTTCTTCCAGGGCGGCGGCGCCGAGGCCCTCGAGCCGGCCATGGCCGCGCACGACCTGCCGTACGTGAATGTCGATACCGCCAGCGACGACACCTGCCTGCTGGGCTTCACGTCGGGCACGACGGGTGTGCCAAAGGCCACCATGCACTTCCATCGGGACGTCCTGGCGGTGTGCCGGTGCTGGCCGCCGCACGTATTGCGTCCCACCGCCGACGACGTGTTCATTGGCAGCCCTCCACTGGCCTTCACCTTCGGCCTGGGCGGGCTGGTGCTCTTTCCCATGGCGGTTGGTGCCAGCGCGGTGTTGCTGGACAAGGTGGCACCGCCGCAGCTGTACGAGGGTATACGCGACTTCGGCGCCACGATTCTGTTCACGGCCCCCACGTCGTACCGCGCCCTCGTGGCCCTCGGGCACGACCTGCGGGCGCTGCCGCTCCGCAAGTGCGTGTCGGCGGGCGAGGCGCTTCCCGCCGCCACCCGCACGCTGTGGCGTGACGCCACGGGCATCGAGCTGATCGACGGCATCGGGGCCACCGAGCTGCTGCACATCTTCATCAGCGCCGACGAGGCGTCCGCTCGCCCGGGAGCCACGGGGAAGGTCGTGCCCGGGTACCGCGCCGAGGTGGTGGATGACGAGGGGCTCGTCGTGCCGCCGGGTGTGGTGGGGAAGCTGCGCGTGAAGGGGCCCACCGGATGCCGGTACCTGAACGACGAGCGGCAGCGCGCGTACGTGCGCGACGGATGGAACTACACCGGCGATGCGTACTTCCGCGATGAGGACGGGTATTTCCACTACCACGCGCGCACCGACGACCTGATCATTTCGTCGGGCTACAACATTGCCGGCCCCGAAGTGGAGGCCTGCCTGCTGCAGCACGACGCGGTGGCGGAGTGCGGCGTATATGGCGTGCCGGATGACGAGCGGGGGAACCTCGTGAAGGCGTGGGTGGTGTTGCGTCCCGGCGTGCCCCGTACGGCCGCCACCGTGCGGGCGCTGCAGGAGTTCGTGAAGGCACACATCGCCCCGTACAAGTACCCGCGCGCGGTGGCCTTCGTGGCGCAGCTGCCGCGTACCGCGACCGGCAAGCTGCAGCGGTTCCGCCTGCCGCAGTGCGAGGCGCTCCCGCTGGAGGAAACATCATGAGCCGCCCGGTGTTTGCGCGGCGATTCCGCGTGCCCTTCAGTGCCTGCGATCCGGCGGGCATCATGTTCTTCCCGCAGGTGTTTCTGCTGTTCCAGGATCACGTCGACCAGTGGGTGACGGAGGGACTCGGTCTCTCCTATGCCGAACTGCTGGGGCCACGTCGCGTCGGCCTGCCGTCGGTGCGCTGGGAGAGCGACTTTCGCGCGGTCAGTCGCATGGGCGACGAGCTCGTGATCTCGCTTCAGGTGGAACGGCTGGGCGAGAAGTCGCTCACGCTGCACTTCGAGGTGCATGGCGACGGCGTCCTGCGCGTGGAAGCGCGGCAGGTGATCGTGTGCACCAATCTCGACACCCATCGGTCGATGCCCTTCCCCGATGACCTTCGCGCCGCCATCACGCGTTTCCAGGAGCAGTCGACATGAGCCAGGCCCTGCAGCCTGAGGGGTGGATGCGACCGCGCGGCTACGCGAACGGCGTGGCTGCGAGCGGCCGGCAGATCTTCGTGGCCGGCATGATCGGCTGGAACGCACGGCAGGAGTTCGTGAGTGACGACTTCGCCGAACAGGCGCGACAGGCGCTCTGCAATGTGGTCGACGTGCTGCACGCCGGCGGGGCGGGTCCGCAGCATATCGTCCGCATGACCTGGTATGTGGTGGACCGTGCGGAGTATCAGGCGGCGCTCCCCGCCGTGGGAGCGGCCTTTCGCGATCTCATCGGGCACTACACCATTGCCATGAGCGCGGTGCAGGTGTGCGCCCTCATGGAGCCGCGCGCGCGGGTGGAGATCGAGGTGACCGCCGTGGTGCCGGAGGGGTGATGGCGGACGCTGCCTCGCTGCAGGACGCGCCCTTACGGTGGGTGCTGGAAGACGGGCTGCTGACGGTCACGATCGACCATCCACCGGTGAACGCCCTGAGTCACGCCGTGCGCACGGGACTCGTGGATGCGGTGGAGCTGGTGGATCGAACCCCGGCAATCCGCGCCATGATCCTGCGCAGCACGGGCGCCATCTTCATTGGTGGGGCCGATATCCGCGAGTTCGGCGGTCCGCGGCTCGATCCCCAACTCAACGCCGTCTGCGACCGCCTTGACGCGTGTGAGAAACCGATCATCGCGGCCATGCAGGGCGTCGCACTGGGCGGCGGGTTCGAAGTGGCGCTGGCGTCGCACTACCGCGTGGCGGCACCGACGGTCGAGGTGGCGTTTCCCGAGGTGCTGCTGGGACTGCTGCCGGGGGCGGGGGGCACGCAGCGCGCCCCGCGGCTGTGTGGCGCGGCACTGGCACTGGATCTCATGCTGACCGGCAAGCGGCTCCGGGCCCCCGACGCGTTGCAGGCCGGGCTGCTGGATGTGATCCATGAGGACCCGGTCGCGCACGCCCGTACGTGGGCGCGATCGCTCGTGGAAGCGGGCGCCCCGCTCCCGCGCGCGCGTGACGGTCGGGCCCTGCGCGACGTGGCGGCTCAGCGTGCGGCCGTGGCCGCCGCGGCGGCGCAGCTGCCCGACGATGCGCTCTACCGCCCCGCGCGCGAGCAGATTCTCGCCTGCGTGCGCGCGGCGGTGGAGCAGCCCTATGCGGCCGGAGCGGCCGTGGAGGCCGAGGCGTTTCTTGCCTGCCTCGCGAGCCCCCAACGCGAACAGCTCGTGCGCGCGTTCTTCGCGCAGCGGGAGGCGCGGAAGGCGACACCGCCGCCGGAGCGCAACTAGGCGCCGCGCTGCCGTGTGACCATCCGCATGTGCCCCCGCACGCCCGTCACGCTGGCGCGATGTGGCGCATCGCGATCTGCGACAATGCGGTAACGCCGCTCTGCTTCATGGTAAGCTCGAACTCCTTGTGCATGATCGCGAGCACCGCTTCGACCCCTTCCTGGCCGAATGCGCCCAGCCCCCAGATGTACGGGCGCCCAATGCCCGCTGCGGTGGCACCGAGGGCGAGCGCCTTGAACACATCGGTGCCGCGGCGGAAGCCGCCGTCGCAGATCACGGGGATCTTGCCAGCCGTACCCTTCACCACCTCCGGCAGCGACACGATGGTGGCGCGACGCGAGTTCTCCGCGCGACCGCCGTGGTTGGAGACGAACAGGCCATCCACGCCGTGTTCCACGGCCAGCGCGGCGTCTTCTTCGGTGACGATGCCCTTGAGCAGCACCTTCATGCCCGTGGACTGCTTGAGTCGGTCCACGAACTCCCAGGTGGGCGTCCCCTTCTCGAGCTGCGGCGGCAGCTTCTCGTAGCCCACGAGGTTGGGTTTGCGGCGATTGTCGCGATCATCGACCCGGCCGCTGACGCCGGGCAGGGGCGGGCCGCCCAGGTGGCACTTGATGCAGTCGCGCGTATCCCGGCGCGCCTCACGCACCATCGTGACGCGATTGCTGCCGCCCAGCAGGTCCACCGTGAACGCGATGGCCGGTGCGCCGGCCCGTTCCGCCCGCTTCACCATCTGCTTCGTGATGGACCAATCCGACTGGTGATACAGCTGGAACCACACCGGACCGCCGCGGGCCGCGATGGTGTCTTCGATGCTCGTCGTAGCGACGGTGGAGAGCACCATGAGGTGATCACGCGCCTTGGCCGCCTTGGCGGTGGCCACTTCGCCATCCTTGTGGAAGCCCTTCTGGCTGCCCAGCGGATTCACCACGATGGGTGACGCGTAGCGCGAGCCGAAGATGGACAGCTGGGTGTCCACCTTGCTCACGTCGATCAGCCGCCGCGGCCTGAGCACCCAACGGTCGAAGCCGGCCCGGTTGGCGGCGATGGTCGCGTCGTCGTCGGTGCCGGTCATCAGGTAGCCCCAATGCGCGACCGGGATGTTCTGCCTCGCGACGGGTTCGAAGTCGAACACGTCGAGGGCATCGGCGGCGCGCGCAATGAGCGGCGGCTGTGCGGCAAGCACCGGGTGGGTGCCGGCGGTCGCCACCTGATCGGCCGCGTGCAGGAGCGCATCGCTGCGGCCGTTGCCAGCCAGGCGGGCGAGCCAGTCGTGATCGAGTCCCGCCGCGGCGAGCAGCGGACTGCCGGCGAGAAAGGCGAGAAACTGCCGGCGGGAATTCGGGTCGAGAGCCATGGTGGTGAATGGGCAGCGTGCGGCGCGGCTTGTCCAGTCACCCGCATGCCGGAAGGCGTCGTCGCCGAACGGTTGGCGGGAGCGGGGCGTAATTTGGGGAGTCCTCGCCTCCCTCCTGCCTCCGGGTCTCATGCCGTCGTTTCCCCGCCGCGCCGCTCGTGCGGCGAGCCTTGTGCTTGCCGTGTGCCTTGCCCCACCCCAACTCGCCGCCCAGCCCGCGGTGCCAGGGGGCGGCATGAAGCTGGATGCCGCCGTGGCCGACTCGTTCGCCCGCGCGGCGCGCGCCAAGCCGCGCCCCACGGTGAACATCATCAAGGTGGACGGGGACGCCCCCGAGATCGATGGCAAGCTGACCGAGGGCGTCTGGCAGCGCGGGGCGGCGGTCACCGAGTTCGTGCAACGGGAGCTCAACGAGGGGGTGCCGGCGTCGGAACGCACCGAAGTCCGCTTTGCGAGCGACGGCAAGAACCTGTACATCGGCGCGCGCCTGTACGACCGCGAACCGTCGCTGATCATCCCCGGTGAGAAGATCCGCGACGTCACGCTGGCCAACAGCGATTACGTGGCCTTCATCTTCGACACCTATCACGACCATCAGAACGGGTTCGTGTTCGGGACCACGCCGGCGGGCATCGAGTACGATGGCCAGGTGATTCGCGAAGGCGAAGGCGGGGGCGCGAATGTGCCGGGGCAGAACCGCATGCAGGGTGGGGCCATGGGCGGCTTCAACGTGAACTGGGATGCCAGCTGGACAGTGGCCACCTCCATCGACTCGCTGGGATGGACGGCCGAGTTCCGCATTCCCTTCTCGACCATCCGGTATCAGTCGGCGAATGGGGAACAGACGTGGGGGCTCAACGTGTCGCGCATGATCCGCCGCAAGAACGAGGAGCTCTATTGGGCCTTCATTCCGCGGCAGTTCAACCTGTACCGCCTCTCGCTGGCCGGAAACCTGGCGCAGTTGCAGCCCCCGGTGCGCCGCATCCAGACGGTCACGCCGTACGTGCTCACCTCCAGCCAGCAGCGCTGGACGGGCAATCTGCAGTCCACGACCACGCCCACCGAGGTGGGTGGCGAAATCAAGTACGGCGTGACACCGGCGCTCACGCTCGACCTCACGGTCAACACGGACTTCGCGCAGGTGGAGGTGGATGACCAGCGCGTGAACCTCACGCGGTTCCCCATCTTCTTCCCCGAGAAACGGCCGTTCTTTCTGGAGAATGCGGGCGTGTTCTCCGCGGGGACGCCGCAGGCCGTGGATCTGTTCTTCACGCGGCGCATCGGTATTTCCGACAACGGCACCCCGCAACCCATCCTGGGAGGTGGTCGCCTGTCGGGACGTGTCGGCAGCACCACGGTGGGGCTGCTGCAGATGGTGACGGACTCGCCCGAGCAGGGATCGCCGGGGCAGTCGTTCTCGGTGGCACGCGCCGTACGCGAGGTGGGCGCGCGTTCGCGCTTCGGCCTCATGGCGGTGCAGCGCCTCTCCACCGAGGACGCCGGGGATGTGAATCGCACCTTCGCCGTGGATGGGCGTCTCGGGGTGGGGCAGAAGTGGACGAGCGATCTCTGGGCGGCGAAGACGACCACGCCGGGACGCACGGGCGACGACTTTGCCTACAGTGGGCGCGTCGCGTTCGCCACCAATGTATTCAACGCCAACGCGCGGGTGGCGCAGATCGGTGAGGACTTCAATCCCGAGGTGGGCTTCATGAGCCGTCCGGCGGGGTACCGGAGCTTCGATGCGACCGCGATGTATCTGGTGCGCAAGCCCGAGTGGGGGTGGTTCCGTCAGTGGAATCCGCACGTGAGCTATCGCGGCTTCTATGACATCGAGGACGGCTTCCGCCAGACGGGCTACTGGCACATCGACGTGACGGAAATCGAGTTTGCCAACAGCTCGCGCTTCGGCCCGGAGTGGAACATCTCCCAGGAAGGGCTCCGGGTGCCCTTCGAGATTTCGCCGGGGGTGGTGCTGCAACCCGGGCAGTATCAGTGGGGCACGCTCGGGTTCGACTACACCACTGACCCCAGCGAGAACATCACCGCCACCGGGCGCTTCGATTTCGGCCAGTTCTGGACGGGGACGCGCAACGGCGGCAGCGGCACGCTCACCGTGCGTCGCGGCGCGACGTTCTCGGGCTCGCTGACGGTGGATCACAACGACGTGCGCCTGCCCGAAGGCAACTTCACGCGCACCCTGCAGGCGGTGCGGCTCAACTATTTCTTCACGCCGCGCATCTTCGTGCAGACGCTCACCCAGTACAACAACCAGCAGAAGATCTGGTCGGCCAACGTCCGCTTCGGCTGGCTCAACACCGCCGGTACCGGGCTGTTCGTGGTGCTCAACGACGGGCGTGAGGCCACCGGCTTCTTCGACTGGGTGCGCCCGCAGCAGCGCAGCCTGTTCGTGAAGTTCACGCGGCAGTTCGGGACGGGCGGCTGACCTTGGGAGACGCGGAGGCGGGGAGGCGCGGCGACCGCGTGCTCCGCGCCTCGTTTGCTCCGCGTCGCCCACGTACGGGTTTCCCCTATGGTGCAAGTCCGCCGATCATGGCAGGTTGATCGCGCAGAGTGAGGGCGATGCCAACACGATGCTTCGGCGGGTCGGGGATCGATCCCGATTCCTCGGAGTAGCTGAGGCGAAGCGAGAACGCACCGCGCGCATGGACCCGCTGCAACATTCCACCGCCGTGTGGAACGCACCGTTGCCGGAAGGCATGCATCCGGCAAGCGGGTGCCGACGCGGACTCAGATGGCAGCAGGCGCCATCGCGGCCTCGGGCCGACGTCCTCCGCGGACGGCACAGGGAAGCGCCGGGCCCCAGGGTCCGGCGCTTTCTGTTCTTCTCCCGCGTCCGTCCTGCGATATTGCGGCATGCGAGATCACGCCGCCGACATTCGTGCCCTGCGCAAGCAGTCCAACGCCGCCATCGCGGCCCTCGACCCCCAGTACGTCGCCAGCTTCATGAGCGAAGACATCGAAGTCGCCGTGGCCGGTGGGCCGGTGCTGCGCGGCCGCCCCGCCAACATCGACGCCTGGGAAACGCAGATGCGGGCCAAGGGCTTCGGTGGCTACGTCCGCACGCCGGAGCAGGTGACGGTCGACACGGCGACCGGCACCGCCCGCGAAGTGGGCCACTGGGTCGGGCGCTGGCGCGTGAACGGCCGTGCGCACGAACAGGAAGGGCGCTACACGGCCGAGTGGAAGCTCGGTACGATGGGCTGGGAAATCGCGCGCGAAGCGTTCACCGAGGACGGCGACTGACCATCGCGCGGGTGCGCCGCAGGGTGCGTCCGGCCCGCGTGCCGGTCACCGCCCCGTCCCGCACGGCGAACACGCCGTTCACCAATACGTGCTCGATCCCGCGCGACGGCGCCGAGGGATTCGTGTACGTGGCCTGATCGATCACGGTGGCGCTGTCGAACACCACCAGATCGGCACGCATCCCTTCGGCCACCTGCCCGCGATCGTCGAGGCCCATGAGCGACGCGGGGAGCCACGTCATCTTGCGGATGGCGGCGCTCCAGCTGAGGGCACGCTGTTCGCGCACGTAGCGGCCGAGCACGCGGGGGAAGGTGCCGAAGGCGCGCGGGTGTGAAACGTTCTCGGGGAGTGCCGCATCGCAATCGCAGGCGATGGCGACGTCCGGATCGGCGATGAGCTGGACGAGATCGGCTTCGGCGCCGAAGCCGAGGATCGCACTGGGCGTGCGCTGCTCGAGCACGCGCACGACGGCCTCGCCCGGGGTGGCGATCTGCTCGCGGTCCATGACCTGCTGGAGCGTGGTGCCATCGTCATTCAGCAGGATGCCGGCCGCCCCGGTGAAGCGCGCGGCAATGGCTTCGTCGGCCTCCCGGATGATGCGGGCACGCAGCGTGGAATCGCGGAACCGCTCGCGCATGGCGACGATGCCGCCATCCTGCGCCCACCCCGGAATGATGAGCTGGGCGAGCGCCGTCTGCCCCGAGAGGTAGGGGTACACGTCCGCCGACACCCAGCGTCCCTGCCGCGTCTCCTGCTGCATGCTATCGAGCATGCGGCGTGCCCCACCCTGGGCCCGCCCCTGCAGCTTCATGTGCGTGAACACCGGCACCATGCCGCTCGCGAAGCCGATCGCCATCGTCTCCCGCATCCCCGCGACAGAACTGAAGCCCGACTCCGGGGTGAGCCGGTCGTGGTTGGTGAAGAAGGTGCCCCACGGCTTCGCCACGGCGAGCACACGATTGACTTCGTCGACGGTGGCGAAGTAGGCGGGCTTGTAATCGAGCCCGGCCGACACCCCGAAGCCGCCGGCCTCGAGCCCCGCAGTGACGAGTTGCTGCATGCGCCCGATCTGCTCGTCGGTGGGGCGTACATCGCGGACCCCCACCACCGTACTCCAGATGCTGTTGAACGGCACGCTCGCCGCCACGTTGACGGCGGTCCCCGCGGTCTCGATGCCGGCGAGTTGGGTCTGCAGATCCACCGGACCGCCACCATCGGCGTTGAGCAGCACGGTGGTCACTCCCTGCGTGAGCAGGTTGGCCGCGGTGCCGAGCGCGCGCGGATTGGCGTGACTGTGCACATTGATGAAGCCCGGAGCGATCATGCGCCCGCGCACATCGAGCACCTCGCGCGACGAGGCGCGCGCGAGGTTGCCGACGCGCACGATGCGGTCGCCGCGAATGCCCACGTCGGCGAGTCGCATGCCCCCGCCGGTCCCGTCCACGACGGTGCCGCCACGCAGCACGAGATCGTACGGCGCCTCCTGCGCGGCGAGCGGTGTGGCGGCGGCACTCGCGGCGAGCACGGCGATCAGCACCGCCACGGCGTCGTGCCGGTGGGTGGTCAACGAGCGGAACATCATGAGCATGGGCGCCTCCCGGTCAGGGTATGCGGAGATAGGTGGCGAACGTCACGCCGGTCGTGCGCCCCTCGGCATCCTCACGCATGTACACCACGCCGATCGTATTGTGATCGGGCGAGAGCACGTTGGTGAGGCGCTGCGTGACGCGTCCGTTATTCGTGTTCACGATCTCGTTCACCAGCGGTGACAGGGCGCGCACGGCGGCGTGGGTCTGCGAGGCGTTGCCCGTGACCGGCATGGCGCGCCCGTCGAAGGTGGTGGTGTACCACCAGCGCGTGGTGTCGCCCCTGGCGTTCACGGCCTGAACGGTCACGCGCATGCCGCCCGCGCCGTGCGGCTCGTAGGTCATGATGTTGCTGGCGGGCGCCGGGGCGTCACTCTTGAGAAGCCAGCGACCGAAGCGGGGATTGCCCGACTGCGCCGCCGCTGCGGACGCGGCGCCAAGCCACAGCAGGGTACCGAAGAGCCAGGAGCCTGCACGCATATACACACTCGCGGGAGGGGGAATGGCGAATGTAGCGCCGCCTCGTCGCTGTCGCTGACGGGCGGGGTCGGGGTCTTGGTCGGGGTCGCGGTCGGAGTCACCGCGCCCTCACGGAGCGCACCGAGGTGGTCGAGGATAATGAGAACAGCCTGCATGCGGGCGTGCCCTCGCGGTGACTGAACCCATCGGGCAGTGGGCTGTGCAGGGAAGACCAGGGAGCACTGCCGAATGCGGCTGTGCTCTGTTGCGGTTCTCCATGTCCTCCACCGCCTCGGTGCCCTCTGTGACGGCGCGTCGCGCTCATCTCTCATTTCTCGCCGCTCGTTGCTCCCCGCTCGAGCGCGAACGGGACCGTCGGGATCGGCCGTGCGCCGTGCCGGCGCGTCAGCGCCGCGCGGCTCGCAGCGGCCTGACCAGCAGGGTGAGGAGCAGCCCCACGCCCAGCAGGGCCGCGAGCAGCTGCAGCGGCTGATCATAGATGGCCACGCGCGACATGCCGGGCGCGAGTGCGGCACGGGCACGCTCGGACAGCTCGGTGATGATGACGGGGCCGAGCACGGCCGCCACGCTCCACGCGGTCAGCAGTGCGCCATGAATGGCGCCGACGTTGGCTGTGCCGAAGAGGTCGGCGAGGAAGGCGGGAATGGTGGCGAAGCCCCCGCCGTACATGGTGAACACCGTGAGCAGGCACACGAGAAACGGCCACCAGGCGCCGGCGCGGGCCAATTGCGGGATGACCAGGAACAGCCCCAGCTGGGCGCCGAAGAAGAGCAGATACGTATTGCGGCGGCCAAGGCGATCGGAGATGGTGCTCCAGAAGAGTCGCCCGCCCGCATTGCAGAGGCTGATCATCGCCACCACGGCGGCGGCTTGCGCGGGGGTGCGTCCGAAGAGGTCCTGCATCATGGGGCTTGCCTGGGCGAGAATGCCAATGCCCGCCGTGACGTTGATGCAGAGCATGCCCCAGAGCAAAGCGAACTGCGGGGTGCGCAGCGCCTCGCGGCGCGTGTAGCCGGGGTGCCCGACCGGCGCTGTGTTGGCCGTGGGGGCGCTGGCCGCTACGGCCCGTACGGGGGCGGGGCGCAGCAGCTGCGCGCCGGCCAGCATGAGCAGCAGGTACGCACCGGCAAGCACCAGGAGGGTGTCGGCCACCCCGACGCGTTCAATGAGCCACGCGTTCGCATGGCCGGCAATGAACGCCCCGCCGCCAAAGCCCATGATGGCGAACCCGGTGGCCATGCCGCGCCGGTCGGGGAACCACCGCACCAGCGTACTCACGGGGGCGATGTAGCCGATGCCGCAGCCAATGCCGCACAGGATGCCAAGCCCCAGGAAGAGCAACAGCGGCTGCCGCAGATGCAGCCCGACGGCTCCCACCGCAAGGCCGGAGGCGAAGCAGAGAGCCGCCAGTCGCGCCGCCATCCGGGCGCCGCGGCGTTCGACCCAGGGGCCCCACGTGGCGGCGCTCAGCCCCAGCAGGACGAGGGCGCTGGTGAACGTGGTGTACGGCGGACTCCCCCACCACGGCAGTGATGGCATGGCCGCCGTGATGGGGCGATTGAGCGTGCTCCAGGCATACACGGAGCCGATGCCGAGGTGCACCAGCACGGCCCCCAACGGGATCGTCCAGCGGCGGGGAGGCGGGGTGAGCTGCATACGGCATGGTGAACGAGCCAGCGGGAGGTTCCGTTGCCGCGTGTGCCGGGGGGCTAGCTTTGGTGCATGCGTGCCATTCTCATCACGTCCCTGGGCGCTCTGCTGCTGACGGGCATCTCCCTGTCGGCGCCGGCCCACGCCCAGGCCCAGACGTCGGCTCCCCCGGCGCTTGCCCCGTCGGTATTGGACTCGATTGCCCGTCGCATCGTGACGGCGGCCCGATATGCCACGCTGGCCACCGTGGACGGTGCCGGACGTCCGCAGGTGCGCACCATCCAGCCGCGTCACCCCGACGCCACCTGGTCGGTGTGGTTCGCCACCAACCCGCGCACCCGCAAGGTGAAGGAGGTGGAGCACCGCGGGGCCGTGGCCCTCCACTACTTCGACCCGGCCACGCAGAGCTACGTGGCCGTGACCGGCACAGCCCGCGTGGTGCGCGATCGCGCCACGCAGGATGCGCACTGGGATGACGCGTGGACCGCCTTCTACCCCGACCGGACGCACGGTGTGGTGCTCATCGTGGTCGACGCGGCGCGCGTGGAGGTGGTGAGTCCCAAACTGGGGGTGGAGAGTGATGCGCTCACGTGGCGTCCGCAATCGTTCACCGTACGTCCCGCCGGTGTGGGCCCCGCGCGGAGGCGGCCATGACGACGGCGTGGTTCGGGGCCGGACTGTTCCCGTTTGGCTGGGCGCAGTATCTGGCGGGGGGGCTGCTCATTGGCAGCGGCGTGGCGCTGCTGTTCGTGCTCACGGGCCTCATTGGTGGCATGAGCTCGGTGTACTCCTCCACGTGGTCGTATCTCGTGCCGCACCCGTTCTTTCAGCAGCGCCCTCTCGTGGCCAGCCGTGGCTGGCGTCTCGCGTACGCCCTGGGGCTCGTGCTGGGCGCGCTGCTCTGGTTTCTGTGGTCGGGGCAGAGTACCCGCGTGGCGGTGAGCATTCCCACCTGGCAGCTCTTCGTGGGCGGACTGCTCGTGGGCTACGGCGCTCGGCTGTCGCAGGGGTGCACGTCGGGACACGGCATTTGCGGGCTCGCCTCGCTCTCGCGCCCCTCACTGGTGGCGGTGCTCACCTTCATGGCGACGGCCTTCCTCACGGCCAACGTCGTGGCCCGGCTGGGCGGGGCGTGAGGATGGCTTCCACCATCATTCCCACCGTGACGCGCGACGGCGCTCCGATTGCCAATGCGACGCCGCGCGCGGTACAGGCGGCCGCGCTCACCGCCGGCGTGCTGTTCGGGTTCGGCCTCGCACTCTCCACGATGATTCGCCCCGAGATCGTGCTCGGCTTTCTGCGCTTCACCGATCTCGGGCTCATGCTCGTGATGGGCGGTGGCGTGCTCGTCGCCATGGTAGCGTATCAGCTGGCGCCGCGATTGCTCACGCGCCCGTTGCTGGGTGGCGCGTTTGCACGGCGCACCGCCGTGCTCGATCGCCCGACCGTGGCCGGTGCCGCCATCTTCGGGATCGGCTGGGGACTGTGTGGAGTCTGCCCCGGTCCAGCCATCGCCGGGCTCGGTGCCGGCAGCTGGGAGCTGGGATGGGCCATTGCCGGCATCGCGCTGGGGGCGCTGGCGCAGGGACTCACGACCCGGCGGTAATCGGATCGGTCGGATTGGTCGGATTGGTCGGATGTCGGATGTCGGAGGTCGGGGGTCGGATGTCGGAGGTCGGATGGATGCCGGAGATCCGATGCCGGAAACGGCGTTCGGAAGTCGGAAGTCGGAGAGCGGGCGGCGGGTACGTCCGACCTCCGAACGCCGTTTCCGGGCGCCGATTTCGGGCATTCGTCCGAGCTCCGTCCTCCGATGGTCGCCCCGGCCGTACCTTTCGGCAGTCCCTTTCCCCGGATTGCCCATGCGTCTTTCCCTCACGCTGCTCCTGCTTGCTACGGCCACCGTGGCCACCGCGGTCGCCGTACCGCTGCATGCCCAGCCCGCTCGCCCCGCGCCCGCCGTGCAGGTTCGCGTGGCGTTGCCCACGGCCAAGGCCACCGCACCCCTCGACGGGCGACTGTTGCTGCTCGTTTCCACCGACAGCACGCGGGAGCCGCGCTTCCAGATCAGCGACGGGCCGGAATCGCAGCTCGTGTTCGGCACCGACGTGGAAGGGTGGACTCCCGGCAGTACCCGCACCGTGACCGACAACGCCGACGCCTATCCGCTGGCGTCGCTGCGCGACCTGCCCCGCGGACGCTACTGGGTGCAGGCGGTGCTCAATCGCTACGAAACGTTCCGACTGAGCACGGGGCACACGGTGAAGCTGCCCCCTGACAAGGGCGAAGGACAGCAGTGGGCGCGCAAGCCGGGCAACCTGTACAGCACGCCGCGCTGGGTCACGCTCGACGCGCGCCAACGCCTGCTCCCCACGGTCTCACTCGACAACGAGATCGCACCCATTGCCGCACCGAAGGATACGAAGTGGATCAAGCACATCACCATTCGCAGTGAGCGGCTCTCGAAGTTCTGGGGACGCGACATGTTCATCGGCGCGAATGTGCTGCTGCCGGCGGGCTTCGACGAGCACCCGAACGCGCGCTATCCGCTGGTGGTGTACCACGGGCACTTCCCGTACACGTTCGAAGGCTTCCGCGAGACGCCCCCCGACCCGAACCTCAAGCCCGACTTCTCGGCGCGCTTCAACCTCGCCGGCTACAACCGCATCCAGCAGGAGCTCAATCATCAGTTCTACAAGGACTGGACGAGCGCGACCTTCCCGCGCGTGCTGCTCATGGAGGTGCGCCACGCCACGCCGTACTACGACGACTCGTACGCCGTGAACTCCGCGTCGCAGGGGCCGTGGGGCGACGCCATCATGTACGAACTCATCCCCGAGGTGGAGCGACGGTTCCGTGGGCTGGGGCAGGGGTGGGCCCGCATCACCTACGGCGGCTCGACCGGTGGCTGGGAAGCCATGGCCGTGCAGATGTTCTATCCCGACGAGTTCAACGGCGCGTACATCGCCTGCCCCGATCCGATCGACTTCCGCGCCAATACGGTGTTCAACCTGTACGAGGAAACGAACGCGTTCTTCCTCGACAGCCAATGGAAGCGCACGCCCCGCCCGGCGCACCGCAACTACCTGGGGCAGGTGCAGACCACCATGGAAGAGACCAACCGTCGCGAAGCGGCGCTGGGCAGCAAGGGACGCAGCGGCGACCAGTGGGACATCTGGCAGGCCACCTACTCGCCCATGGGCCCCGACGGCTATCCCAAGCCCATCTGGGACAAGAAGACCGGGGTGATCGACAAGGAGGTTGCGCGCTACTGGCGAGACAACTACGACCTCTCGTACATCCTGCGCCGGGACTGGGCGACGCTGGGCCCCAAGGTGTTCGACAAGCTGAACATCTACGTGGGCGACATGGACAACTACTACCTCAACAACGCCGTGTACCTCGTGGAGGACTTCCTCAAGGGCACCACGACCCCCAAGTGGACCGGAGAGATCACGTACGGGGATCGCGCCGAGCACTGCTGGAACGGCGATCCCACGCGCAGCAACGCGTATTCCAGGCTGCGGTACCACCAGATGTACATCCCGCGCATCCTCGAGCGCATGCGCGCCCGGGCGCCGCGCGGTGCCGACACGCTGAGCTGGCGCTACTAGCGCCCTGCCCCGTACGTACACCGAAAACCATCAGAGGGGTTGCCGCACTGCGGTAACCCCTCTGTAACGACTGTAACCGTCATGTCACGGCCGGCTGTGACATGTAACGGACAGAGTAGACTGCGCGGTCCGCATCGTTACCGACGCGTTCCCGAGTCTTTACATGCCGCTGTCTCAGGCGTTTCGCCATATCACGTTCGCAAGGCTGTCGCTCCTGCTGTCGGCCGTCGCGCTGCTCACGCCGCCGCGTCTCGCCGCACAGGGGGCCCCGTCTCCGGCGCCCACCGCGGCCCCTGCCCAGAAGCCGGTGCCGTGGTACGAGTCCTTCCGCATTCGGGGCTACGGGCAGATCCGGTACAACCGCCTGCTCGAAAGCAACCCGCAGTTTCAGTGCGAGCAGTGTGACCGCAGCTGGGGAGACCTGGGCGGTTTCTTCATTCGTCGCGCACGACTCATCGTGCAGGGGCAGATTCACCCGCAGGTGTTCATTTACCTGCAGCCGGATTTCGCCAGTGCGGTGGGGACCACCGGCAACGTGGCGCAGCTGCGGGACTGGTACGTGGACCTTGGCGTCGACCCGGACAACGCATTCCGGTTTCGCGTGGGGCAGAGCAAGGTGCCCTACAGCTACGAGAACATGCAGAGCAGCTCGAACCGGCTCCCGCTCGACCGTGCCGACGCGACCAACAGTGCGCACGCCAACGAGCGGGATCTGGGGCTGTTCTTCATGTGGGCTCCCAAGGTCGCCCGTGCGCGGTACGCCGAGCTGGCCACTGGCACCGGCAAGGGGAGCGGGGACTACGGCGTCTTCACCGTGGGCGCGTTCAACGGGCAGACGGCCAATCGTGCCGACGCAAACAACAACCAGACGCTGGTGGCCCGCCTGTCGTATCCGTTCAGGATCGGCAATCAGCTGGTGGAGCCGGGTGTTGCCGGCTACCGGGGGCAGTATACCGTGACGGCCGAGCAGCGGAGTGCGGGCGTGAAGGGACGGAGCGACTGGACCTACGCCGACGAGCGTGCCCTCGTGCAACTCAACCTCACGCCACGTCCGTTCGGCCTGCTTGCGGAGTACAACGTGGGGCGGGGGCCGGAATACAATCCGGCGCGCGACAGCATCGAGACCCGGTCGCTGCGCGGCGGGTTCGTGACGGCCACCTACCAGTTGAAGCGTGGCACGCAGGTCTTCTTCCCGTTCGTGCGATACCAGGTGTACGACGGCGGAAAGAAGCACGAGCGCGATGCACGCAGCCACACGGTGAACGACGTGGAGTTCGGCGTGGAGTGGCAGCCGAATCCGAAGTTCGAGCTGGTGACCGAGTGGTACCAGGGCAACCGCCGCTTCGAAGACAAGCTGCGCCCGCGCTGGGAGCAGCGCGGCCGCCTGCTCCGCATCCAGGCGCAGTTCAACTACTGAATGTGGCCTCCGCTCCCCCCGGCGGGTAGCTTGCGGTGAGCCTGCGGGTTCGCTCACGCCAGGGGAGGCACGATGAACAGTGGGGCGGTCATCTTCGCGGCCAACGTAGACCGCGTGGCGCGGTTCTACGAGGTGCTGCTACTCATGTCGCCGGTGCATGTCGAGACGGGGCTGCGCGTCATCGCCTCGGATCGTACGGAACTCGTCATCCACCAGGTTCCGCCGCACGTTCTGCCGCCGGTCCCCGAGGGAACGGCGCCCGCCCCGCGGGAAGACACGGCCATCAAGCCGTTCTTCGTGGTGCCCAGCCTGGCCGCCGCGCGCGAGATGGCGCCGCCGCTGGGCGGGTACGTGTTCCCCCGCGAGCGCGAGTTCAGCGCGCGGCGCTTCCGTGCCTGCAACGCCTGCGACCCCGAAGGCAACGTGGTGCAGTTTCGTGAACTCCTCCTCCCTCCTACCTGACCCCTGCTCCGTGCCGCTCAAGGACTACGCCGACCATCACGACGCCGACCTGGCGCTCAAGCTGTATGACCTCCGCCGCGAAGCGGTCATGCGCGAGTCGCGCGCCGCGCTGGTGAGCAGGTTCCTCCCCGCGAGTTGGGACGATGTGCTGGCGGTGACGAAGCCCGATCATCCGCTCAACGCGGCCTTCCGTCAGTGCGCCACCTACTGGGAAATGACGTATTCCATGGCCCGCCACGGCGTGATGCACGGCGAGTTTCTCATGGAAAGCAGTGGTGAGGGGCTGCTGCTCTTCACGCGAATCGAGCCGTGGCTCGAGCAGTACCGCCAGCACGTGGGCAACCCGCTGGCCTTCCGCAATGCCGAGTGGGTGGCCAGGGAAACCGAGCTGGGTCGGCAGATCGCCGAGCGGTTCCGCAAGCGCGTCCGGGCGCACCTCGACGCCGCCAAGGCCGCCACGCCGTAACCAAACGGCACCCGTGGCATCTCTCAGGAGGAACACTTCCATGCGCCTGCTGCATCGCTCACGTCACATCGTCGTCACCCTGCTGGTGAGTGCCGGGGCACTGGCCCCGGCACCGCTCGCGTCACAGGCCGCGGCCGCACGGCCTGCGCAAGCGCCGCCGGCCGGCTCAGCGGCCGAAGCATGGTGGCGACACGTGCAGGTGCTGGCGCACGACTCGCTCAAGGGGCGTGACACCGGCTCCCCCGGTCACGAGAGCGCGGTGCGCTACATCGCGCGCCAGTTCGAAGCCGCCGGACTCAAGCCTGGTGGTACCGACGGCTGGTTGCAGCGCGTGGAGTTCGTGGAAGTGAAGCTCGACGCCGAGCGCGTGACGCTGGCCATGCGCCCGGCCACAGGCAGCTGGGTACCGCTGGCGGTTGGGCGTGACCTGCGCCTGGCGCCGCGCCCATCCACAGGCGACATCGAAGCGCCGCTGGTGTTCGCGGGCTACGGCCTGTCGCTGCCGCAGGCGGGGGTGGACGACCTCGCCGGCCTCGATGTGAAGGGGAAGATCGTCGTGCACGTGAACGCCGTGCCGAAGGGACTCTCGGCGGCGCTGCAGGCGCACGGCACGCGATCGCGGTGGACCGCCATGCAGCAGGCCGGCGCCGTGGGGATCATTGCCATTGGTGCGGGCGGGGTGTGGAACGACGCGGGCGGTGCCGGCGGAGTGGCGGTGGCGCTGGCCGACACCATGCTCGACGACACGCGCGGGCAGCGTCTCAACGCCACGGCCAATCCGGCACTGGCGAGCCGCCTCTTTGTCGGCACGGCGCTCGTGTGGGACAGCATCGTGGCCCTGGTGCGGCGCGGCGACAAGCTGCCCACGGCCGCGCTCAATGTGACCCTGCGTGCCACGCTCCCCACGGTGCGGCGTACGCTGTCGTCACCCAATGTGGTGGGCGTGCTGCCGGGGACCGACGCCACGCTGCGCAACGAGATCGTGGTGTACACGGCGCACACCGATCACACCGGCACCTTCAAGGGGCCGGTGCTGACCGGCGACAGCATCTTCAACGGCGCCATGGACAATGCGTCGGGTGCCGCCACGCTCATCGAAACGGCGAGGCTGGTGGCGAAGCGCGGGGGCAACAAGCGCACGCTGGCGTTCGTGGGGGTGACCGCCGAGGAGAGAGGGCTGCTGGGGTCGCGCTACTTTGCCGCCCATCCGTCGCTGCGCAACGGCATGGTGGTGGCCAACCTCAATACCGACATGTTCCTGCCTCTCATTCCGCTCACGGGCGTGTTTGCGTACGGCTACGAAGAGTCGGACCTGGCCGACGACCTCGATGCGGTCACGAAGGCCCGCGGCCTCGAGGTGCTCCCCGACCCGGAGCCGGAGCAGAACCGCTTCGTGCGCAGCGACCAGTACAGCTTCATCCGGCGCGGCATCCCGGCGCTGGCGTTCAAGGTGGGGTATCGCACGGGAACGCCCGAGGAGAAGACATGGCAGGCGTGGGTGCGTGATCACTACCACAAGCTGAGCGACGACATCACGCAGCCGGTGGACTTCGCGGCGGCGGCCGGCTTCAACGAGATGTACGCCGATCTGGCGCTGCGTGTGGCCAATCGGGCGAAGCGCCCCGCGTGGCGCCCGACCAGCTTCTTCGCCACGCCCATTCCCTGACCGGTGGCCGTGCGCTACGGCAACGTGGCGTACGCCCGCACCGGGAAGGTACCAATGCCCACGAGCTTGGGCGGCACGGCACTGAAGCTGAACGGGCCGCTGGGCAGCTGATCGAGCCCGGTGAGGTGCTCCGCGATGAGGATCTCCTCGCGGAGCAGGATGGAGTGCACGGGGCGGGCGCCGCCGTCGGTGCAGTCGATGTTGGTGGCATCGATGCCCACCAGCACGGCCCCGGCATCGCGCAACCACGTGGCGGCATCGGCGGTGAGATACGGATGCCCCTCGAAGTACTGGTCGGTCTGCCAGTGCACATCCCACCCGGTGTGCACCAGCACCGCCTTCCCGCGCACATTCAGCGCGGCAAACCACTCGGCCCCAATGGCCCGCCCGCGCCGGCCATGGTCCGTGGTTGCCCTGACCACCAGCGCCGGCACATCCACGAACCGTTCAAGGGGCATCGCCGCCGTGTCGCGCCCGTCCGCGTAGCGGTGGAACGGGCAGTCGATGTAGGTGCCGGTGTTGCCCACCAGTTCCACCTTGCCGATGTGAAACTCGGTGCCCTCGTCGTAGAAGGCGCGCGACGCCTCGCGACTGAGGAAGTCGCAGATCACCGGCGCCGGCAGCCCCTTGTAGTAGACGGTGCCGTGGGCGATGGCGTGGCTCAGGTCGAGGTACCGCGGCATCAGCGAATGAGGTAAAACTGCTCCTGCCGCGGACGGAAGAACACGAACCCTTCGTCGGTGAGATGCGCATCGTCCTCGAACATCACGAACAGCTTCTTGCCGCCCCACTCGGGAATGGGAGTGGCGGTATTGAGTTCGATGCTGATGTACGACCCGGGGCGCAGGCGCGAGTTCTGCGCCGTGGTGTCGCTGCGCAGCGCACTGCGGAAGTCGATGGACGCGCCCAGGCCGTGCCCCTGCGCCCCAATGGGGTGCGAATAAATCATGGCCTCGATGCCGCGCTCCTTCATCTCGGCCATGGTGGCGTTGAAGACCGCACCGCCCGTGCGCCCCGGCCGTGCGTGCCGCTTCATGAGGGCGTCCTGCAGCGTGTTGGAGTTCGCCATGGCCTGCCGGAGGCCGGCCGGCACCGCCTTCTCGCCCGGCTTGAGGACATACGCCATCTTCTGCCAGTCGGTATCGAAGCCCATGTAGCTGATGCCGAAGTCGATGTGCACCACGTCGCCACGTTCGATGACCGTGCCCTCGGGGGCCACCGCGAGGAAGCCGCGTGAGGTGGCCACGTCACCGCTGGCGCGCTGCACGCGCAGGTCGGGCTGGAACCAGGTACGCACCCCGGCGGCCCAGAGCATGTCGAAGAGTGCGCGGCGCACGTCGCCCACCGTGGTCTTGCCCGGCACGATCACCTCGTTCGACAGGGCCCGCTTCACAATGGCCTCCGTGACGGCGACCGCGGTGCGGTAGTGCTCCATCTCCTCGGGGAGGCGCGTGTCGAGGTACTCCTGGGTGAGTTCGCCGGCGCTCATGAACGTCTTCTCGGCCTCGGGCCCCAGCGTTTCCGCCAGGAAGCGATAGCTGTCGTAGCCCAGCGAGCGCGTCTGGCCGCGCGTGCCGCGAATGCCCAACCCGACGGTCTTCGGCTGGTACCGGGCATACAGGTCGCGCAACGTCGCGGCAGGAGGACGCGGCTCCGTGAAGGGCGCGTCGAAGAAGCGGGCGAGATTCTCCTCGGTATAGCCGGTGATGGCATACTTCCTGAGCCCCTCGGTGCCGGCGTCGATGAAGACGAAGAAGTCACGATTGCCGGTGTACGGGCGCGGCGGCGCCACGTACTGTGCCAGCGGGTCGTCGTGGAACTCCTCGTTCACCACGATCCACATGCCAATGCCATGGCGGCGCATCATGGGGAGCAGCATCTCATGCCGCTTGGTGAGCCACTGCTCGCGTACGGCGATCTGCTGCGACCAGGGAAGCAGCTGATCGGCCTCGGGGACACGCATGGCCGCCACACTCCCGCGGCGCGGCGCGGCCGCCTCGACCCGGGTGCGCGCACGTACATCCGACCCCGTGGAGCGAGCGGGACCGGCCGGCGCCTTCGGTGGCACCTGCGCCTGTACGGCCTGGGCGGCAAGCACGACGGTGCACAGCCCCCGCGTGGCCGCGGAGGTGAACGGGCGACGGAGAGTTCCTGCCATGGCGAACGATCCTCGGGAGTAGGGACGCAGAACACGCAGAGCCAGCGTCCTATTCTACTGCACGGGCCGCCATGGCGTCGCATAGTATTCGTCATGACCATCGGCTGCCCGACCAATCCGCATCGCCCGCTGTGCGCGATGCCATGATCGACCGCACCATCGACCGTACCATTGGCAATACGCCACTCGTGCGGCTGCAGCGTCTTGCCGCGTCCATGCTGGCCGAGCGCGGGGTCACCGTGCTGGGCAAACTCGAGGGGAACAACCCGGGCGGATCGGTGAAGGACCGGCCCGTGCTGTCGATGTTTCGTCGCGCCGAGGAGCGCGGGGACATTCGCCCCGGCGACCGGCTGATCGAGGCAACGAGCGGCAACACCGGGATTGCCATGGCCATGATCGCGGCCATGACCGGCTATCGCATGACGCTCATCATGCCCGACAACCTGAGCGCCGAGCGACGGGCGTCCATGACGGCCTACGGGGCGGAGCTCATTCTCACCCCTGCTGCGGCCGGCGGCATGGAGCACGCGCGTGACGTGGCCATGCGGATGCAGGCGAACGGGGAGGGGAAGGTGCTCGATCAGTTCGGCAACCCCGACAATCCGCGCGCGCACTACGAAACCACGGGTCCCGAGATCTGGCGCGACACCGCGGGGCGCATCACGCACTTCGTGAGCGCCATGGGCACGACCGGCACGATCATGGGCACCGGACGGTACCTGCGCGAGCAGAACCCGGACGTGGTCATCGTGGGGGCCCAGCCGAGTGAGGGGTCGCAGATCCCCGGCATTCGCAAGTGGTCGCCGGCCTACCAGCCAGGCATCTACGACCCATCGGGCGTGGACCGGCTCGAACTGGTTTCGCAGGCCGATGCGGAGGCCATGGCGCGACGGCTCGCGGCGGAGGAGGGGATCTTCTGCGGACCATCGGCGGCGGGGGCGTGCGTGATTGCCCTGCGCGTGGCGGCGGAGGTGCGCGACGCGACCATCGTGTTCATCGTGTGCGACCGCGGCGACCGGTACCTGAGTACGGGGATCTTCCCGGTGTGATCCGGACGACGCCTGTGACCTGACCCGGGGGCGAGGAGCAGGTGGCAGGCGACAGGCGGCGGGGGGGGCAGGTTAGCCGGGCGGGCGGCTTGGCGCGGCGGGGGCGGACGTCTAGAATTTTGGTTCCCCAGTTCCCAGCCACCCCTCCGTTCAATGACCGTGGAAACGCTGCTGGCGCCGCCGACGTGGTCGTTGCGCCGCCTGTACATCGTGTCGGCCGCCGAAGTGGAACAGCTGGCCGACGTGCTCATTGACTGCGTCGATGGCGGCGCGTCGGTGAGCTTCATGGCGCCGCTGTCCCGCGAGCATGCCCTGTCGTTCTGGCGCATGGTGGCCGAGGATGTGGCGGACGGGGACCGGGCGCTCATCGTGGCGGAGGATGCCGAGGGGATTTGCGGTACCGTGCAGCTCATTCTGGCGCAGCCCGACAACCAGCCGCACCGCGCCGATGTGGCGAAGATGCTGGTGCACCGCCGCGCCCGTCGTCATGGCATTGGCGCGGCGCTCATTCACGAGGCGGAGCATGTGGGGCGCGACGCCGGCAAGTCGCTGCTGGTGCTCGATACCATTACCGGCAGCGACGCCGACCGGCTGTACGAGCGTGAGGGATGGGTGCGGGTGGGCGAAGTGCCCGACTACGCGTACATGCCGCACGGCCAGTTGCGCGGCACCACGTTCTTCTATCGTCGCATCACCACGGCGCACCACGGCGAGTACCGGCCCGGCGACGCGGTCCCGTAGCGCGCATGGACGCGCGACGCCTGGCGCGTGCCCGTTGGGCCACGCGTGCGCAGTTCCTGCACCTCGGCGTCATTGCGGGGCTCTTCGGGGCGCACGTGCCGTCGCTGGGCGCACGCTACGCATTTGACGAACAGCGTCTCGCGCTCACGCTGCTTGCGGCCACGGCAGGCTCGGTGGCCATGCTGCTGCTGGCGGGGCGCATCATCGGGCGCGTGGGGGCGCGCGCCACGTCGGTGAGCGCCGGCTGGCTCTTTGTCCTGTCGCTGGTGCTCCTGCTGCGGTTGCCCAGTCCCTGGCTGGTGTTCGTGGTCATGTTCCTGTACGGCGCGGGGCAGAGTCTGTACGACATTGCCATCAACGCCGAGGGTTCGATGCTGGAGCTGTTGGGCCAGCGCGCCGTGATGAGTGGTTTCCACGCCATGTTCAGCGTGGGGGCCATGCTGGGCGCGGGGGTCGCGTCGCTCTTCTTCCGGTACGGCATGCCGCCGGTTACCCAGCTGCTGGTGGTGGGACTCCCCGTTGCGGGTCTCATGACGGTGGCGGCGCGGGGGATGCTCGAGGTCCATCCGCCGGCCGACGCGGACAGCGCGCACTTCGCGTGGCCGCGCGGGCTGTTGCTCACCATCGGGCTGCTCATTCTGGCCGGCATGATGGCGGAGGGGGTGATGTACAACTGGAGCGTGCTGTACGTGCAGCAGGAGTTGGGAGCGTTGCCACAGCGCGCCGCGCTGGCGTATGTGGCGTTCTCCGGGGCCACCGCGGCCATGCGCTTTGCCGGCGACTGGGTGCGGGCGCGGGTTGCCGAGCGTACGGTGCTGGTGGCCGGTGCCGTACTGTCGATGAGCGCCATGGCGGCGACGTTGTTGGCGCATGATGTGACGGTGGCCATGGTGGGGTTCGCCTTCGTGGGCGTGGGGCTCGCCACCGTGGTGCCCATTCTGTACAACGCGGCCACGCGCGTGCCGGGAGTGAGCCGGGCGGCCGGCATCGCGTCGGCGTCGAGCATCGGCTACGTGGGGTTCATGATCGGTCCGCCGCTGGTGGGCGCCATTGCCCACGCCAGCAATCTGTCGTGGGCGCTGTGCACGCTCATTGCGGCGTGTCTCGCGCTCATGCTGGGCGCGGGGCGCATTCCCCTGGCCACGGGGCGGACGGCGTCCATGGCCTCATCGGGAGCGGCCTCGTGACGGGGGCGGGGCAGGCGGAGCGCGCACGGCCGCAGCCGGTGGTGGTGTCGTGGAGCGGCGGCAAGGACAGTACGCTCATGCTGGAGCGGTTGCTGCACGACGAGCACGTGGTGGTGCGGGCGCTGCTCACCACCGTGTCCACGGTGTACGACCGCGTGAGCATTCACGGGGTACGGCGCTCGATTCTGCGCGCGCAGGCCGCGTCGCTGGGGCTGCCGCTGTACGAGGTGGCACTGGGCGCCCACTCATCGAACGACGACTACGAAGCCGCGTTCACGCGCGGACTGCGCACGCTCGAGGCCGCGTACCCGGACACGCGCGTCATGGCGTTCGGTGACCTCTTCCTGGAGGATGTGCGCGCCTATCGCGAGGCCCTGCTGGCGCGGCTCGGGTGGCGCGGCGTGTACCCGCTGTGGGGCGAGGACACGGCAGCCCTGGCCCGGACCTTCGTGCGGCGCGGATACGTGGCCACACTCACCTGCGTGGACACCCAGCAACTGGACGGCGCGTTCACCGGGCGCCGCTATGACGACGCGCTGCTCGACGCCCTGCCGGCCGCGGTCGACCCCTGCGGCGAGCGCGGCGAGTTCCACAGCTGTGTCACCGATGGACCATTGTTCGCCCAGCCGATTGCGGTGGTGCCCGGCGAGCGGGTGTTGCGCGACGAGCGGTTCCAGTACTGCGACCTCGTGGAGTTGGGGCCCGAGCGGTCGGGCAGCGCGGCGAGTGGGGCGTAGCCACCCATCCCGGGCGCGTGAGCGGCCGGGGGCGGGCGCGCACGGTGCCCCCTCGCTATGGTTCAGGCACGCCCTGCGTCGTTCACCCGTCGTCATTCCCATGCAGCTCGATCAGCTCGATATGTCCGCCCCCCTTCCCGCTTCCCTGTCGCCGTTGCAAACCGCCGGTCTGGCAGCGGCCCTCGGCGTGGTGGCGTACGCCATCATCGATGCCACCCCCTGGTTTGCGGCGCAGGGCATTCCGCAGGGGGCCGTGCAGTTCCTGTGGCTGCTCTTCGTGATGGTGGGCGCGGGGCTGTGCGGCTGGCTCAATACCGACCGGGCCTGGCGCTGGGCGGCCATACTGCTGGCGGTGCAGCCGCTGGTCATGTTGGGCATTACGCTGGTGCGTGGCGAGCCCGACGATTCGCCCGCCACCATACCGGCCAAGACGTCGGTGTTCATTGCCAGCGTGTTCGTGGCCACCGTGAGCCCGTTCGCGCTCATCGCGGCCGGTGCCATGGCCTCGAAGCGCCGGAACGAGAGCCGGTAAACACGGTTCCCCGGGCCGGTTCTCCTGTGCGAGCGGGCCGCGTGCCCACGTTTCTGGCGTGTGCCGCCATGGTGGCGCTCACCAGTCTGTTTACTGACGCCTTCAGCGAGCAAGCGGCGCCCGCCGTGAGCGCACGCGCCGACACCGGCGTCACCCGCGATCCCATTGCGCGACTGCAGGCGCGTCTCGACGCCGGCGCGGTCACCCTCGCCCACGACAGCGTGCTGGGGTATCTGCCGGCGCTGCTCAAGGCGCTCGACATTCCGGTGTCGTCGCAGGTGCTGGTCTTTTCCCGCACCAGCCTCCAGACCGATCGCATCGCGCCCTGGTCGCCGCGCGCGCTCTACTTCACCGACGACGTGTACGTGGGCTACGTGCTGGAGAGCCCGTTTCTCGAGATCGGCAGCGTGGACCCGGCCAAGGGCGGCGTGTTCTATACGCTGCCGCAGGAGCCGCGGCCGCGGGCGGCCTTCCAGCGGGAAACCACCACCTGCCTCATGTGCCATTCGTCAAGGAGCGCGACGGGCGGGGTGCCGGGGTTCATGGTCCTCAGCACGGCGGCCGACCGGCACGGGTATCCCATTACGGGGGTGCACGAGGGGTCCACGAGCGACGTGACGCCAGTGGCCCAGCGCTTCGGCGGCTACTACGTGACCGGCACCGGCCCGCACGCGGGCAACGTGTACGCGCCGCTGCTGGGGCACGAGGTGCACGACAAACCGGCGTTTCGCGCCAGGTTCCGGCTGCAGTTCGAGCGGGCCGACAGCAACGCCCGCACGTCGCTTGCCGGGCTGTTCGACACCACGGCCTACCTGCACGGGCAGAGCGATGTGGTGGCGCTCATGGTGCTCACGCACCAGACGGTGGTGCACAACCTCATCATGGCGGTGCACGAGGCGGCACGCGAAGCCATCATGGAGGCGGCCATTGGCGCCGTGCGCACCGACAGCCTGCAGGCGCCGGTCACGCCGCGGCTGCGTGGCGCGGTGGACAACCTGGCGCGGGCGCTGCTCTTCGTGAAGGAAGCGCGGCTCACGGCGCCGCTGCGCGGCACGACGCGCTTTGCGCAGGACTTTGCGCAGCGCGGGGTGCGCGACCGCGCCGGCCGGTCGTTGCGCGACTTCGATCTCGAGCAGCGCCTGTTCAAGCACCCCGCCAGTTTCCTGGTCTACTCCGAGGCCTTCGACGCACTGCCGCGCATGGCGCGCCGGGCGGTGTATGCGCGACTCGCCGACATTCTGGAGGGGCGCGAACCGAGCGACCTGTCTGCGGCCGAGCGGCAGGCGGTGACGGAGATCCTGCGCGAGACCAAGCCGGAGTTCGCGACGCTGCGGTGAAGGGCTAATTCGCATCTCCGTCTGTCGGTTTTTCCCTGTCGGCGGTCGGCACCGCCCCTGACAGACGTCCCGTGGTCACGGCCGAACATTGGTCGCCGACTTCTTTCCCGGGGACGGCAGATGAATGTGACGGCGATGTACTGCAGTGGCTGTGACCGCGACGTGGCGGTGGTGGTGACCGACGCGGCGCTGCCCGATGCACAGGCGAATGTGACCGGTGAGGAGCTGGCGTGCCTCGAAGTGGGCACCGGGTGCACCGGTTCGCGCTGTCCCATTGGCCCGGCGGAGCCGAGTGCCATGGTGCACCGGCTCATCCGGCACGACGCGTCCGTGGGCGGTGGTGCTGAGGTAGGTGAACTGACTTGGTGAGAAAAGGAGAAAGGGAGGGGGCGGTACGCAACGGCTGAATCGCCCGCCGCCGAATCATCAGCGCTTCGGTCTCGTCGATCGCGCGCACCACCATCAGGTCGTCGCCGCCGCCACGGTTCGGACTACTTGGCTTGATGCTACGGTGCCTGGCCTTGCCAGACAATCAGTCGACGGTGAGTCTGTCTGAGAGGATCGTGTGCCGCACGAATTGCCCTCCACCTCGGTCGGTGGTCCGCGTAACGGCTTTCAATGTCCATACTGAGCTGTACTGATGATACTCGCCGCGCACCATACAACTCCCACGCGTGCAATCAATCGCCCGGACCACGATTTTCCCTTCGGCGACCGCCGAGTCCGGTGTGCACGGCACGAGTGTCCGACCAGCGAATGGTCCCAAAGGATCGCGTAGTCTGTGTGCAAGTTCGGCCGTCAGTGCGCTCGCGCTGTCACATACGCTTATGCCCAGCTTTCCTCGACTCATGGCACTGAGCTCGAGGCTGACAGCAACGACCGCCTCCGCCTTGGTCAAGGTGGTAGCGGTATCGCGTGATGCGGTGGTGTCCGACAGTTCCGACGGTTTGCGACCAACGTGCGGTCCTTCGCCTGAAGGTTCCACCGAAACACACGCTATCGGCGATGCAAAGAGAACGGCAACGAACGGCGAGACTCCGCAGGCGTGGCGGCGCAATCGCCGTAACGATTGTGCTCTGGCAAGATCCAGTGCACCTCGAAGGAACATCGTCCCTCTCTGTCTCGAGAGAACAAGGAAAGTCGCACGCACATGCAGCTATTTCCGGGGCTTAGTCGACGGTCATCATCCCCGAAAATGTGAGTCGCAGAACCGAGTGCCGGCCGGTGCGGCCAAGACTGTAGGTCTCCGCATCAAATTGCCAACTGGCGTTGGCCCTGAAAAACCGCCCCGAGACGTTGCACTTCCCCGCGGCGCAGGTGGATGCCGTGACCCACACCTTGCCGAAGCGCGGCACAATGTCGGACCTGCACGGCAGCAACCGCGGCAGCACGGCGAAGTGCCCACGTTGAAGGCTGTCGCGAATCTCTGCAGTGGCTACTCCAGCCTCTTCGCACACACTGAGGTCGTAATCTGCACCGGAAAGATCGATGAAGCTTCGCAGCACCGCCAGAATCGACTGAGCCTTGTGCGACCCCGTAGGAGCCGTGTCGACTTTGGACATAATCGAGGCTGGGCTGACGCCTGCGGATGTGCTCGTCCCTCCGCTCTGCTGTTCAGTCGCACTGCATCCGATGACTGAAATCAGGAGCATGCGAGTGATCCATAGCTTGGTGCCAGAGTTCATCACTTCAGGCCTCACGTCAGATCGAGTAGACTACAGATTCATCGACGAGAACCAACGTGTCGCCGTTCTGGGGGATAATGGGTTGGTTGCACATGATCACACCACTGACTGGCCGTCATAGTGAACGACTCGAGCGTTCGGGCCGCTGAAAGTCTCCGCCAGGCTCGAGCTCATTAGCGCGAGCGGAGCGGGGAAGCGGGGGTTCGTCCACGCGAAAAACGAAACTCCAGGTTGCCGACACACTGAAACGCACTACCCCAGGCCCATCCGTTCGGATCAAGCGGAACGGTTGCCGTGCCCCGGATGTTCGCCGGCCATATCCAGGAGTCCGCGTATACCTTGCTGACGAGCCCCGAGGCGCGTGCATACACGAGTGTCGCTTCGCCAAACGCACCCGGCATTGGCACAAACGCGAACCCGCCGCGACTGCCGGGTGATGGAGTCTGCACCCGCACATAGCCGGGGGCCGCTGGCGAAACCGGGTCCTCCCCCGCACACGCCGGCGAGCAGCTCGAAAGTACCCCTTCTGCCGTTGACTCGATCCTGACGTCGCTGCGCGTCGGCATCTCCTGACAGCTCAGCACAAGGGAGGCAACGGCGAGCACTACCAGTAGTGGGCGAAGCCCCCCCTCCCCGCGTCACCTGACCTCGAGAACATGCGCTCACTCCAATATGGATTCAGACGCAATCAGCCAACCGTGCCGATAATGACGATGCGGCGAATCCGTGTCAATGCGGCGCTGAAGCGGGTGAACTGACTTGGCGAGAAAAGGAGAAAGGGAGGGGGCGGTGCGCTACGGCTGAATCGCCCGCCGCCGTTTCATGAGCGCTTGGATCTCGTCGATCTCGCGTGGCACCAGCGAGATACGCTCCAGCCCCTTGTCGGTGATGATGTAGTCGTCTTCGATGCGCACGCCGGTGTTCTCGTACTGCTTCACCTTGGCCAGCACCCTGGCCTTGAACTGGCGGTTGCGCGGCGTGTCGGGAAGTACATCGAGCGCCCGCGTGCTGATGTAAATGCCGGGTTCAATGGTGAACGCGTCGCCTTCGGCAAAACGGCCGCCGTTCTGATCGCCCTGCAACGGATCGTGCACCGCCAGCCCGATGCCGTGCGAGATGCCGTGGATCATCCACAGGTTCGCCTGCTTGCACCCGTTGGGATTGGCGGTGCAATCCACGCGCCAGGGCGGATCGTACTGGGCGTCCTCACTCTCGATGAGCCCCAGCGCGGCGAGTCCGCGCGTGCGCACCGCCACCGAACTGTCGGCGGCGGCGCGGATGCTCATGCCCGGCTTGCTGTTGCGCTCGGCCGCCTTCTGCGCGTCGAGCACCAATTGGTAAATGGCGCGCTGGTCGGCCGTATAGGCGCCGCTCACCGGAATGGTGCGCGTGACGTCGGCCGCGTAGCCGCGATACTCGGCGCCGGCGTCCATGACCACCAGATCGCCGGGCTTCACCGGATCCATGTCCTTCATGTAATGCAGCGTGGTGGCGTTGTAGCCCGCCCCCACGATGGAGCCGTACGCCGGACGCTCGGCGCCGCGGCGGGTGAATTCGTACTCGAGGGCCGCGCGCAGTTCGTACTCATGCTGCGGATTGGCGGTGAGCATGGCGGCACGGTGCCCCTCGCTCGAGATCTCCACCGCCTTGCGAATGAGCGCCAGTTCGGCCGCCGACTTGCGACCGCGCACGGCCAGCACGTGCGGCATGGCGCTGCGCACCATGAGCTGCGGATGCTTGCGCGCCAGCGCCTTCACCGCCTCCTGACCACGCGTGAGGGTGTCGACCCGGGAGAAATCCATCGTCTCCACATCGGGGATGTGGTAGAAGGGGAGCCCCGTGGCCACCAGCGAATCGAGCACCCCCCAGATGGCGTCGTACGAGCGCGCCGGCAGCCCCGTACGCTGCACGCTGTTGGTGGAGTCGGTACGCTGGCCATAGTAGAACGCCGTGCGCGGGTCGAGCCTGGTGAGGAACAGCGTGGTGCTGGGGATCTTGTCCCGCACCACCATCACGAAGGCGTGGTCGGGCTCGTTGAGCTCGGTGAGGTACCGGAATGCCGCGAGCTGATAGAAGGTGCTGAAGTCGTGCACCAGCGCCCGCCCGCCGAACGCCACCACCACGCCATTGCCGATGCGCTGCGCGAACGCGCTGCGACGGGCGTCCAATTCCGCGCGCGTGATGGCCGTGTCGGACTGCGCGGTCGCCGTTGCGGGAACGACGGCCGCCGCCACGACGGGCGAGGCCATGAGCAGACTGGTGCCGGTGGCGGCGCGCAGGGCGCGACGAAACAATGCAGGACGCATGAGAACGTGGCGATGGGGTGACACACGGCCATGACCGCGCCGAGTCGACTCTCTAAGCTACCCCGCCGCCGCACGGAGGCTACGCCGGTGTTGCGGGTGATGAATCCGGCTTCCGACCTCCGAACGCGGTGTCCCGCCTCCGACGTCGGGCACTCATCCGGCCTCGGACGTCCGATGGTCGGACACTCGGATGTCGGACGTCGGACGTCGGATGGATGCCGGAGGTCCGATGCCGGACACGGCGTTCGGACGTCGGAGGTCGGAGGGTCGTGCGGCGCGATGGTGCGCGCAGCGCGAGTCCGACCTCCGAACGCGGTGTCCCGGCGCCTTCCTCAACGGCGGTCGGGGTCAGCGTCGGGGTTGGCGTCGGGGGCAGCGCGCCATCACGGAGATCACGGAGGTGGTGGAGGAAAGCGGAGAACCGCAAAAGCAAAAGAGCACTGCACGACGCATCATGCCGTTCTCCTTGCCCTCCACCACCTCGGTGATCTCCGTGGCCACGCGTTGGGCTCACCGCTCCCCGCGCTGGCCTCTCACCGTCTCACCGCCCCACGCTCACACCCGCGCCGGAATGCCGCTCCCGATCCACTCGATGACGTCGGCGGCGGAGTAGCGGCCGTCCTTCGCCAGCTGCGTCAGCGACGCGATGTCGTCGCCGCTCGTCACGATGGGCGGTTCGGCCACGTCGTCGCGCTCCTGCGCCAGGCCGATGTCGGCCAGCAGCCCGTTGCAGAGGCAGCGGCGTCCCTCGGTGTCGGCCACCGTGCCCCCCTTCTTCACATACGTGTCGATGGGTTCGGCCGCGCAGCGGTAGTGAATGCGGCCATCGTCGCGCTTCACCGCTTCGCGCAGGTAGCCCAGGTCGCAGATGCGTTCGCGCTTGGCCCCCAGCGCCTGGTGCTTCTGCAACTGCACCAGCTTGAACGGGTAGCCGGTGGGCGAGGCGCGCGGGTCGGTGCGCACGGAGGCCGTGCCGTCGGCCACGCCGCGCAGCACGTCGGCCTTCACCTCGGGGGCGAGCCCCGACTCGTCGCAGAAGGCGAAGACGGTGCCCACCTGCACGCCGGCGGCGCCCGATTCGAGCGCCTGGCACAGCCCCTCGGGCGTGCCCATGCCGCCGGCGAGCCAGAAGGGGAGCCCGAGCTCCTGCATCTTGGTGAGGTCCACCACGTCGCGCTCGCCGTAGATGGGCTGACCGCTTTCGTCGAGCTGCAGGGCCCCGCGTGGCGGCGCGTTGTGGCCACCGGCGGTGGGGCCTTCCACCACGAAGCCATCCACGCGCCCGTTGGACTTGCGGGCCAGCGTGGCCGCCAGCGACGCCGCCGAGACGATCGGGTAGAAGTCGGGGCGCCGCAGGGGCGCCGTGGGGAGCATGCCGTCGGGCCACAGCTCGGCCGGGTCGAAGGCCAGCCACTGCGATTCATCGCGGGCGAGCCCCTCCACGTCGAACTTCATGGTGGCCTTGCTGTGCGTGGCAAGCAGGTCGAGGGCGCCCGGAATTTCGCGCGGGATGCCGGCCCCCATGATGACCGTGGCCACGCCGGCGAGCATGGCGCCGTACAGCGTGGGCAGGTTGGGCATCTGCACCTTGGTGAGCAGGTTCATGCCCACGGCATGGTCGTGCCCCTCGCGCGCCAGCCACGTTTCCACGAACGCCGCGGCCACCGTGACGCGCTGTCGGGCCGTGGAGACCACCTGCCGGTACATGGGGAGCAGTTCGTACGACTGCCCAGCCGGGCGTCGTTCGGGGAGGAAGTAGCGGCGCAGCAGATCGTCGGCCACCCCCGGAATGGGGAAGTGCGCCAGGGCGCGCCGCATGTGCCCGCCCGGATCACCGTCCTGCAGCCGTCGCACGAGCACCGTGTCAATGACGGTACCGGAAACCACGCCCAGGTGCCCCAGCCGCGACACGGCATTGGCGAGCCGCCAGTTGGAGACGCCAATACCCATGCCTCCCTGAATGATGCGTGGTCGCGACGGGGCTGACGTGGGCAGTTCGGTGTCCATGGCGAGGAGGGCTGAAGAAACCCGGAACACGCCGCGCGACTGCGGCCGGTGTGACGCGAGTCTCCTGCAATGTGGGCGCACGATCACGCGGGGAGCACTTCGTGAAACTCCCAACGGTGATGCAGGGGAAGGAGGGACGGACGCCAGCCCGGGTGCCTGAAGAGTCGCACCTCGGGGCAGTGTGCCTACCCAATGATACGCTCGAGACCGCCCGGTCGCTGTGATGCGATGGGGGGGCTTGCCGAATTCGCGAATGGCAAGCGGTGCGACGTAGGGGTTGGCGCGCCTCGGGTGTCGACACCATGGGGACACACGCCCCGGTTGTTGAGGGACGACCGGGACGGCAAACGGGGAGCGAGGCGCTGAGGGAAACTCTAGTTTCCCGGCATGCGACTTCTCCCCGTTCTTGCGTTCACGCTGCTCGCGGCGCTCCATGGTCCCGCGCGGGGGGCGGCGCAGCCGCGTCCCCCGGCGGCGACGCCGGCGCCCGCGCGCTCGCTGGCCACATTGCGCCGCACCCTCGACAGCATTGCCGACGCGCATCGCGGCGTGGTGGGCTACAGCATCACCAACCTCGAAACCACCGAGCACCTCGAACGGCTGGGCGACGAGCCGTTCTCCACGGCCTCGCTCATCAAGGTGCCGGTGCTGGTCGCGCTCTTCGATCTCGCCGCGCAACGGCAGCTGTCGCTCGATGACCCCGTGGTGCTCACCGAGATCGACAAGGTGGGCGGCGCCGGCCAGCTGCAATACCTGCGCACCCCGCTCACGCTGCGCCTGTGGGACGTGGCCTGGCTCATGAGCACCCTCAGCGACAACACCGCCACCAACCTGGTGCTCGATCGCATCAAGATCCGCCGCGTGTGGCAGAAGATGGAAGCGCTCGGTCTCCCACGCACCAAGGTGCATTCGGGGAGCATGACGCGCATTGCCAGCGTAGCCCCGGACAGCTCGGCCAAGTACGGGCTGGGGGTGACGACGCCCAATGAAATGGCCCAGCTGTTCGTGCTGCTGGCGCAGGGGCGGGCGGTGAACCCCGGCGCCGACAGCACGATGCTGGCCATGCTCGAGCGCAATGAAGACAGCAGCAAGCTGCTGCGCTTCAACTACGGCGTGCGTGCCGCCCACAAGACCGGCGATGTGGACCGCTCACGCACCGACTGCGGTGTGCTCTACCTTCCGGCCCGTGTCGTGGCCTGTGTCCTCACGAAGGAGAATCAGGACACCCGCTACTGGACCGACGCCGAAGGGAACGCCGTGATCGCGCGTATCGGTCAGGCGATCGCGACGCACTGGCGCCCGTAGGATGACGGGGCGCGTGTCGCCGACGAACACGACCGCCGTCAGCGGGGCTCCGACGGCGGGACGACTTGGGAATACATCTGACTCTGGTTGAGCGCCCCGTTGGCCGTCTGGATCACGTCGAGGCGGGCAATGATGCCGGTGCCGAGCTGCACGGCGGGGCTGAACCAGCTGAACCGCCCTCCCACCGAGCGGACCTGTACCACGAGCATGCCGCCGGGCTGCAGTTCGCTCACCGGGACCTTGAGGGTGGCGGTGGAGTTGCCGGTGACGGTGCCCAGCCGGCGGCCCAGGGCCTGCGCCGTTCGCACGGCGTAGACGTTCACATCGTAGAAGCCGCGGTTGTGGGCCACCAGAATGACGGTTTCCTGACCGCCGGCGCCGCTGGCGTTCTTGCTGAAGCAGGCCGTCGTGCCCGCCAGTGTGGCCAGCAGCAGCAGGCCGCCCAGGCGGCGCGAGGTGCGGAGCGACGGCATCATGACGGGGCGGGTCAGGGGGTGAGCCGGTCGAGCATCGGCTGGGTAATCAGCACGATCCCCTTCTCGGTACGGCGGAACCGGGACGCGTCGAGCGCGGGGTCTTCGCCCACGATCAGGCCGGCAGGAATTCGTACCCCACGATCCACCACGACGTTCGTGAGTCGCGCCCCGCGCCCCACATCCACATCGGGTTGCAGGACGGCCCCGTCGAGGTGCGCGTACGAATGCACCCGCACGTTCGTGAAGAGCAGCGACCGGAAGATCCCGGCGCCCGACACGATGCACCCGCCGGACACGAGCGAGTCGAGGGCAAAGCCGCGGCGCCCCTCCTCGGCATGCACGAACTTGGCGGGCGGCGTGATTTCCGCGTAGGTCCAGATGGGCCAGTCGTGGTCGTACATGTCGAGGCCGGGAAGCACGGAGGTCAGGTCGATGTTGGCTTCCCAGTACGCATCGATGGTGCCCGCATCGCGCCAATAGGCCTCGCTTTCGCGACTGGCCTTCACGCACGAGTCACGGAAGCGATGCGCCACCGCCTTGCCGTTCGCCACGACGTAGGGAATGAGATCCTTGCCGAAGTCGTGCGACGAGTTCGTGTCGAGTGCATCGCGCCGCAGCAGATCGGCCAGGAAGCTCGTCTTGAAGACGTAGATGCCCATGCTGGCGAGGGCCATGTCGGGCTGCCCCGGTATGCCGGGCGGATCGGCGGGCTTCTCGAGGAAGTGCACGATGCGATCGTGCGCATCCACGTGCATGACGCCGAATCCGGTGGCCTCCAGGCGCGGCACCTCCAGCACGCCCACGGTCACGTCCGCGCCCTGGGTGACGTGCTGCTGCAGCATGAGCTCGTAGTCCATCTTGTAGATGTGATCACCCGCCAGGATGACCATGTACTCGGGCCCGTACGCCTCGATGATGTCGAGGTTCTGATACACCGCGTCGGCAGTGCCCTCGTACCACTGCGTCTCGCTCACGCGCTGCGAGGCCGGCAGGATATCGAAGCTTTCGTTGCGCTCCGGGCGCAGGAAGTTCCAGCCGCGCTGCAGGTGCCGGATGAGGCTGTGCGCCTTGTACTGGGTGGCCACGCCGATGCGCCGGATCCCCGAATTGATGGCATTCGACAGGGCGAAGTCGATGATGCGGGTCTTGCCGCCGAAATACACCGCCGGCTTGGCTCGCCGATCGGTGAGTTCGTACAGGCGGGATCCGCGACCGCCGGCGAGCACATACGCCATGGCGCTGCGGGCAATGGTTCCTCGGGAATACGGCGTCATGCGTGATCCTTCTCCAGCGTGGGCCTGCGACGACCGGTGGCGGTCTGGCGTGATTTTGCGTCAGGTGCGCGTCTGACGTAAGGTAGGGGGATGAACGTGCTCTTTGTTGCCGCTGAAGTGGCGCCTTACGTGAAGACCGGCGGTCTGGCCGACGTCGCCGGGGCGCTCCCGCCGGCGCTGCAGCGCCTGGGACACGACGTCCGCGTGGTGATGCCGCGGTACCGCTCGGTGCGCGAGCAGGGGACCCCCATGACCGGCCCCATTGCCGCCTCCTTCCTGACGGCCGGGGTGCGGGCGGAGGAGCAGCGAGTCTGGCGGGCATCGGCGAGCGCCGTGCCGCTGTACTTTCTGGACATACCGGCCGCCTTCGAGCGCTCGGCCGTGTACGGCGAGCCCGACGACGCGCGCCGGTTCATCCTGTTCGCGCGGGGCGTACTCGACGCCATGCAGCACCTGCGCGAAGTGGAGGGGTGGCAGCCCGAGGTCGTGCACTGCCACGACTGGCACGCGGCGCTGGTCATCAACTACCTCAAGAGCTACTACGCCTACACCTTCGGGCACATCGCCACCGTCTTCACCATCCACAACCTGGCGTACCAGGGGCAGGTGCACCCCGATGTGGCGCAGCTGGCCGGGCTGCACGAGGGGGGGCTGGTGGAGAACGGCATGGGGGCGGGCATTGCCAACTCCTTCAACTGCATGGCCCGTGGCATCCTCTACGCCGATGTCGTGAGCACCGTCAGCCCCACCTACGCCCGGGAAATCCTGGGCAGCGACGGGGGCGAACGGCTCGACGGGCTGCTGCGACGGCGACAGGACCGGGTGGTGGGCATTCTCAATGGCATCGACACGGGGGTGTTCGATCCGCGGACCGATCGGCACCTGGCCGCCCCGTACGACGCGGACGATCCGGCCGGCAAGGCGGTGTGCAAGCGCGCCCTGCAGGAGCGGGCGGGGCTGACGGTGGACCCGGAGCGACCGCTGCTGGGCATCGTGTCGCGGCTGGTGGAGCAGAAGGGGCTGGACCTGCTGCATGCCATCGTGCCGTGGCTCATGCGCGAGACCGATGCGCAGCTGGTGGTGCTGGGGTCGGGGCAGCCGCACCTGCAGGAGGCGTTCCTGCGCCGCGCCGAACAGCATCCGGGGCGCATCGCCACGAAGATCGGCTTCGACGCCGCCCTGGCGCAGCAGATCTACGCCGGCTCCGATGCCTTTCTCATGCCGTCACGGTTCGAGCCGTGCGGGTTGGGGCAACTCATTGCCCTCCGCTACGGGAGCGTGCCCATCGTGCGGGCCACCGGCGGGCTCGTGGATACGGTGCGCGAGGGGCTCGACGGCAACGGCTTCGTCTTTCATCGCTTCGATCCGAAGGATTTCGGCGACGCGATCTGGCGTGCGCTCCAGTGCTACCGCGATCGGCCGTCCTGGGCGTTGGTACAGGAGCGGGGCATGCGCGAAGACCACTCGTGGGACACGGCCGCCCAACACTACGCGGGCGTGTACAAATGGGCGCGGCGGCTCATCGGGCGGGGATGACGCGCGGCGCTGCCGGCGCGGAGCTCCGGCATTCATCCGATGTCCGGAAATCCGACCCAACCGATTGATCCGACCATCGGCAGTCGGAGGTCGGATTCATGTCCGAATTCGGAGCCGGGAAACCGCGTTCGGAGGTAGGAAGTCGGACTCGCTCTGCGCGCGCCATCGTGTTGCACGACCCTCAGACCTCAGACCTCCGAACGTCGTTTCCGGCATCGGACCTCCGGCATTCATCCGACGTCCGACCTCCGGAAATCCGACCCATCCGATTGATCCGACCATCGAAATGAGGCGAACGCCCATATCGATCGTGCCGTGCTTCTTCTCACCTCCTCGGTGATCTCCGTGGGCCCGCGGTGCGCACGGCCGCGACCGCAACTCCGACCCTACCGCTCCCCAAACCGCAGCAGTGCGCGCGTGGCCTCGTGCCGAGGCTGTTCCAGCACGTGACGTGCGGGGCCACGTTCCACGATCTCTCCGTGCGCCATGATGATCACGTCGTCGGCAACCGCTTTCGCGAAGTCGATGTCGTGGGTCGTGAGGAGCAGCGTGCGCCCGGCGGCGGCGAGCGCGCGCAGGGTGTCGGCGAGTGCGCCGCGGCGGGCGGGATCGAGCGCCGCCGTGGGCTCGTCCATGAGCAGCAGCGGCGGATCGAGCGCCAGGGCGCGGGCAATGGCCACGCGCTGCGCCTCGCCGCCGGAGATCTGGTCGGGATAGGCTGCCCGGCGATGGGCCACGCCCAGCGACGTGAGCAGCGCGTCGGCCACGCCGCCGGCGTGCTCGCGGGTGGCCCCGAGCGCGTGTACGGGCGCCAGCGCGACGTTTTCGTGCACGGTGAGGTGCGGGAAGAGCGCGTGCTGCTGGAACACCATGCCCACCGTGCGGCGCAGCTGTCGCAACGCCGACTCGCGCGGCAGTGGCCCGGGCGTGAGCGTCACGCCATCCATCGCGATGTGTCCGGCGTCGAACGGCTCGAGCGCCACGATCGTCCGCAGCACGGTGCTCTTGCCCGCGCCGCTCACTCCCATGAGCGCGCACACGCGCCCCGGGGCGAGGTCGAGCGAGATATCGCGCAGCACCTCCTGCGTGGCCCCGGCGTGCCGGCGTGCGAGACGGAGCTGCGCCACCTGCAGCAGCAGGCCGGCGGCCAGTGGCGGCGTGGAGCTCACCGGTTCCATCGCGCCTCCAGACGACGCGCCAGGCGCGACAGCGGCAGGGACATGGCCAGGTACATGGCACCACACGCCAGCCCCGGGACCAGCCAGCTCCCCACGTTGGTGGCGTAGATGGCGGTCTGCTTGGTGAGCTCCACGACGGTGATGACGCTGACCAGCGACGAGTCCTTGAGCAGCGCCACGAAGTCGTTGGTCATGGGGGCGAGTGCCAATCGCAGCGCCTGGGGGCCGCGTACGAAGCGGAACACCTGCCACTCCGAAAGCCCCAGCGTGCGCGCTGCCTCGAGCTGCAGTCGCGGCACGCTCTGCAGGGCGCTGCGGTAGATCTCCGACTCGTAGGCGGCATAGTTGAGTCCAAGACCGATGATGGCGGCGAGCAGCGCCGGGAGCCGCACCACGGCACTGAGGCCGTAGTAGAGCACGAACAGCTGCAGCAGCACCGGCGTCCCACGCACGATCTCCACGTAGGTGGCCAGCATGCCGCGCAGCACGGGGCCACCGTACACGCGCCCCGCGGCAATGCCACCCCCCAGCAGCACGGCCAGCAGCATGGCGGCGACGGAGAGCCCCAGGGTGATTCCGGCGGCCCGCAGCAGCGACGGCGTGTACGCCCACCCCGTCGTGGTGTCGACCGCCCCTGACCCCGGCTCTGACCCCGGCTCTGACCCCGGCTCTGACCCCAGCTCTGACCCCGGCTCTGACCCCAGCTCTGACCCCAGCTCTGACCCCAGCTCTGACCCCGGCCCCGACCCGGACCCGGACCCCGGTCCCCGCTGGAGCGACGCGAGCAGCCGCTGCTGGTACGCCGCCTGCTCCGCATCCCACACGCCCCACTTCCGGAACACGGCCGCCAGCGTGCCATCACGCAGCCGCGCGGCGAGCACGGCATTTGCCGAGTCGCGCAGCGCCGCACGGTCCCGCGCGAAGAGGGCCACGTAGTGACCGCGCGTCACCACCGTTGGCTGAATCATGAACCCGGGGGTGCGCCGAAGGGCGCGGTCGGCAATGACATGATCCAGCAGCACCGCGTCCACGCGCCCGGCCACGAGATCGGTGTACGGGTGCACATCGTCGTCGTAGCTCACCGGCACCACGCCGTGCTCCTGTTGCGCGGCCAGCAACAGGCGGTAGGCGCCGGTCGCGCCCAGCGTGGCAACGCGCCGGCCGGCCAGCTGGGCGAGCGTGTGGTAGCGCGCCGTGTCGGCCGTGCGCACCGCCAGCACTTGCCGGAACTCGAAATAGGGCAGGCTCACTGCGAAGCGCGCCCGCAGCTCGGACCGGTCCTCGACCCCCGACATGCCCACGTCGAAGTCGCCGCGCGCCACCGACGGTTCGATACTGGCCCAGGCCACCTGCGCAAAGCGCGCCGAACGCCCGAGCCCCTGGGCCATGAGCTCGGCGATCTCCACGTCGAAGCCGCGGACCACCGACGGATTCGACGGGTCGGCCTCCACGAACGGCGCGCCACCTTCGGCGTCACCACCCCAGCGCAAGACCTTCGGCCCGGCGCCGGACGGCGCCGGCGAATCACCACCGCACGCCGCAACACCGAAGACGAGGAGCGCCAGCGCGCATCGCGCCCGGTCAGCCGCCATGAAGCTCAGTCACCGAGCCGGCGATCCCCCACGAGATAGCCCTGCACGTAATCCCGCACGGCGTCGGCCAGCGGTGTGACCGGTGCGCGGTACCCCGCCGCGCGCAGCTTGTCGATGCGCGCCTGCGTATGGTACTGGTACTTCGCGCGAATGCTCTCGGGCATGTCGATGAAATCGATCTGCGGCGCGCGACCCAGCGCCTCGAAGAGCGCGCCCGTGAGCTGCAGCCACGTATGCGCCTCGCCGCTGCCGATGTTGTACAACCCGCCCGCCGATGGCGTCATGGCGAGGTGCAGCGTCATGGCCACGGCATCCTTCACATACAGGAAGTCGCGGCGCTGCTCCCCGTCGCGGAAGTCGGGGCGATGGGAGCGGAACAGCTGCACGCGGCCCGTGGCTTCGATCTGCCCGTAGGCCTTGTGCACCAGCGAGCGCATGTCGCCTTTGTGCGCCTCGTTGGGGCCGTACACGTTGAAGTACTTGAGGCCGACCACATTGGGGAGCACGCCCATGGCCGCGGCGTACTGGTCGAACAGATGCTTGGAGTACCCGTAGGCGTTGAGCGGCCTCAGCCGCGTGAGTGCGGCTGTCTCGTCGTGCGCATCGTCCATGCCCTGGGCGCCGTCGCCGTACGTGGCGGCGCTGGAGGCGTACACGAAGCGCACCTCGTGCCCGAGCGCCCAGTGCGCCAGCTGTTTGGTGTACTCGAAGTTGTTCTTGGCCAGAAAGCTGGCATCGCGCTCGGTGGTGGCCGAGCAGGCACCGAGGTGCAAGACGAGGTCAAACCGTCCCAGGGCGCCCCGCTCGAGGGGGGCCATGAGGTCATCGGCCTCCAGATAGTCCTCGAAGCGCAGTGGCACGAGGTTGCGCCACTTCTCGTCCTGTCCTAGCCGGTCGGTCACGACGATGCGTTCGACGCCGAGTCCGTTGAGCGCCCACACCAGCGCACTGCCAATGAACCCGGCGCCTCCGGTCACGAGGACGCGTGAGGGCAGACGTGGCGGAATCGCCGGCAGGGGGAGGGCGGTGGACATGGACCAGGCAAACGTCAGGAGGAGACGGAAGTGCGGCTGTCGCCCATGACACACGGGCCGATCGCGCAGCCGTTGGCAACTGACACACTCTGGCGACCTCGTACCGCCGACGCTAGTGTTGCGCAGCGTCCGGCCCCGTCTGGTCCGGGACGAATCAGGTCAACCGTCGGAGGTGGGAATGCAGCTGTTTCGGGTGAGGGCTCGACGGGTGGCAATAGGCGTGGGTGCGCTGATCGCGTGCACGCTCGTTGCTGCCCGTCCGGCCGAGGCGCAGGGGACGATTCGTGGTCGGGTGACCGACGCGGCGACCAATCGGCCCCTTGCCGACGTCCAGATCATGGTGGCCGGCAGCCAGATGGGCGGCCTCACCGGGGCCAACGGCGAGTACGTGGTGGTGAACGTGCCGGTGGGCAGTCGTGAACTCGTGGTCCGCCGCCTGGGCTACACCCGGCAGAGCCGCACCGTGACGGTCTCGCAGGGGGCGGAAGTGCGGGCCGACTTCGCCCTTGCCGTCTCCGCGTCCCAGCTCGATCAGATCGTGGTGACCGGCACCGGTGGTGCCGTGGAAAAGAAGACATTGGGCAATTCCATCTCCACCATCGATGCGGCGGAGATTACGGCCCGAAACACGGTGACGAACGTCAGTGAACTGCTGCAGGGCAAGGCGCCCGGGCTGTCGGTGCTGCCGGGGTCGGGGGCACCGGGTACGGCCGGGGAGATTCGCATTCGCGGCGCCAGCTCACTGAGCGGCTACGCCCCGGTGGTGTTTATTGACGGTATCCGCATGAACATCGCCGATCTGGGACAGTTCGCCGCGACCGGCGCCGGGACGGCGGGGCTCGCGCAGTCGTCGCAGGTAACGTCGCTGCTCAACAACCTCAATCCGAACGACATCGAGTCGGTCGAGGTGATCAAGGGCCCGGCGGCGGCCACCCTGTATGGCGCCGATGCGGCCAATGGCGTCATCCAGATCATCACGAAGAAGGGCAGCCGCGGGCAGCAGAAGCTGCAGTGGACGATGCGTGGTGAGCGGGGCGTGAACCAGTACAACCTGCTCCCCGATGACAACTACACTACCTGCGACGCGGCCAAGCAGGCGGCCACGGTGTCGGCCACCAATCCCGCGCCCCTGTGGCCCGGGTGCAGTGGCCTGCCGGTGAACACCGTCATCACGGACAACCCCATGACGCGGGATCCGCGGGCCATCCGCGACGGCAACCTGGCGCGCACCTCACTGAGTATGCGTGGCGGCGGTGACCGCTTCGCCTTCTACGTGGCCGGCGACCGCACCACCGAGCAGGGGACGTTCCGCAACAGCGACAACGCCAATACAGCGATTCGTTCGAACTTCAACTTCACACCGAACGAGAAGTCGGACCTCGCGCTCAATGTGAACTACCAGGAAGGGCGCACGCGACTGCCCATTCAGGACGAGTCGGCCAACGGGTTGCTGCTGAGCGCCCGTCGCGGACTCGCCGGCCGCACGACTCTGTTCACCAGTACGGCCGCCGACTCGGCGCTCAACGCTGGCTGGCGCACCATCACGCCGGCCCGCGCCAACAACTACCAGAATTTCACCGATTACCAGCGCTACACGATGGGCGTGACCGGCAATTACGCGCCGGTGTCATGGTTCCGCAACCGGCTCACCGTGGGCTTCGACCGCACCATCACGCAGGCGCAGCTGCTCTTCCTGCCGGGTGACATCGACGTGGGGCAGGACCCCGATGCGGCCACCGGTGCCAACCTGCGCCGCACCCCCACGCGTGACCTGCTCACGCTGGACTACGCCGGCATCGTGAACAAGACGGTGGGACGCTACGCGCTCACCACCACGTTCGGCAGCCAGGTCGTGTCCGACCAGTCGTCGGTGCTGAGCGCTACCGGCATCGGCATCGGTGCGCCCGACGTGACGCTGGTCAATCTGCTGCAGCGCTCGGTGGGCGGTGAGTCGTTCAGCGAGAACAACTCGGTGGGCTATTTCGTGCAGCAGCAAGTGGGGTGGAACGACCGCCTGTTCCTCACGGGCGCGGTCCGTGCCGACGACCACTCGAGCTTCGGCACGAACTTCGACCTCATCGTCTATCCCAAGTTCTCGGTCTCTTATGTGCTGAGCGACGAACCGGCGCTGCAGGAGCGCCTGCGCAGCCTCAAGGTGAACACCTTCAAGTTCCGCTCCGCCTGGGGGCAGGCCGGTCGCGCTCCCGGCGCCTTCTCCGCGCCGCAGACCTACACCGTCGATCGCGTGACGCTGGGGACCACCACCGGCTCCGCCATCCGCACGGCCGCGTTCGGCAACCCCGACCTCAAGCCCGAGCGCGGCGAAGAGCTCGAGGTGGGCGCCGACATTGCCATGTTCGACGAGCGGATCGGCATCGACTTCACGTACTACAACAAGAAGACGACCGACATGCTGCAGGCGGTGTCGGTGCCGCCGTCATCGGGGTTCATCAGCACGCAGCTCACCAACCTCGGTGCCGTGCGCAACAGCGGCATTGAACTGGGGCTCACCGGCAAGGTGATCCAGCGCAGCAACCTCTCGTGGGACTCGCGCCTCAACATCGCGACCAACACCAACGAGCTGCTGAGCTTCGGGATTCCCGGGCGCATCGTGGAAACGCCGGGTGGGCAGGCCTACGGATCGGTGCAGCAGCATCGGGTGGGCTTCCCGCTGGGCGGCTACTGGGTCACGCCGCCGCTGCGCGCTGCCGATGGCTCGGCGCTGCTCACGGCCACCGGTGCCGCGCAGTTCAACCCTGGCGACACGGCGCGGCGCTACATCGGCCCGTCCACGCCCACGCTGGAGTGGAACTGGGCGAACACCTTCACCGTGTTCAAAATCTTCCGCGTGTATGCGCTGCTCGATGCGAAGCGCGGGCACTACATCTTCAATCTGCAGGAGCGCAATCGCTGCCAGGCGGCCAACGACAACTGCGCCCGCGTAAACGACCCCCGGGCCCGCTTCCCGCAGACGGCGGCGGACACGGTGCTCTTCAAGGAGCTGGCGGTGTATCGCAGCACCAGCGTGTCCCCCGAGTGGATCGAACCCGCCGACTTCCTCAAGCTGCGAGAGCTCTCGATCTCGATGGATCTGCCGCAGCGCTGGCTGCGCGCCACCAAGGCCTCCACGGCCTCCTTCACCATCTCGGGGCGCAACCTCGCCATCTGGAGTGACTACTCCGGCGTGGACCCCGAAGTGAATTCGTACGGCGGACGCAACTTCGTGCGCGTCGACGCCTACGCCATGCCCATGATGCGGCGCTGGACGGCCGCCATGAACCTCACGTTCTGAGAGCCGACGACATGACGACACCGATTCGATCCCGTCGCCGTCGCCTGGCGTTCCTGGCGCTGGGCGTGCTGGCCATTGGGACCGCTACGGCCTGCAACGATTTTCTGCAGGCGGAGAATCCCGGGGCGGTTGAAGTGCAGGATGTGAGCAATCCGGCGTATGTGGGGCTCATCGCCAACGGCCCGATCTTCGGCTTCCAACAGGCGTGGACCGACATGACCTACTGGAATGCCCAGTTCACCGACGAGCTGTTCAATCGCGCCGTGTTCGTGGAAGAAGGCCAGATCGACCGGCGTGAGCTGTTCAGCGACATGACGTATATCAACGCCTTCATCTACGCGCCCATGCAGCGCGCGCGCTATTTGGGTGAGGATGGGGCGCGTCGTCTCAAGTCACTGCTGGGGGACAGCGCCACCCGGGACCTGCGCGTGGCGCGTGCCCTGGCTTACGAGGGGTACAGCTACATCGCCCTCGGTGAGACGATGTGCACGACGCCCATCAACGTGGGTGTCCCCAAGACGTCGTCGGAGATGTTCGCCGATGCCATCACACGCTTCCAGGAGGCGGTCGCCATTGCGCAGGCGGCGCGTACCTTCGTGTCGTCGCAGACCCCGGTGAACAACAACGCGCTGCTGGCAACGGACTCGGTGCTCAATTTCGCTCGAGTCGGGGCGGCGCGCGCGGCGCTCAACCGCAACGACCGGGCGCAGGCCAGCACTTTCGCTTCGGCGGTGCCGGCCACGTTCGATTTCCGCGCGTACTACAGCGACAACACGACCGGCCAGCGCAATCGCGTGTTCGAGCGCCTCACGCTGGGGAGCAACGCGTTCATGCTGAACACGCCCTTCCTGGCCATGGCCGGCGACCCGCGCGTGCCGCGTGTCGTGGCCCCGGCAGGGCGTGCCAACACACCGCTGTCCCCGCCGTCGTACAGCACCTTCAACAACACCGTGGCGGGGGCCGATTTCGCGCCGATTATGTCGCTGCGCCTCGCCAGCGGTCTCGAGGCGCGCTACATCGTGGCCGAGGCGGCGGGGCCGACCCAGGCCACGCTCGCTTTCGTCAACGAACGGCGGGCGGCCGGCCTGCAGGCACCGGTGACACTTTCAGGCGACGCGCTCATGGCGGAGTTGCGGGACCAGCGTAGCCGCGACTTCTACCTCGACGGTCACCGTCTGGGTGATCTCCGGCGCTACCGGCAGTACTACAATGTTGATCTCTTTCCAAAGGGACCGTACCCCGGCAGCACGTCGGGGCAGGTATACAACGAAACGATCACTTGCTGGCCGCTGCCCATCAACGAGCTCAACGGCAACCCGAACATTCCGAGATAGCGGGGGCACGCGTTCGTGATGGCCTGTGCTTCAACAGCAGACTGCAGACGGCAGGAACCACAGGTCGCAGACGGCAGGGATGTGGTAGAACGAAACGGGGGCGACCGCTGCGCGGCGCCCCCGATAGGAAACGGCAAAGGAAATCGGGCGCGCCGCATAGCGGTCGCGCCCGTTCTTCTGCCGCATCCCCGCACGCTGCCGTCTGCGACCTGTGGTTCCTGCCGTCTGCCGTCTGCGTCAGACCCCGACCGTTGTCACGCCGCGAACACCGCCCGCAGCTGTTCCATCGCCCATGCCAGATCCTCCCGCGACACCACCAGCGGTGGGCTCAGCCGAATCACCGTGCCGTGGGTCTCCTTGCACAGCACGCCGCGTTGCTGCAGCGCCTCGCAGTACGGACGTGCGGGCACGTGCAGCTCGATCGCGCACATGAGGCCACGGCCCCGCACGGCCTTGATCGCCGGGTGCTCGAGGGTGCGCAGCTGCGCCAGCAGCCACGTGCCCTCCCGCGCCGAGCGCGCCACCAGCTGTTCGTCGTGCACGATGCGCAGTGCCTCGCGCGCCACCGCGCACCCCAACGGGTTGCCGCCGAACGTGCTGCCGTGCGATCCGGGGTCGAACACGCCCAGCACCTCGCGGCGCGACACCACCGCAGACACCGGATAGAAGCCGCCGGAAAGCGCCTTGCCCAGGATGTACACGTCGGGCGTGACGCTCTCGTGATCGCAGGCGAAGCGCGCGCCCGTGCGCCCCAGCCCCGTCTGGATCTCGTCGGCCATGAGCAGCACGTTGCGCTCGGCACACAGGGCGGCCAACTCACGCACGAACCCCGCCGGCGGCATCAGGACCCCCGCTTCGCACTGGATGGGCTCGAAGAGCACGGCGCAGGTATTGCCCGTCATCGCGCGGCGCACGGCCTCTATGTCGCCGAAGGGCACCAGCACGAATCCCGGCGCGAACGGGCCGAACTGCGCGCGGTACGCCGGCTCGCTCGAGAATCCCACGAGCGTGGTGGTGCGGCCGTGGAAGTTGTGTTCGAAGGCGATGATCTGCGCCTCGCCATCGGCGATCCCCTTGGTGCGGTACCCCCACCGCCGTGCCGCCTTGATCGCGGTTTCCACGGCTTCGGCGCCGGTATTCATCGGCAGGACCATCTCCATGCCGCAGTAGTGCGCGAGCTCCTCGCAGAAGCCGCCCAGTTGATCGTTGCGGAAGGCGCGCGACGTGAGGGTGACGCGTGCGGCCTGCTCGATCATCACGCGCAGCAACCGCGGATGGCAATGGCCCTGGTTCACCGCGCTGTACGCACTGAGACAGTCGAGATAGCGATGACCCTCGAGATCCGTGACCCAGGCACCCTTCGCCTCGGCGATCACCAGATCGAGCGGATGATAGTTGTGGGCCCCCCACGCGTCTTCGCGCGCGATGAAGTCGCTCGTGGGACTGATGGTGGCGGTGGCGATCATGGAAGCTCCCGGCAATGAACCGACAGGTGAACCGTCAGAGGATGCGGCGCCCGAAGGCGCTGGCGATGAGCTCGGCCGCGAGTTCCGCCGTGGCGTTGCGCGCGTCGAGAATGGGGTTGATTTCCACGAGATCCATGGCGCGCAGGGCGCCGGTGTCGTGAATGATCTCCATGGCGAGGTGCGCCTCCCGCAGCGTGGCTCCCCCGCGCACGGGGGTGCCCACGCCGGGGGCCTCCTGCGGGTCCACCCAGTCGGCGTCGCACGAGAGGTGAAAACCGCCGGTGCCGGTGGTCGCGATGGTCACCGCGTCATCCATCACCGCGCGCAGGCCGCGTTCATCGATGTCGCGCATCGTGAAGGCGCGGATGCCGAGGTCACGGATGGTGGCCTTCTCGGCATCGTCGAGGTCGCGGAGCCCCACGTACACCAGATGCTGCGGCCGCACGGCGGGCGTGGCGCTGCTGAGCTGCGCCAGCGGTGGATCGCCGAGCCCCAGCAGGTGCGCCACCGGCATGCCGTGCACGTTGCCGCTGAGTGTCGTCTGCGGGGTGTTGAGGTCGGCGTGGGCATCGAGCCAGATGAGGCCGACGCGTTCCCCGCGTTCGTGCAGGGCCGTCGCGGTACCAGCGACGGAGCCCGCGGCGAGGGAGTGGTCCCCCCCCAGCATGAGCGGCGTGATGCCCTCGCGAACGGCGGCGGCCGTGCGGTCGGCCACGTCGGCACAGACGGCCGTGATCGCCTGGAGGCGGGCAGCGGGCGTGGCCGGGAGGAGCGCGCGGTCGGGTACCGGCACGTTGCCGGCGTCGTGGACGGTGAGCCCCAGCCGCTCGAGTTGCTGGACGAGGCTCGAAAGCCGCATGGCCGACGGGCCCATGTCCACGCCGCGGCGGGCCGCCCCCAGATCGATGGGGACGCCGATCAGCCGGACGGTTCGGGCGGGGTGCAACGGGGTGGTGTGCATGCGAGGCACGATGCGGCGATTGCCCTGTCAGCAACAAGACAGAAAACTGCGCGATTATTGCAAGAAACCTGGCATTTCATCAGCGAAAAGCGGCACATTGCGCAAAGAAGCATTGAGCGGGACGTCGCCGCCGGCGTCCCGCCTGGCCTCGTCCACCACCCACTCGCGACATGGATCACCTCGACACCCGTCTCATTGCCCTGCTGCGGGAGAATGCCCGCCTGCCGGTGGCCACCCTCGCCCGCCAGCTCAAGGTGTCCCGGGGCACCGTGCAGAACCGCATCGACCGTCTGCTGGAGGACCGGGTCCTGCTCGGGTTTACCGTGCGGACCACGCCGGAGGCCGCCTCGCATCGCATTCGGGCGGTGACCATGGTGCGCACCGAGGGAGACGCCGATCAGGTGCTGCGGACGCTGCGTGGCCTGCCCGAGGTGCGGGCGCTGCACACCACGAATGGCCGGTGGGACATCGTGGCCGAACTCGCCACCGACACGCTGCAGGAGTTCGACGAGGTGCTGCGGCGGATCGGGAAGGTGAAGGGCGTGGCAAACACCGAGACCAGCTTGTTGCTCTCGACGCACAAGCTGTAGGACGCTTGTCGGACGGGAGTCTATAGAAGGTTCTGGCGTCATTAAAATAACAGTGTTACTATGAAAAATGCCCGTTCTTCCTGGTGGTCCCCATGGCTGCTGACCGATTCGCCCGCGACCCGCTGGGGCGCCGGCTCGAACTCTGGTGGCGGCGTCAGGTCGTGCGCGCCCTCACGGGCATCCTCTGGCTGCAGGACCGGTGGGCCGACCGACGGCCCCGTGCCGCCGCCGCTGCCCCGGTCACACACCGCGTGCTGTTCCTGCGCCCCGATCGCATTGGCGACATGATCGTCACCACCGGTGTGCTGCGAGCCATCGGGAGCGCGCCCGCGGTGGCCCTCGATGTTCTGGCGTCCCCCGAGAATGCGGCGGTGCTGGCCCGCGAACCGCACGTGTGTACCGTCCACGTGCTCAACCGCAGACGCTGGCGCACGGTGTGGCCGCTCATTCGCACGTTGCGTGCGGAGCGCTACGATGTGGTGGTGGACTGCATGGCCACGGCCCCCTCGGTCACCACCCTGCTGCTCATGCTGGCGTCCGGCGCGGTGCGTCGGGTGGGGGCGGGTGGCCGTGGCCTCGACGCGGTTCTCACGCCGGCCACGCCGGCGCTCCCGCTCGAGTCGCATATCGTCGATCATCTCGCCCAGCTGGTAACTCCGTTCCGCCACGACGTCGTCGACCCGACCCCCGTGCTGGTGCTGGATGGCGACGAACTCGCGGAGGGCGAGCGGCTCTGGGACCGCGTGCATGGCCGGGCCGAAGACGTGCGTCTGCTGGTGAACATTTCCGCCGGCAAGCCCGCGCGGCGCTGGCCGCTCGCGTCGTACGCGTGCGTCATCAAGGCGGCGCGGGACGTCGACCCCTACCTGCGGGTGGCGATCATGTCGGCGCCCCACGAACGCCCCCTCGGGGAAACGCTCGCCACGATGTGCGGTGGCAACTACGTGCCCACACGCACGCTGCGCGAGGCCTTCGCGTTCGTGGCTGCCGCCGATACCCTGTTCACGCCCGATACCAGTGTTGCCCACGCGGCCGCGGCGCTGGGCGTACCCACGGTGGATCTGCTCCTCGCCGGCACCGCATCACGGTGGGGCCTGTACCGCGCGCCCGGCATCAATCTCGAAAGTCCGGACGGCGCACTGGCCTCGCTCTCCGCGCTGCTGGCCGCCGAAGCGCTCGTCGGCCTGCTGAAAGCGCTGCGTGACGGCGACGCCCTGCGTGACGGGGACGTTTACTTCACGCCAAGTTGCTTGCGCAGAAAGGCGACGGTGCGCGGCCAGGCATCTCTGGTCGCTGCGAGATTCGCGGCCTCTTCCGATTCGTCGCGGTTGGCGGCGCGCGGGTCGCTCTGCGCCCGCAGGAACCCGTGCACGGCACCGTCGTAGTTCACCCCGGTGTACGTCTTCTTCTGCGCTTTCATCACGGAGTCGATGGCCGGCATGAGTGCGGCGATGCGGGCATCCTTCGAGCCATTGAGCAGCATGATCGGCTGCGAGATCCTGGCCAGGGAGTCGGCATCTACCGACGCGGGAACGGCCGCCGCCGTTGCGGTGGCCGGGCTGCCGCCTCTGGTGTACGGTGCCCCGTAGAATGCCACGCCGCCCGCGTAGCCCTTGACGCCGCCGTTCACCCCGTGCGCCCACGTGGTGGTGCCGCCCCAGCAGTAGCCAATGACGGCGTACCGGGGCTGGGCGCTGGGGAGCATCATGGCGTAGTTGGCCGCCGCCTTGATGATGGTGTTGCGCTCGGTCGTGCTCACCCCCTGGATGAGCCGACGGGCCGTATCGGCCGAGAGCTCCACGGTGCTGGGGCCGCCGCGGACCCGCGACAGGAAGTCCGGGGCCACCGCAATGAAGCCGTCGGCGGCCACCTGATCGGCCACGCCGCGAACCCAGGTGGACAGGCCGAAGATCTCGTGCACGACCACCACCACGGGCGCCTTCTGGCTGGCGGTCTTGCTGAACGGATACACCACCCAGGCCATGAGCGAGTCGGCGGAGCCGGTCTCATAGGCGATCTTCACCCACTCGCCATGGCGCGGGCTGTTCTTCACCCGTTCCGCAGCACCGTTGCTGCTGGGCGGCAGCGAGAGATCCTGCGGACCAACGGCGGCGGCCGGGGCGGGAGCCGCCTGGTCGGCGGCACTCATGTGCGCGAGGTGGTCGTCGCTGCTCGCGCCCCGGGCGGCCAGGCTACCCGGTGTGGACGACGAGCGGGCGAACGCGGGAGCGGACGGGGTGCTGCGCTGCAGCGTGCAGGCGCCCGTGAGTGCCACCAGGCACAGACCGAACGGAAGGCGACGAACCATGTGAGCCTCGAAAGGGAAGACCGTCGTCAATGTAACGCGCCCAGCCCGCCTGTCGTTGCAGCGTTCTCTTCCTGCTGGCGCGTGTCGCGGCAACGGTCCGGGCGCTACTGTAGGCAGTATGAGGCAATGGGGATGGACGATGGGGGCCGGTCTCTACCGGCGGTCGGTCCGGGCGGTGCTGGCCGCGTGGCTGGTGACGGGGTGCAACGAGTCGGCATCGTCGCGTGCCGCGTCGGCGCCTGCCGCCGCCCCCCTGGACTCGGTGGAAGCACGCTTTGCCAACGTGGCGACGCCCACCGCGTATGTGGGCGACTCCTCCTGTGCCGCCTGCCACGCGGCTGCGGCGGCGTCGTACGCGCAGCACAGCATGGCACGCTCGTTCCACCCGTGGACGCCGGACTCCCGCGTGGAACAGGCCATGGCCGAAGCGCTGCGTAACGCGCCGACGGGGTTTGCGTACCGCGTGGTGGATAGCGCCGGCGCGCTCTGGCAGGTGGAAACCCGACCGGGGGATACCGCCCGGCCGGCGCACGAGCTGCGCCGCCGCATCGATTACGTCATGGGCAGCGGTCGACTGGCCCGCACCTACTTCACCGCGGAGAACGGGCGGCTGTTTCAGTTGCCCCTTACCTGGTATGCCGATCACGGGTGGGATTTCAGCCCCGGTTACGAGGTCAACAATGCGCGCTTTTCGCGTCTGCTCCCCGACCGGTGCATTGCCTGTCACTCCAGCTACCCGGAGGCCGCCCCGCACCTCGAAGGCAAGTATCCGGTGCTGCGCCCGGGCATTGGCTGCGAACGGTGCCATGGCCCCGGGGCGGCGCATGTGCAGGCGCGGCGTGAGGCCCCGCCGGGCGCGTCGGTTGCGGGGGACAGTGTCTTCGACCCCACCATCGTGAACCCGCGGCGCCTGCCGCTGGAGCGACGCCTCGACGTGTGCGAGCAGTGCCATGTGCACACCTCGGTGGCGGTGCTGCGGCCGGGACGCCACGCGTTCGACTTCACGCCGGCCCGCCAGCTGGCGGCGCAGTACGCCTACTACAAGAACGGCGGTGACATCGATCTGGTCTCGCACGCCGATCGCCTGCGCCAGAGCGCCTGCTTTCGTGCCACGGCCGGCTCCAAGGCGCCGCTCGAGTGCGCCAGCTGTCACAATCCCCACGCACCGCCGCCCACGCGGGCCACGCGCAACCAGCCCTGCGTGGCCTGCCATACCCCGGCGACGCTCGCGTCGCGCTTTCCCGTTGCCGCCTCGAAGCGCGCCCATGGTGCGCAAAGTGATTGTGTGTCGTGCCACATGCCGGTGGTGAAGGAACGCACCGTGCCGCATGGTACTTTCAGCGATCACTGGATTCGCGTGCCTGGCGCCGCAGCGGCAACGCCGGCGACGCCCGTCACGGCGGGTCCCATCGATCCCTACTTCGAGCGGGACCGAACCGGCGCCGAGGCGCCGCTCTACCGGGCCATGGGCACGGTGGTGTTCGCCTCGCTCGCCGCCAACGGCAAGCTGTTCGACGACGCGGCCAGCGCCCTGCAGCCGCTGCTGGCCGGCAACCGCACGCATCCGCAGGCGTTTTTCCTGCTGGGGGTGGCGCACGAGTCCCGCGGACGTGCGGCCGACGCGGTGGCGGCCTTCGAGCGTGCTCGCGCGCTGGGCGACGAGCGTCCGGAGCTGCTGCGCGCCCTCGCTCGTGCCAGACTGCAACTCGGTGATGACGACGAGGCGCGCGACCTGTATGTGCAGGCGCTGGCGCAGCAGCCGGCACTCGCGTGGATCCGTGCGGAGTACGCCGACGCGTTGCATCGCGAGGGCGATCTCGTCGGCGCCGAACGTGAATACCGCGCCGCCCTGGCCGAGCAGCCGAGCCTCGCCGCCGCCTCCTTCAACCTGGGCCTCGTGCTGCTCGCCCGGCAGCAGACGGCGCCGGCGGCGGAAGCTTTTCTGAAAGCCGTACGACTCGAGCCGGCGTATGGCACCGCGCTCGCAGCGCTCCTGGCTGTTGAAGGGAGCGACACGAAGGTGCGCCGCGCATCGGCGTTTCCCTCGCCGGTGGCCGCCGTGCAAACAGCGCCTGCCGCCACGGCGTTCGGCGTGCAGGTAGCGGCGCCTGATCGCGTGCACTTCACCAATACGCCGCCGCAGGGGTACGTATTGGTCTCGACCCCCGATGGTGCACTGCAACTGGCCGTGCCCACCAACGGCGGCGGCACGGTGACGTGGGACCTGCGCACCGGTGCCGGGCGTGTGCTCGCGCCGGGGCTGTACCGGGCGGAGTTGCAGTGGCGCGGGGGGCCGTCGTCGGGCCCGTCGGTGTGGTTTGCGGTGTTGCGCGTGCGGTGAATGGGCGGACGGTCGGCGACCATTGCCGTGCCCACGACCCGCCGGTCTCGGACTTCCGACCGCACGCTCCGGCCTCGGACCTCGGGCACCCATCGGCGCTCCGGTGCTCCGGCGTCCGACGTCCGACGTCGGAGCGTCAGAGCTTCGGATTTCTGAGGCCCGATGCATGCCCGACATCGGAGGCCTGAAGTCCTCGGAAGTCCGAAGCGCGAGGGCGTGCTCCCATCAGCGTGACCGAATGCATGCCGGGGTCCACCACTAGATTAGCTGCGCATGGTTGCCTCTCTCCTTTCCGCTGCCCTGCTGTTGATGCCGCCGGCGCCACAGCCGGCGCCTCAGCCGGCGCCACAGCCGCTGTGCGTTGACGCCGCCGCGTTTCTCACGACCGATCGCACCATGGCGGTGGTGGTGGAGGCGGACACGCTCGACGACTGGCGCACGCGGCAACGTCTCACCGGCTGTCGCATCACGGCGGCCGGGGGCACGGTGCGCGGCGTCCAACCGGAAGCGGTGGCCTTCTACGAGCGCGTGCGCGCCGTGGGGTGGGTGCGCACCCCCGACCCCTACGATGCCCCCAGCGAAGCGTCGCTGCGTTTCCGCATGGGCAAGGCCGATTGCCTGTTCAACGTGTACGGCGACGCGATGCTCATGACGGACGCCGAGGATCGCGTGGATCTGGCACGCGTGCTCGCGCCGGGAGAGAAGCGCTATCACGTGTACGTGATGTGCCTGCCCGTTATGCCCGCGGCGCCGCGGGAGCGGTGAAACGAATGGGGTGATGCCACGGCGCGGGGGAGCAGCCCTCGCGGTTCCCTCCGGATTCGGACCTCGGAGGAAGGATCGGGACTCGGACCTCCGGTAGCGGTCGGACTTCCGACATCCGAGGGCCGACTTCCGAGGTCGGACCTCCGAGGTCGGATGCCAGCCGAGGTCCGACCTCGGAGGCCGGATGGATGCCGGAGGTCCGAGGCCCGACGGTTGTCGGAGGTCCGAGGCCCGACGGTTGTCGGAGGTCCGAGGCCTGACGGTTGTCGGAGGTCCGAGG
>NZ_JAJTHI010000065.1 GCF_021298855.1 Gemmatimonas sp.
GCCCGTGTAGAACGGGTGCGAGTCGCTCGTGATTTCGAGGAGGATGAGCGGGTACTCGTTGCCGTCGTCGAGCTTGATCTTCTGCTCGCTCGTCATCGTCGAACGGGTGAGCACCAGCGCGCCGGTCGACGCATCCTTGAATACGACCGAGTGGTACGGCGGATGAATGCCTTCTTTGGCCATGCGAACTCCAGCATGCGCCACCATTGCCGGCGGTGAGCGCGTTCTTGAATGGACGCCCCGTGTCGTAGGGGCGGAGTGGGGGCGCTGCCCCCGGGTCACACTACAGCCTTGATATCTGTCCGTTCAGGCCGGGGGATTCAAGGGGAGGGCGGCGGCGGTCGGGCTCTCCTTGATCAGTCATGAGAACGCGCTATCATTACAGATATGCACGGTTCCGTCGCGCCCGATCACCAACCCAGCCAGCCCTGGCTCGACCGCGCGGGCATGGTCACGAGCACACTGTGTGCCGTACACTGCGCGGCCACGGCCCTGCTGATGGGGGCGCTGACCGCCATCGGTGCAAGTCGGCTGGCCGACCCGGCCGTGGAGGCGGTGTTTCTCTCCGCCTCGATTGGCCTGGGGGCGATCAGTCTGGGGCAGGCCTTCCCGCGCCATCGTTCGTCGCGGCCGGCGCTGTGGCTCGCCATTGGGCTGGTGCTCCTGCTGGGCGTGCGCCGCACCGCGGAATTGCCCGTGCTGGAGGTGCTGGTGGTCACTGCCGGCGCGTTCTGCATCGTGCGCGCGCACTGGTTGAACGCCCGCCTGGTCACCACCTGTCGCCGTACGGCACCGGTAGTGGCGGGGTAACACCGTGGGGGCGTGAGCGGTGCGGACGATGGCATTGCCGAAACCGTGTCCGTTCCCGAACGTACGGCACACAGGCCGCCAGCAATCGACGCGGCCAATCGCGACCGTCCGTTCCCTCGAGTCACCCGCGCCCGCGACATGCAGCCCACCCCACCGCCGCCGCCGACCGCCACCTCCGTTCAGGACGGTGCCTTCCCGGTCACCATGACCCCCGATGGGGCCTCGCCCTCGGCGGTGCTCAAGGCCATGGAAGCACAGCGCAGCGAGCTGCGCGACCAGCTGGAGCGGGTACAGGACCAGCGCAATGACATCGCCAGCGACCTTCGCGCGGACGAGATCTCCCCGGCTGATCAGCAGGGCCTCGAGGCGCGGCTGAAGGAAACCGATGCCCGCATCTCCAGCCTCGAGCAGCAGATCGCCCAAGCCGATCTGGCCGTGGCCAAGGCATCGGCGGTGCCGGGAGCGGTCGTGGAAACGCCGCCGCCGGACACGTCCGACCGCGACGTGCTCGAGACGATCACGACCGTCTCGGTCGTCTTCACGCTGTTCGTGCTCTTTCCTCTCGCCTTCGCGCGCGCTCGGCGGCTGTGGAAACAGGGCGCGACCGTCATCGCCCCCGTCCCGCGCGAAGTCACCGACCGCCTGGAGCAGCTGGGCCAGAGCGTGGAGAGCATCGCCATTGAGGTGGAGCGCATTGGGGAAGGGCAGCGCTTCCTGACCCGGGTCATGAGCGACCAGAACAGGCAGCTTGGCGCTGGCGCGGCCCAACCCATTGTGGTGAATCAGGAGCAGAGGGCGGCGGAACCGCTGCGCTGAAGGAGATCGGGCTTCCGACCCCCGCACGCCGTCTCGGGGCTCCGACTTCGGACATTCGTCCGACCTCCGATCGTCGGATTGATCGGATACCCCGATGCCGGACAGCGGATGAGTGCCTGAGGTCCGATGCCGGAAACGGCGTTCGGAAATCGGAGCCCGGAGGCCTGTGCGGCCGATGCCGCAGTTACAACCCCTCCGGCTTCCGACCTCCGAGTGCCGTCTCGGGGCTCCGACTTCGGACATTCGTCCGACCTCCGACCTCCGACCTCCGATCGTCGGATCGATCGGATATCCCGATGCCGGACAGCGGATGAGTGCCTGAGGTCCGACGCCGGAAACGGCGTTCGGAAATCGGAGCCCGGAGGCCTGTGCGGCCGTTGCCGCGGGCACAACACCTCTGACGGACCCGCGTGTCCAAGCCCACGTTGCCCGGGACTGCGGGGTGGGGACCGAGCGGTGAGTGGGCGAGTCGATGGGTGAGTCGGAGAGTTGAGCCTCTCAACTCTTCCTCTCATCTCTCTGGCCTCAACGGCAGCGGGAGGGCAGTTTCGGGGGTCCCCAACCCTCCCGTCCATGCGCCGCTCTCTCCTCTCCGCCGTCCTCGCCATCCTGCCGGTACTCGCCCATGCCCAGCCCGCCGCGGAACCCGCCAAGGTCCGTTGGGAACGCCTGTGCCAGATCCGTCGCGACAAGTTCGACAAGATTCTCCCCGGTGCCCTCCGCGACAACGGCGTGGACATGTGGATCACCATGCAGAAGGAGAATCAGTTCGACCCCATGTACGAGGACTTCGGGCGCGGGTACGTGGGCAGTGTGGGCTACTACATCTTCACCGATCGTGGGGGCGACCGCATCGAGCGCGTGGCCATTGGCGCCAGCGGCGGCATGCTGGAGGGGTGCAAGGTGTACGATCGCATCCTCGGCTTGGCGAACCTCAAGGCCTTCATCGCCGAGCGCAATCCGAAGCGCATTGCCATCAACATGTCGGAGGAAGTGGGTGCCGCCGACGGGCTCTCCAAGACCAGCTACGATCGCCTCGTGAAGGAGATCGGCCCCGAGTGGGCGGGCAAGCTGGTGAGCAGCGAGAAGGTGGTGAGCGACTTCCGCAGCGGCTTCCCCATTTCGCAGGTGGTGGCGCTGGGTGAGGCGGGGGAGATCTCGCGGCGCATTGCCGAGCGCGCGCTCAGCAACGAGGTCATCACGCCGGGTGTCACTACGCTGGAGGATGTGGCGTGGTGGATGGCCGACCAGCTGCAGCAGCGTGCGCTGGGGTCCAGCTTCGACATGCCGAGCGTGTACATCACGGGCCCCAAGGGGATCGAGGCCACCAGCAACGGCCGCATCATCCAGCGCGGCGATCTGGTCATCATCGACTGGGGCGTGGGCTATCTCAACACGTGGACCGACGTGAAGCGCATGGCGTACGTGCTCAAGCCGGGGGAGACGGCGGCCCCCAAGGGCATCCAGGCCGCCTTCGACAACGCGCTCAAGGTGCGGGAGATCATCCACCGCACCATCAGGCCCGGCCCCACCGCGGGGGCCATGGTGGAGCAGCTCAAGGCGGAGATCACCAAGGGCGGCTTCCGCATGCAGGGCACCTTCAACGAGGTGGGCACGGACAGCGCGATCGAGGTGAACATCGGTTGCCACAGCGTGGGTGACCGCGGGCACGGTAGCGGCCCCAGCATCGCGTGGTTCAATCCGCGGCAGATGACCTTCAACATCAAACCGTTCAATCCGTTCAGCATCGAGCTGTTCGCCTGGACGCCCAATCCAGATTGGGGTGGGGCGAAGGTGCGCATTCCGCTGGAGGACGACGCGATGGTGACCGACCGCGGGGTGGAGTGGCTCTACCCGGTGAATCAGCGCATCTGGCTCATCAAGTGATGGCATCGGGAGCGCCCGGGAGTGCTGTGGCATCCACCCCACCCAGCCAATTCCCGGCTCGCTCCCGTCGAATCTGACAGTCAAGACGCGCACGGTGACGATACGGCCACCCTGAGCGCTCCCTCCAGCAGCACCATTGACCGCTAGACTTCGGGGGCCACCACCGGAGTCCGTCATGTGCGAGTCGCCCTCCCCGAATACCCGACATCCGATCGCCCGGCGTCTTCACTCCGCGGCGATCGCCTGCGCTGTGGCGTTCGCTTGCAGTGCCTGTGGCGGCGGCGACGGCAGCCCCCCCACGGCCCCCCAGCCCGGGGGGCCGGCGGTGCGCGAGGTGATCGTGACCCCGGACTCGCTGCGCCTGGCCCCCGGACAGACGGCCACGCTGCGCGCGGAGGCGAGAGGCGCCGCGGGCACCGTGGCGACCACCGCCATCGAATGGAGCTCCGAAACGCCAACGGTGGCCAGCATAAGCCCGGCCGGGGTGGTCACCGCGGTGAGCCCGGGTCGTGCGCGGGTGTCGGCGCGGGCCGGCAGTACCACGGGGACCGCCTGGGTGTCGGTCGTCCGCCCCGACTCCGCCTCGGCCGAAGTGCGGGCGACCGACACCACCCGCGTCATCGCCGGCAACGGCAGTGGGGTCATCATACCGCCGGGGGCGCTGCCGGCCGGTGTGCGCGTGTCGGCCGAGGAACGGCAGGAGGGAGCCGGAAGGCTCAGTGTGCGGATTACCGTGACGGCTCCGGCGTCGGTGGCCCGGCTGCGCGCACAACAGAGCGCGAACACCGTTGCACCAACCCGCGTGTTCGTGATGACCGCAGCGCCGATTCCCTCCACGCCACTCCCACGGCTGCGCGTGACGGCTGTGCTGCCGAACAACCGACGCGTGGTCACGGCCCCGGTGGCCGACGCGGTCGCAGCGGCGGTCGATCAGGCGGGCCGCCCAGTCACGCGGATTGAAACCAGTCTGATGCTGTCGCAGGCAACGCTGCAGGGCGGGCGCACCGTCATTGACCTTGCCTACGTACCCGATCCCACACCCGAGCCGGTCGGCTATGCGCTGTACGCGGCAGGCAGTCGCGGCGCGTCCACACGCTTCAGCGGCTCGCGCGTACCGGTGGTGCTGGTGCATGGACTCCAGCCGGGCAGGCTGATCGCCGACGATTTCGCGGCGTGGTTCCCCGACGACGCGGGCGAGATGTGGGAATCGCTCATGGGCGGCATTGCCGCGGATGCCGAACTGCGCAGCACCCTCGAGCCGTGGGTGTTTCGCTACCCGACGTACAACGGCATCGCGTTCAGCGCCCGACGTTTCCGGGAGTTGCTCACCGAACGATTCGGCAACCAGCCTGTGTTGGTCGTGGCCCACTCCACGGGAGGGCTCGTCACAACCGTCGCCATGCTCGACGAGGCCACGTCACCGCGGATTGCGCGACTCCTCTCGCTCGGTACGCCCTATCTCGGCTCGCCACTGGCGCGCGATGACCTCACCACCGATCTCGTCACCTCGGAGATCACTGCGGGACGCTGTGCCGGCGCGGCCCTGCCGGTCGCGAACAGGTCGGGGGTGCTGACGGAACTCCTCGCGGACAGGAGCGACGGCTACCGCGATCTGAGTGACCGCAGCAGCATCGTTGAGCGTGTGCGGCAGGGAGTACGATCGCTCGATGCGCGTATTCGTGCGGTGGCCGGCACGCACACGGTGGGAGCCGGCACCTCGGCAAGTGGCACGATTACCCTGCCCGGGTGCGCCATGCGGGTCCTCGATGCGGGTGACAACGATGGCCTGGTGGCCACCACCAGCGCCACGCCACCGCTCATTACAAGCAGCGCACGAATCGCGGCCGACCACCTGAGTCTCACCACCAACGCCACTGCCCGCGCCGACCTGCTGCAAGCGCTCCGCACGTTCGTGCGTGCACAGCCGCGGTTGGTGTTTGCCGCTGAGCCCCCCGCCCGCACCGCGGCAACAGCGCCGATGCCCGCGGTGCGGGTGGCCATTCGAGACGGGTCAGGACAAACGCTGACGGGCGCAACCAATGTCGTTACCCTCGCGCTGGCGCCAAACACGAATGGTGCCGTACTGGGGGGAACGACCACGCGTCCCGCCGTGCAAGGCGTGGCCACCTTCGAGGGGCTCACCATCGATCGCCCGGGCAGCTACACGCTCCTGGCGCAGAGTCCGTCGCTGCCGTCGGCCAGCAGCACGACCATCACGGTGGACTCGGCGCGAGCCATCACCTCCCTCGTGGTGTCCCCCACGTCGCTGTCGCTCGGTGTTGGGGCCACCGGCACCATCACCGCCACGATTACGCAACCACCAGGCGTTGCGGCCGCGGTGGTGAGCTTCGCATCGCTGAATACCGCCGTGGCCACCGTCACCGGTGCGGGCAACAGCGCGACCGTGCGCAGCGTGGCGCTTGGCAGCACCACGATTCGCATCACGGCCACGGCGCCCGGCACGGCCGCCTTCCCGGCGACGACCATCACCGAGGATGTGGCCGTCACGGTCGCCTTCGGCGGCGGCACCGGGCTTGGCGCCAACTTCGGCACCGAGCAGTTCGCGCTCATTCCTGCCGGCTCCTTCCGCATGGGAACCGTAACGGGAGGCTTCAGCGATGAGCGACCGGTACGCCAGGTCACCATCAGCCGCGCGTTCCGCATGCAGCGGACCGAGGTCACGCAGTGGCAGTGGCGCGCGGTCATGGGCGTCAACCCCAGCGCCTTTGCCGCGTGCGGCGACACGTGCCCGGTCGAGAATGTCAGTTGGCTCGACATCCAGACCTTTCTGCAACGCCTCAACACGGCGGATCCGGGGAAGAACTATCGTCTGCCCACGGAGGCCGAGTGGGAGTACGCGGCGCGCGCCGGCACGACCGGTGACTACGGCATTGCCGGCAATATCTGCACCTTCGCCTGGGTGTTCGATTCCGGGTGCGATGCCGATGCCACGCGGCGTGTGGCGCAGGGGCTGGCCAACGCGTGGGGGCTGTTCGACATGCACGGCAACGTGTGGGAGTGGGTGCAGGATTGGTACGGTCCCTATCCCAGCATCGCGCAGACCGACCCCACGGGCCCCACCACCGGGTCGAGCCGGGTGCTGCGTGGCGGGTCGTGGTTCGGCGACGCGATCATTGCGCGCTCAGCCTACCGCGGCGAAAGCGCACCATCGGCGCGTCTCTCCTACGACGGGTTCCGGCTGGTCAGGAATCCGTAGCCGTGTGCCGCTTCCGCGGACGCCCACCCTTCTTCCCGTTCTCTCGTGCCGCCACCGTCTTGGCCTTGGACCGCACGCTACCACCAGCGGAGCCTGCCGCCTGCATCAGCACCCACGGGCCAAGCGCTTCGCGAATGATAGCCGGCACGCTGTATTGAACATCGAGACGTTCCCAGTTGAGGCCACCGCCACTTCCAAGGAGCTCGATGTCGGACAGCTCGGCGGTGGAGGCGCCGGCGAGTTCGGGAAACAGCGCGAGGGGGAGCGCGATCTCCACACCGTTCATCAGCACCAGGCGAATGGTGCCGGTGCGGCGATCGAATTGCGCTGATTGCGCATGCGGGCGCGTCTTGCGGTGATACCGGGCCCGCGCGCGGGCGGCGGGGAGTTGCGCCAGAATCTCTTCGTCAGTAGGCGATACTCTAGCCATGGTAGGCTCTCCAGCAGGCGAGAAGGAATGCATGATGCGCCTCGACGACTCGGAACGCCTTGACGGCATCGGCATCGCGCATGCCAACGGCGTCCCCGATTGACGGTCCGGTGCTGGCGTCTCCGAGCCAGATGACGAGTTCTTCGCCTGCAGTCCGAAAGACGTGCACGTGGGCCGGCCCATGCTCGCGCGGCGGGACGTAGATCACGATCCGAAATCCGTGGTGTCGCAGGACCGTAGGCAACGGAAGTATAACCGAACGCTTGGGTTTATGCCAATCGGCGCCGACGATCCGTTCCGCGCCGTTTCCCAACGTCCGCCCCACCGTCATCGCCCCGTCACCACCGGGCAACAGAAAGGCCCACCGTTCGTCGATGGGCCCTCCTCACTCACCTATCGGTACGCGTCCATGCGCGCAGCGCACCCTCACCCGCCGTTGAGCTCCAAGGTCCAGGTCACCGGCATGTGCGGATCGAGGCTGTCGCGCACGCTGCAGTACTTCGTGACCGCCAGCTCGATGGCGCGCTCGGCATGCTGCCGCTCCACCTCGGCCGCAATGATGCGGTAGTGCAGCTTGATTGCCGTCACACGGCCGGGCACGCCGGCGAATCGCTCCCCCTCGACATCCACCGAGAGTGCCTGCACCGGCGTGCGACGCTTGGCGAGAATGTCCACCACGTCCACACCCGTGCACCCCGCCAACGCGCACAGCAGCGCGTCCACGGGCGAGGGGCCGGTTGCGCCACTCGCGTCCATGCGAATGGCCGGCCCGCCGCTCTGACGCTGGCCGTCGAAGCGATGCTCGCCCGCCCACGTGACCGAGACCTTGGCCGGCGGCTTGCCCAC
>NZ_JAJTHI010000008.1 GCF_021298855.1 Gemmatimonas sp.
CGTGCCCCTCCACCAACTCGGTGCTCTCCGTGAGTGCGCGTTTCCCCCGCCCCTCCAGGAGGCAACGCGACGCGCGCCTCATCATTCCCCGGCAGGTGAGTGACAGGGCGATGATGGTGGAGGCGATCATGGGGCATGACCACCTGCAGCTCGGCATCCGTCGCAGTTCTCCGTGCCCCTCCACCAACTCGGTGCTCTCCGTGAGTGCGCGTTACCTCACCCCTCGCGACTCGCCGCTCCCATCTCCACCCCCCGGTTTCGGCAAGCCGAACAGCCAGCCCGAACACAAAACGGCGGCCTCCACGGGGAGACCGCCGTTTGCGAGCAAACAGAGCGGGCGACCGGACTCGAACCGGCGACGTCCAGCTTGGGAAGCTGGCATTCTACCAACTGAATTACGCCCGCGATGTGAAGGGAAGGTAGCGCGTGACAGCAGCCGTGACAACGGGGCGCGCCGAGGTTCCGGTCCAGCCCGTCAGTCCACGGCGGCGATCCAGTCCCGTGGCAGACGTCGAGAGGCCACCAGCATGAGCAGGCCGGCCACCCCGTAGAACGCCAATCCATAGGTGATGGCGACCCGCATGCTCTCCGCGCCATAGACGGGGGCGAGCCGGTCGGAGAGGAAGCCGAAGATCCACAACCCCACCCCCAGCCCCAGCAGGTTCACCACCAGCAGGAACAGCGCGCTCGCCGTGCTGCGCATGATCGCCGGTACCAGATGCTGCACGGCGGTCATCACCGGGCCCATCCACGCGAGGTTGAGGCCCGTGGGCACGAGGAACAGCACCCAGGCCAGCGCGGGCTCCGTGAGGTGCAACGCCAGCAGCAACAGCGGCAGCGCCACGGCGTAGCACACCGCCGGTGTTCGCGCGTACGCCCCCCGATCGCGCGGTCCCAGCCGGTCGGCCACAACGCCTCCCAGCCAGATGCCGGCCAGCCCGCCGAACAGCTGAATGGTGCCGTAGTAGACCGACGTCTGCGCCAGCGTAAACCCCTCGCTGCGCATGAAATAGCTGGGCAGCCAGAACCCGAGCCCATAGCCGCAGATGGAGGAACAGGCCGCGCCGAGGGACAGGAGCCAGAAGCTGGGCGTCGCGCACACGCGGCGTGCCACCGAGAAAAACGGTGCCGTTCCCGGTGGCACGCCCACCACACCGCCGTCCAGCCCGCCGCGGACCGGATCGGCCACCACCCACTTGAAGAGGGGAGCGAAGAGGACCCCCGCCGCCCCCACCACGAGGAGCGCCCATCGCCAATCAATCCAGGCCGCCATGAGTCCGCCGAACAGAATGCCGGCCCCCGACCCCAGCGGCACGCCGAAGCTGTACACGGCCAGCGCACGCGCCCGTTGCTCCCGCGGGAAGTAGTCGGCGATGAGCGAATAGGCCGGTGCCACACCGCCCGCCTCGCCAAGCCCCACCCCGACGCGCGCCAGGAACAGCGACCAGAAGCCGGTGGCCAGACCGCACAGCATGGTGAACGCACTCCATGCGGCCACGGCGGCGGTGATGATCCACGTGCGACTCACGCGATCGGCCAACCACGCGATGGGGACCGCCACGGTGCTGTACAGCAGGGCGAACGCCAGCCCGCCCATGAGCCCGAGTTGCGTATCACTCAGCCCCAGATCGGCCTTGATGGGCTCCTTGAGAATCCCGAGGATCTGCCGATCGAGAAAGTTGAACGTGTACGCCACGAGCAGCATGAGCAGCACCAGGGCCCGCCGAGGCGGTGCCGCGGTTGCGCCCTCTGCCGGCGGTTCGGTGTTCGCGCGATGCATGAGCGCAATGTGCGCAGACATGGTACGTTCCGGCCATGGCGAACCGGCCCCACCTGCTCGTAATCGATGCGCAGTCGCTTGCCGCCCGTGCCGCCCATGTGGCCGGCGACGACCGCACGGCCGGCGTGCGCCTCTGGTGCCAGATGGCGCGCGGCACGGCGTCGGACATCGGGGCAACGCACCTGATCGCGGCGTGGGACCACGACGGCCCCACCTTTCGCCACGCGCTGTTCGCCGGGTACAAGCACCGCCGGACGGGAGACACGCGCGCGCGGGTGGCGCCCATTCGCACGGCGCTCGAAGGGGTCGGGGTGACGAGCGTGAGCGTGGAGGGCTTCGAAGGCGACGATGTGGTGGCCTCGATCATGGCCGGCTTCCGCGCGGTGCTGCCGGTGACGCTGCTCTCGAACGACTCCGACCTGCTGCAGTTCGTGGACGACGACGTGCAGGTGGTGTCGTATGTGGGCGTGGGAAAAGGCACCGACGGGTTGCGTGTGCGGCGCTGGTGTGCGGCCGACGTGCACGAACGCTTCGGCGTGAAGCCGTCGCAGCTCCCCGATTTCAAGGCGCTGTGTGGCGAAGACGGTGACGACATTCCGGGCGTTGCCCGCATTGGCAAGGGCACGGCGGTGAAGCTGCTGCGCCGCTGGCAGTCGCTGGAGAAGGCACTCGAGGCGAGCGAGTTCGTGAGCCATCGCGACGAGACGGCGAAGCTGGCGGGGCAGCACGACCATGCCCGGCTGATGCGTCAGCTCACCACCATTCGTCAGGACGCGCCACTCCCGCTGTTCGACCTGGCGCGCTGCGCCCTCGAGGCGGTCTCGTGGCCGTCGGGCAGCACCACGCGCGGTCGCGGCGGTGCCCCCGGGAACGGCTCGGGAGCGGCGGCACCGGTAACGCGGACGGCCGCGGGTCCTGGGCTGGAAGCAATTCCGTGGCCCGAGTGACCGGAACGGGAAATCCCCGGCCCGCGAGGCGGACCGGGGATTCGAGAGCCACAGATCGGGATTGAACCGATGACCGCCCGATTACGAATCGGGTGCTCTACCACTGAGCTACTGTGGCGGTGACGCGACTGCACCAACACCTGCATGCTCTGGAGCGGACTCGAACCGCTACGCCTTGCGGCACCGCCCCCTCAAGACGGCGTGTCTACCAATTTCACCACCAGAGCGAGGGGCTCGGCTTGCGACCGAGTTTGTGCGACCTGCTCCTGCAACCTGCACCTGCTGAGCCCGAACAACGACGGGAGCGACGGGGCTCGAACCCGCGACCTCTCGAGTGACAGTCGAGTGCTCTAACCAAACTGAGCTACGCCCCCCAACACCACCAACACCTGCATCCTGCGCCGACTCTCGCGAGTCGAGTAGCTCCAACGGGAATCGAACCCGTCTCTCGACCTTGAAAGGGTCGCGTCCTAACCGATAGACGATGGAGCCGTAGATGTGATTCAGACCATCTGCCTGCAGCAACGTCCAGCGCATAGCGGTAACGGGATTCGAACCCGTGTTCCAGCCTTGAGAGGGCTGTGTCCTAGTCCCCTAGACGATACCGCCGTTGACAGTCGCCTTCGGCGAATGCCGACGGCGGAACAAACAGATACAGGCCCGGAGGGAATCGAACCCCCAACCGCCGGTTTTGGAGACCGGTGCTCTACCAATTGAGCTACGGACCTCCGGAGAGCGGCGATGGATCGCTGCCCGCCAGTGTGTTCAGGGTGACCGACGGGAATCGAACCCGCAACCCCCGGAACCACAATCCGGTGCTCTAACCGATTGAGCTACGGCCACCATGCTCGCCCGGGCCCGCCTGCGCCCGTTGCGATTTCCTACCGACGTGGCTCCGATCGTGACGATTGGAGCGGATTTCCGCAGGAGACGCCAAGAGTAACCGGAGAAAAGGCCAAATTCAAGGGCTGAACCCGGCCATTTTCTCCGTTCGCTCAATCCTTCGCGCGGTCGAGGTACTCGCCCGTGTTGGGATTGACGCGCACGCGCGTTCCCTGCTCCACGAACTCCGGCACGTTCACCGTGACGCCGTTCTCCAGCTTGGCCGGCTTCGAGGAGGCCGTCTTGGTCGCACCGCGCACCACCGGCGCCGTCTCCACGATCTCGAACACCATGGAGTTGGGAAGCTGGATGCCAATGGGACGCCCGTTGTAGTACTCGGCCAGAATCTTGAGCCCCGACTGCATCCACGGCGCCGAATCGCCCAGCGCCTCCTCGTCGAGTTCGATCTGGTCGTAGTTCTCGGCGTTCATGAAGTGGTACGAGTCACCACCCTGGTACATGAACTCCAGCTCGTGCGTTTCCATGTCCGCCTTCACGATCGTGTCGGCAGCACGGAACCGATGCTCGAAGCTCGAACCCGTGCGCAGGTTCTTCAGCTTCGCCTGCACCATCGCGCGCAGGTTGCCCGGCGTGTGATGACGGAACTCGATGACTCGACACGGATCGCCCTCGAACACGAGCACCATGCCACGGCGGATCTGCGTAGCGGAAAAAGCCATATCTACGGCACCTGCAAGCAGGAATGGAAAGCACGAACAGCGCGATGATCACACGACCTGCCCGGATCTCACGGGCAGCCTCAAAACGTAACCGGACGGATCGCGGGCTGGAAGTGTGAGCGCGCGCCCGCGGCCAGTTGACGCCACTACGGTGCCACCAGCTCCCTGAGCAGCGGCCCCATGGCGCCCCATACCGTGCCGGCCACCACCCGCGCCCCTTCGGCGTTGGGGTGAATGCCGTCGCCCTGGTTCAACCGCGCCACGCCGGCCACCCCATCCAGCAGAAAGGGCCAGAGCGGAACCCCGGTTTCGCGGGCGGCCCGCCCATAGGCGTCGTGAAAACGGCGGGTATAGGAGGCGCCGAGGTTCGTGGGAGCTTCCATTTGCACCAGCGCCACCTTGGCCTCGGGGCGCTGCGCCTTCACCATCTGCACCAGCTTCACCAGGTTGGCGTAGGTGCTGTCAGGGTCCACGCCGCGCAGGCCGTCGTTGGCCCCCACCTCCAGCACCACCACCGCCGCCGGCTGCTCCAGCACCCAGGAGGCGCGGCGCACGGCCCCGGCCGACGTTTCGCCGCTCAGCCCGGCGTTCACGATCGTCACGGGCAGCTGCGCCGAATCGGCCTTTGCCTGCAGCAAGGCGGGGTACGCCTGCTCCGGCGGCAACCCCAGCCCCGCAGTGAGACTGGTTCCCAGCAGGACCACCCGCCGCGGCCCCACCGCGGCGCCTTTGGCCCCCGCGGGTGTATTCTCCCCCACGGCGCGCGCGGCCACGGCAGACGTCGCGGAATCCGTTGGTGCGTCGCCGCCGTTGGTATTGGCAGCCGCCGCGTTCCCCGAAGCCCCGGTACCACACGCGCCCAGCAATCCCGCTCCGGCAAGCGTCACCACCATGGCGGCGGTGCGCCAGCGGCAGTGTCCCTCTTCCCTCTTCTGTCTTCGCATGCTCGTTGCTCGTGGGTTGACCAAGGAATATCTGAGCGGCACCCAGCGCCTCACGGTGCTGCGTGACGTGTCGTTCGAGGTACCGGCCGGGGCGTTCGTCTCCATTGTCGGCCCCTCCGGCAGTGGCAAGACCACGCTGCTCGGCCTGCTCGCCGGTCTCGATACCCCGTCGAGCGGCACGGTATCCCTCGACGGCGAGGATTTCGGCCGCCTCGACGAAGATGCCCGCGCACGCCTCCGGGGAGAGAAAGTTGGGTTCGTCTTCCAAAGCTTTCAATTGATCCCCACCCTCACGGCGCTCGAAAACGTGCAGGTACCGCTCGAACTCGCCGGGCGCGTCCCGGTCCGTGAGGCGGCGGCGCGTGCCCGCGACCTGCTCGCGCGCGTCGGGTTGGGCGACCGCACGCACCACTTCCCGCAACAGCTCTCGGGCGGTGAGCAGCAGCGCGTGGCCCTCGCGCGCGCCTTCGTGAACGACCCCAAGATCCTCTTTGCCGACGAACCCACGGGCAACCTGGACGGTGCCACCGGTGAACGCATCGTGGAGCTGCTGCAGGCGCTCAACCGGGAACGCGGCTGCACCATCGTGCTGGTCACGCACGACGTGACGCTTGCGGCGCGCACGCAGCGGACCATTCGCCTCAAGGACGGCGTGATGGTGGAAGACGTGCACCACACCCCCGCATGACCGTCCAGACCCTGCTCCGGCTGGCGTGGCGCGAAAGCCGTACGGCGCGTCGGCGGCTCGCGCTCTACATGTCGTCCATTGCCTTCGGCGTGGCGGCGCTCGTGGCCATCGACTCCTTCGCCGGCAACGTCACGCGCTCCATTCGTGACCAGTCGCGCACCCTGCTGGGCGGCGACCTGTCGCTGCAGGCGCGGGCGAAGTTCCCCGCCGTCATCGACACCCTCACCGATTCGCTGCGCACCGCCGGCGTCCCGGCCTCGCGCGTGACCACCTTTGCCTCCATGGCGCTCGCCGAGCCCTCGGGGGGCACGCGCCTCGTGCAGGTGCGGGCGGTCTCCCCGGGATATCCGTTCTACGGCGCCATCGAAACGGTCCCCGCCAACGGCTGGTCGCGGGTGCACGACGATACGCTCGTGTTCGTCGACGCCTCGCTGCTCATTGCGCTCGACGCCAAGGTGGGAGACCGGCTCAAGCTGGGACAGCAGCCGTTCACGATCGGCGGCACGCTGGGCAACGTCCCCGGGGATGCCGGCATCACGGCGGTGATTGGCCCGCGGGTGTACGTGTCCGACCGGTGGCTCCCGCAAATGGGCCTGCTGTCCTTCGGCAGCCGCGCCGAATACGAACTGGTGCTCAAGCTGCCCGCGGCGCAGGCCACACCCAAGCCGGCGGCGCAGGTGGCCCGCGCCCTGCGCCGGCGCATCGACCCGGTGGACGCGGCCCGCATCGAGGCCGCGGAGGCCCGCGGCGAACGGGAGCGCAACGCGCCCGGCGGCGAGGGGGAAGCGGGCGCGCGTGACACCGCATCCGCAGCCGCAGACAGTGCCGCGGCGGCGCCGACCGCCACCACGGCCTCCCGCACCCGCGTGCGCGTCCGCACCGTGGCCGATACCGAACGGGAGTTCACCGAAGCGGTGGCGCGGCTCGCCGACTTCCTCAGCATCATCGGGCTCATTGCCCTGCTGCTGGGGGGCATTGGCGTGGCGAGCGGGGTGAACGCCTTCGTCTCGGCCAAAATCGACACCGTCGCCGTCCTGCGCTGCCTGGGCGCCACGAGCCGCCAGGTGCTGGCGCTCTACGTGGTGCAGGCCGCCGCCATGGGGCTGGTGGGCGCCATCGCCGGCGCCGCCCTGGGGGTGGCCGTGCAGTTCCTTCTGCCGCAGGTCATGGGGGATTTCCTCCCCGTCGACGTGACCATCGCGCTCGAGCCACGCCCGCTGCTGCTGGGGCTGGCCACCGGGGTGTGGGTGTCGCTGGTCTTTGCGCTGCGCCCGCTGCTGGCGCTGCGCCGTGTGTCGCCGCTGCAGGCCATTCGCCGCAATGCCGATCCGGCGGCCCTGCCCAGCGAGTGGAAGGATGGGGCGCGCCTGCTGGTGGACGCGCTGCTCGTGGGCAGCATCGTGGCCATCGTGCTCTCGCGCGTCGAATCGCTGCGCGACGGCCTCGCCATGACCGGCGGCATTGTGGCGGTCGTGCTCATCCTGTGGCTGGCGGCCACCGCACTCATTGCCCTGGCGCGACGCAGCACGCACCCCTCGTGGCCGTTTCCGTTGCGGCAGGGCATCGCCAATCTCCACCGCCCGGCCAACCAGACACGCGCCGTGACGCTGGCTCTTGGCTTCGGCGCGTTCCTGCTCAGCACCGTGTACCTGGTGCAGGCCAATCTGCTGGGACGGCTGCAGACCACGGCCGATGCCGCCGCCGGCAACCTGCTGCTCTTCGACGTGCAGGACGATCAGGCGGCGCCCCTCGACTCCATGCTGCGCGTGCGTCAGCATCCCATCGTGCAGCAGACGCCCATCGTGACGATGCGCGTGGAAGCGATCAACGGCACATCGGTTACCAAGCTGCAAGGGGACAGCACCGTGCGGCGCGCCGGCTGGTCGCTGCGGCGCGAGTACCGCTCCACCTATCGCCACGACATGCAACCGTCGGAAAAGCTGGTGAGCGGCACATGGTTCCCCGATTCCGCCGCGCTCGCGACGCAGCGTGCCGCCGACCCGTCGCGCCCGTTCCTGCTCTCGCTGGAGCAGGACGTGGCCGGCGAGATGGGCGTGACCCTGGGCGACACCATCACCTGGAACGTCCAGGGGGTTCCCGTGACCACCGTGCTCACCAACACGCGATCGGTGAACTGGGGGCGCTTCGAAGCCAACTTCTTCGCCGTCTTCGAACCGGCCGCGCTGCGCCGGGCCCCGCAGCAGTACGTGATCGTGGCCAACGTGCCCACCGGGGCGCCGCTCGCGGAGATTCAGCGTGACATCGTGCGACGGTACCCGAACGTCTCCAGCCTCGACCTGACGCTGGTGAAGCAGACGATCGGCGCCATCGTCGATCGGGTCACGCTCGCCATCCGGTTCCTCGGACTGTTCTCCCTCGCCATGGGCATTCCCGTGCTCTTCAGCGCGGTGGCCGCCACACGCCGGGCGCGATTGCGTGAGGGGGTGCTGCTGCGCACCCTCGGCGCATCGCGCACGCAGGTGGCACGCGTGCTGCTCGCCGAGTACGGCGCGCTGGGGGCTCTGGGCGCCCTGACCGGCATGGTGCTCAGCTTCGGCGGCGCGTGGGCCATCACCACCTTCGTGTTCGAGGACCCCTTCGATCCGGCCGTGGGCCCCACGCTCCTCATTGCCGGCGGGATGCTGCTGCTCACCATGACGATCGGCCTGCTCACGTCGCGCGACGTCTACCGTGAGACGCCCATGATCGCCATTCGTGAACCGGGGTGACCGGTCAGCGTGCTTCCACGAGGCCGTAGGCGTGCAGTTTGCCGTCCTTCACGGCCACCCACACGCGGGCGCCACGCATCCCCTGCAAGGAGGCCGGCAGGGGCACACGCTGCAGGGTACCGCCGTCGGTGAGACGCACGGTGCGCGCGTCCACCACGACACCGTCAAAGGCCGGCACTTCATTGAAGGCGCGCACCACGTAGTCGGACACGACGAGATCGCGCGGGGTGACGCGCACACCGCGCACCATGATCTCGCTCCCCACGAGCTTGCTGATGCCCGCGGTCGCCATGCCGCTCAGCGTCACCACGGTGGTGCCGGCGCGCAGCACGACGCTGCGCGTGGGCCCTGCGCCTTGCCAGACGAGCAGCCCGCGCACACTGTCGCCGCGCGCCCGGTCGCTGCCGGTTGCCCCGCCGGTGAGGCGCGAGGCGAACGCGCGCGCCATGGAGTCCCCGCGCGCCTGCGCGCGCCGGGACATGGTGCCGCCGGGAGTGCTGGCATCCTCCACGGCGCGGCGCGCGGCGCGCGCGGCAAGGGAATCGGAAGCCATGGCGAGAGAATCCTCGGGCACGGTGTCCCCCATCCGTCGAGCGAACTCGGCGCGTGACGCGGCACGCATGGAGTCGAGCACGAGCGGGGCGCGATCGGCCTCCCGGAGAATCTCACCACCACGGAAGGCCAGCGTATCGAGCCCCTCCACATCCCCGGAGACGCTGACCTCACCGGAACCGCACGCCCCCAACGCGATGACCGCACACGGTACCACCCAGGCGAGGCGGCCGGCCATGCTGCGCGCGAGCACACCTGCGGCGCCGGCTGGCACACCCGTGGCGACCTCCGCTTTCCGCTTCATCGTGAACTTCATGCAGTGGAAGCTACGATGGGTGACCATACCGTCAACGCGGCAAGTCGCCATATTTGTTGATGGCGCGCGCGATCAGGTTGCAACGACGACCGTTCTGCCGTGCGCCCCCGTGCAACCTGTGATCCACCCTGCACAACCGTCACGCTCCCGGCCCATTCACGGTTTACGGGGTGACGTCGATCGTTACAGCGCGTCAACCAAGGCATGGCAGACTTCCCATCCGATCGCCCCGTGGCGCGCCCCGAGCGTGACGCGTGGCCGCACGACAATCACCGCGGGCTGAGCCTCGCGGAGGCCGGCGACTGGGCGGAGGCCGCCGAGGCATTCGCCAGTGCGGCCGATTGTCTCGCGCGCAGTCTGCCCGATGATCGAGCCCTTGCCGGGGAGTCGCACCTCGAACCGCTGGCGTTGGTGCTTGGCAACCTCGCGCAGGCCTGCTTCCGCCTGGGGCGCCTGGATGAGGCGCTGCGCCATGCGCAGCGCGCCTGTGCCTTGCGCGTGGCCATCACCGGCGAAGATGGCATGCCCGTGGCGCGCACGCGCATGGATATTGCCGTCATGCTCGCCAGCGGTGGGCGCCTCGACGAAGCCACTGCACTTATCCAGCGGGCCATCGCCGGCATCGAACACCGGGTGGGTGAAGAAGATGAGCGCCTGGCTCCGGTGCTCGAGAACGCCGCCCGCATTGCCCTGGCGTCGGGGCAACCTGCCAACGCCGAGCCGCTGCTGCTACGTCTGCACGCCCTGCTGGACGCGCACGATCGGTCAACCGCCAGTGCCGACCTGCTGCTGGCGCAGGTCGCGGCAGTGCGCGCACATCAGCGGGCGGCCGTGGCCGTGCCGGCGGCGGCGCCGGAACGCGTCGTGGCGGCAGTGCCGGAACGCGTCGTGGCGGCGGCGCCGGAACGCGTCGTGGCGGCGGCGCCGGAACGCGTCGTGGCGGCAGCGCCGGAACGCGTCGTGGCGGCAGCGCCGGAACGCGTCGTGGCGCCGGCGCCGGCACCCGTGCCCGCCGCGGTTCCGGTGGAAACGCCCGTGTCGTCGGCGTACGTGGACGGCTTCGACGATGCCTCCCCACGCGTGTATGCGCACGCGAGCATCACCGATCGCGCGGACTGGGAAGACCAGCCACTGCGCGATGCGGTGGTCGTGACCGACCACTTGCTGCGCATCACGCCAACCGGGGTGCCCGTGGTTCCGACAACGGCACTGCTCGAACCGCCCGATCTCGCCGTGAACGACGAGACGGTCGACGAGGCCGAGGCGTTGCACGACCCCATCGACGTGCCCGACGCGCTCCCCGCGCACTCGCTGCGGGACCCCGTGACCGAGCGGCTGCCCTCGGTGGATCCCGTGCTCGAATCCGAGGCGGACGGCGATGCGTCGATGGCCGACGACGAGGCCGCCGTGGTGCAAGCGGCACCCATCTCGCCGCCGGAACCCACCGCCGAAGCCGCCATGACTCCGGCGCCAGCGCGTTTCGCGCCCACGCCGGCGGGAGGGCAGCAACCGGTGGCGCGTCCCCCTGAGGCACGCGTGGTGCTGCCCGAGCCCACCGAAAGCCCGGGCCATCACCGACTCATCGCCATCGTAGCGGCCGTCGTGGCCGCTGCGGCCGCCGGCGGCGCGGCGGCATTCTTCCTGCTGCGCTGACGGAGCGTCCGCGGGCGCGCGGGTGCGCGTCAGTTCTTGTGGCGGAACGTGATGCGACCGCGCGTGAGGTCGTAGGGGGACACCTCGACCGTGACGCGATCGCCGGCCAACACGCGGATCCGATTGCGACGCATATTTCCGGCGAGCGTCGTCAGTACTTCATGGCCGCTCGGCACCGTCACCCGAAACGTGGCATTCGGCAACAACTCGGTGACGGTACCCTCGAGTTCAATCGCGTCCTGCTTCCCCATGTATGCGTCGATCCTGTCCCCTTCGGTGGGACCGGCCCGGGAGTCGTGCCGGCCATGACGGTGACAAAGATATGATTTTCCCTGCGCGAGGCCAGCGGAGGGTACCCCGTGGGACATGATGCCGAGAGCGATGTCCTGCTCGTTGGCCCGGGGTGGCTGGGCGCACCGGCCGCGGCGGCGCTGGCTGCCGCCTCGCCCGCGCGGCGCGTCTGGACGGCGTCACGCACCGACCGGCCGGCGCCGGCGGGCTGTCACGCCCTGACCGCTGACGTGACGCGCGGCATGGACGACCCGGCCTTTGCCCGCGCGCTCGCCGCGCCGCTGGCGGCGGTCGTCGTGTGCGTGGCCCCGTCGCGTGCGCGTGGGGACAGCTATGCCGTGTATCCGGCCGCTGCACGCGGGGCGGCCACGATCGCCGCCGCGCTGGGCGCCGAGGCGCTGGTCTACGTCTCGAGCACCGGCGTGTACGATCGTCACGACGGCAGTGCGGTAGATGAGCGGACGCTCATTGCGCCAGCCAACGACCGGGTGCGGGCGCTCTTCGATGCGGAGCTCACCGTGCTGGCGACGGCGGCGGCAGGCTGTCGGGCCACCGTGCTGCGCGCGGCGGGGCTGTACGGACCGGGGCGGGATCCCGGCCCCCGTTTCGCCGCCGGATCCGTTGAGCCGGACACGTGGTGCAACTTCTCCTGGCGCGACGATGTCATTGCGGCCATGCGGCACGTCCTGACGCTCCCCGCCGCCCATGCCGGCACGATCTACAACTGTACCGACAACACGCCGGTACAGGCCGGAGCCATCACGCACGCCCTCACCGGGCTCCAGGCGGCCGTCACGGAGATGCCGGTCGAGGACAGTGCGGTCCGCGCCGGACGCAGCAACCAGCGCATCAGCAGCGCCGCACTGCTGGCCACCGGCTGGCGCCCCGCCATGCCCACCGTGTTCGATGGCCTGCGGGCTCTGGGGCACGCCCTTCCGGGGCACGCCCTTCCGGGGCACGCCCTTCCGGGGCACGCCCTTCCGGGGCACGCCCTTCCGGGGCACACCCTTCCGGGGCACACGGCGTGAGCGCACAGCCCTATGGCCCCAATACCGCCGGCGTGCGCCGCTTTCTCGTGCAGCTGGCGGGGTTGGGGAAGGAAGACCGCGGCCTCGTCGTGGCGCGCTACGCGCAGGCACGCACCACCGTCTCGTGGCGCGCGGCGGAGCAGCACTTGGCCACGGCGATCGCGCGCAGCGGACGCGAACCGCAGCGGGACGCCCTGACCGGGCCGCTGCTGCAGCTGGTGCGCCCCGTCAACGCGCCGGCCCCGGCCACCGACGACGATGCGCTGGCGCTCCTGGATCCGGTGGCGGAGCCGGCGCTGGCCGCCCTGCTGGCACTCCTGGTCGAGGAGCTGTTGCCACCGGAGGCGGTGGAGACGCTGAGTGCCCCGTTCGCCGGCGTGATCGCGCGCCGCTAGCGCCGCGCACACGCCGGCGCCCGCGTCACGACACGGTGTCGGCGCGCGGTTCGGCGTCGAGGGTGAAGCGCGGGATCACGGCGGTGAAACCGGAGCCGTCGTCGCGCACGAAGCGGTAACTGCCTTCCATCCAACCGTTCGGCGCCTTGAGCACGCAGAAGGAGCGGTACTCGTGCACCTGGCCGGGGAGCAGATGCGGCTGCTCACCCACGACGCCCTCGCCCTCGACCTCCGTATCTCCCGCGGCTTCATCGTGAATGAGCCAGCGACGGGTGCGCAACTGCGCCGCCTGCTCCCCCACATTCTCGATGCGAATGTGGTAGGCGAAGACGAACTGGCCAAGCAGCGGGTTGGAACGCTCCTTGAGATACCTCGGGCGCACCGTGATGCGGATGCCCGCGGTGATGCGATAGTAGAACGGGACGCGCTCGCTCATTGGAACCGTCCAGTGGGCGCAGTGGTGGGTCGAGTCACGATGGGTAGCGACACCGGGGGGCTTTCCGTGCCGACCCGGTTGAGCGCCGACACCGTGACCTTGGTGGGGACCACCCCGGAGGGGATGGGCCAGTGGGTCGTCGTCCCCGGCAATATCATGGTAATCCATGCCGAGTCCGTGCGCAGCCGCACCACCCACTGCCACGGTGCCGTGCGCCCCTGCGGCGTGAGGCGCAGCGTGGTGGCGCCGGCCTCCCGCGCAAGCCGGAGGGCTGGCGTGGGCGGCGGCGGCGCCTTGAGCCACGGCGTGGGCGGCGGCAGCGCCACGGTGGCGTACGGCCCCACCAGCAGCGTGTCGTTCATGCCCGCCTGATTTTTCAGAAACGACGTCATGCTGAAGTGCACGTTCCCCGACGCCCCCGGCTGCAGCCGGGTAAGCCGAATCTGCTCCACGAGATCGCTCACCGGAAAAGCGGCGGCCCCCGGCAGCCCCGCTCGCGAGGCGTAGTTCCCCGGCCAGAGATGCCGCTGCATGATGTTCTCCGTGGCCCACCAGTCGAGCAGCACGGGATAAGCCTGTCCCACCTTGGTGGTGGGCCAGTACAGCTGCGGCGTGAAGTAGTCCACCCACCCTTCGCGCAGCCACTTCCGCGCGTCGGCATAGAGCTTCTGATAGGCGTCGAAACCGCGCACCGACGCCGGATACCCGGGACGCCAGATCCCGAAGGGGCTGATGCCGAAGCGCACGTGCGGCTTGGCACGGTGAATGGCCGCGTCGAGTTCCCGCACGAGCGTGTTCACGTTCTCCCGTCGCCAATCGTCGCGCGACAGCGCGCCGCCTTTCGCCCGATACTTCTTCCAGCTCGCCGCATCGGGGAACGGGAGCGGCCGCCCCCGTCGGTCATTCTCCGGATAGGGGTAGAAGTAGTCGTCGAGATGCACCCCATCCACATCATAGCGCTTCACCACATCCACGATGACGCGCACCGTGCGTGCCCGCACGGCGGCCTCTCCGGGATCCATCCACCAGTAGCTGCCGTACTTCTTCACGAGCGACGGGTTCGTGCGCCGAATGTGCGAAGCGGCAGCCGCAGAACGCCCGCGGACGAAGCCGGCGCGATAGGGATTGAACCACGCGTGCAGCTCCATGCCGCGGGCATGGGCTTCCTTGATCGCGAAGGCGAGCGGATCCCACGACGGCGAGGGCGCCCGCCCCTGCACTCCCGTGAGAAACTCCGACCACGGCTCGATGGACGACCGGTACAGCGCGTCCGCCGCGGGGCGTACCTGGAAGATCACGGCATTGAGCCGCAGCGCTTCCGCGCGATCGAAGAGTGTGCGCAGCTCCGCCTGCTGCTCCGCCACCGATAGCGTGCGCGCCGAGGGCCAGTCCATGTTCCCCACCGTGGCCACCCAGACGCCACGAAACTCCCGCAGCAACGGTGGGGCGTCGGCGCTGGCCGCGGGGCTGGGGGCCGTGTTGGCCCCAGCCTTGGCAGCGGCATTGGCTTTGGCCGGTGGGGACGCCGCCGGGCGCGGCGCCGTCTCGGGGCGCGGCGCCTCCGGCACCGCCGCTGGCGCGGCGGCGCCACGGTCGAGGGGCGGGACCGCCGGCGTGAGTCCGGTGCGGCAGGAGACGCTTCCCAGCAGCAGCAGCGACGCCGCCGGCCAGACGCCCGCGCGCCACGACCGGGCGCTCATGACGTGTGCGCGCCCGGCGATCGGGGCTCGGCGGCGAGCATCGCCGACAGTACCACACCGGCGCGGCGGGCCGCCTCGGCAATGCGGGGGCCGTCCTGGATGAACGAGATGCGGAAGAACCCTTCACCACCCGCGCCGAATCCGGAGCCGGGCATGGCAATGACCCCCTGCTCTTCCCGCAGTCGGTCACAGAAATCGGCGCTCGCGATGCCTTCGGGGAGCGGGATCCACAGGTACATCGTGGCGGCCGGTGACTCGCACGAAAACCCGTTGGCCCGAAACGCCGCCACGGCGGCATCTCGCCGTTGGGCAAAGACGGCGCGATTGCGCGGGACGAACTCGCCCCAGCTTTCGATGGCTGCCACACCAGCCGCCTGGATACCGAGATACTGGCCGGTGTCGGTGAACGACTTCACCTTCGTGAGCGCGCCGGCAATCTCCGGCTTGGCCACCGCCCAGGCGCACCGCCATCCCGTCATGTTGTACGTCTTCGACAACGAGTGGAATTCGATGGCCACGTCACGGGCGCCATCGATCTCGAAGATGCTGGGCGGCACGTAGCCGTCGAAGCCCATCTCCGAGTACGCGTTGTCGTACACCAGCAGGATGTCGCGCTCACGGCACAGCCGCACCACGTGCTCGAGGTAGGCGCGTGGCGCAATGGCCGCCGTGGGATTGTTGGGATAGTTGAGATACAGCACCCGCGTGCGCGCCAGCACGTCGGCCGGGATTTCGTCGAGATCCACCAGGAACTCCGTGCGCGGCCGCAGGGCATACACATACGGCGTGGCATCGCTCATGAGCGCGCCGCCCAGATAGGCCTGATACGCCGGGTCCGGAATGATGGCCACATCGCCCGCCCCGAGATACGCGAAGGCGATGTGTGCCAACCCTTCCTTGCTGCCGAGCAGGGGAACGACCTCGGTCAGGGGATCGACACGGTGCCCGAAGCGCGTCTGCATCCAGCCACTGATGGCTTCCCGAAAGGGCACGTGCCCGAGGCCGAAGCCGTAGCGCTGCATGGCTGGCACCTCGGCCGCGGCCTGCAACGCCGCCACGGCGCCAGCGGGCGGCGGGAGATCGGCGTCGCCCGCGCCCAGGTCGATGACATCCACGCCCGCCGCCACGAGCGCCTTCTTGCGCGCCGGAATGTGCGCGAGCGGATAGACCGGGAAGGCCGAAAAGCGCGAGGAGAGGCGCGGCATCAGGACGTGGGCGGACTGAACTGCGCGTGCTGCGCGTCGATCCAGCTCTGATGGTACCGCGGATCCTCGATCGACAGCGCCGCCTTGGCCACCTTGAGCGGCCGGAAGCTGTCCATCATCACCGCGAGCTCGTTGGTGTACTTGGCCCCGATGCTCGCCTCCGCCCGCCCCGGATGCGGCCCGTGCGGCAGCCCATCGGGGTGATGCGTGATGGAGCCGTACTCGATGCCCTTGCGGCTCATGAACTCGCTCGACGCGTAGAAGAGGACTTCGTCGGAGTCCACGTTGCTGTGATTGTACGGCGCCGGCACCGCCTCCGGATCGAAGTCGTAGGGGCGCGGGCAGAAGCTGCAGATCACGAACCCGTCGCCCTGAAACGTCTGGTGCACCGGCGGCGGCTGATGGATGCGCCCCACGATGGGCTCGAAGTCGTGGATGTTGAAGATCCACGGGTAGAAGTAGCCGTCCCACCCCACCACATCGAACGGGTGGTGATCGAGCACCAGTTCGTTGAGCGCGTCGTACTGCTTCACCACGATCGGGAACGCGCCCTTCTCGTCGCGCGGCTCCAGCAGCATCGGGCGACGGATGTCGCGCTCGCTGAACGGCGCGCCTTCGAGCAACTGCCCGAAGTCGTTGCGATACCGCTTGGGGAACCGGATGTGCCCACGGCTCTCCATGACGAGGAACTTGCTGGGCCCCTGGCCGGGGTCGAGGCGCCAGCGATGGGTGATGTTGCGGTGAATCACCACGTAGTCGCCGGGCCGATACGGCAGGTCGCCGAACACCGACTCGAGCACCCCGTGCCCTTCCACCACGTACACCACTTCATCCGCCTGCGAGTTGCGATAGAAGTGGCCGTCGGTGACATCGGGCTCCACGTACAGCATGCCGATGTCGCTGTTGAAGAGCAGCGGCAGGCGATCGAGCGTGGGCGACCCGCCGCGGGCGACGCGCGACGTGAGGAAGTGGCGATGCCGCAGCGACGTGTCGGTGTCTTCTTCCCACCGCAGGTCGCGCAGCTTGCGCGCCGACAGGACCGTGGTGGGCGGATGCGTATGGTACAGCAGCGACGACGTGCCGACGAACCCCTCGTGTCCCATGAGTTCTTCGGCATAGAGGCCGCCGTCGGGACGCCGGAACACGATGTGGCGCTTGCGCGGGATGGCCCCGAGCTGATGGTAGATGGGCATGATCGGCTCGGAAGGTCAGAGATTGCCGCGCAGTGCCTGCTCGCGCTCGATGCTCTCGAACAGCGCCTTGAAGTTGCCCTTGCCGAAGCTCGTGGCCCCCTTGCGCTGAATGATCTCGAAAAAGAGGGTGGGGCGGTCTTCGACGGGCTTGGTGAAGATCTGCAGCAGATAGCCATCGGGGTCCCGATCGACGAGGATGCCGAGGCGGGCCAACTCGGCCACCGGTTCATCGATGTGCCCCACACGCGCCTGCAGCTCGTCGTAATACGACGTGGGGATCGACAGGAACTCCACCCCGCGGTCGCGCAGCGCCGTGACGGTGGCGAGGATGTCATCGGTGGCCAGCGCCAGATGCTGCGCGCCGGGACCGCCGTAGAAGTCGAGATACTCCTCGATCTGCGACTTCTTCTTTCCCGAGGCCGGCTCGTTGATGGGGAACCGGATCTTGTCGTTGCCGTTGGCCATCACCTTGGACATGAGCGACGAGTACTCGGTGCTGATGTCGCTGTCGTCGAAGGTGATGAGGTTGCGGAAGCCGAGCACGGTGGCGTAGTACGCCACCCAGTGGTTCATGCGCCCGAGCTCCACGTTGCCAACACAATGGTCGACGTACTTGAGGCCCACGCTGGCCGGCTGATATTGCGGCGTGACCGGACGGAAGCCGGGGAGGAAGACCCCCTCGTAGTGGCGACGCTCGACCAGCGAGTGGATGGTGTCGCCGTAGGTCCCGATGGCCGCGAGCACCACCGTCCCGTGTTCGTCACGCATCTCGGTTGGCGGCTGCACGGGGATCGCGCCGCGTGAGAGCGCCGTCTCGTAGGCGAGCCGGGCGTCATCCACCCAGAGCGCGTAGTCCCGGACCCCGTCCCCGTGCCGGTGCACGTGCGCGGCGATGGGCGACTCGGGGGACAGCGCCGTGGTGAGGACGAGGCGGATCTTCCCCTGCTGCATCACGTAGCTGGCGCGGTCGCGCACCCCGGTTTCGGGGCCGCGATACGCCACCAGGGAATAGCCGAAGGCGGCGCGATAGTAGTGGCTCGCCTGTTTGGCGTTCCCGACGTAGAACTCGACGTAGTCGGTGCCGTTGATGGGGAAGGCGTCCTGTTCGGCGCCCGTTTCGGGAAGCGTGAGCGTGGCCATGCGTGCCCCGGCAGAGTGAAGGACGATGAGGAAGACAACGCGAACAGGCGTGCGCCCGACCGGGGCGTCACGCGGCGTGCACCAACCTCTCGACTCTCAGATATGAGAACGGGGCAACGCGCCGATCCACGCGCGCTGCCGCTGATCCTCTGCCGGCGGGCTCAGACTCATGACACTAACCTAAGGGGTAACTGCGGGGTTGGCGACGGGCCTCCGGGGGGACGGCGACGCCCCCGGGAGCTGCAAGGCCGGAAGATCCCGAAACAATGCGAGCGCGGCCGGGTTGGCGAGGGCATCCACGTTCTTCACCGGGCGCCCATGGATGACCTCGCGCACGGCCAGCTCCGTAATCTTGCCGCTGATCGTGCGCGGCAGGTCACCAACGGCCACGATCACCCTGGGGACATGATGGGGGCTGGCGTGCTCGCGGATGCGGTGGCGGATCTCCTGCTGCAACGTCTCCGTAAGGTCGTGCCCCTCACGCAGCCGCACGAAGAGCACCACGCGGGAGTCGCCTTCGCCGATCGTCTGCTCCACGACCAGCGACTCCACCACCGCGGGGATCTGTTCGACCTGCCGGTAGATCTCCGCGGTGCCAATGCGGACCCCGCCCGGATTGAGCGTGGCATCGCTGCGGCCGTGAATCACGAGTCCGTCGTGCGGCGTGATTTCCGCCCAATCGCCGTGGCGCCACACCCCGGGAATCTGTTCGAAGTAGGCGGCGCGATAGAGCGCCCCGTCGGGATCGTTCCAGAAGGCCACGGGCATGCTGGGAAACGGCTTCGTGCACACCAACTCTCCCGGCACGCCGCGCACGGCCACCCCCTGCTCATCGAACACCTCCACCGCCATGCCCAACCCGCGCATCTGCAGTTCGCCGCGATGCACCGGCCCCGTGGGATCTCCCAGCGCGAAGCAGCTGACGATGTCGGTGCCCCCGCTGATGCTCGACAGGCGAACCCCCGAGCCCACGGCGCGCGCCACGTAGTCGTAGCTGTGCGAGGCCAGCGGGCTGCCGGTGCTGAGCACCGCCTTGAGGGCCCGCAGATCGGCACACTCGCGTGGAACGACTCCCTCCTTCTCGCACATGGCCAGGTACTTCGCACTCGTGCCGAAGACGGTCACGCGCTCCGCCGCCGCCATACGCCAGAGGATGGTGGGGTCCGGCGCCAGCGGCGCCCCATCGTACAGCACCACCGTGGCGCCAAGGGCCAGCCCTGACACCAGCCAGTTCCACATCATCCACCCGCAGGTGGTGAAGTAGAAGAGCACATCACCGGCCCGCAGATCGGTGTGCAGCGCCAGCTCTTTCCAATGCTGCAGCAGCGTGCCGCCGGCCCCGTGCACCATGCACTTGGGCAGGCCGGTCGTTCCGCTGGAGTAGAGGATGTACAGCGGGTGATCGAAGGGGAGCCGCGCGAAGCGCGGCGTGTGCTCGTGGCCGTGGGCCGCCAGCACATCGGGGAACAAGACGGCACCGGGCACCGTGTCGAGCGAGGGCGCCGCGTGCCGATAAGGCACCACCCACACCGCCGCCAGCGACGGGATGGCCGCCGCGATTTCGCGCAGCCGTGGCAGGCAGTCGATGTCCTTGCCGGCGTAGCGGTAGCCATCGGCAGCCACGAGCACCGTGGGGGCGATCTGTCCGAAGCGGTCGAGCACCCCTTTGGTGCCGAAATCGGGGGAGCAGCTGGACCACGTGGCGCCGATTGCCGCGGCGGCAAGCATGACGACCACCGTTTCCGGCAGGTTGGGCATCCACCCGGCCACCCGGTCGCCGGGGCCGACCCCCAGGGCGCGCAGTGCCGCCGCGCACTGCGCCACCTGCGCGGCCAGCTCGGCATACGTGATGCGGCGCTGTGCGCCTTGTTCGTTCCACGCCACCAGCGCCACCCCCTCATCCCGGCGGCGCAGCAGCTGTTCGGCAAAGTTGAGGCGCGTGCCGGTGAACCACTGCGGCCCGATACGGCCCTGTGGTCCGGTGTGCGGCGGCTGCATGACGTCCCCCTGCTCGAGGACGGCGCGCCAGGGGGCGTGGGCCGGCCCCGGTCCATCGGCCATGACGTCAGCGGCCTGCCACACGGCCGCCCAGAACTCGGCGAGGTGCTCCACCGACCAGCGTTGCAGCGCGTGGGCGTCGTGCACCTCCGCCGGTACGAGGCCGCGCGCAATCAGTCCCTCGCGAAAGCGCGTGAGCTGTGCCGTGGCCACATCAGCCGCAGCGGGACGCCAGAGTGGCAGATCGTCAGCAGGCACGGTGCACCAGAAAGTGCCGGAGAAAGGGTCAGGTCAGCATCGGGCGAGGGAACGGCGCGCCCCCCGAATGCTCGCCAGCGCGCACGCGGCGCGCCAGCGGATGGGGTGAGGAGCGCCGTAACGTCGCCGGTACGCCACCAAACGCCGGGGGACACCGGTGGGGCGTCAGCGTCATCCCCAGCGCACCACGGTGGCGCACAGATCACGGCCCGCGCCCGCGCCGGCGAGCACCACGACGTCACCGGTCGCCAGGAGGCCGCGCGTGACGGCATCGTCGAGCGTCAGGGGGGTGCAGGCCGAACCGGTGAAGCCAAGGGCGGATCTCGTGCTGTGGACGCGCGCCATCTCCTCCCCCAACGCCTCCATGATCGCGGCAACGGCACCGTCGCCGATCTGCGCCCAGAGCCAGTGCTGCACCATGGCCGGCTCCAGGCCGAAGCGCGCCAACAGCGCACGCAACTGGTCGGCACAGGCCTCCACCGGCAGCGGTGGCGGCATGGGGCCGGTCCAGCGCAGACGATTCTGAATGCCGGCGTCGATCACCGCGTGCGTGACCGGCGTGCGGCTGCCACCGGCGAAGATGCCGAAGGTGTGCACGTCGCGCGCGGAGGTGCGCACGTCGCTGCCGAGCACGCCCACGGGTGCGCCCGCGCTCGTGCGGTGGCCGTCACCGTCGTTGTCGCGCTGCCCCACCTCGAGCAGGAGGGCACCGGCGCCGTCGCCAATGTACGGCACTGTGCGGTGGTCATGCCCATCGAGGTACTTGGAGAGGGTGCTCGCGCCCACCAGCAGCGCCCGCTGCGGTGCCGACGCGCCGGCAAGGTACCCCCGCACCACCTCCAGCGCCGGGAGAAAGCCATCACCAGACGCGGTGAGGTCGAATGCCGGTACCGCGCGCATCTCGAGCCGTTCCTGCAGCACCGCCGCCGTGGCGGGCAGAATGTACTCCGGCGTATCGGTGGCCACGACGAGCAGATCGATGTCCGCTGCGGTGAGGCCGGCACGCTCGAGCGCCTGCAGCGCGGCTTCCTCGGCCAGGTCGACGGTGCTCTCGTGCGCGGCGCACCAATAGCGGGACCACGCCGTGTCGCCGGCATCCGGCCCGAGGGGTAGCGCGGCTGGCACCATGCGCCGCACCGCCTCGGCGTCGATGAGACGCGATGGCAGGGCACGTCCGGTGGACGTGATCGTAACGGAGTGGGATACGGTCATGCGCCAGGACGGTGTACGGAGGGTCGGGGCGAGGGGGACGTGCGCGGGGTCGGCGCCGTGCGGGTGCCACGGGCCGCTTGGTCACCTGCCTAAACTTCACCGGATGACCACCCCGCGCACCACCAAGGAATGGTTGACGGCCGGCACGCCACCGGAACGCCGCCAGCGTTCGCTGTGGGTGCAGGTGCTCGTGGCCCTGACCTCCACGACGGCACTGGTCGGCACGGTGGCGCTGGTGGCTGCGGCCGCCATCGTGCCCCCCATTGGCGCGCGGCGCATGGCGCGGGATGCCGCCCTGGGGGAAGTCGAGTCGGCCATGGCTCCCGGCGAACGCATCGTGGCGCAGGCGTTCGCGTCGCAGCGCCGATGGACCGACATGTGGCGCGAGTCGTTCGGCGTGGTGGTGGCCACCGACCGACGGCTGCTGTATGTGGGTGCGCCCCCCACACCGCTGCTTCGGCCGCGCGACGACGGGCCGCTGGCGTTGCTGGTGGAGAGCTATCCCTACGACGCGGCGTTCACATTGGAGCCGCGGACCATCTTTCGCGGGCGCGGGCGCGGGCTCGTCCTGCGCACCCCCGGTGCACGCGTGGACTTCATCGTGGATGACGCCTCGTGGCCCGAGGCAGAGCGGGTGGCGCAGGCCAGCGCGCGCGCGCGCGGCGCGGCCACGCGGGAGCAGCAGGAATCGGAAGGGACCGCGCGCAGCGCGCCGCGCCCCATGGACGAGTACGTGTCGCACATCGTGCGACGCGGCGAAACGCTGACCGGGCTCGCCCGGCGCTACCGCACCTCGCCGGACGTGCTGCGCCAGCTCAACCGGCTGGGGCAGGACGACATCACGGTGGGGCAGCGCCTGCGGGTGCCCAAACCGGCACCGGGCGATACGAGTACCCGCTAGCCGTTACTGGCCGAGGACGATGGCAAAGACGAGCGGCGCCACGATGCTGGCATCGGACTCGATGATGTACTTGGGCGTGTCGATGGCCAGCTTGCCCCACGTGATCTTCTCGTTCGGCACGGCGCCCGAGTAGGACCCGTACGACGTGGTGGAGTCGCTGATCTGGCAGAAGTAGCCCCACAGTGGCACCTCGGTGCGCTGCAGATCCTGATGCAGCATGGGCACCACGCAGATGGGGAAATCACCGGCAATGCCGCCACCGATCTGGAAGAAGCCGATGGTGGTGTCCTTCGTCATCTGCGTGTACAGGTCCGCCAGGTACATCATGTACTCGATGCCACTGCGCACGGTGTGGACATTCTTGATGTCCCCTTCCATGCAGTGCCCCGCGTAAATGTTGCCGTTGGTGCTGTCTTCCCAGCCCGGCACGATGATCGGGATGTTCTTCTCGGCCGCCGCGACCATCCACGAGTCCTTCGGATCGATCTGGTAGAACTCCTTGAGCTTCCCGCTGTTGAGGATGCGGTACATGAACTCGTGCGGGAAATAGCGCTCGCCCGCCCGGTCGGCGGCCTGCCACTCCTCGAGCACGGCCTTCTCGATGCGCCGGATGGCCTCGGCCTCCGGAATGCACGTGTCCGTCACGCGATTGAAGTGCTGATCGAGCAGCTTCTGCTCGTCGTCGGGCGTGAGGTCGCGGTAGTTGGGAACGCGGGCGTAGTGATCGTGGGCCACGAGGTTGTAGATGTCTTCCTCGAGGTTCGCCCCCGTGCACGTGATCAGGTGCACCTTGTCCTGCCGGATCATCTCGGCCAGCGAGATGCCCAACTCCGCCGTGCTCATCGCGCCGGCCAGGGTGATCATCATCTTGCCGCCCTGGTCGAGGTGGCGGATGTACCCGTCGGCCGCGTCGATGAGTGCCGCCGCGTTGAAGTGCCGATAGTGGTGACGCAGAAACGCCGTCACCGGCGCGGAAGTGGGCTGGGCCATGGAAGAGTCGGGTTCTGACGATGCACGGTGCTCCCACACCGGCAGCGGTGCCGGTGTGGTGCCGTTGGCAATCTAATCAGTCCCGAGTGGTGGGCGCCGACGGTGTGCGTACCAGCAACCACATGGCGACGGCCCCCAGCACCGCGGCAACCGTGGCGGCACCGTTCATGGCGGCTCCGAGGGCGCCTGCCCCCAGGATGATCGCCGGCAGCGCCGCACCGCGTGCGGCATCGTGCGGCGAGTGCTCAACCGCAGCGCGCGCGCGTGCCTCCCCCCAGCCGGTACCGTTGAACGCACTCGACCGATCTGCGCCTGCCGAAACGTCCCAATCCGTCGGCGTCGTGCGCACGCTGCCGTGCGGAACGAAGGCGCCGAGCCCCTGGCCGGGGAGCGGAACCGCGCTTTCCAGCGGCTCCTGCGCCCGTTCCAGGGCCCTGGTCGCGGCGGTTTCCGCCAGCAGTGACAGCCCGAGACGCACCGGCACGAGCGGCCCCTGCTCCACCTCGTGGGTGGCCACGCCGTCCACACCCGCCGCGCGTCGGGCGCGTATCGCGGCGGCGCCGGTGGCGGGCGTGCCTCCAGCCCGGTCATCCATGACCGTCGTGACCGGCGCCATCGGACCCGGGTCGCCGGCAGCACCCGCCACCAGAACTGCGAGGAGCGCGCGCGCCGCCGGGGGCACGGTGGCGCCGTGACGCCGCAGCAGGCGCTCCGCTGCGGTCACCGCCGCGGTCACCTCCGGGGGTGGCGACGCCGCGCGAGAAAGTGCCGCGCGCGACGGTGCCGCAGGAGACGGTGCCGCAGGAGACGGTGCCGCGGGAGACGGAGCCGAGGGAGACGGAGCCGCGGGAGACGGAGCCGCGGGAGACGACGCCGCGGAGGCGTCGGCCATGCTTCGCCCCCGCCGCAGTACCGGAACCAACTGCCGGACCAGCGTGTGCAGCGGCGCCGGACTGTCGGGCGTGCTTGGCCGTGCCCCGCTGTCGATGGGCATGGGCACGCCGTGGTGCCGCGGCTCGTCGACGGCATCCGTCAGCGCAAGCAACAGCTGTCGACTTGCGTGCGCCTCGGACGGCGTACAGGCGCTGGCGAGTGTTCCGCCGGCCGAGCAGGCACGGAGCAGCGTGCGCAGATGGTGCTGCAACGCAGGGGCGTCCTCATGTCGGAGCCGGGCGCCCAGGCGCGCGAAGGCGCTCGTCACCATGTCGCCGTCCGGGGCGCCGTCCAGGGCGCCGTCCGGGGCGCCATTGCCGGCCACCTCGGGGTGGAGCGTGGCCTCGGCGCGTTCGGCCGCGACCGGTTCCGCGTGAGTGGTCGCACTGGTGACCGCCCGGGCCACGCTGCGGTCGCGGTCGCGGCCGGCCGTGCGCACCGCCGTGCGCGCCCATGCCAGCGCCGGGTGCTCCGGCACGTTGGCCGCGAGGACGGACAGGAGGGCAGCCGCGTCGTCTGCGTGGCCCTGTCGGGCCAGCAGGAGCGCCTGCTGCGCCAGCAGTACCGGGTCGGCAGGGGTGCGCTCGAGCGCCCCGTGCAGCGCCGCACGCGCCCCCGAGAGGTCACCAACCATGGCGCGCGCGACCGACTGCAGCAGCCGCAGCGCCCGTGAATCGGGCTGCGCCTCCAACCCCTGTCCGGCCACGCGTTCGCCCTCGAGCGGATGCCCCAGCACGGTGAGTGCGCCCGATCGCAGGTACCAGCCCTCTTCGCTGTCGGCGGCTCCAGCCCAGATGGTATCGAGGACGGCCAGGGCCCCCTCCGGCTGGTGCTGGAGCAGTTGGCGGCGTGCGCTCTCCAGCCCCATTTCCATCGCCACGGGGGGCACCATCTCCCGCGTCTCCACGGCATCGCCAATGGCGAACAGCGCGTCGAGCGGCACCCCACTCCGCCCCAGAGGCGTGGTGGTGGGGGAAAGTCCCGTACCGGTGCGCTGGACCGGTACCACGGCGCGCGATGGCACCGCCGGCCGCACGGCGGCGGACGGCGGAATCGGGACGCCACTACCGGCGCCGCCCGTTCCGGCGACTTCTGAGGCCATGCGTCTTATATCGGCCGCTGCCGCCGCCTAGACGAGCGCTTCGACCAACGCTTCTTCATCATCCCCCCGCACGTAGCGCCCCACGCCGTCCAGCCAACGATAGGCCCCGCCGGTGGCGTCCAGTGCCAACCGACGCCTGGTCGCGCTGTGTTCGTACAGGCGCAGTTCGCCAACGTCCACCGGCCCTGGCACAAAGCCGATGAACCAGAAGGCTGCCGTGGCGTCGATGGCGTCCACGCCGAACACGCTCGCCAACGCGCGTTGCAGCGGGTACCAGTCGGGTGGGCGATACGAGGGGAATACGTCGTCGGACATGGGCATCTGGCTGCCTGCTGGACGCCCTGCGTTTCCCCTCGTCACGGATCGTCACGCCGGTGGTCGAGGTCGTTCGAACGTCCGTGCTGCCGGGATCACTCCGGCACGCAAATCACCGACCTGCGGTGTGTCGCGCAATGAAGTCCCGAGTGCGCGCCAGCGATTCCCGGGCTTCGGGAAGCACCGCGGCGAAGAACTGCCACACATGCGGCACACGGGGCCAGAGGGCACATTCCACCGGCACGCCCGCGTCGCGCGCGCGCTCGGCCACCCGCAGGGCATCATCGCGCAGGACCTCGTCGGCGCTGGCGTGCACCAGCAACGGGGGGAACCCGCGATAGTCGCCGTACAACGGCGAGACCGTGGGCGCACGCGGGTCGCCGCCGCCCACGTAGAAGCCGGCCGCACGGCGGATCGTTTCGCCGGCGAACATGGCACACCGCGCGCTGTTTTCGTTGAGCGACGCGCCGGTCGCCGCCATGTCCGTCCATGGACAGAAGGTGACCACGGCCGCCGGGAGCGGCTCGCCCGCGTCGCGGAGGGCCAGCACGAGGGCCAGGGCCAGCCCCCCACCGGCCGAGTCCCCGGCCACCACCAGTCGCTCGGGCGCCACACCCTGCTCGCGCTGCAGGAACCGGTAGGCCGACAGCGCGTCGTCGAGGGCGGCGGGATGCGGATGTTCGGGGGCCAGTCGGTACCGCGGCACCCAGGCCTCGCCGCCCGTGCGCCGCACCAGGGACCCGACAAGAGACCGATGGGTCTCGGGGGAGCAGGCGATGTAGCCACCACCGTGCAGATACAGCAGCGTGGGAGCGCCGGGGGCGGCAGCGGGCCAGACCAGATGCTCCCCCCCTGGCCACCCCCCTGTTGGGGGGCGCAGTGCGAGCCGCGCCCCGGTGGATCGCGCCATGAGCTGGCGGGGACCGCGGGGTTTGCCCATGTTGGCGCGCACCCACTGGGGATCGATGGGGCGCAACGCATGCGGGCGCATGCGTGCCGCCACCAGCCAGTGCACGACATGCGCCTGCCAGCTGGGGCGGCTGGCGGCCAGATACGGCCGCAGGGACTCAGCCACGACCCCACCCACGTCGGAAGCGCATGCGCGACCCGCCTAGACGCCGACCTGCTTTTCCACCCGGTCGCGATAGTGGCGACTGAGGCGCAACCGCGTCCCATCCTCGAGAATCACGACGTAGTCACCCGAGAACCACTGTTGCATTTCGCGCACCCGATTGAGGTTCACGATGGTCGAGCGGTGAATGCGGGCGAAGAGTCGCGGGTCGAGCGTTTCCTCGAGATGCGAGATGCGCTCCCGGATGGTGTGCGCCGTTTTCCCCACATGCAGGCGGACGTAGTTGCGATCGGCCTCGATCCAGTCGATTTCCGTGGTCTTCACGAAGAACATGCGGCCGTCCTGCTTCACCAGAATCCGGCTGGCGTAGCTGCCACTCGGCGCGGCGGCTCCTGCCGCCGGAGGCGCCGCCGCCGCGCTGCTGCCACCGGCGCCCAGTGCCAGACCGGCGAGGGCCGCAGCCCCGTCACGTGCTTCGCCACCGCCGTCGGCAAGGCGCCGTACCGTTTCGAGCAGCTCGCCCAGCCGTTCGGCCGCCACGGCGTTCGCGCGCTGCTTGCGCGCCTTCTCGAAGGCCGCGCGGAAGCGATCGCCGTCCACTGGCTTGAGCACGTAATCCACCGCGTGCACATCGAACGCACGCTGCGCATGCTCATCATACGCCGTGACGAACAGGACCATGGGGACCGGGCCACCCTCGATCTCCCGCAGCACGCCGAAGCCGTCGAGTCCGGGCATCTGCACATCGAGGCACACCAGATCCGGACGCAGCGCACGAATCATCTCGACCGCCTCGAGACCCGACTCGGCTTCGCCCACGATTTCCACGTCGCTTTCATTTTGCAGCAGGCGGCGTACGCGCTGGCGGGCCAGCGTTTCGTCATCCACAATCAGGACTCGCACTCGTGCCTTCTCCCCTCCCGTTGACGAACCGAAGCGCACCGGGCCATCACGTCGGGAGGCGCGACGTGACGGTGACGCTTCGACGACCATACCGCAGTGAGACCGATTTCGGGATCGCCAGCGGATACCCAGACCGGGGACCAACACCAAATTGCGAAGCGCGGTTGCACAGACGGTGGCCCCTGCTGTCCCGAACGGTTGCCCCAGACCCCGACGGAGGGAAGTGCCGCCTTGTTGCACGCGGTCCGCTGGTTCGCTGATACCCCGCTCCCGCTCCAGAGTTCGCCTGCGTGCCCGCGTGCTGTCCCGCCAGAGCGGATTCGTCCTGTCTCCCCTGAACGCGTCTTGTCTCACCCATGACCAACTCGTCACTTCCCCTCACCATCGCGGATGAGGGCGCACGGCTGCGGCGGCTCACCCGCGTGCTGTTTGCCGGCATCTGGGTGGTGCCCTCATCACTCGCCGCGCTGCAGCTCACCGTGGTGGGCGACACCTCCGGCGTCCACTACGGGATCGGCACGGCGCTGCTCTGGCAGGGCTCGGCGTGGATGTTGTGGGGACTCTGGTCGCAGCTGATCCTCACGCTCGTTGATCGCGTGCAGCTCGATACGGCCCGCGTCCTGCCGTGGCTGGCCCTGCACGCCGGGTTCACCGTGATGATCAGTGCGGCCAACGTGCTGGCCATTGCCTGGCTCGACCACGTGTTCGGCGCCGTCGGACAGGTCACGACCTACGCGTTCGCCCTGCGCGTGGTGATCGTGAATCATCTCGACATTCAGGTGGTGCTCTACTGGGCCGTGCTCGGGGCCGCGTACATGGTCGAGTTCGTGCGGCGGTATCGCGAGCGGGATCGCGCCGCCGCGGAGCTCGAGCAGAAGCTCGCGCGTACGCAGCTGGAGGCGCTGCGCATGCAGCTCAACCCGCACTTCCTCTTCAATGCCCTCAACTCGGTGGCCGAGCTGATGGAGATGAACGTGAAGGAGGCGCAGCGCACCCTCATTCGCGTCAGCGATCTGCTGCGCCTCTCGCTGCGGTCGGCCGGGCAATCGCTCATTCCCGTCTGGCAGGAGATCGAGCTGGTGGAGCTCTACCTGCAGATCGCCCGCGTACGCTACGGCCACGGGCTGGACGTGGACATCGACGTGGACCCCAATGCGGTCGATCTCATGGTGCCGAGTTTCCTGTTGCAGCCGATCGTGGAGAACGCCCTCAAGCACGGCCTGGCGCCGGGCCACCCCGATCAGTCGATCGCCGTGCGTCTGGCGCGCGTGGGTGGCAGTCTCGAGATCGTCGTGGAGGACAACGGCAAGGGACTCGACGGGCTGCTCACCACCAGCGGACGCTTTCTCGCGGCGGTGCCGTCGGTGGACGGGTTGGGCATTGGGCTCACCAACACGCGCTCCCGTCTCGCCATGCTCTACGGCGACCGCTATGCCTTTCGCATGAGCAACCAGCCCAGCGGGGGGTGTCGGGTGGACATCCGCCTGCCGGTGCAGAACTGAACAGGGGCCTGACGGCTGGGGCATGGCACGCTTGCCACCCGACGGGTTTCCACGGAGAATCCCTATCTCCACCGTTCTCCACCCTTTCGTACACTGCCCATGACGACGGTTGCCCCCCCCATCCCCCGCACGCCCCTGCTGCTCGGCGCTCTGGTGCTGGCCGTGGGCATGGCCGGCGCCGGTGCGTTGATTGGCACCGGCTTCGCCCGCATGCGCACCGCCGACCGCACCGTCGCGGTCAAGGGCGTCGCCGAGCGCGAGGCCAAGGCCGACCTCGCGATCTGGCCGCTGCGCCTGGTGGCCACCGACGATGACCTCGGGCGCGCGAACACCGCCCTCGAGCGCAACGTGCAGCAGGTGCGCGCCTTCCTGCGCGAGAACGGACTCGACTCCACCGCCGCGGAGATCACGGTGCAGGAGTTCCGGGTGGAAGACGCGCGCACCGTGGGCGGATATGCCAACACCGCCCGCTACATCATTCGTCAAACGCTGGTGGTGCGCTCGGCCGATGTCGACAAGGTGCAGGCCGCCAGCCAGCGGGTCCCGGAGCTGGTCCGCAACGGGGTGGTGCTGTCGAGCGGTCAGGAGTACGGGGGTGGCGGCCCCACCTTCGTCTTCACCGGCCTCAATACGCTCAAGCCGGCCATGATTGCCGAAGCCACGGCGCGCGCGCGCCAGGGCGCCGAGCAGTTCGCACGTGACGCCAACAGCACCCTCTCCGGCATCCGTACGGCCAGCCAAGGCGTGTTCGAGATCCTGCCGCGCGATCAGGCGGCGGGAATCACCGAGGAGAGCCAGGTGCGCAAGCGCGTACGCGTGGTGACCACGGTGGTGTACGGGCTCGACGACTGAGGCTCAGGCACGCCGCTCGTTACACGAACGCCGAGTGGCCGGTGATGGCGCGCCCCACGATCATGGTGTTGATCTCGTTCGACCCTTCGTAGCTGTAAATGGCCTCCGCGTCGGCAAACAGCCGTGCCACGTGGTACTCCAGCAGAATACCGTTGCCACCCAGCGCCTCCCGGGCCAGCGCCACCGTTTCCCGGCACCTGGCCGCGCAGAACTGCTTGGCCAGCGCCGAGTGTTCGTCGCGGGGGCCCAAACGGTCCTGCAACTCCGACGCCCGCAACGCCACGCCGATCATGGCCGTCACGTTGCCCAGCATCTTCACGAGCATCTGCTGCACCAGCTGGTAGGAGGCAATGGGACGACCGAACTGGGTGCGCTCGCCGGCGTACCGTAGCGCATGCTCGTAGGCGCCCATCGCACACCCCACCGCCTGCCATGCCGTCCCGCAGCGCGCCGTGACGAGCACCCGCTGGGTGTCGGCAAACGACGTGGCACGCTGCAGGCGGTCGGCTTCCGCCACCCGCAGGTCGCGCATGGTGATGAGGCCGTTGTGCACCGTGCGCTGCGCAATCTTGCCGCGCATGAGCTCCGCAGAGTAGCCCGGCAGTGCGGTGCGCACGATGAACCCCTTCACCGTCTGGTCGGCTTCGTCGCGCGCCCAGATCACCACCACGTCGCACCAGGTGGCATTGCCGATCCACTTCTTCTGGCCGTTGAGCACCCACGTGTCCCCATCGCGCCGACAGGTGGTCGTGAGTCCGCGCGCGACACCAGACCCGACATCGGGTTCGGTGAGCCCGAACGCTCCTACCAGATCCCACCGTCGCAATGCCGGCAGCCACTCTTCCTGCTGCTCCGGTGACCCGCAGAGCGCGATGGCGTTCATGCAGAGCCCGGCATGCACGCCGAAGAAGGTGGCAAGTGACGGATCGACACGCGCAAACTCCATGCTGAGCAGCCCATCCGAGACGGTGGCCACGGGCGCATGCGCCGGCGTGTACCGATGCTGCAGCAGGTCCAGCGCCTTCATGCGCGCCACGAGGTAGTCGCGCGGAAACTCGCCCTTCTCCCACCAGGCGTTGGCCTGCGGCTCCCACTCCTCGGTCATGAACTGCCGCAGGGCGAGGCGCTCCGCGTTCACCGCGTCGGGCACCGTGGAAAACCAGTCGTAGAAGTCGCTGGTGGTGATGGCTGGGCGACGCGGCATACGGACTCGTGACGAGTGGGAACGTGCGAGGGCGCCGGGTTGGACGCTCCGCGAGCGGGACCGAAGGCGCGTACTGGCCCCCGGCGATGGCCTCGGCAGTATAATGCACGGGCCGCCCTCGATCCCCTGCCCTGCCTGCCGCTCCTCGCGTGTCCCTCGCCCGTTACCTCGCCCGTCTCGGCTACGGCCCCCGCAAGGCGTGCGAGCGCCTGATTGCCGGTCAGCAGGTCCGTTCGGCCAGCGGGGCCGTCCTGCGCGACGGGGATCCGTTTGCCCACGATGACGTGCGCGTGGACGGTGCCCCGCTCGATCCCCCGCCCGGGGCCGTGGTCCTGCTGCACAAGCCCGTGGGCTACGTCTGCTCCACGCGCGATCGACCGCCGCTCGTGTACGACCTGGTGCCGCCGCGGTGGCTGGTGCGCACGCCCGTGCTGGCCACCGTGGGGCGGCTCGACGCGGACACGAGCGGCCTGCTGCTGCTCACCGACGATGGGCCACTCAATCACCAGCTCACCTCACCCCGATGGCACCTGCCGAAGGGCTACGACGTGACGCTGGCCGACCCGCTGCGCGGGGACGAGGCCGAGCGCTTTGCCAGCGGGACGCTGCGGCTGCAGGGAGACGACGAGCCCGTGCGTGCGGCCATACTGACGGCGCACGACGGGGGACAGGTGCGCCTGACCATCAGTGAGGGTCGCTACCACCAGGTGCGACGCATGTTCGCCGCCGTGGGCCACCACGTGACGGCCCTGCACCGCGCCACCTTCGGGCCGCTCGACCTGACCGGCGTGAACATCGGGAGCTGGCGGGTGCTTGCCGCCGACGAAGTCAGGGCACTGCGGGAGGCCGCGCAGTCGGCGGCCCGGGCGGCGAAGGGCGCGCGGTAGCCGGAAGGCGCTCTGCCAGGAGCCGCCTGATCGCCGGCCGCAGCGTAAGCGGGCCCACCGGCCCCATCACGGTATGGCGCACCACGCCCTGCCGGTCGACGAGAAAGCTCGTGGGATACCCGCGCACGCCACCGAAGGCGGCGATGACCTCAGCGGTGACGATCGCCACCGGATAGCGGATGTCGCGCTCAGCCAGAAAGGCATCCACCGTCTGAGCCGGACCGCGATCCACCGACAGCCCCAGCACCACCAGGCCGTCGTCGGCGTAGGCGTTGGCCAATTGCTGCAGCGCCGGCATCTCCGCCCGACAGGGTGGGCACCAGGTCGCCCACACATTCACGAAGACGACCTGCCCGCGCAGGCTCTCGGCGGTGATCCGGTCGCCGCGCCGTGTGGTCACGGCGTAGTCCGGCTGCAGCGCGGCACGCTGCCGCACCCCCATCAGCGCCTCCATGTGCGGCCAGCAGCGTGGCGCCGCCCACAGCAGGATGGCCGCGGTCACGAGATTGGGCAGCGTGAGCCAGCGGACCAGCCCCACGGGGATCCACGCCGGCGCCCAGGTCGGCACCCGGGACGGTCGTGGCTCGTGCTCCTCAGGCACGACGCACCCCGCCAATGACCTTGAACCGGCGCCCGTCGTGCGCCGTGCGCACCTCGCCAAACACCTCGGCGATGAGGCGCTCATACGGCAGCGTGCGGTTGGCCACCAGATACAGGCGCCCGCCACGATGCAGGTGCGCATGGGCCTGCTCGATGAACGCGCGCGGGATGGCCAGGTCGGTGCCCTTGCCAAGGTGAAACGGCGGATTGCTCACCACCACATCGAAGGCGCGCCCGGCGACGGCGCTGCACACGTCGCTGGCGCGCACGTCCACGTTGAGGCACTGCGCCATGCGGGCGGTGCGCTGTGCACAGCGGATGGCATCGGCATCGGCGTCGAGCATGCACACCGAGCCGGCCGGGGTGAGGCGAGCAGCCACCACCCCGAGGATGCCGGCCCCACACCCCAGGTCGAGCACGGTCTCGCCATCGTCCACGCGCATGAGGTCGGCCAGCACGCGGGAAGCCTCGTCGAGATGCTCCCATGAAAACACGCCGGGGCGCGTGGCCAGGACGAACGCGGTGCCGCCCACCACCACCGGTTGTTCGAAGAACGTCTCGCAGTCGAGCCACGGTGTGGTCGCGAGCACGCCGTCCGCCGGCACGTCTGCCGTTTTCACCGCCAACAGCAGCCGACAGCCACTGTGCTGGTTCTCGAGCCGCGCCGCCCCGAAAAGCTGCTCCAGCAGGCGCGCCGCCGGTTTGGCGCCTTCGTCATTCGCCCCCGCCAGCAGACACCGTCCCCCCACCGCAAGCGCACGGAAGGCTTCCACCACGGCCAACTGCACGCCCAGCTTGTCGGTGGGAATGCGAATGGTCACCAACTCGCACGAGCCAGCCTCCACGTGCGGATTGACGCACGCCGTGTGGAACACGGCCGGCGGGCTCTGGCCATCGTGCGCGCCGGGCGAAGCGGAGGCGAGCAGCGACCGACGGGTGGCCTCGGCATTCGCCGCGTACCGGTCAACGGCGAGCGGCGCAAACCCCACGGCCTGTGCCACGGCGGGCACGAGCCCATTGCCGCTCCCCAGGTGGAGGGACAGTGCGCCGGCAGCCGACGGACGCCGGGTGGCCACCGCTTCGGCCAGCATGCCGGCGGGTGCGTCGGTACCGCCGTGGGCCAGGACGCCCGGCTTGGAGGCCACGGCCACCACCGCGTCCATGACGGACACCCGCCCCACCTGCCACGTGTCGTAGGCGGAGATTCCGCTGCGCATGGTCATGGGCGCAAGCTACTGCGTGGTGTGACCGGCGAAACGCCCAGCCGGCGCCGCATCAGCGGCGTCCCCACACCACGGCGGTGCGCGGCGGCACGGTCAGCACGCCACGGGCACGGTCCCAGCGGGCGCTGCGAACGCGCGCGTCGGCCGCCGTGGGGGCGGCCAGCACCGGATGCAGCTGGAGTGGCGCGCCGGCCAGCCACGGGACCGTTACCTCGTGCGCCACCGTGTCGGCGTTCACGGCATACAGCAGGTCGGCGAAGTTGGCGCCGGTCAGTCCGCGACCGTCGAGATGGGCCGCGATCACCGTGGGCTCCTGGGCGCGCCCCACGTTGGCAAAGCGCAGCCGGGTGCGCACCTCTCCTGCCGTACGCAACCGGAAGAGAGAGGAGCTCGCGCGGATGCGCAGCAGGTCGAGAAAGGCGGCGCGCGTGAACCCCACCGTGGCCGGTGACGGCACCAGCGTGGCGTCGGCCAGCCGCTCACGCTGCAGCGGCCAGCTGGCGGCGTTGTCATTGCGCGGAGGCAGCCCGCGTCCGAATCCGTGTTGGGCGCCGGTGGGGTCGTAGCTGTTGAACCAGTCTCCCGAATCGAAGCTGTTGCGATCGAGACTCTTGCTGCGCAGCAGCTCCTGCCCCGCATGCACGTACGCGATGCCCTGACTGAACAGCACCAGGGACGACGCCAGCAGCTGCACCCGCGCACGGTCGTCCATGGTCGTGCCGCGCGGCAGCTTCAGCACGATCGCGTCGAACAGCGTGGTGTTGTCGTGATTCTCCACGTAGTTCACGACTTCGGCCGGCGTGTGCACATACCCCGCTGGTTGACCGCCGTAGCGCAGCGCTGCCCCCGCCTGCACCGTGCCGCTGGCGGTGACGAACCGGTAGTCCCGCAAGGTGCCGGCGAGCCCCAGGCGCACGAGATCGGCCGCCTGCCGCAGGGCGTCACGGTCGGCGGCCGGCGTGTCGAGCTGCTGCCGCTCCGCGTTGGGGGCATAGCCCAGCCCATTCACCCAGCCCTGATGGCGTACCTGTGCCACGCCATCATCGAGGGCGCTGCCGCCACGAATGGCATCGCGCGCGCGATCGGAAAAGGTGGCGATGCCGCTGCCACCCAGCGCACGCTGCGACGCCTGCACGAAGCGCCGGCCATCGGCGACTTCACCGAAGTTCCACCCCTCGCCGATGAGCGGCACGGCGGTGCCGGCGGCCGCATTCACCGCGCGCTGCAGTCGCTCCATCGCGGCGCGTGGCTGGTGCCCCATGAGATCGAAACGAAACGAGCTGATGCCATAGTGCCGCACCCACGCCACCGCCGACTCGATCATGAGCTTCGCCATCAGGCGATGCTCGGTGGCCGTGTTGGCGCAGCAGGTGGAGGTTTCGACGCGTCCGTCGGCATCCAGCCGATGGAAGTAGCCGGGCACGATGCGGTCGAGCACCGATTGCGGCGACTGACCGGCCGCCGAGGTGTGGTTGTAGACCACGTCCATGCCCACCCGCAAGCCGGCGGCGTTGAGCGCCATCACCATCTGGCGGAACTCGCGGATACGGGCCTGATGGGCGCCGGCATCAGTGGCGTAGCTGCCTTCGGGCACCGTGTAGTGCAAGGGGTCATAGCCCCAGTTGAAACAGTCGCTCCCGGCGGCGGCCATGACGGTGGCCTGCTGCGCCTCTCCCGCCGGGGTGCCGCGCACATCCGGCGTCAGGCAGCCGATCTCGGGGATGGTGGCGATGTCGAAGACCGGCAGCAGATGCACGTCGGTGACACCGGCGCGTGCGAGTGCCTGCAGGTGCCGCATGCCGTGGCTCGCGGTGTCCGTGAACGCGAGGTACTTGCCGCGATGGGCCGGTGGCACGCGCTCGTCCTGCACGGAGAAGTCGCGCACGTGCAATTCGTAGATGACCTGATCCACCGCATGGGTCAGCGTCGGCGGCTGTCGCCGATTCCACCCCGGGGGCGCCAGCATCGGATCGGCGAGGTCCACCACCACCGACTGCGCGGAGTTGGCCGTGAGGGCCAGCGACCAGGGATCCGTGACCCGATTGCGCACGATCCCGGTCCCGGGGACGTGCACATCGACGAGATAGCGGTACGGGGTGCCCTGTGGCGCCTCAGGCACCGTGGCCGCCCACACGCCGCTGACGGTGTCGGGCTGCAACGCCACGATACGCGCGCCCTCCGTCCCCTGGTGGAGGCAGACGGCAACGTGGCGGGCGGTGGGCGCCCACAGCGCAAATCGGGTGCGCTGGCCGGCAACAGGCTGGGCTCCCAGCGTCATGGATTCGGCGGCGGTGGCGTACAGCGCGTCGAGTGCCCGTGCGGTTTGCGTGTGGGTGGCCGCCAGCACCCGTCCCTCCCCGTCTTCGCGCACGAGCACCAGCGGCCCCGCCAGCAGCATGCGAGGCAGGGCTCCGCCACGTGCCAGCGAGAGCGTGGCCCCAGGGAGCACGTGGCGGGTGGCTCGCGCCAGCGGCGTGGCCAGAGCGGCAGACCGCCCGACCAGAGGCACGGTGTCGGTGGCGCCGGCGACCCGTTCGCCCGGGCGCACCGTCAGCGACGCCCCCCGGCTGGCATACAGCACGAACCGGCCGCTATCGAGCGGCGCCTGCGGCCAGCGTACCGTGCGGGCGTCGAGCCAGACGGCGCGCGCCGCCGCGGGTTGGTCCCGCACCGGCTGGAGCAGGCGGGCGTGGGTCTCGGCGGTGCAGTCGCCTGCCGACGGCGGCTGGGCGGCGGCCGACCCGGCGCCGCCCAGCAGGACGGCGGCAGTGAGGCTACGAAGGAACGAGCGCATGCAGTGAGCCTAACGCAAAGGGCCCCGGAATGTCCGAGGCCCTTGCGTACATGTGCGAAATGCGATGAACCGACAGTGGGCCTGAGAGGAGTTGAACCTCTGACCTCACGCTTATCAGGCGTGCGCTCTAACCACCTGAGCTACAGGCCCGGTGCCAGGCGCCCGAACCGGGCCACCAATCCACCAGAGCCGCATAATGTATCCTCTGGCGATCCTCGAGTAAAGGGAGCCGCCCGCTTTTCCTCACGATCCCTGCGGCGGACGCTCGGCCAGCGCCACGCCTCGGCCAAACGCACAACGGGCGACCGGTAGGTCGCCCGTCTTCCGTCCGCCTGCTCCCGTGCGGGAGGCCAGCGGACTGATCACGCGTCCGGATCGTCCTCGTCGCCGTAGCCGAGGTCTTCGTCGAAGTCGTAGTCGTCGTCGTCGTCGTCGTCCTCGTCGTCGAGATCCTCATCATCGTCGTCGAGGTCGTCCTCGTCGTCCTCATCGTCGTCGAGGTCATCGTCGTCGAAATCGACGTCGTCGTCGTCGTCATCCTCGTCGAGATCGTCCTCGTCGAAGCCCTCGTCATCGAACTCTTCGTCGTCGTCGGCGGCGAGCATGAAGACCGACGACTGCACCTTCTCTTCGAGCGCGTCCATTGACGACGACCCGAACAGCTCCAACATGGGACGATTCTCCTGCGAGTGTGAAAGAAAGGGAACGCGTGTGCCTGCTGTGCGGGAGTATCGGCAGGCGACGCGCAGGGCGCAAGCCGATCCAACGCACCGATACCCCGAAAAACGCGCCCGGATACGCACCCGGGCCCGCCGTGATCGGCTGGGCCCGGATGGTGACTGCGGCAGCGGAGACGGGCGGTTACGCCGAGGCGCGGTCCCGTTCGCGCTTGACTTCGCGCGTGACGCGCTTGCGGTCGCTGGCGGCCAGCATGCGCTTGCGCAGGCGGATGCTCTGCGGGGTGACTTCGATCAGCTCGTCATCCTCGATGTACTCGAGGGCGCTTTCGAGGGTGATCTGGCGGGGCGGTTCCAGCACGATGGCCTCGTCCGCGCCCTTGGAGCGCATGTTCGTGAGCTTCTTCTCCTTGCAGGGGTTCACGTCCATGTCGCCCGGACGCGAGTTCTCACCGATGAGCATGCCCTCGTACACGGCGTCGCCCGGGGTGACGAAGAGCGTCGAACGCTCCTGCAGCGAAAAGAGCGCAAAGGCAATGATGGTGCCGTTTTCCATGGACACCAGCACCCCGCGCGAGCGTCCCGAGAGCGGCCCGGCCCACGGCCCGTACTCCAGGAACCGGTGGTGCATGATGCCCGTCCCGCGCGTATCGGTCAGGAACTCCGAGCGGTAGCCGAAGAGCCCGCGCGCCGGCACACGGTACAGCAGGCGCACCAGCCCCTGCCCCGGGTTCTTCATTTCGATCATCTCGGCCTTGCGGGGGCCCAGCTTCTCGATGACCACGCCGAGATAGTCCTCGGGCACGTCGATCGCCAACTCCTCGAACGGCTCGAGCTTCTGGCCATTGTCGTCGATGCGCGTGATCACGCGCGGGCGCGACACCTGGAACTCGAACCCTTCGCGCCGCATCGTCTCCATGAGGATGGACAGGTGCAGCTCACCACGTCCCGACACGCTCCAGGCGTCGGTGGTGTCGCTGTCTTCCACCCGCAGGGCCACGTTGCGCTCGAGCTCCTTGTACAGCCGCTCACGGATCTGCCGCGAGGTGACGAATTTCCCTTCCTTGCCGGCAAAGGGCGAGTTGTTCACCACGAAGTCGACACTGATCGTGGGCTCCTCCACGCTGATCCCTTCCAACGCGTCCGGCGTGTTGGGATCGGTGAGCGTGGTGCCGATGTCCACGTTTTCGAAGCCGGCGAGCAGCACGATCTCCCCCGCCGATGCCTCCTGGATTTCCACGCGCTCCAGCCCTTCGTAACCGTACAGCTTCGTGACCCGGCCGCGCACGGGCGCCGCGCTGTTGTCGGGGGTGACGAGGGTGATGCTGTCACCCATGTGCACCGTACCGCGCTCGATGCGCCCGATCGCCATGCGGCCGAGATAGGCCGAGTAGTCGATCGTGGAGACGAGCATCTGGAAGGGCCCGTCCTTGTCGGTCGGCGGCGGCGGGACCGTCTTGACGATGGTCTCGAAGAGTGGTTCGAAGTCCACCGCTTCCTGGTCGAGATCGAGCGTCGAGATGCCGTTCTTGGCCGAGCAGTACACCACGGGTGAGTCGAGCTGCTCCTCGGTGGCCTCGAGCTCGATGAAGAGCGAGAGCACCTCGTCGTGCACGCGGAGCGGGTCGGCCCCCGGACGGTCGATCTTGTTGATGACGATGATGGGCGTGCGCCCGAGTTCCAGTGCCTTGCGCAGCACGAAGCGCGTTTGCGGCATGGGGCCGTCGAAGGCGTCGACGACCAGCAGCACCCCGTCCACCATGCGCAGAATGCGCTCCACTTCGCCGCCGAAATCCGCGTGCCCCGGCGTGTCCACGATGTTGATCTTCGTGTCCTTCCACCGGATGGAGGTATTCTTCGCCAGAATGGTGATCCCCCGCTCCTTCTCGAGCGGATTGGAGTCCATCACGCGTTCTTCTACGACCTGATTTTCGCGGAAGGCTCCGGCCTGGCGGAGCATTTTGTCGACGAGGGTGGTCTTCCCGTGGTCGACGTGCGCGATGATGGCGACGTTGCGAATTTCCATAGCCTTAGAAGATAGCGGGGACAGGGATACCAAAACAACGGCCCGCCGGTTCGGAATGATCCCCGGCGGGAAAACCCGGCCCCCCGCCGCCGCCGCGACCTGACCGGCACCCCCTCAGCGTGCTCCCGGCGTCCATGCCGGGGCCGGGTCGCGGTCACGGCACACCGCCGTTACCGTCGGCTGTCTCGCGTCTGCCGACGCTCCACCATCTCCACCGCCACCGCCATCGCCCGCACCAGACTCTCGGCACTCGCAATCCCCTGCCCCGCAATGTCCAGCGCGGTGCCATGATCCGGCGAGGTGCGCACGAAGGGCAGGCCGAGCGTGATGTTCACCGCGCTGCCAAAGCTCGCCACCTTGATGGCCGTCATTCCCACGTCGTGATACGGCGCGATGACCGCATCGAACTCGCCGCGCAGCGCGCGCACGAACACCGTATCGGCGGGAAAGGGGCCGAACATGCCGCAGGCGCGGGCCACCGGCGCCAGCAGGTCATCGTCTTCGTGACCGAAACGGCCACCGTCACCGGCGTGAGGGTTCATGGCGCACAGCGCGATGCGCGGCACGTCGATGCCCAGATCGCGGCGCAGCCCCTCGTGGGTCGTGCGGAACGTCTGCGCCAGCACCTCGCGGGTCAGCGCGGCCGGCACGTCGCGCAGCGCGATGTGCGTCGTGGCCAACACCACCCGCAGCCGGTCGCTGGCCAGCATCATGGCCGTGGGGACCCCCGCCAGCCGGGCCAGCATTTCCGTGTGCCCGGGAAAATCGAAGCCACCGGCCTGCAGCGCGTGCTTGTCGAGCGGTGCCGTCACCATGCCCGCGACCTCGCCGCGCAGCGCGAGTTGCGCCGCGAGCTCCACCGCACGCCCGGCAAAGCGCCCGCCGGCGGCTTCATCGCGCGCCGCATCGCCCGTGGGCGCCCACGCGCCCAGATCGTCGTGCACCGGCAGCCCGCAGCCGCGCGGGCCGATCACCCGCCACGCCACCGCGTTTGGCCCATGCGCCGAGGCGCTCAGCGCCGCAATTCGCGGATCACTGAGCGCCTTGCCGACGATCTCCGGACCGATGCCCCGCGGGTCCCCCAGCGTGAGCGCCAGCCGCATCACCGATTGCCACCCCCCTGCTTGGTGGGATCGTAGCGAACACTCACATAGGTCTGCTTCTTCAGATTGTCGATGAGGCGGCGCATCTTGCGCTCCTCCGACAGCTGATCGCGGATGCGATCGCGCGCCTCGTTCAGCGTCCACGCCCCCGCCTCGTCCAGAAACGTGACCTGGGCAATGACGAACTTCGCCACCCCGGCTGACGGATCGGGGAGCGGAAACGGATCGACGATCTGGTTGAGCGTGGCCCCCTCGAGCGCGTTCCGGTAGGGCTCGGGCAACTCACTGCGCGGATACTCCGGAATGGTCTTGTCCTCGCCACTCGCGTTGTCGTGGAACTTCACGCTGAGCGAGTCGAAGCTGCCGCCGGCACGCCACGCCAGCACGATGCTGTCGGCCAGCTCCTTGGCGCGACGCTCGTCGCTCGAGTCCACCTGCGGGCGGATGAGGATGTGTCGCGCCTTCACCTCCGCCGGCTGCACGCGATCCACGCGGATGATGTGAAACCCGAAGGCCGTCTCCACGATCGGACTGACGACGCCGGGGTTGAGGGAAAACATCATGCGGTCGAACTCCGGCACCATGCGCCCGCGGCGGTTCCAGCCGAGGTCGCCCCCCATTTCCGCCGAACCGTCCATGGAGTACTTCTTGGCCATCAGCTCGAAGTCCTCCGGCCGCGTCTGCAGCTCGTTCCAGAGCGAGTCGATCTTGTCGCGGGCGCGCTTCTTGGCCGCCTCGCTGGGCTTGGTGGCCACGACGATCTGCCGCAGGCCCACGCGGGCTTCCTTGGGGCCGATGCGCTGCTTGAACACCTCGAACGCGTCGCGGATCTCCTCCTCACTCACATTCACGGCGCTGACCTTGCCGTCGCGCTGCAGCTTCTGCATGACCTGCTGCTGCATCTTGTCGCGGCGCAACTGATCGCCGGTGATCTTGCGCCACTCCTCGATGGTGCCCATGCCGGCTTCCTTGAGCGCCGCCCTGAACTCGGCGTCGCTCTGAAAGCGCTTGCGGATGTTCTTCTCCTGGTCATCCACCGCACTGGCCACGTCGCCGTCCTGCACCTCCACCTTCTCGTCTTTCGCCTTCTGCACCAGCAGCTCGGCGTCGATGAGGCGCTCGAGAATATCGGCCTCGAGCTTGGCGAGATCGGCGGCCGACTCCACCTTGGCGCCCGACGCCCGCGCCTGGTTGACCGCCGTCATGACCTCCGACACGAGGATGATCTGATCGCCCACGATGGCGGCGATGCCGTCAATGGGAAGACCGCGAATCGTGTCGGCCGCGGGCGCGGGCGCCGCAGCGGCGGGTGACGCGGAGGTCGCTTGGGCGCGCACGAGCGCGGGCGCCGCCGTGAAGGCGACAGCGGCAACAAGGAGGCGGTGGTTCATGCGAGGCATCATTCGGGTAGGTACCCGCGGGCGGGAACAGGGTTGCAGCGCGGCCATCGTGGCCCCGTGTACAACGCGCCCCGGCCGGAAGCCGGCCGGGGCGCTGAGACCCACCGGAGTGGGCGGTTACTTCTTGGTCGTGTCAGGAGCCGGAGCCGGCGTGCTCGGCGCCGCCGCACCCGGCGCCGCCGGCGGACCCTGCTGCGCCTTGCTCGAATCGGCCTTGGCGCGCACGCCCTTGGCCAGCTCGATGACCTTGTCGAGCCCCGCCTCGTTGATGGCGAAGGTGTACTTCTTCTGCACCGCGCGGGCCACCGGGTACGGCACGTCCACGAACGGCACTTCGTTCTTCACGAGCTTGCTGAAGAAGGCTTCCACCTTGGCGCCGGCAATCTTCTCCTTGTCGCCGCCCGCCGCCTTGGCACTGTCGGCCAGCTTGGTGGGCTCCACCCCCAGCGATGCCCACGACTGCGTGACCGCGTTCTTGAAGTTCAGGAACAGGTTCGACATCTCGGCCGTGTCCACCGTGGCCTTGGCGCTGTCGGCCTGACGCAGCACGAGCTCGTTGCGCACGATCTGCTTCACGAACTTCTCGACCAGCGTGTCCGGCGCCTGCACCAGCTGCGGGCGGATCTGCGACGACGGCGGATAGGCCGCGAGCCAATCGGCGAAGCGCGACGCGGTGAGCTTGCCCCCCTTGTAGGTGGCCATGGCGTCGTTGTCCTTCATGTAGCCCAGCGTGTTCTTCGCGATGGCCTTGGCCTTCACCGTGGCGTTGGCCTCGACCTTCACTTCGTTGCTCGCTTCGAGCTTGGCCAGGTACGTGCTCTCGGCAATGGCCACGTTCCGCTGCTTGGCGATGGGCGCGAACTTCTCCGCGACGTCGGCGTACGGCGAGCGGTAGATGATGTGGAAGCCGAACGACGACTGACAAAGCTCCTTGGAAATCTCGCCGGGCTTGAGCGCCGCGACACACTTCTCGAACTCCGGCACCATCATGCCCTTGCCGAACAGCCCCAGATCTCCGCCGCGCTCCTTGGCGCCCGGCTCGTCGGAGCGGGCGGTCAGCGACACGAAATTGGCGGGGGTGGCCTGTTGCAGGATGCCCTGCGCCTTGCTCTTGGCGGCCGCGATCTGCTCGGGCGTCGCCCCCTGCTCGGTCTTGATGAGGATGTGCCGGGCGGCATATGCCTCACCGCTGTTGTACCGCTCCTCGTCGCTACCCGGGACCTGCGCCTGCCAGCCCTTGGAGACGTTGTCGTAGAACTTCTTCACGCGGATGTTGTCGAGATTCGACCACAGTGCGTCCTGCATGACCTTCGGATCGGTGAGCGAGTCACCCTTGGCCGCCGCGAGCGCGACCAGCTGGTAGTTGACCCACAGCTCGGCAATGGAGCGCGCCACATCCTTCTCGAGGGGCGCCTGCGACTGCCCCACGATCTCCGCGAGTCGAGCCGCCGAGAGCTGCTGATTGCCGGCGGTCGCCGCCACGTCGGGATTGGACGCTGCCCCGCAGGCAACGGCGAACGCGACGGCACCCAGCACGGACAAACGGTATGATTTCATCAGGTCGGACTCCGGTAGCGGAGACGAAGGTCAGGGAACGAGGGCCTTGAGGGCGCGGACCAGCCCGTCGAGCATCTCGGCGCCCCCCAGGCGGGTGAGCTTGAGAGCCAACGGCTGCGCACGGCGGACATCCACCTGGAATTGTACCCCGTGGAACGCCGCAGACAGCCCCTTCAGGCGCGGAACTGCGTCAGCCCTGAAAGTAATACGCGCCTCGGAAGCGCGCACAAGCACCCCCTCCACCCCCAGGGCGGCCCCGATCACCCGCAGCATGGCACTGCCGAAGAGCGCCTCGGCGGGGGCCGGCAGCGCCCCGAACCGGTCACGCACCTCCTGCCGCAGCGCCTCGATGGCGCTGGCATCCCGCAGCGCCGTGAGGCGGCGGTAGACATCCAGCTTGGCCTCCGGCGACGCGATATAGTCGTCGGGGAGGAAGCTCGGGAAGTCGAGGGTCACGTCGGCCGGGATCCACGCCTTCTGCGACCCGTCGTTGGACAGCTGCCGCACCGTTTCGTCGAGCAGGCGCAGGTACAGGTCGAACCCCACCGAGTGCACGAACCCGGACTGCTCGGGGCCCAGCAGGTTGCCGGCGCCACGCAGCTCGAGGTCCTTGAGGGCCACCCGGTAGCCGGCGCCCAGTTCGGTATGGTGCTCCAGCACCGCCAGACGGCGCTCGGCGTCTTCGTCCACCCGGTCGGGGACGAGCAGGTAACAGTAGGCACGCCGGTGCGACCGGCCCACGCGACCACGCAGCTGGTACAGCTGCGCCAGCCCCAGATGGTCGGCCCGGTTCACGAACATCGTGTTGGCATTGGGTACGTCGAGGCCGCTCTCCACGATGAGCGTGGAGACGAGGATATCGAGCTCCCCCTCCACGAACTGCCGCATGATCTTCTCGAGGTCGCGCTCCTTCATCTGCCCGTGCCCCACCCCCACGCGGGCACGCGGCACGATGCGGCGCAGGTGGTCGGCGATCGCCTCGATGGTCTCGATGCGGTTGTGCACGAAGAACACCTGCCCGCCGCGGTCGAGCTCACGGCTGACCGCCTCCTCGATGAGCGCGTCGTCGAACGGCTCCACGAAGGTGAGCACCGGCGAGCGGTCGCGCGGCGCCGTCTGCATGAGCGTGAGGTCGCGCAGCCCCGCCAGCGACTGGTGCAGCGTGCGCGGAATGGGGGTGGCCGTGAGCGTGAGCACGTCGGTGCTGAGCTTGAGCTGCTTGAGCCGCTCCTTGTGCTTCACGCCGAAACGGTGCTCCTCGTCAACGATGATGAGGCCAAGCTCGGCGAACGACACATCGGGGCTCAGCAGCCGGTGCGTGCCGATGATGATGTCGATCTGCTTCTTCTTGAGCTTCTCCACCACCACCGCCTGCTGCCCCGCGGTCTGGAAGCGGCTCATGACTTCCACCGTGACCGGGAAGTCGGCCAGCCGATCGCCGAAGCTGCGCGCATGCTGTTCGGCCAGAATGGTCGTGGGCACCAGCACCGCCACCTGCCGTCCGCTCTGCACCGCCTTGAAGGCGGCACGAATGGCGATTTCGGTCTTGCCGTACCCCACGTCGCCCACGAGCAGGCGATCCATGGGGCGCTCGCCTTCGAGGTCCCGCTTCACGTCTTCGGTGGCCTTGCGCTGGTCGGGGGTATCCTCGAAGAGGAAGCTGCTCGCCAGCTGGCGCTGCCACGCCCCGTCGGCGCCGTGCGGCGGCCGCGTGGTGACCTTGCGGCGCGCATAGAGGTGCAGCAGCTCCTGCGTCATTTCCAGGATGGCCATGCGCGTCTTGTCGCGCTGCGCCTTCCACTTGTTGCCCCCCAGCTTGTGCAAGCGCGGCGGGGGCGCGTCGTCGCTCACATCGCTGGCGCTGCGATACCGCTCGATCTGATCGATGCGGTACAGCGGCACGTTCAGCCGGTCGCCCCCTTCGTACTCGATGACGGCACTTTCGATGGTGGCCTCGCGCACGAACACCTGTTCGATGCCGCGATAGATGCCGATGCCGTGCTCGAGGTGCACCACGTAATCGCCCGGCTTGAGCGCCCCCAGCGACTCGAGCGACGCGCCGGTGCTGTAGCGGCGCGCGCGCCGGAGGCGGCGTTCGCGGCGGAAGATCTCGTGGTCGGTGAGCACCCGCACCACGTTGGGCACGACGAAGCCGCCCCCCAGCACGCCGATGGCGAGCGACGCGGCCACGGGCCCGTCTTCGCCGAGCAGTTCCTCGAGGCGCTCGGCCTGGCCGGCGTTGTCGCACAGGATGACCGTATGCAGCCCGTCCCGCTGCAGGCGGCGCAGCACGCGCAGGTCGCGGGAGATCGTTTCCGGATGCCGAATGGGGAACACCACGTCGGGCTCCGGCCCCACCGGCACATGGTCGGCGGCATTGGTGCTGACGGCGCGCTGCGGCGGCGGGTTGAAGCGCACCGTGCCGAAGCGCGCGAGGGTGCTCGCCATCTTGGGCGGCTCCACGAAGAGCCGGTCGCGGTGCGTGTACTCCTCACCGCGGCGCAGGGCGAGCTCGATATGATGCGACGCTTCCTCCCAGGTGCGCACGAGTTCGGGCAGCACGCTGCTGCCGCTCGGCATGATCACCAGCGAATCGGCGGGCCAGAGCTCGGGGAGCGTGACGCGCTCCCCGCGGTCGTCGCCCAGCTGCACGCGACCGTCCACGGGCAGCACGAGCGCCACCGCGGCGTCGCGCGTGCTGCGCTGCGTGTTGAGGTCGAAGTGGCGCAGCTCGATGATGTCATCGCCCCAGAACTCGAGGCGCACCGGCTCCGCCATGCCGAACGAATAGATGTCGAAGATGCCGCCGCGCACACTGAACTGCGCCACGTCTTCGACCATGGGCACGCGCTCGAAGCCGATACCCTCCAGGTGCGCCGCCAGCTCCTCGGGGCGCCGCACATCCCCCTTGCGCAGTTCGAGCCGAGCCCCGGAGAGCGCCCTGGGGAGCGCGGTCTTTTCGAGCACCGCCCGCGACGTGGTGAGCAGCACGCGCACACCGCTGCGCCCCAGCTTCTCGAGCGTTTCCACCCGTTCGCCGGCCACTTCGGCGTGCGGCTCCACTTCCCCGAATCCTTCGCGCGGCGGGTAGAGCGCCACCGGCACATCGTCGACCAGCGCCTGCAGGTCGGCGAGCCACCGTTCGGCGTCACCCAGCTGGTCGGTGATGACCACGACCAGCCGCTGCGGCAGCGCGCGCGCGAGCGCGGCCACCAGCACCGCATCGGCGGACCCTGCGAGGCCGCCAATACGAAGAGACCCACCCGGACCGGGGAGGGTCTTGAGCACACGGTCGAAGGCGGAGAGCCCGGCGACCGCGTCAAGCAGACGTGGAAGTGCCATCTACAACCTGGAGCAAGAGAACAGGAAGCCGGAAACCTAACGACCACTCACATAGGCTTCCGCCAACAGCGCGGCCAAGGCCAGCGCCACGAGGGGTAACAGCAGGGCCTGCCCCGCTGCCCGGGAGAACACGGCGTCCTGCCACTGGGTTGCATCGGTGGCAGCCACCACGTCCCGACCAACCACGAGTCCCGCCACCGTGGCGTCGGCATTGGTGTTGGCGCTGGTGCCGGAGGCGGCGGCGAACTCCGATTCCGACGGCTCCCCGTTCACCACCAGGGCCCCCGCCCTCGCCTCCTGCCGGCGCAGGAAATAGACCCCGGCCTGCGCGGGGACCGTGAGCCGATCGGACGCCAACGGCGACACGGTGCCGTCGGGGGCCTCGAGACCGGAGATGTCGCGCAGGCCGCTCACCACCTGACCGGGGCTGGCCTCGATAAGGCGCCCGTCGTCGCCCAACCGCCTCGCCAGCGCCTCCAGCAGCCAGGGCACGAACGCCGCGTCGAGCGGCAGGTCAGTGGCCTCGGGGTCCACCGGCGAGCCGAGCAGCACGTACCCCTCGCCAGCCACCACCCACGGCGCGCCGCCGGCCGTGGCGATGGTATCGGGGGCACTGGTCGGCGCCGCCGCCCCGCTTCCCGGGGAGTACTGCAGGGGATACCGGGTACGCACCGGGGTGCCGTCGAAGGCACGGGCCGAGATGGAACTGGTGTCCGCGGCGCCGCCGCGCGCCGGCACGCGGGCCAGCACCTGTGAGCGGGCAATGGCGCCAAAGCGCCACGGGATGCCGAGGCGTTCGAGCTGGCGATTGGCCTCCCCCACCCCAATGGGGTCGCGTGGTGCCGTGAGCAGCACCGGCAACCGGGTACCGGGGGCGTCGGCCCCCGATACGGTCACGGCACGCGATTCCCCGGCACGCGCACGGGCCAGCCGCCCTTCGTCCACGAGGGTGCCCAGCGCGGCGCCCAGAAACAGGCCACCCTCACCGCGCACGTTCACCGTGGGTGGCGGCGCGACGCGCACGGCAAACCACCGCGTGTCGTCGGCGCGCAACGCGTCGGCGTCCAACTCCACGCTGCCGCGCACCCAGCCGCTGCTGGTGCTGGCGAGACGCTGCGTAACGCGCGCCGGCGCGTCGAGGGTGGCGGGCGGCACCGTGCCACGCGCCACGGTGCGGCCATCGAGTGTCAGGCGCCACGCGGCCGCATCGGGGGAGGTGACGGCCAGCGTGACCGTACCACCGGGCGTCCAGCGTACCGGTTCCGGCGTGGCCTGCAGCACGGCGCGATTGCGCGGCAGGGGGCCGCCGCGCAGCAGCGTGACCACCGGGACCTCGTCGCTTTGTACGACCGAGTCGCTGCGAAACGAACTGCGCTGGCCGTCGCTGACGATGGCCACCACCGGGGTGCGGGGCATCCCGCTGCGCGCCAGTCCCACGGCGCGGCGAGTGGCGGCGGCCAGGTCGCCGCGCCCTCCCACCGGTTGCAGCGCGTCGAGCCCGGCGCGCAGCGCCTCCGGCCCACCACCAATGACCCGGCCGTCGGCCGTCACGATCCACGCCCGATCGTCAGCCGTGAGTTCATCCACCAGGCGCCGTGCGTCGGTTCGCAGGCTGTCGAAGCGCACCTGTCCGTTCTGGACCACGCCGGTGCTCAGCGAATTGTCCACGACGATGGCCACGGCCATGGGCGCGTGCCCCACACCCAGCAGGCGCGCGATGGGGCGCGCCGCCGCCAACGCCAACGCCAGCACTGCAAGCAGCCGGAGCAGCAGCAGCAGCCGGTTGCGCAGCTTGAGATCGCGGCTGTGTTCCTGCTCCATGCGCTCGAGATAGCGCACGGCGGGGAAATCAATGACACGCCCGACGCGGCGGCGCAGCAGGTGCACCAGCAGCGGCACACCGGCCAGCAGGCCGAGGGCGAGGAAGGCGGGGGCAAGGAACGCCATCAGCAGAACGCCATCAGGGGTGCGCCATCAGCGGGTGCGCCATCAGCGGGTGCGTTGCTTGGGGTGGAAGAGCACGTCGGGCAAGTCCGTAAAGTCGTCGTCCTGCGTCCACACCACACCGCCAACCATCTTCGCGGTGGCGTAGACGATGCTGTCGGCAAGCGGCAGGTTGTACTGCCGCCCGAGCTTGGCCGCCGTGAGGGCAAGACTTTCGTCCAGCGCCACGACCTGCCCCTGCTGCATGACGGCCGTGACCTGCAAGGCGTCTCCTTCGCCACGCTGCCGGGCCACCACCTTGAACACCTCGGTGAGACAGATCGCGGGCACGACGAGATGCTCGGTGTGCTCAATGGGAGGTGCGAACACGGCCGCCGTCGGCTCATCGGCGAAGTAGGCCAGCCAGGCGGAGGAATCGACGACGTTGAGTCGCGCGCGCTTCACCACGCCGCAGCCCCGACCGGGCCAACGTGCCTATCAGACACGATCGGCGCCACGCCCGCCATCGCGAGCGATGGTGGTATCGAGACCCTTGAGGAAGCCGCGCAGGGCGCGTGCAGGGCGCAACGGGATGAACTCCACCCGATCGTCGTAGGCGATGGCCTGGACCTGTTGGCCCGGCTCGAGCTTGAGGCGTTCCCGCACCGCGCGCGGAATCACCACTTGGAACTTCGGCGAAATGGTCACGATGTCCATGGTGTCTCCGGCGAAGGCGATCGATCGCGAAATCGTACAACAGAAGAATACATCGATCCATCCGGCGGCACACCACCACGCCGCGGCGCGGCGCCTGGGGCACGGCTCACACCATCGCCCCGCGCCCGTTCACCCCCACCAGATGGCGCAGCGCCCGCCCGAATGGCTCGTCCGTGTAGGCCAGCGCGTAGCGGGCACCGGCCCGGCCGAGCGCCGCCTTCCAGTCGGCGAGCGCTTCCTGTACGGTGGTGCGGTAGGTGGTGCGCACGTCGCCCGGGCTGGCCGGCACTTCGTGGCCGCTTTCGGGATCGCGATAGCGCGCCTCGCCGCTCTCGGGGAAGTCGCGCTCGGCGGGGTCCATGACGTGCAGCACCAGCACCTCGTGGCCGCGGGCGCGCAACGTACGCGCGGCATCGGCCGCGGGCGCGGGGTCGGTGAGCAGATCGGAGAGCAGCACCACGAACCCCGGGCGGCGCACCAGCTTGCCGGCCGCGGCAAGGGCGTCGCTCACATTGGACGCCGTTCCGCCGCCGGGTTCACCAAAGGCCGCCACCAGCCGACGCCATTGCCCGCGCTGCGAGCGCGGGGGTACGACATCACGCAGCCCCGCGTCGAAGCGCACCAGCCCCACGGCGTCCCGCTGACGCAGCAGCAGCAGCGCCATGGCGCTGGCCAGCCGCTCCGCGTAGGCCAGCTTGGACAGGCGCGACGGGTCCCCGGTCCACTGCATGGAGGCGCTCACGTCGAGTACGAGCATGGCGCGGGCGTTGGTCTCTTCCTCGAACTGCTTGACCACCCAGCGGTCGGCCCGGCCGGCGATGCGCCAGTCGAGGTAGCGCAGGTCGTCGCCCGGCATGTACGGGCGATGCTCGGCGAACTCTACGCTGAACCCCTTGCGCGGCGACCGGTGGAGCCCGGTAATGAAGCCGTCCACCACCCAGCGGGCGACGAGCTCGAGGTGGCCGAGTGCGGCGAGGACGGCGGGATCGAGTTGGTCGGCGCGGGGCTGGGACATGCCACAACGTACGCCAATGGCAGGCATTTCGTTCTTCGGCCACGCGCGGGCGCCGGCACGGGCCGCGTTGGCTTGGGGACAGGCACGGCGCCGACTACCGTCGGGTTGCGGCCTTCTGCGACGTGAGTCTTATTTCACGAAGTGGGCAGCGAAGCAGTTCGGCGACAAAGAGCCTTCAGGGAGGGCACGTGTTCCGATTGACGAGATTTCGCATGGCAGTGGCGGTGATCCTTCCCGCGCTGGCCCTCGCGCCTCTTGGCGCCCAGGCGCCGTCGGTGAGCGTGACGAAAGTCACGCCGGTCCGGGCGGTGGAGAAGTGGCCGGGGATGACGCTGGTCGCCGATCAGGATGCACACACGGTCGTTGTGGCGGTCACCCGCGGTCCGCGGCAGACGGCGGTGCAGGTGCTGTCGCCAGTCGCCCCCACGCGGGCGTCGTCGGTCCGCAGGGGCAAGCGACTCCCGGTGCGTTCGCTCCAGGCCGACGAACTCGCCCATTTGACGACGTATGGCTCGCGTCCCCTCATCCTGGCTTTCGCGTCCAGCGCGAAGCCCAATCTCGACGCGTTCGTGCAGCAGAACCGCTGGGCGCCCGACATGGTGCTGGACACGGCCGTCACGTCGGTGCAGGAAGTGATCGGTGTGCTGGGACGGGAACTGTTCGACGAGGCAGCGGTCGTGAGCGTCACCGTGGCCGAGGCGGCGTCCCCCGTGTTGCTGTCCGCTCAGGCCAATGCCTTTACGTTCGTCGAGAGTTGCGGGAACGGGGCCGCGAGCTCGGTACCAAGCGGCAATGTGTCCTATACCGGCGCGCTCGGCATCGTCGGTTACCCGGACTTCAACTGGGGTGCCGGAAAGCTGATCTCCGGGCAGTCCTTCAAGATCATCCCGGCTCGGTCCGTGGGGAGCGCCTGCATTGACGCTCGCATGGCGCTCTTTCCGATGCCGACTCCCGGTACGCCCCGGCGGCCCGTGCCCGCGAACATGCCGGCTGCGGCAGAACTGAAGATGCCCCCGGTCTCGGACAAGCCGGTGGAAGCGATACCGGCGCACATGGCGCCGGGGCCGGTGGTCAACCCGCCCGCGCCCAAGCCCCCCCGCTGACGCCAAGGCGGACGCGCACGCGAACCAGGAAGGCCGGCTCCCCATCGTGACGACGGGAGCCGGCCTTTTGCGTTCAGCCTTGGGCACGGTTCCCGGCCCTGCTATGTTGAAAGGTTATCCCAGTTTCGGTACTTCAGAGGACGGCCCCGTTGCATCTCAGCCACATCCGCAATTTCTGCATCGTCGCGCACATCGATCACGGCAAGTCCACGCTGGCGGACCGCCTCATCGAAAAAACCGGCACCCTGCAGAAGCGGGAAATGAAGTCGCAGGTGCTCGACACGCTCGACCTCGAGCGTGAACGCGGCATCACCATCAAGTTGAACGCCGTCCGCATGAGCTACACCGCGGGCGACGGTCAGAACTACGAGCTCAACCTCATCGACACCCCCGGCCACGTGGACTTCACGTACGAGGTGTCGCGGTCGCTGGCCGCCTGTGAGGGCGCCATTCTCGTGGTGGACGCGTCGCAGGGCATTCAGGCGCAGACGCTGTCCAATCTCTTCCTGGCCATGGACGCGGGGCTCGAAATCATCCCCGTGCTCAACAAGATCGACCTCCCCGGCGCCGAGCCGGAGCGCCGTCGGCAGGAAGTGGTGGACCTCATCGGGTGCCTGCCCGAAGACGTGCTCTGCGTGAGCGGCAAGGAAGGCACGGGCGTGCCCGAACTGCTCGAGGAAATCGTGCGGCGCGTGCCGCCGCCCACGGGTGAGCTGGACGGCCCGCTGCGCGCGCTCATCTTCGATTCGTACTACGACAAGTACCGGGGCGCCATTCCCAGCATCCGCGTGGTGGACGGCGAGATCCGCAAGGGCATGAAGATCACCTTCGGCGTGTCCGACAACGTGTACGAAGTGGCCGAAGTGGGGTATCTGCAGCTGCGCCAGGTGCCCACCGACGTGCTGCGCGCCGGCGAGGTCGGGTACGTGCTCGCCGCCGTGCGATCGGTACGCGAGACGCGGGCCGGCGACACGATCTTCGACAAGGACAACCGTGCCGCCGAAGCGCTGCCGGGCTATCAGGAAGTCAAGTCGTTCGTGTTCGCGGGCATCTACCCCACCGACACCACGCAGTACGAAACACTGCGCGACGCGCTCGAGAAGATGAAGCTCAACGACGCGTCGCTGCAGTACGAGCCGGAAACATCCACGGCACTTGGCTTCGGCTTCCGCTGCGGGTTCCTCGGGCTGCTGCACATGGAGATCGTGCAGGAGCGGCTCGAACGGGAGTACGACCTCGATCTCGTTACCACGGTGCCGAGCGTGGAGTACCACGTCACCAAGACGGACGGCACGGAGTTGCTGGTCGAGAACCCGGCACTCATGCCGCCGGCCGTCGTGATCGACGACGTGCAGGAACCGTACGTGCGCGCGCGCATCATGTGCCCCGCCGAGTACATCGGGCCCATCATGACGCTCGGCATGGAACGGCGCGGCATCTACAAGAACACGCGCTTCCTCGACACCGTGCGCGTGGAGCTGGACTGGGAGTTCCCGCTCGGCGAAATCATCCTCGACTTCTTCGACAAGATGAAGACAGTGAGCCGCGGGTATGCCTCCCTCGACTACGAGATGCTCGAGTACCGCTCGAGCGATCTGGTGCGCCTCGACATGCTCATCAACGGCGACGCCATCGACGCGTTCTCCGTGATCGTGCACAAGGACAAGGCGTACGAGTGGGGGCGCAAGGTGGCGGAGAAGCTCAAGGAGCTCATTCCGCGCCAGCTCTTCGAAGTGGCCATTCAGGCCACCATCGGCCAGAAGGTCATTGCGCGCGAGACCGTGAAGCCGCTTCGCAAGGACGTGCTGGCCAAGTGCTACGGCGGCGACATCTCCCGCAAGCGCAAGCTTCTGGAGAAGCAGAAGGAAGGCAAGAAGCGCATGAAGCAGGTGGGCAGCGTGGAGATTCCGCAGGAGGCCTTCCTGGCGGTGCTCCAGGTCGACTGACCACGTGATCTCGGCGGTCCTGCAAACCAGCTTTCTCGGCGACATGGTCCTCACCACCCCGCTCCTCGAGCGGCTGGCTGGTGAGGGCCGTGTGCATGTGGTGGCCACGCCGGCCAATGCGGCGCTGCTGAGCAACCATCCCGCCGTGGCCAGCGTCATCGTGTTCGACAAGCGCGGCGCGGATCGCGGGCTGGGCGGTTTGCGCCGTGTGGCGCGGCAGTTGCGTGCGGTCGGGGCGCAGCGCGCCTATCTCGCGCAGGGGTCGAGCCGTACCGCCGCGCTGGCCTTTCTGGCACGGATCCCGGAACGGATCGGGTTCGACACCAGCGGTGGGCGCCTGTTCAGCACGCGGCGGGTTCCGTTCGAGCCGTCGCTGCATCACGCCGCGCGCCTGTGGCAGCTGGCCAATGCGCCCGGTGACGCCACGGTCCCTCCGCCACTTCGCCCCTCGCTGTTTCCGGGGGAGCGCGAACAGGCCGCGGTAGCGGCGCTGCTGGCCGCGCACCAGGTGCACGACGGTGACCCGCTGGTGGCCCTCGCCCCCGGCAGCGTGTGGGCGACCAAGCGCTGGCCGTCGTTCGACGCCCTCGCTGCGGCGCTGGTGCGCTCCGCGACACTGCCCAACGCGCGCCTGGTGGTGTTGGGCGCCGCGAGCGATGCGCCGCTCGCCGCCGCCATTGACGCGGCCGCACGCACCGTGGGGGCACCGCCCATCATCGATGCCACGGGGCGCCTGTCGCTGCTCGGGTCAGCGGCGCTGCTGGCCCGCTGCCGCGTGCTCGTGACCAACGACTCGGCGCCCCTCCACCTCGCCAGCGCCATGAACACCCCCACGGTGGCGCTCTTCGGCCCCACGGTCCCCGCACTCGGCTTCGGGCCACTGGCGGAGCGGCAGATCGTGGTGCAACACGACACTCTTCCCTGCCGCCCCTGCCATGCGCACGGCCCCATGCACTGCCCCCTTGGGCATTGGCGCTGCATGCGCGATCTCTCGCCGGCAGCCGTGTGCGCGGCGGCGGAGCGCGCGGCGGCGGAGCGCGCGGCGGCGGCTCAGTAGCGGATCGCCTGACGCAACCGCTGCCAGAACTGCTCATCGAAGGTACTCGACGCCAGCGGGTTGCCGCCGCCGACAGCGGCCTCGTCGCCGTGGCGCACCACCACGAGGTCGAGGCTGGGGACTACGTAGATCTTCTTGTCGCCCTTGCCCAGCGCCGCCACCAGGTCACGGGGCGCCGCCGGGACCAGCGGGCCGCTGAGGGTGGGCAGCACAGAGGGCCCGGGAAGGCGGTGACGGTCGCTGCCGTTGAGCCACCAGAGCATGCCGTAGGCAGGATTGTCATGCGGCGCCGGGCGCCACATCTGCGTCACCCACGACGTATCGGTGACGACGCGCGTGGTGCCCCATGCGCCGCGGGACAGCGTGAGCAGACCGAAGCGCGCCATGTCCCGGGCGCTGCAGCTGAGGACGAAGCCCGGTTCTCCGGTGTCCACGTTGAATCGCCAGGTGCACGACATGCCGATGCGATCGAACAGCCGCGTGCGCGAGGCCGTGGTGATGTCCTGTCCTGCGGCGCGCGTGACCACCGCAAAGAGCTGGTAGTAGGCCGGGTTGTTGTAGTAGAACCGCGTGCCCGGTGCGACGACCGTGCGCAGGGAGTCATCGAGCCCGGAGGACATCTGCAGCAGGTGCCGCACGGTAATGCGCCCCTCGGTGCCGGGGCTGCGCGACCATCCGGCGCCCAGATACTGGCTGGCCGGGGCCTCGAGCGAGAGGCGCCCTTCCGCCTGCAGCTGCCCGATCAGCGTGGCGAGCACGCTCTTGCCGGCGGAGGCGATGATGCTGTCCGTCTCCCCGGTCCATCCGCGCCAGTACCGCTCTGCCACCAGACGCCCGCGCCAGGTGATGACCACGGCGGTGGAGCGTTGCGTACCGGCCCAGTCGAGGGCGGCGCGCAGTGCCGTGGTGTCCCAGCCCAGGGCGCCGGCACTCACGGTGGGCCACTCCGCCCCGGGCGCGGGGTGCACGAAGGGCAAGGCCCGCACATCGGCCGGCGGTGCCGGCAACGGTGACGGTGATGGTGCCGCCGGCGTCGGCGCTGGCGCGGTAGGGCCGCCGCCGCAGGCCATCAGCATTCCCGGCACGAGAAGTCGGCAGAGACGAGAGATCAAGGGCATACCCCATGGACGCGCCAGCGCCCGGCGTGTTAACCGCGCCCCGTGGGACGTTATGTTTCCGACCATGTCCTCACCGTCCCTCTCCCCCGCGTCGCAGTTCATCGTTGGTGTCGATCTTGGCGGCACCAACATTGTCGTGTCGTCCATGTCGCTCGATGGCTCGCGGCTCTTCGGCGCCCAGAGCGAACCGACCCACGCGCAGGAGGGGGCGGACGCCGTGGTGGCCCGCATGGCGCGTATGGTGAACACCACCATCGACGTCACGACGCGCGAGGCGGGGGTACCGCGGGGGGCAGTGTTGGGCGTGGGCATCGGCGCCCCCGGCACCGTGGACCGCAAGCGTGGTCTGGTGCTCGCCGCCCCCAACCTCAAGTGGTACGACTTCCCCCTCATCGAGCGCATGGCTGCGCTCACGGGGTTGCCGGTGCGCATCGACAACGACGCGAATTGCGCCACCTACGGGGAGTGGTGGCTGGGCGCGGCACGCGGGGGGACCAACGTGGTGGGCGTCACGATCGGGACGGGCGTGGGCGGGGGCATCATCGTGGACCGGCATGTGTACCACGGCTCGAGCGACGCCGCCGGAGAGATCGGGCACATCACCATCGACCTCAACGGACGTCGCTGCGGCTGCGGCAACTACGGCTGCCTCGAGGCGTACGCCTCCGGCAGCGCCATCGCCGAGCGGGCGCGCGAGGCGCTGCACAACAATGAATCGTCGGTCTTGCCGTCGCTCGTCGACGGTGATGTCAGTCGCATCACGGCGGCGGTCGTTTATCAGGCTGCGGGTCAGGGTGACGCGCTGGCGCTGGAAATCGTGCGGGACACGGCGAAGTATCTGGGTGCCGGCATTGCGAATCTGCTCAACGTCTTCAATCCCGACGTGGTCGTGATCGCCGGTGGCGTGACGCAGGCGGGGGAAGCGCTCTTCGGCCCGTTGCGCACCGAAGTCCGCCGCCGCGCCTTCAAGAGTGTCTCCGACAGCTGCCGTATCGTGCCCGGCACGCTGCCGGGGACCGCCGGCGTGGTGGGTGCCGTGGCCTCGTTCATCTCGCAGACCACCGGCCAGCCGCCGGCGTGACGATGTCAGCCACGGCCGGTACCGGCGCGCCACGCAAACGCGTGGGGGTGATCGGCTCCTTCGTGTGGGATGTGCTGCATGGACGCGACCGGCGCAGCGTACCGATGGAGGAGTGGGGGGGCATTACGTACTCGCTGTCGGCGCTCGACGCGGCACTGCCCGATGACTGGGAGATCGTGCCACTCGCCATGGTGGGTGACGATCTGGTGGAACGGGCGCAGCTGTACATCCGGGGGCTGCGTCGCATGGCCCCCGACGCCGCGCTCATTGGTGTGCCGTACCCCAACAACCGCGTCGAGCTGCGCTACCTCGACGACGAACGGCGCACCGAACATCTCACCGGTGGCGTCCCCGGATGGACCTGGCTGGGGCTCAAGCCGGTGCTGGACGCGGCGCGGCTCGATGCGCTCTACATCAACCTGCTCAGCGGGTGGGAGCTCGACCTCGAAACGGCGCAACTCATCCGCGCCCACTTCACCGGCCCCATCTACTGCGACCTGCACATGCTCGTCATGGCGGTCCAGGCCGACGGCCTGCGCACGCCGCGCCCGCTTCCCAATGTCGCGGAGTGGTGCAGCTGCTTCGACGTGCTGCAGGTGAACGAGGACGAGATGCGCCTGATGGCCCCCGATTCCATGGCGCTCGCGGCCACCGCGATGGCGGCCGGGGTCTCCATCCTCGGCGTTACCCTCGGCAAGCGCGGCGCGGCGTACTTTGCGGCGCCGGGCATTGAACGCCTGCAGGATCTGCCACCGCGCCGAGGTCACAACGTTGCGCTGTCCACATCACCACGGGGTGGCGCTGGGGCGCTTGGCGCCGTGCGCACGGCACTCGTGCCCGGCGTCGCGCCGCGCGTGGACGGCCCCGGAGATCCCACGGGATGCGGCGATGTGTGGGGCGCCACCCATTTCTCACGACTCCTCGCCGGTGATAAGTTGACGGAGGCCATCGCGGCGGCGAATCGGGCTGCGTCGCGCAACGTCGAACATCGTGGGGCCAATGGTCTCGCGAATCATCTCCGCGGAGAGCTCAGCACCACGTGACGATCGTCATCAGCGTGCCGCCCTCGCTCGACGAACACTCGTTCGAGCAGGTCATCGAGCAGCTCGCCGCCGCCCCCGACGGATCGAAGATCCTGCTCGACGCGCGGCACGCGCGTTGGGCCTCGCCGTATGGGCTGACCGCCCTGTTGTGCGTGCCTCAAGCCCGCCCCGAGCCCATCGGCTTCGCGGTGCCCGAGCACCCCGACACGGTGCGCTACTGGTCGCGCGCCGGCTTCTTCCGCCATGCGGCCGAGTTGTACGAACTGCACGGCGCCGTGCCGCGCGCCCGCGAGGCGCACGAAAGCGAGGTGCTGCTGGAAATCACGCCCATCGCGAAGAGCGACGATGTGCACGGCGTGGTGGGACGCATCCAGCAGAAGGCCGCTGACATTCTGCACGGCCAGCTCAACCTCGACACCGCGGTGACCGGCGCCTTCGGCATGACGCTGAGTGAGTCGTGCCAGAACATCGTCGAACATGCCGGCGTGGGCGGGTGGGTGGCGGTGCAGACCTACAATTACAAGCAGCGCCTGGGCCGTCGGGTGGTGCAGATCGCCGTGTGCGATGCCGGCGTGGGCTTCCGCACGTCGCTCGAAAGTTCGCCCGGTCATCGTCACAAGGATCGCTGGGATGACGCCATGGCCCTCGAGGATGCGGTGCTGCGCGCCGTGTCGCGCTTTCGGCACGGCGATGCCGGTCGTGGCCAGGGACTCGCGGGGATCCGGCGCTTCGTCGGGCGCTGGCACGGCAAACTCACCGTGCGCAGCGGCACGGCGCGCCTGGGGATCATTCCCGAGTGGGACGAGGATGTGCCCATGACCGAGGGGCTGCCCTTCTTTCCGGGGTCCCAGATGCAGATCATCATCCCGGAGCGCTCGGCCGATGCGCCGGCCCGCGCCCGCAGCACGGCGGCGGCAACCCGCGGCCGGAGCCGCTTCTGATGCACATCGACGTGGGTATGGTGCTGCGCGGCACGGTGTGCGACCTGTATTCCAATCTCGTCACCCGCCCCACCGGGGCGGCGGTGCGATCGGCGATCGAGCGCCAGGTCACCGAGATCGGGGCGCCGGTGGTCACCACCATCGACTTCTCGCAGGTCAACCTGCTCGATTTCTCCTGCGCCGACGAAATCGTGGCCAAGCTGCTGCTGCGCTATGCCAGCGAGGACGGACCACCGGGGTATCTCACCTTCCGCGGCATTCACGAAGGCCACATCGATCCCATCGAAACCGTCCTCGAACGGCACGCCCTGGCGCTGGTCTCCTGGCACGAGGGCGAAGCGGAGCTGTTCGGTTACGTGGACGACGACGAGCGCGATCACTGGCTCACCGTGCGGGATCACGGGCCGGTGCTCTCCGCGACCGTCGCGCAATTGTTGGGGGTGGCACCGGAGTTCGCCGAAGGGCAGCTGGAGCGGTTGGCCCGCCGTCGCCTCGTCATGCGTCACGAGACGGGGTATTCGGTACCAGGCGTGGTGCATGGCGCGTCCGGTACGTTGCCGGGCCACGGACAGGGAGTACAGTGAGCGACGACAAGAAGCGTCTCGGGGGCCCGGTGGGCGGGGCGAGCAAGCGGGGTCTGTTCAGCGGGTTCTCCCCCCCGCTGCAGGTGGTGGGGTTCATTGCCACCCGCATGGGCGATCCCGACCGCGGTCCCCTCGTCCGCATGCGCCCCGATGACGCGCTCATTCGCCTCGTGACCGCGGGCGATCTGGTGCGTGTGGTATCGGACCGCTGCTCGGAGCTGGCCGTCCTGGAGGTCGATGAATCGCTCCCGCGCGGGGGCGTCGTGCTTCGGGACGTGGTGGGCGCGTCGCTGGCGGAAGTCATCCGGGTGCTCCGGGTGGACAGCGCCCCACGTCCTCGTCCCTGATCCCCTCTTCTGTGTCTCACTCGCTGACCCGTCGGCTGGCCGAGTTGGAGGGCGCTGAAGCGGCCCTCGTGCTGGCCAGCGGTCGCGCGGCGGTTGCCTGCACGGCGCTCGCCCTGCTCCGCCCGGGCGATCACCTGCTTGCCGGATCGGCGCTGCAGGCCTCCACACGGGCGTTCTTCACCCGCGAACTGCCTGCGCTGGGCACGGAGGTGACCTACGTGGATCCGCGGGAACCGCGCGGCTGGCGACGCGGTCTGCAGCGAACCACCCGGGCCCTGTTCGTGGAGTCGCCGGTGATCGACAGCGGACGGCTGGTGGACCTGCGCCCGCCCCGCACGCTCGCCAATGAACTCGGGACCGCGCTCATCGTGGACGCCACCGGGGCATCGCCGGTCAACTTCACGCCGCTGGCGCATGGCGCCGATGTCGTGCTGCACGACGCCACGGCGTTCATCGAACCGCATGGCAAGGGCGAGGTGGGCATCGTGGCCGGCACCGAGGCGCTGGTGGAGGAAGTGCGTCTCAAGATGAAGGCGTGGGGCGCTGACCCTCACCCGGCGGCCTACGCCCAGCTCGAGCGCGGCCTGGCCACCCTCGAGGTGCGTGTGCACCATCAGAACAGCGTGGCCCTCCAGGTCGCCCAGTGGGCCGGTACGCACCCACAGGTGTCCGGCGTGGTATACGCCGGCCTCCCCGACCACCCGGACCAGCCGTTGCTGGCGGAGTGGTTCAAGGGCGCCGGTGCGCTGGTCCTGCTGCAGCTGCAGGACGGGCACGACCCGGCGCGTGTGAGCGCGCACGCCACCGCGCGCCTGCGGGAGGGCGTCGAGCCCACGCGGGTGTCCACCCGGTTCCTTGCGCAGGGCGAGACCGGCTGGTTGCGCGTGGAGGTGGGGTTGGAGCCCGCCGAGCACCTCGCGGATGCCCTCGCCGCCGCGCTGGCCGTCGCGGCCTCGTCGCCCGCGTAGCCGATGTCCGAGATTCTTCGCGTCACGAACGTGTCGAAGGAGTATCCGCGTTCGGGGATGGCACTGCGTGATGTGTCCTTCGAGATGCAGAAGGGCGAGTTCGTTTTTCTCGTGGGGCACTCGGGTGCCGGCAAGAGCACGCTGCTCAAGCTGCTCACGATGGCCGAGCGCCCCACCGCCGGCGAGGTGCGCGTCTCGGGGTTCTCCAGTTTCTCCATCCAGCCACGTGACGTGCCGCAGTTGCGCCGCCGGCTGGGCGTGGTCTTCCAGGACTTCCGCCTGCTTCCCGACCGCACGGCCGAGCAGAACATCGCCTTCGCGCTCGAGGTCACCGGGACGCCCGGCGCGCAGATTGCGCCGAAGGTGGCCCGACTGCTGACGCAGGTGGGGCTCGCCGCCCGGGCCACCGCGTACCCGCATGAGTTGTCCGGAGGCGAACAGCAGCGCGTGGCAATCGCGCGCGCCCTCGCCAACGATCCGTTCCTGCTGCTTGCCGACGAGCCCACGGGCAATCTCGACGACCGCGCCACGCACGCCATCTACCTGCTGCTGCGGGAGATCAACGCCCGTGGCACCTCGGTGCTCATGGCCACGCACGACGTGGCCATGATTCAGCGCGCGGGCATGCGCTGCCTCGAGCTGGATCACGGGCAGCTCGTATTCGACGGCACCGACGTGGGGACCCTGGTGGCCAACATGCGCGGACGGCGCGGGTGAGCCGGCCATGAAGCTTGCCCTGCGCGAGGTCATCCTCGCCTTCCGCCGCGCGCCGCTCATGGCGATCCTCGGGGTCGTCACCATCGGCTTCTCGCTGTTCGCCTTCGGGCTCTTCGGACTGGTGGCGCTCAACATCCGCACGGCGCTGCGCGAGGTCGAGGACCGGGTGGAGATCCGCGCGTTCCTCGTGGAGGGCGCGCGCGACACGCAGGTCGAGGCACTGATGCGGCGCCTGCAGGCCGATCCGGCTGTGGCGACCGTGGGCTACGTGTCGCCCGATTCGGCGCTCACGCGCGCACGGGCCGAGCTGGCGGAGTTCCGCGATGTCCTGGACGGCGCCTTCCTGCCCGGGTCGGTGGAATTGCGCCTGCGCGAAGGGCGTCGCGATCCGGAGACGGTGGCGGCGCTGTCGCGACGCCTGCAGACCTATGCGGTGGTGGAGGACGTGCGCTACGGGCGGGAGTGGGTGGAGAAGCTGTACCGCATCCGCAACATCGCGGCGCTCGTGGGGACCGTGCTGGGCAGCGTCTTTGCGCTCGTCGCCGTGATCATCATCGGCAGCACCATCCGCATGGCCATTCTGGCGCGCACGCGCGAGATCGAGATCATGCGCCTCGTGGGTGCCACGAACATGTTCGTGCGCCTCCCCTACCTCATCGACGGGACGCTCAAGGGGCTGCTGGGCGGCATCCTCGCCGCCATCCTGTCGTACGGCACCACCGTGGTGCTGGGGCGCTCGCTCATGCAGACACAGTTCTTCGACGCCCGGCAACTGCTCCTCGGCATTCTGGCGGGTGGGCTGCTGGGCCTGATCGGCAGTTGGGGGTCGGTGGGACGCCACCTGCGCCAGGTGTGGCGCGACTGATCGCCCCGGCCCGCATGCGGGGGGTCCGGCACGTCGTGGCCACCATGGGCGTCGCGCTGCTGTCCGCCGGCGGCGTGGTGCCGTTGCCGCTGCGCGCGCAGCAGCCGCCCCCCGAACAGCGGTTGCGTCAGCAGCAGGACGAGCTGGACAAGCTGCGCAAGGAGCGGGCCGATCTGGAGGCGCGCATGACCGCACTGCAGCGCAGCGCCCGCTCCCTGACCGAGGAAGTGAACAACCTCGAGGCGCAGCGCCAGACCACGCTCCGCCTCGCGGCCGCGCTCGACCGGCAGCTGGAAACGATCAACAAGGAAGTGGCGAAGGCGGGCAGCGGCCTGAGCGGTGCCGAACGGGAGCTCGACACCAAGCGGGGCGCCCTGCGGCGCCGCATGGTGGAGATCTACAAGCGCGGCAGCCTGTACGACGTGGAAGCCATGCTGTCGGCCCAATCCTTCGCCGGCCTCGTCGCGCGCTACAAGTACCTGCACGAGCTGGCGCTGAACGATCGCAATCTCGTGCGCCGGGTGGAGGGGCTGCGCGATCAGATCATCACGCAACGCATGCTCCTGGTGCGGCTGCAGGACGAATTGCGCCGCAACCGTCAGGAAAAGGACCGCGAGGCGAGCCGGCTTGCCGACCTCGAATCGCGCCGCCAGCGCAACCTCATGGCTGTGCAGCTCACGGCCCAGCGCACGCGGGAGCGCCTGCAACAGCTGACGCGTGACGAGTCGCGTATTGCCAATGCGATCAGCACGCTCGAAACCGCGCGGCGGCGTGCCGAAATGGCGCCCAACGCGCGACCGGCGGCGCCGTCCACGATACGCACCAGTGACCTGGGCAAGCTCGACTGGCCGGTGGACGGCGCCATCCTGTACCGCTTCGGGCGCGTGGTGAACCCCAACAATACGACGACCCGCTGGAACGGCATCGGCATTGGCGCCGCCGTGGGGACGGCCGTGAAAACCATCTCCGCCGGCGAAGTCGTGCTGGCCGACAACGTGGGAACCTATGGCCCCACGGTGATCGTGCAGCATGGTGGCGGTGACTACTCGGTGTACGGCTCGCTGCAGAACATCGGCGTGCGTCGCGGACAGCAGGTGAACAAGGGGCAGGTCATCGGCACCGTCGGGGACACCGATCCCGAGCTGCCGCCGCACCTGCACTTCGAGATCCGCCCCAAGGGGCGCGCCATCGATCCCCTCGAGTACCTGCGCGCGCGGCGCTGACCCCGACGCGGACCGCTGTTACTGTTGGGGCATGCCTGCCAAGCAATCCTCCACCACACCCACCACGCCGGCGGCGGCCGCCGCCGCGAAGAAGCCCGGCGCGCGCAAGCTGGCCGCACCGAAGGCGCCCCCCCTCACCGCGCCCATCACGGTGGATGCCGGTGACTGGACGGGTGACGGAGCGCCGCTGGGGGCGCACGTGTCCATCGCCGGCGGCACGTGGGAGGCAGCGTCCCGGGCGCGCGAGATCAGCGCCACGGGCGCCCAGGTGTTCACGAAACAGGCCAACCGTTGGGTGGAGCGCGAGATCGACGAGGCCGAGGCCACACGATTCCGCGAGGCAATGGCCGAGACGCACGTGCGCTGGATCTGCGCTCACGACTCATACCTCATCAACCTCGCCTCGCCGGACGCGCCGCTGCGCGCACGGTCGGTGGAGAGCTTCCGGGCCGAACTGCGTCGCTGTCACGCCCTGCGGCTCGATGCGCTCGTGTCGCACCCCGGCAACTACATGGATGACCGCGGCAGCGGCATCGCCCGCAACGCCGACGGCATCGTGCAGGCACTGGAGGCGGAGGTGGGACCCACGCGGCTGCTGATGGAACTGACGGCGGGTCAAGGCACCGTCCTTGGCTCCACCTTCGAGGAAATGGCCGACCTGCTCGGGCGCATTCCGGCGCCGTTGCGCGCGCGCGTGGGGGTGTGCCTCGACACCGCGCACGTATGGGCCGCAGGCTACGACCTGGTCGGCGATTACGACGGCGTCTGGCAGCGCTTCGGTGACGTGCTGGGATTCCAGCAACTGGGGTGCCTGCACCTCAACGACTCCAAGGCCAAGCTGGGCTCACACCTCGACCGCCACGAGCTGATCGGCGAGGGCACGATCGGTGGCGACGTGTTCCGACGCATCATGACCGACGACCGACTGGCCCACGTGCCACGCATCATCGAAACGCCCAAGGGTGATACGCCGGCCGAAACAGATGGCCGCATGCTGCGCACCCTGCGAAGCTACGCCGCACGCTGACCTGGCACGCGGAACCCGACGCCGCACGCGACGGAGGCTCGCGGCGGCGCCGCCGTTTCATGTTGCCAAACGCTTGAGCGGACGGTCACACTGGAGCAGATTTGCGGGATCCGGCCGCACGGCGCCCAAAGGGACGCCGAAGCCGGTGATTCCGGCAGTATTCCCCACCGAATTTCATGCGGCCTGCTCCGCTCTGGCTGGTGCAGTGCCGCTTTCCGCTTTCCATGAGGGTCGCACGCATGGCGACACAGGTCTCCCCGTCCGCTCCCGTCCGCGAAAGTGCCGACGGTCTCGCCCCGCAGGGCATCGCCCCGCGTGGTACGGTCCACTGGAACTACGTCGCCCCGGAGCTGATCGAGTCGGCCATTCGCCGCGGAGAAGGAACGCTGGCGCACATGGGGCCGTTCGTGGCCATCACCTCGCCGCACACCGGACGTTCGCCGAACGACAAGTTCGTGGTGCAGGAACCGTCCACCGAAGCCGACGTGGATTGGGGCAAGGTCAACCAGCCCATTTCCCCCGAGCACTGGGCCACGCTCAAGGCCGACGTGCAGGCGTATCTCAACGGCCTCGATGAGCTGTTCGTGCAGGACCTGTATTGCGGCGCCGATCCGGCCACGCGCCTGAGTGTGCGATACGTGCTGCCCAACGCATGGCACGCCGCGTTCGTGCGCAACATGTTCATCCGCCCCGACATCGCCGAACTGGCGGGGTTCCTGCCCAATTTCACGGTGTATCACGCGCCGGAAATGCAGGCGGATCCCGCTCGCCATGGGACGCGCACCGGCACGTTCATCGTGCTCAATCTCGCCGAGCGCGCCATTCTCATTGGCGGCACGCGCTACGCGGGTGAGCTCAAGAAGGCCATGTTCACGGTCATGAACTACCTGCTCCCCAGGCAGGGGGTCCTGTCCATGCACTGCTCCGCCAACATCGGCCGGGACGGCGATACGGCGCTCTTCTTCGGCCTCTCCGGCACCGGCAAGACCACGCTCTCCGCCGACCCCGAGCGCGGCCTCATTGGCGACGATGAACACGGCTGGTCGAGCGACGGCACCTTCAACTTCGAGGGGGGCTGCTACGCCAAGGCCATCAATCTCTCGGCCGAGGGGGAGCCGGACATTTATCAGACCACGCAGATGTTCGGCACGATCCTCGAGAATGTCGTGCTGAACCAGCCCTCGCGCACGGTCGACTTCGCCAACCAGAGCATCACCGAGAATACGCGCGCGTCCTATCCGCTGCCGTACATCGGCAATCACGTGCCGAGCGGCCGCGGCGGCCACCCGAAGAACGTGGTGTTTCTCACAGCCGACGCCTTCGGCGTGTTGCCGCCCATTGCCCGGCTCACCCCCGAGCAGGCGATGTACTATTTCCTCTCGGGGTACACGGCCAAGGTGGCCGGCACCGAGCGCGGCGTGACGGAACCGCAGGCGACGTTCTCGGCGTGCTTCGGCGCCGTCTTCCTCGTGTGGCACCCCACCAAGTACGCCGAGATGTTGGGGGCACTGCTCAAGGAACACGGCTCCCAGGTGTGGCTCGTGAACACGGGCTGGAGCGGCGGACCATATGGGGTGGGGCGGCGCATGAAGCTCGGCTACACCCGCGCCATGGTGCGGGCGGCGCTGGGCGGTGCGCTCGATGGCACCGAGTTCGTCGCCGATCCCGTCTTCGGCCTGCACATCCCCACGTGGGTACCGGACGTGCCGGGAGAAGTGCTGGAGCCGCGCGGGACGTGGGCCAACGGTGCCGAGTACGACGCCCAGGCGCAGAAGCTCGCCGGCATGTTCCGCGAGAACATCCGGAAGTTCGGCGACGCCGTTTCGCCGGCCATTCTCGCCGCTGGCCCGCAGGGCTGAGCGCGCGGCCCCGGCGCGTGACACGCGAGCCCGCTGAATCAGTCGATTCAGCGGGCTCGTTGCCGTATGGGTCGTAGCGGCCGCACGGGCGCGTGCTACTTGGGGTTGGCCAGACGGACAGTCTCGAGGAACAGCTGGCGCCCTTCGCGCGCCGTCACATAGATCAATCCGTTGGGGCCGAAGCCCACCACCTGTCGACCAGGTGGCAGCTTGACTCGCTCGATGAGCGTGCCGTCGGGGGTGATCACGTCGTAGACCAGCGGCGGCTGATTGGCCATGGCGCCCATCATCGCCATCAGGGCCGCGGGAGGCGCCTGCCGCGTGGAGTCACCCGGCGCACCGGGCGCTCTCGCGGCGCCGGGTGCCCGCGCTGCGCCCCCCATCATGCCCGGCGGAGGCCCACCGGCCCCGCGCGCGCCCATGAACGTCTGCGCCAGCTGCGCGGACAGGTTGGAGGTGGTGGGCACGACCCACAGGTTGCCGTTGCGATCGGCAATGCTCGACCCCTGCCGCACCGGCGGATAGTAGTCGGGCAGCTTGTCGGCGCCGATCGGCTCGAAACTCATGCGGAACCCACCGCCTCCGCCCTGCCCCGCGCGCTCGGACGCCGCCTTGGCCATGGTGGCCAGCGAATCCACCAGCTTGGTCTTCTCCTCGTCGGAGATGCGCTTCCAGTCGAACGGCAGCTTGTCGGAGGCGACGTGCGTGCCGTCGGGCCGATAGTAGTCGACGTGATAGTCGAGCACGCGCATCACGGCCACGGTGCCGTCGGCCAGCAAGGCCCAATCATCGGCCTGCGGCAGCGGGTTGATCTTGATGGTAAGCCGCGTCGCGCCATCCTCGCCGCGCGTCATCTGCGTTTCGTTCTTCGGCACCTTCACGAAGGTGACCGTGTCGGCCTTGCGGGTGTCGAAATCGACCCGAACGATGGGTACCGAGTCCGGCTGGTTGGCAGGGTTGAAGCCGCGCCCCCCGGGACCACCAAAGGCCTGCGCGCCGCCCCCCCCGCCGCCACCACCCCCACCACCTGGCGGAGCAGCGGCGTCACCGCCGCCGCCACGTACGGCCTGCGTGCGGGTGTTGCCACCCTGTCCGCCGCCCTGGAGTCCGCGCGCACCGCCACGGTCGTTCCCGCCGCCGAACATCATGCCCGCCATGCCGCCACCACCGGGCCCCCCGGTGCCGCCCTGGCGGTAATAGAGCCGCCCTTTCGCATCGAACGCGTGTGATCCGAGGTTCGCGCTGGTCAGCAGGTTGATGTCGTTGGGGCGCGGAGAGGCCATCACCCGCACGGTACGCCCCATGCCGTCGATAACCACCAGCGACAGCGTGGAGGCATCGACCACGATGCTGGAGTCACCGGCGTACGGCAGCAGCCCCACGGGGCGCTGCCCATAGGGCATGAGCGCCCCGCGCGCCGTGTCGGCAACCACCAGGGTGTTCTTGAGCGAGGCGTCGAAGCGCAGCAGCTGACGTTTCTGCACGTCGTTCACCAGCACCGACCCGTCGCTGAGCGGCCGCACCATGGTGGCGCTCAGGATGGGCTGTGCGCTGCGGGCAATGGCTGCAGTGACTTCGCGCACCGGCAATTGCGCCGTGGTGGGGCTGGTTGGTGGGGCCGTCTGCGCCAGCGCCGGGCTGGCGGTGAGCAGCACGCCCACGGCGCTCCAACGGGCCAGCGGCCCGGTCGTGCGGGGAACGAAGTGCATGGGATGTCCCACAGAGGTATGCGTACCGGAAGTGTTCATGCTCAGCGCCGACCCATGCCGCCGCCCATGCCACCACCCATGAAGCGGTTGCCACCGGCAGTACCCGAACGAATGCCCTGCAGGTTCCGCTTGTCCATGAACGGGATGAGCGATTCGGGGAGAATGCGGATCTGCTCCGGGGTCAGCAGGTTGCGGATACCGGGGGCCACCTGAATGAGGATGTCCACGCTCGCCTCGCGCGCCTGCCGGTAGCGTCCGTAGGCATCGTCGTGGTTGTACTTGTCGGGCAGGTCGGCGAGGAAGCGCGCCACGGGGGTCCAGATGCTGTCGCTCTTGAGCACGTACAGCCGGTTGAGCGTGGCCAGGCTGTCGGCCTGCTTGCGCGTGAGCTTGAGCGTATCCGCCTGCTGGAGGATCTGCTGCATGGGGTTGATGAGCCCCACGCTCGCCGTCTGTCGCAGCTGCTGCAGGCTGGGCTTGTTGCCGGGGCGCGAGCGGCCGCGATCGAGCTGCTGCAGCAGCTGCTGCTGCTCACGGGTGGGGCCGAGGTCCCACCCCATCTGCATGGTGAAGGTCACGGGTGCCGACCGCTGCGTGGTCTGGCTGGGACGCGTGGAGCCGAAGCGTTCGTTCACTTCGTACTTGTAGCGGTTCGCCACCGGATCGAAGCCGCGCACGAACAGCAGCGCCCCGTTGCTCTGCGGATTCACGAACGCGCCCCACCCCTTGAGCCCCGCCTCGCCGTTGAGGAGGCGATCGATGCCGTTGAGCGGATTGGCGACCTGGAAGGAGAGGTTGGCCCGCTGCGGCAGGCCAAGTTTGAGCGAGTTGAACGAGATGTTCAGGTTCCCCGTCATGGACCAGGGGCCTTCGCACGAATTGCGCGCCGCAAACCGGCCGAGCTGGTTGCGCAGGCACGCCGTGGCCTCACGGGTGCCGGTGGCAAGGAAGTTCTCGAGCCCCGCCTTGAGCTGGGGATCGGCCACCGCCGCCGGGTCGAAGATGAACGCGCGATCGTTCCCGTAGCTGTCGCCGTTCACGTCCTGATTGACCGTGGGCGTATAGAAGATGCCCGAGCGGAAGTTGCCGAACCACGAGATGCGCACCGCATCCCACGCGTTGTAGCTCAGCGAGTACTGGATCTGGTGCCGCGAGAAGTTCGCGCCGCGCGACCACTCGATGCCCACCGGCGTGTTCACCGTGCTGTTGAAGCCGAGGAACTGCTCGCGGACATCGGCCAACACGTACGACAGACTCCAGCTCCAGCGGGTATTGAACACGAACGGGCGCAGCGACGCCGTGACCTGCCGGCTCTCCGATTCCAGGTCGGAGGTTTGCGCGGTCACCCGGCCGTACTGCGGAAAGAGTCGCGCCTCACGCCAGGCCACCTGGCCGGTGGCCGGCACGATGGCGGTGGGCGTGACGTAGACGGGGCGGTTGGCTTCGTCGGCCAGCGAGAAGCGCTGTAGGTTGGGGAAGTTGATATCGATGCCCCCCTGCTGCCGCTGGTTGCGCGAGAAGGTCGCGTCGACCGAGAAGTTGAACCGGTTGCGGAGAATGGGCCCCTGCCACCCCAGGTTTCCGCGCAGCGAGCGCTGGGCGTAGAAATCGGGGAGGAACAGCGTGACGTTGGGCGCGCTGTTGGAGAACACCGTGCCGTTGGTCCCGTCGGCGCAGGTGCGCGGAATGTTGTTCACATCGGCCGCGTACCTGGTCCAATCGGGAAACGGCGTGGCGGCCCCCACGCAGGTGAGCTGCTGCAACCCGCTCGGCAGCCCCGTGTTGTCGATCGCATTGGAAATGAGCTGCGTGCCGGGGGTGTTCTGGAAGAGCCCCACCCCGCCGCGAATGACGGCGCGCGGCGCGCGGATCATGCCGGGGAGCAGCGCCATCTGGTCGGCCTGCCCCACGGTCCACGAGAAGCCAAGGCGCGGGCTCACGTAAATGCGATTGGGCACCGCGGCGTTGTCGTAGCCGAACTTGTCGATCACGTCGGCGTTGCTCTGCGGGCCCATGTTGAAGTGATTCCCGTCCACGCGCACGCCGTACTGCACCTGCAGGTCGTTGGTGGGACGCCAGGCATCACCCAGCGAGACGGCGCCCACGTACTGGCTGCCCGTGCGGGTGCGCGGCGAGAGCAGCCGCGTGAACGACGCGGGTCGGTTCGCCTGCAGGTCGGCCAGCGTGTTGTAGCCGAACGACCCGAACTCGTTGAAGTTGAACAGCGACGAGAACTCGTCACGCCGCAGCTCCGTGGTGAGCTTCACCCGGTGCCGATTGTCGCTCGAGAACCACGACAGCGTATTGTTGCCGGCCAGCGAGGTGTTGCCGTTGGCGTTGTTGAGCGCCGTGCTGCCGCCGAACTGCAGGTTGGTCACCGAGGCGGAGCCGTCGGCGAACTGCGAGTTGACGCGCACATTGCCCGAAGGCAGGAAGAAGAACGGGTCGCCGTCGCTGCGGCTCACGCTGTAGCCGATGGTGGTTTCCGAGAAGATCCCCTTCCACCCCAGCAGGCCGCTGTGGCGCGCCTGGGCCGACCCGCCCCAGTTGGTGCGCGTGCCGTCGCGCGACGGCGTGATGAGGCTGGTGCCGCCGCCACCGAACCCGCCGAACCCGCCGAAGCCGCCGCCGCCACCCACGGGTGACGTGCGGTTGAAGTTCGCCGACAGCGTGAAGGAGTAGGTGCTGCCGCGCGAGGAGTTTTGCGGCACCCAGTCGAAGCTGTTGAGCGTGTTGATGCGCGTGTTGATGCGCTGCGGATCGTAGCCGGGCACCGTCACCGGCACCTGCTCGGTGCCGAGGATGTCGATGAGTCGCGCGACCGAGTCGGCCGACACACCCGCCGCGGCGAACCCGGCGTCGTTGCTGTTGATGAGCGTCTGCAGGTCCTGCAGGCGTCGATCGAACTGGAACGAGGTGTTGTAGAACATCTGATCGGGCTTGATCGGCCCCGACGCCGAGCCGCCCAGCGACATGTTCGTGTACTGCTGACCGGTGGCCACCCCGATGCGATCGGTCCATTGCAGCTGCGGCGAGATGAAGTTGCCACTCAGGCGACGGGTCACGAAGTTGGAGCCCGCGCGCGTGCGCACCTGCAGCTGCCCGCCGGAGAAGCCGCCGCGCGACACGTCGTAGGGCGACGTATTGAGCGACGACATGACATTCGCGTCGCGGGGCAGTTGCGCGTCGCCGAAGTTGAGCCCGTTGAGCTGCGTATTGTTCTGGTCGCCACCGAGTCCGAAGACGGAGAAGGCATCGGCCGCGCCGTCGGCCCCCATGAGCAGCTGCACCCCCGGGATCGCCGAGGCCATGGCCGCGAGGTCTCCCAGCTGTTCGGCGTTGAGAAAGCCGGCTGTTTCGTCGCTCACGCTGCGTTCCGTCCCGCCCACATCGGACACGGTATCGCTGCGCGAGGCGGCAACCCGCTCCGTGACCTGAACGGCGTCGAGCGTGATGGCCGCGGGCGCCATCCGCGCATCGGCAATGAGGATTTCCTGGTCGGCCGTGCGCTTGACCTGATAGCGCCGTGGCGCCAGGCCGATGCCCGAGAAGGTGACCCAATAGTCGCCTTCGCCCCCCGGGAACGAAATGGTGTAGCGGCCCTGCGCATTGGTGCGCGCCGTGCGACTGACGTTGCCCGACAGCGTCGTGGCCGTGACGAGCACGTTGGGAATGGGGAGCGTGTCAGTCCCCATCACGCGTCCGCGAATGATGTCGACTTGCTGCGCCACAGCGGACGCGGCACTGCCCGCGAGGGCAAGGCACACCGTGAATGCCCACAGGACGTGCCGGAGAACAGGCGAGGAAATGGTCACGACGATTGGACGAGAGGATCCCGGCGTTCGTTAATGCCGGATCTTTGCCGCAGCTGCACGGGCCGACGGCCCGCCTCTCAGGTAAATGCGCCGGTCGCTCGTTTCGTTGTGTCCCGCGTGCATGGCGCCGGCTGTGTCGATTGATGACAGGTACGTGACGGCGGCCCGACATATCTTTAGCACCATGGAAATCCTGCGCGATCCGCTCTGGAACAACATCCGCCTCGACCCGTTGGCGTTGGCGCTGCTCGAAACCCCGGTCATGCAGCGGCTGCGCTATGTGCGGCAGCTGGGACTGGCCTTCCTGGTCTATCCGGGAGCAACTCATTCGAGATTCGAGCACGCGCTGGGCGCGTGGCACCTGGCGGGCATGGCGCTGCGCCTCCTCGACGAACGGGGCGCGCTGCACGGCATCGCGGCGCGGGAACAGCAGGTGGTGCGCGCCGCCGCCCTGCTGCACGACGTGGGGCATTACCCGTTCTCCCATGCGCTCGAGGAGATCGGCGTCACCGATCACGAAGAGGTCGCCCGCCCGCTCATCACCGACGGCGTGATCGGCGAGTGCCTGCGCGCGCACCTCGGGGGGCATGCTCCGCACGAGGTGTTCGACCTCATTACCGGACGCAGCAGGCACCCGCTGCAGGGACTCATCTCCGGGTCCATCGACCTCGACAAGATCGAGTACCTCAAGCGTGACGCGACCATGTGTGGCGTCCCGTACGGTGAGATCGACGTGGACCGGCTGCTCAACTCGCTGGTCCTGGTGTCGCGGCCGGGGGATGGTCCGGCCATCGGGGTGCACGAGAAGGGCCTCTCCGCCCTCGAGTCACTCCTGTTTGCCAAGTACCAGATGTATCGCAACGTGTACTGGCACCACGCGGTGCGCAGTGCCACGGCGATGTACAAGCGGCTGGTGGCCGTGGCCATCGACACCGGCGCCGTGGCGGCCGACACCGTGGCGCGCTTCACCGATGAAGGGCTGCTGGTGCATCTCGATACGCCCACGCTGGTACCGGAGGCGCGGGAGTTGCTCGACGCCATCCGCATCCGACGCCTGCACAAGCGCGCCTACGAGTGCCCCGCCGCCACGCTCGGCGAGGAGGTCGGGGAGTGGATTGCCTCCGACTATCGCCTGACCCGTCGAGTGGAGGATGCCTTCGCCGCTGAACTGGGACTCCCGTCGGGCGCGGTGCTGCTCGACTACCCCGCGAAGACCCAGATGCTGGGGGTGGACATTCCCATGCAGCGGCGCGACGGACGCGTGGTGCAGCTGACCGCCGAAGGCTGGGAGGGCGCGCTCAATCTGCCGCGCCTGAGTGACGAGCTCTACCGGAGCGCCCGGCGCCTGCGGGTCTTCACGGCCAAGCGCGCGCCGGTACCGGAACGTGGCGTGTTGGCGGTCCTTCGCATGGAGGCCGGCGACGTGGCCCGGCGGCTCGATATGGGACAGCCGCTACTGGGCTGACCCGCCGGCGGTCAGCGCCGGTCTTCCCCTGACCAGGTCAGCGGCTGGCGCTGCCGGCGCTGCCGGCGCTGCCGGCGCTGCCGCGGTCGCAGTGGACGCGACCGGCGGCCGCCGCCTCGAGCATCTCCACAGCCTCGCGCGCGATGGCCGCACCCTGATCCTTGGCGTAAAAGGCGCGGATTCCGGCGTGCACCGAGTCCAGCGACGCACGCTTCCGCTCCTGCGACGACCACTCCCGCAGCGCACGGGGCTGCTCGACAATGCAGCCGCGCTCGCGCCCCTCGGCGTCGAGCAATACGAACGTGGGCGTGGCCACGCGGCCGTCGAGCGACCGGTGCTGCTCCTGCACCGGCCGACCGGCCGCCGGCAGCACGATGCGCAGGTCCACGCCGGCCTGGGAGGCGAGACGCGCAACGTACGGGACGGTATTCATGGAATCCCCGCAGGCATCGACCGCCACCACCAGCAGCTTCCAGCTTCCCCCCACGGCCCGGGCGCGTTGCACGAGGGCGCCATCCACCTGCGCACTGTCGGCCAGGCGCAGCCACCCTTCCCGGCGCGCCTTTGCTGCCGCAACGAAATCGGAGAACGACTGCCCGCTGGCATGCAGGGCAGCCAGCGTGCTGTCAGCAGGCGAGAACACCGGCCCGCCCGCCGCTGCCGAGCGAATGGGCTGTGCCGGCGCACCGCACGGCAGGACACGACCGGTCTCCCCGCCGACGTTCATCTCCACCAGGGGGGCCGGAAACGCCCGCAGCGGGGCAGTCGGCGTCAGGACCGCGCCGCCCAGCAGGGCGAGCGCACAGCGGCGGAGTGAGCTCATGGCAGCGACCCGGAAGAGGGGGAGGCCGCGTCACCGGGACGTGCCTGTCGGTGAGCGTCGGCCAGCTTGCGCCCGATGCCGCGATAGAACGCGGCGTCGAGCGGCTTTCCATCAGACTCGAGCGACAGCGCGCACCGCTCGAGCGCATACAGCAGGTTGCCGAGATACAGTTCGGCCAACCCGCCAACCGTCTCGTCAGCCAAGGACCGCGGCCATTTCGCCCGTCGCCGTGCCGGTGACCTTCACCACCTGCACCACGATGGCCGTGATGTTGTCCAGGCCGCCGCGCCGATTGGCTTCGGTGATCATGGCGTCCACCATGCGCCCCGGCGTCTGCTTGGATTCGAGGATCTTCCGGAGTTGCGGGTCCTCGACCATGCCCGTGAGGCCGTCGGAGGCGACCAGATAGAGGTCGCCAATCTGGAGTTCGCCCGTGAGGACGTCGGCCTCGACCACGGCATTGGCGCCAACGCAACGCGTAATGACGTTGCTGTAGGGGTGGTAGCGCGCCTGCTCGGGAGACAGGAAGCCGGCGTCGACCTGCTCCTGCACGTATGAATGGTCCTTCGTGATCTGCCGGAACTGGCCATCGCGCAGCAGATACACGCGCGAATCGCCGATATGGCCGATGATGTACCGGCCCTGCCCCATGAGCAGACAGGACGCCGTGGTGCCCATACCCTGCTTGTCGGCTTCCTGGATGGTGCGCTCGTAGATGGCCCGATTGGCGGCCTTGAGCGCCTCGGCCATGCGCGATCCGGCGGCGCCGGCCGTCAGGTCACGAACGTCGGAAAGATCCCGGGCGACAATCTGGACCGCCATCTCGCTGGCCACTTCACCAGCGGCGTGTCCCCCCATGCCATCGGCCACGATGAAGAGCCCGCGCTCCTGATCGGCGTCCGCATAGAGACTGTCTTCATTGCCTGCCCGAATGCGTCCGACATCGGTACCGGCGGCGACAGATAGCTGCACGTGGGTGGGGTGTTCGTCCGGAGGGGAAGTACGGGGGAACTCAGAAGCCAACGCCGGAGTAGCGGGTGGGCCACAGGCGAAGCTACCCGACAGCCGCGTCGGTTGGCAAGCGTGTCCCTTGGGCGGCGGGCCGGTTTGCGAGTGCCTCGTCGCCGGCCTGCAGCCGGAACAGTCGCTCGTACGTGCCGCCCGCCTCGAGCAGCGAGCGGTGCGTGCCACGTTCGATCACGGCACCGTGGTGCAGCACGAGGATCTCATCGGCGTCGGTGATGGTGCTGAGTCGGTGTGCAATGGCAATGGTCGTGCGCCCCCGCATGAGCGCGCGCACCGCCTCCTGGATGTCCGCCTCCACGCGCGAATCGACGGCACTGGTGGCTTCGTCCAGCAGCAGGACCGAGGGATCAGCCGCAATAGCGCGGGCGAAGGCGAGCAGTTGCCGCTCCCCCACGCTCACACCGGCCCCACGTTCCCCCAGCACGTGCCTCCACCCCCCCGGCAGCCGGTCGATCACACGGTCGGCCCCCACCCGAGCCGCCGCCCGATGGACCTCCTCATCGCCGATCGGCGCCGACAGCCGCACATTGGTCAGCACGTCGCCGGCGAAGAGGAAGATGTCCTGCTGGACGTAGGCCATGAGGGCACGGAGCACGTCCAGCGGCAGCTGCCGGACGTCCTCCCCATTCACCAGAATGCGCCCGCGCTGGGGCTCGTAGTAGCGCAGCAGCAGGTTCACGATGGTGCTCTTGCCCGCCCCCGTGTGTCCCACGAGCGCCAGCGACTGCCCGGGCCCCACCGTGAACGAGACATCACGCAGGACCCAGGGCACGCTCCCCCCTGTTTCCGGTCCCCCCGCCAGCTCCGCAGCCGGATCAACAGCGGGCGTGGCGGGGCCGTAGGCAAACCAGACGTGCTCGAACTGCACGGTCACCCCCCGGCTGGCCATGGCGCGCACCCGGGCCTCCCGGTCGGTCGAGGGGGCGTGGCCAGCCGTGCCCGGGGTATCGAGCAGCCCGAAGAGTCGCTCCGACGCCGCCATGGCCGCCTGCAGGATGTTGTACTTCTCCGACAGATCCTGCAGGGGCTGGAAGAACCGCCGCACGAGCTGGAGAAAGGCCGCGACGGTGCCGACGGTCACCCGATGCCCCGCCACCTCGCCGGCGGCCGTCACGAGGAGACTGGCCAGCGCCAGCGTGGTGAGGAATTCGATGACCGGGAAGTACAGGGCATACACGGTGATCGAGCGCAGCTGCGCCTCGAGGTGCCCCTCGTTGAGCCGGGCGAATCGCTGCGCCTCGCTGTGCTCGCGGCCGAACAGCTGAATGAGCCGCATGCCGGACAGTCGCTCGCCGAGATAGGCGTTCACCTGGGCCACCCGGGCGCGGATCTCGCGGTAGGTCTCCCGCACGTGTCGCTGGAAGACGCGGGAGGTGAGCAGCACCAGGGGAATCACCACGAAGGCGGCAACGGCCAGGCGCCAGTCCACGACCAGCATGACCACGCTGATGGCCACCAGGGTGAACAGATCCCCGACGCCCGATACCACGCCGGAGGTGAACAGCTCGTTCAGCGCCTCCACGTCGCTGGTGACACGCGTGACGAGCCGCCCCACGGGCGTGCGGTCGAAGTAGGCAATGGGCAGCCGCTGCACGTGCGCAAAGAGCTCCGCCCGCAGGTCGCGCATCACGCGCTGCCCGAGCAGCGCGGTGAACAGCGTTTCGCCGTACGAGGCGGCGAACTGCAGCACGAGCAGGGCGGCAAAGCCGCCGGCCACCTGCATCACCAGCACGCGGTCGCGCGCGGGCCACGCCACATCGATGACCCAGCGCGTCAGGAGGGGCGCCGCCAGCTGCAGCGCCGCCGCCACCCCGAGGCACCCGAGGGCGGCGGCGGCGAGGGCGCGAGAGGGGCGCACGTAGCGCAGGAGGCGCCGCACCAGCCGCGCGTCGTAGGCCGCGCCCAGGGCGTCGTCGTCGGGGTGGGCGGAAGCGGGGGCGGCAGCCATGACCCGCGCAATCTAGCAGGCCCCCCGCCCTGCCCCGCCGGCCCCCTTTGCGCCTACCGATAGCTTTCACGGATGAAGGACAAGATCCGCATCCGTGGCGCGCGGCAGCACAACCTCAAGGGGTTCGACCTCGAATTGCCCCGACGCGCCATCACCGTCATCACCGGGGTCTCCGGGTCCGGGAAGTCGTCGCTGGCCTTCGACACACTGTATGCCGAAGGACAGCGCCGGTACGTGGAGTCCCTCTCCGCCTACGCGCGCCAGTTCCTCGAGCGCATGGAGAAACCGGCGGTGGACGGGGTGGACGGCATGTCGCCGGCGGTGGCGATCGAGCAGAAGAACCCCACCCGCACGTCCCGTTCGACGGTGGGCACCGCCACGGAGATCTACGATTATCTGCGCCTGCTCTGGGCGCGCGTCGGGCGCACGTATTGCCGCCTCTGCGACCGCGAGCTGCGCCCAGACACCGTGCAATCGGTCACGGATCTGGTGCTCGCCCTGCCCGCCGGCACGCGCTTCATGGTCGCCTGCCCGCTCGTTCGCTCGCCACTGGTCACGCACGCTGTCATCGCCGACAACCTGCGGGCCCGCGGGTTCGTGCGGGTGGCCGTGGGCGACGTGGTGCACCATCTCGATGACGTGACGGCGGACACGCTCGACCTGTCCGCCACCCCCGACGTCCATGTCGTGATCGACCGGCTGCGTGTCGAGGCGGCTTCGGCCGGCCGCATTGCCGAAGCCGTGCAGACGGCCTTTCTCGAGGGTGACGGCGACGCGGTCCTGCTGTTTCCGGAACCGGTGCTGCCCCCACCGGCGCTGCACGCGGCCCCCGCCGGGCATCCGGTCACCCGGATGGCCTTCACCGAACGCTTCGAGTGCGCGAACGACGGGACCCGCGCCCCGGCCCCCACGCCGCAGCTCTTCTCCTTCAACAACCCGCGCGGGGCCTGCGCCACGTGCAACGGCTTCGGCGCCACGCTCGATTACGACGAAGCGCTCATCGTTCCCAATGCGGATCGTTCCGTGCGCGACGGGGCGATCGATCCCTGGACGGCGCCGCGCTACGAGAAGCAGCGCCGGCTGGTCGTTGATCAGGCCCGCGCGCTTGGCGCGTCTCCCGATGCCCCGTGGAAATCCCTCCCGGCCGCGGTGCGCCGCGGTCTGCTCCATGGCTCCACACGGCAGTACACGGGCATTTATCCGTTCCTCAAGGCGCTCGAGGACAAGCGCTACAAGCAGTACATCCGCATCTTCCTGCGCAAATACCAGAGCGCACAGGACTGCGCCACCTGCGGCGGCACCAAGCTGCAGCCCGACGCCCTGCAGGTGCGCATCGGGGGGCGCACCATTGCCGACGTGACGCGCCTGCCGGTGCGCGATCTCCGGCACTGGCTGGACGAGCTCACGCTCACGGGCAGTGACGCGCACATCGCCGAGACGGTGCTGCGCGAAGCACGCGCCCGGGTGCGCTTTCTGGCCGACGTGGGACTCACCTACCTCACGCTCGATCGCGCGACGCGTACCCTCAGCGGTGGCGAGGCCCAGCGCATTACCCTCTCAAACGCGTTGGGCGCCGCCCTGGTCGACGCCACCTACGTGCTCGACGAGCCCAGTATCGGGCTGCACCCGCGCGATCTCGACCGGCTGCTCTCGCTGCTCCTCCGTCTGCGCGACCTCGGCAATACCGTGGTCATGGTGGAGCATGACCTCGAAGCCATGCGCATTGCCGATTTCATGGTGGAAATGGGGCCCGCGGCCGGTGAGCAGGGCGGCCAGGTGGTGTTTGCCGGCCCCATGGCCGACGTCGCCAGCAGCCCGCTCACCGGGCAGTACCTCACGGGCGCGCGACGCATTGACGTCCCCGCGGTGCGACGCACGCTTGGCCCGCGCTGGCTCGAGCTGCGCGGGGCGCGCGCGCACAATGTGCAGGGCGTGGACGTACGCATTCCGCTGGGCGCCATGACCGTGGTGACCGGCGTGTCGGGGTCGGGGAAGAGCACACTCGTGCACGACGTGCTCTTTCACGCCATCGAATCGCGGCTGCATGGGGAGCACTCCGCAAAGGAGCATCTCGGCGAGACCGTCGGCGACTTCGTCTCCCTCTCGGGCGACGAGCACCTCGACGATGTGGTGCTGGTGGATCAGAGCCCCATTGGCAAGTCGCCCCGCTCCAATCCGGTCACGTACGTGAAGGCGTACGACGAGATCCGGCGGCTGTTCAGCGCGATCCCGCTGGCGCGCACCCGCGGATACGGCGCGGGCCACTTTTCGTTCAACGTGGCCGGTGGCCGCTGCGAGCATTGCGAAGGGGCCGGCGCCATCGAGGTGGAGATGGTGTTCATGGCCGACGTGTTCGTGCCGTGCGATGCGTGCGGGGGCAAGCGGTTCAAGCCCGAGGTCCTGGAGGTCCGGCTGCGCGGGCGCAACATTGCCGACGTGCTCGAGCTCACCGTCGACGAAGCGATCCGGTTCTTTCCGCGCGAGGACAAGCTGGCGCAGGCGCTGTGGCACGTGCAGCAAGTCGGGCTGGGCTATCTGCGGCTCGGACAGCCGGCCACCACCCTGTCCGGCGGCGAGGCCCAACGCCTCAAGATCGCGCGCGAACTGGCGCTCACCGCGAAAGGCTCGGCCCGCAAGCTCTACGTGCTCGACGAGCCGACCACCGGGTTGCACCTGGAGGATATCCGGAAGCTGGCGCAGGTGTTCGAGCGGCTGCTCGACCAGGGCCACACGCTCCTGCTCATCGAGCACAATCTCGACGTGATCAAGCTGGCCGACTGGATCATCGACATGGGCCCCGACGGTGGGGATGGCGGCGGCCACGTGGTGGCCATGGGACGCCCCGAAGCCATCGCGGCCGTCGAGTCGTCCCACACGGGGCGGTGGCTGCAGACCGTGCTCCCCCGGTAGCCGCCGCCGCTTGACTCTGCCCGGCAGGTCGTTGATTATATGAGGCTCCGGCAACGCAGGTGGCTGTCGGGGCGGTATTCCCGGGTAGCTCAGGTGGTAGAGCAGGTGACTGTTAATCACCCTGTCGGGGGTTCGAGTCCCTCCCCGGGAGCTGTTGAAAATCAACGACTTACGAGAACGGCCAGCCCTTTGAAGGCTGGCCGTTTTTCGTTTGGATCTACACCGGATCTACACTTAGCACACAATGCCAGGCATGGGCGACCGATTGACCAGTCGGAATCGTTTGCTTTCTGATATGGGGACTGATGACCTTCGGTTCATGATGTCGACCGAAAGCCTTCACTGCAGGCCAGCGTGACGACCTTCCACGTCTTCTGCGACGAGTCTCACCTCTCTCCTCACACGTACCGAATCCAAGGAGGGATCTGGGTTCGATCCGAGGGACTCCGTGAGGTGCGCCAAGCATTCACCGAACTGCGCGCGCGGCACCCCAAAGCCGGTGAACTGCGCTGGGGCAAAGTAGATGGACGTGAGCCATGGCGAGTCTACTTGGATCTCATGGATCTCTTCTTCAGCGGACCAGCAGCGAAGCACCTGTCCTTCAAGTGCATCGTGGTGCACTCGGAAGATGATCGATCGAGGAATGGAGACAAGCACGAGAGAGACCTCGGCTTCTACAAGGCGTACTGGACGCTCCTCTCGCATCGTTTGCTGGCCAACTGCACGTATCACATTCGTCTCGACCAGCGCAGCAGTCCGCGCTTGAAGGATCCCGAGGGGCAGCTACAAGAGCGCCTGAACAACACGGGCTACAACAAGGGGTCGTACTGGGACGTGCTTACCTGCCGAGGAGAGTGCTCGAAAAGGGAGGATCTCCTACAGCTCGCAGACGTGCTTCTCGGTGCAATCGGGTGGGCGTGGAATGGTCGTCGTTCTACGTGCGGAGCCAAGCCCGGCCTCGAGCGGTACATCGCCGACAAACTCCGCTGGAAGGACCTTGCTCGAGACACCGCAATGAACTCGGCCAAGGCGAACATCTGGAAGTACACGCCCAAAACGCGTTGAGCCGGGGCACCCGCGGCCTATCCTCGGAACGGATTCCGGGAGGTTCTCCCCATGGGGGAGAGGTTCGGCATGGCAGGTGCGCCGGCTCAACGACGCGAATACTGGAGCTGGGACGATACTGTCGCAAGTCTCTGACAGTTTGCCTCCTGGAATTGTTCCAGAGAGGTGACCGGAGCGCGCCCTCAGCTCGAAGAGGCGTCAGATAGGACGCCTTCCCTTCTGCAACCCGGACAGGTAATGCGCGCGCCCCCCAGCTCTTCGGAGGTGCGTCCGTCTCCAGGCCGGGCCGTCCACATTTTCCCACACTCGCAACTCACTTCGACTGAGCGCAGGCCGATCGGCTGAATGCCGCCGAGCTCTCTATGCAGCTCGGCGGACGGGGCGTAGCGATACCGAGCATTCTTGAAGGTGAACACAATGTCTCCTGGTGAGGTGGACCGGCTCCGTGATTGGACGGGCGAATGTGAGGCGCGTCGACGACCGGCAGAGATATGGCCTAGGGCAATATCGATGTCGGCACCGTGGGCAGATCGGGCAGATCGACGCCATGACTCAGCTCATTCACCCCGTTCGGTACCACGCACCGGAAGTACCGCGGCCGGTCAATATCGAGTCCGCCGGTCTTGCGAAATGATCTCTCCAGCTGGTCCGGCTCCTGGGCCGCGAGGTCAGTGACGCCGGCGAAGATCCACACTTGCGCCATCACGC
>NZ_JAJTHI010000009.1 GCF_021298855.1 Gemmatimonas sp.
CTGTAAGGGGTCTAGCGTTTCTGAGGCTTGCTCAGGAGGTACGGTAGGAAGGCTCGGGGCTTCCGGCTACGTAGAGAGATAGTAGATTTCCGGAATCTTTACTCCGGGAGTCTGGATACCATGGCGAAAGCCAAGCCGCCGGCGCCGTCTCACGTGGGCCCCTCTCCGGCCGTTCGTGCGCGCAAGAGTAGGAGGGGAGGACCGAACGCCGGACGCGGGGGGGAAAGCGGCCGCGCGTTCCGCGCGCAGCTGCAGGTACTTATCGCACGTGCCGGCTCTCAAGAACGCCTGGCGCGTCAGTGTGGTCTGTCCCTGCAGACCGTGAACGATTGGAAGAACGGCAAATCGCTCCCCGGCTTCGAGCAGCTCTTGAAGCTCAGCGACTCCATGGGGGTGACGCTCGACTGGCTCTGCCGCGGACTAGGCCCGGAGTCCCCGACGATTTCTCGGAGCCAGGAGAGTCTCGAGGTCGACCTTTCACGGTACGTGGTCGAGGCGGTGGCGCGCGAAGAGGGCCTGCCGGTCGCAAGCGCACACGTTGACCTCCGCATCGACGCGCAGTGGCTCTTGCAGACGGTAACCGCGCGCGTCCTCGAACGGTTCCGGTCGACACGGAAGCAATTCGTTGCCGACGCGGACAGGGAGGTTCGGAGCCTGCAGGCAATGAACTACCTCGAGGACCTGAGCTACTTCCTCGCGACTCAGACACGAGACCGGCCCCTCAGAGAGCAAGCAATCGGAGCGCTTCTCCGTCTCGGAGAAGATCTACTCCGAGGGATCCCCGACGTGGACGACAAGTACTCGCAGGAACCTGGTGTGTGGTTCAAGCGCTCCCGGACGGCCTACGAGGTCCTTTTGCCGAGCGCCGAGGCAGTCCTTCAGGCGTTCTCCGTGGCCCACGAAAAGGATCCGGTCGTCGAAAGTCTGCGGCGTCTCTCGCGCGCGCGTCCGAACTCGAAACGCGGGGTGGTGGGGAGCTAGCGTGCGGCCTGTTTCCCGGGTTGCAGGAGAGCGGAGAGCTCCTTCGCGACTTCGTCAGCCGCCTCCTGGCGCACATCCCGTCGCGCCTTGGCGTATCGTTCGCTGGTGCGGGTCTGTGTATGACCGAGCAGGGATGCGATGAGAATGAGGGAATGCCCGGCGTCTGCGGCCGTCGCGCCGAAGCTGTGCCGTAGATCATGGATGCGAACGCCCTCCAGCTTGGCGTGTGTGCGTACCGCCTCCCACAGCCGCCGCGGGACACCGATCGGCCGATCCGTCTCGACGGTCGCCGTGCGCTTGGCGCCGAACCCGCGGCGTGACGAGGGAAAGACGAAAGGCGAGCCGTCCACGCGCGGCAGCTCCTCTAGGAGCAAAAGCGCCGCCGCACCGATCGGCCGCACGGCGCGCCCGGTCTTCGTGTCCCCGAGTATGGCGACAGCCTTCGCCTTGTCGATAGCGTCCCACCGGAGGGCGCAGACCTCCCCGATTCGCCACCCCGAGAGCAGCGCGAAGCGGAGCGCCCCAACGGCGAACGGATCGGCCTTCACCGGCTGATCGGCGCTCTTCGGCCGGTGCTTGGTCTTCTTGCCCTTCACTTTCAGGCGGTCGGCCGGCGGGAGCCCCACAGTCTCCGCGAGGCGTAGCGCCTCCCCGAACCGCTGAATTTCGTCCGGGGTGAGGTAGCGCTCGCGCTCTTCCTCCGGGAAACGCTCAACCCCGCGCGCCGGGTTGCTCAGCCGCGGAATCACGCCGTGGACTTCACACCAGCTGAAAAAGCTTCCCAGAATCGCCACCAGGCGGTTTGCCGTGGTGGGGGTGGTGTGCAGCTTCCGGTGGAGGGCATCGACCTGCGAGAACGTGACTTCAGGGACCTTCGTCATCCCCAAGGCCGGGCGCGCGTGGGTCTCCCAGAGCCGGCGGTACTGCCGTAGCGTCTGCGGCTTCTTCTTGGTCGTGACGTGGTCTTTGAGCCAGTCTTCGACTTGATCGCGCATTCGCGGCACTTCCCGGTCTTGCCGAAGAGATTCCCGGCGCCCTGAGGCCGGATCTCCTCCCCGGACGATCGCACCCCGAAGGCGCTCCGCTTCGCGCCGCGCGCCGGCTAGGGACAGCCCGCGCGCATCCCCCATGGTGTAGCGCATCGGCGCCCCACGGCGCCCCTCACCCGGTCGACGGTACTGCAGAATCCAGGTGCGCGCTCCGGCCGCGGTCAGCATGAGTTCCAGACCGGTGACCCCGCCTACCGTGACATAGCGCCGGCCTTTTGCAGGCGGCTTAAGAGCGGCCACCTGCGTTGCTGTCAGACCCCGCCCCCCGCGGCGCCCGGGGGCGACAGTGACCGGTTTAGCACCCGGTGTAGTGACTTGTGCAGGTCCGGGCGACTGCGATTGGGTGCGCATGATGACGGAATTTCCTCATCGGAGGTTCGACTGCGGATCTACACCGGATCTACACCGGATCTACACCGAGCCCCGAATGTGGCCAAAATGCCGTGAAAGCGCCAGAACGAGAAATGTGCCAGAACTAGCACACAGACAACGGTTTACGGACCCTTCACTGAAGGGAAGGAAGTACCCGGAAAGCCGGGTGCTGATATCTGTTAATCACCCTGTCGGGGGTTCGAGTCCCTCCCCGGGAGCTGTTGAAAATTCACGACGTACGAAGACGGCCCGCCTCCAGAGCGCGGGCCGTTTTTCGTTTGGATCTACACCGGTGCTACCACGGCGCAGCTGGGCACCGCTGTACTGCGCCGTATGTGGTCGCGCCTGTGGCGACGGGTCACCGGGTCTCGAGCACGGTGACGGCGTCGCCTACCGCGAGTGTCCCCGGACCGGCGTGCGTGGCGTTCACGCCGAACACGACGCCATCGTCGGTGCGCCGATAGTCGGCGAACGCGCGCAACGGCTCGCCCCCCTGTGCGAGCGAGTCGGGGTCCACCGTGGTGAGGACACAGCGGGTACAGAGCGAGCCCATGCCCAGCGTCACGTCGCCCACGGTCACGCGGGTCCAGCGATCTTCCTCGTGCGGTTCGAGGTGACTCAACCACACGTTGGCGCGAAAGCGTCGCCGATCGAGGGGCGCCGAGGATCCGGTCTCGAGGAGCCGCAGGTTGAGCGCGTCCACGCTCGGCAGCCCCAAAACGAGCAGCGGCGCCCCATCGGTGAAGGCCACGCGCCGGGCCTCGTGGGGCAGCGGGCCGGCATACTTGCGCTTGAGCGGCCGCGACGCGTCGTCGTCGAGATGCACCAGACGACAGGCACGCCCGATCACGTCGCTGCACCAGTCGGCGGCGTCATCGCCGGCGTCGAGCGCCAGTGTGGCATCATCCCACACGAACACCGGCCGCGCCATGGCGTCGGCCCCGGGCACCGGCGCCGTGAAGGTCGTGTGGCGCGGCGCGTCCAGCACCAGCGCGCCGTGGCGATCGGCGGTGGCGAAACGCGGGGTGATATGCAGCAGCGCGTGACACTCGCGCGCCGTTATGGCCTGCCCTCCCCCATCCACGAGCAGCCATCGACGATCCCCCACGGCGCCGCGGTCATCGAGCGGCATCTGCTCCACCGCGATCCCGGCGGCTGACTTGAGCGGATACACGGTGAGTCCGGCAACACGGGGGGTGGACGTCGTCATGCGGCAGGCGCTCCTCGGCGCGTACGGTGAGAGTACCCGTAGAAATAGACCGGGGTACATTTCCACCGCTACCCGCGATCTCCGGAATTCCCCCGACTGCCCTCATGCTTCGACTGCCCCCGCGATACCACCGCGGCATTGCACCGCTGGCGTTCGCCCTGCTGCTGGCCGTGCCGGGACTGGCCGCCCGCGCCCAAAAGGCGCCAACCATTCCCCACCAGAAGTACACCCTCCCCAACGGGCTCGAAGTCATTCTGCACGTGGATCGCTCGGTGCCCATCGTGGCCGTGGAGGGGTTCTACAAGGTGGGGTCGGGCGACGAAAAGCCGGGGCGCACCGGCTTCGCGCACCTGTTCGAACACGTGATGTTCATGGGGTCGCAGAACGTGCCCGTGGGCAAGTTCGACGAATGGCTCGAAGCCGCCGGGGCCAGCAACAACGGTTCCACCAATTTCGACCGCACCAACTATTACGAGACGGGACCGTCGAATGCCCTGCCGCTCATGCTCTGGCTTGACGCCGATCGCATGGGCTGGCTGCTGCCAACCATGGATCAGGCCAAGCTGGACCTGCAGCGCGACGTGGTGAAGAACGAGCGGCGTCAGGGGGTGGACAATGCGCCATACGGCAAGGCCGACGAAACGATTCTTCCCGTGCTCTTCCCCAAGGGGCATCCGTATTCGTGGGACGTGATCGGCAGCATGGACGACCTCAGTGCCGCTGCGCTCGACGATGTGAAGGCGTTCTTCCGGCAGTATTACGCCCCGGACAACGCGACCATCACCATCGCCGGCGACTTCGACCCGGATTCCGCCAAGGCGTGGGTGGCCAAGTACTTCGGCCCCATCCCCCGCGGTACGGCCAGCATCACGCGCCCCGTCGCGCCGGCGGTGACGCTGACGCGCGACTCGGTACTGGTGCTCGAGGATCGTGTGCAGCTTCCGCGGGTCTACTACACCTGGCACGGCGTCAAGGCCTTCAGTGCCGATGACGCGGCGCTCGATGCGCTTGCGGAGATCCTGGCCAGCGGCAAGAGTTCGCGCCTGTACCGTACGTTGGTGTACGAGAAGCAGCTCGCGCAGGACGTGCGCATGTCCAATGCGTCGCAGAAGCTCGACGGGTTCATCCAGTTGGTCGTGACCGCCAGGCCCGGGGTGGCGCCCACGGAGGTGGACGCCGAGATCACGAGTGTGCTGAACGCGCTCATTGCCGGTGGCGTGACCGACCGCGAACTCACACGCGTGAAGAACGGGGTACGCGCCAACACCCTCGACGGGCTGGCAAACGTGGCCAGCAAGGCCTTCCGCCTGAGTTACTACAACTACTTCACGGGGACGCCGGATTTCCTGGCGCAGGACCTGGCCAGGTACGAGGCGCTGACCCCGGCGGCGGTCCAGCGGGCCGCGCGCACGTATCTCGCCGGCACCCCTCGGGTGGTGCTGAGCATCGTGCCCGAAGGGAAGACCGCCCTGGCGTTGACCACGGCCACGCTGGGAGGGATCAAGTGATGCGCTCCCGACTGTTCTCACTGGTGGCCCTGTCGCTCCTTGGTGGCACGCCCCTGCTCCACGCCCAGGGCGCGGCGCTACCGGCCAGCACCACGCCGCCCAGGCTCGCGGCACCCAAGGCACTCCAGTTGCCCACCATGGTGGAGCGCACCCTGCCGAACGGGCTCCGGCTGGTCATCGTGGAGCAGCACGAACTCCCGGTGGTGGACGCACAACTCGTCATTCGCACGGGCACTGAAGCCGATCCGGCCGGCAAGGCCGGGCTGGCCACCCTGACCGCCAACATGCTCGACGAGGGGGCCGGATCGCGCGATGCGCTCGCGCTGGCCGAGGAAATCGGCTTCCTCGCGGTGCGCCTGGGCACCTTCGCGGCACTCGAACAGAGCACGGTGTCGCTCCACAGTACCCGCACCACGCTCGACAGCGCCATGGCCCTGATGGCCGACGTGGTGCTGCGTCCCACGTTCCCCGAGAAGGAGTTCACCCGCCTCAAGAGCGAGCGGCTGACGGCCCTGCTGCAGGAGCAGGATCGCGGGCCGGCCATGGCCGATCGCGCCTTCTCGGCGCTCGTGTTCGGCGAAGCCCACCCCTACGGCCGAAGCGTGAACGGCACCCGTGAAAGCGTGGAGCCCATGGGACTCGACGAGGTGAAGCAGTTCTGGCGCACCTACTATCGCCCCAACAACGCGACGCTCGTGCTGGTGGGCGACCTGTCGGTGAACGAAGCGCAGGCGCTGGCCACGGCGGCGTTTGGGGGCTGGGAGCGTGGCACGGTGCCGCCGGTCACGTACGCCAGGGCGCAGGCGCCCTCGTCCACGAGCATTCACATCGTGGACAAGCCCAAGGCGGCGCAATCCAGCTTCCGTATCGGGACCATCGGGGTGCCACGCCGCACCGCCGACTACTACCCGCTCATGGTCATGAACACGGCGCTCGGCGGTTCCTTCACCTCGCGGCTGAACAACACGCTGCGCGAGGTGAAGGGCTATACCTACGGTGCCGGCTCGTCGTTCAGCATGCGGCGCGAAGCCGGACCGTTCACGGCCCGGGCCGAAGTGGTGTCGGCCAAGACCGACTCGGCCCTCATCGAATTCATGAAGGAGCTCCGCGGCATGCGGACGCCCATGCCCGCCGACGAGCTGGCGAAGGTGAAGCGGTATCTTCGCCTCGGGTACGCCGACGGGTTCGAGAGCACCAGCGACATCGCCTCGCAGGTGGCCGGTCTCGTGCCCACCGGTTTGCCGCTGTCGACGCTGGGCGCCTTCGACGCCGGCATCGCGCGCGTCACGGCGGCCGATGTGCAACGCGTGGCCGCGCGGTACCTCGATCCCACGAAGTTGCGGATCGTGATTGCCGGTGATCGCGCCAGCATCGAGCCGGCACTCAAGGCCACCAAGATCGCCCCTGTAGATGTCCGCGACATGCGCGGGCGCCCGGTCCTCGTCCCCTGACCCCCGACTCATGACGTCCCTCTTCGCTCGGCGCCTCACCCGCGCCGCCATGGCCGCCACGGTGCTGACGGCGCTCGCGTGCCGGGCGAGCGCGCCCGCCTCCGCGACGTCCGGCCGCACGACGCCGCCCAATGCGCGTGGCGCCAACGCCGCTCCCATGCTGGTCAGCACGGCCTGGGTGGCGGAGCACGCCGCCGATCGCGATCTCGTGATCCTGCATGTGGGCACCAAGGCGCAGTACGACAGCAGCCACGTGGCGGGCAGCCGGCACGTGTCGCTCGACGACATTGCCCTGCCGCAGCAGCCGGGGAGCCTCACGCTGCAGATGGCCGGCACCGAGCAGCTCACCGCCTGGGCCGTGCGCAACGGCATTGGTGACGGCACGCGGGTGATCGTGGTGCCGCACGACGTCAACCTGCAGAGCGCCACGCGCGTGTTCTTCACGCTCTCGTACCTGGGTGCCGGTGACCGCACCTCGCTCATGGACGGCGGCTTTCAGGCGTGGAAGGGGGAGCAGCGGGCAGTGAGCTCGTCCGCCCCGGCTGCGGCCCCCAGCGTGACCTTCACGCCACGCGTGCGCCCCGAACTCATCGCCCTCGTCGGCCAGGTGGAAACGGCCACGCAGGACAAGTCACGGCACATCGTGGACGCGCGGCTCACCCGCTTCTACAACGGGGACGGCGGCGGCTACCCGCGTCCGGGCCACATTCCCACGGCCGTGAACATCCCCATCTCCAGCGTCAGTGTGAACGGCTTCTTCCGACCGCGCGCCGAGTTGGAGGCGTTGTTCATGGCACAGCAGGTAGACCGCAGCAAGCCGGTCATCACCTACTGCCATATCGGCCAACAGGCCACGCTGCTCTGGTTCGTGGCCACGCTGCTGCAGCGGGACGCGCGCATGTACGACGGCTCCTTCCAGGAATGGAGCGGCAGCACCCGGCCCATCGTGGCGCCCGGGGGCAAATAGGCGCGGGGCGGCCCCCTTCCGGGTGAGGGTACTTTTCCCCCGTCCCCTCACTCCGGAGACCGCGTGACCCCTGCTGCTCCCACACCGCTCGTCGGTGTGGTCATGGGCAGCGCGAGCGACTTCGACACGCTCGCGCCGGCCTGCGACATTCTGGCCGAACTAGGCATTCCGTACGAGGCGCGCGTGGTGTCGGCGCATCGTACGCCCGACTGGCTCTTCGAGTACGCTGAGCAGGCCGGAGCACGCGGACTGCGGGCCATCATTGCTGGTGCAGGGGGCGCCGCGCATCTCCCCGGCATGCTGGCGGCGAAGACGCTGGTGCCCGTGCTGGGCGTGCCGGTCGTGGCGACCCCGCTCAACGGCATGGACGCCCTGCTGAGCATCGTGCAGATGCCGGCCGGCGTGCCGGTGGCCACGTTCGCGGTGGGCAAGCCGGGGGCGGCCAACGCCGCCCTGTTCGCCGCGCAGCTGCTCGCCGCGCACGACGAGGCGCTCCTGACGCGTCTGGCCGACCGTCGCGCGGCCAAGGCCGCGGAAGCGCTTGCCCGTCCGCTGGACGCCCCGCACGCCATTCGCCCCGCCGCCACGTGACCGCCACCGCCGCACCGTCGCCCATCCTTCCCGGCGCCACCATCGGCTTCCTGGGCGGAGGACAGCTGGGGCGCATGACGGCGTTTGCCGCGCGCTCGATGGGCTACGACATCCAGGTACTCGACCCCGAAGCGGCCTGTGCCACGCGCCCGGTGGCGTCGCGCACCATCACGGCCACCTACGACGATGTGGAGGCGGCCATTTCCCTCGCCTCCGAGTGCGACGTGGTGACGCTGGAAATCGAGCAGATCCATCCCGACGTGCTCGATGCCGTGGCCGCACGCTGCGCCCTGCGCCCGGGACGCGAGCCGGTCTACATCATTCAGGATCGCATTCGCCAGAAGCAGTGGCTGGCGGCGCAGGGGTTTCCGCTGGGGCGCTTCGTGGCTGCCACTCGGGCCAGCGACATTGCCGATGCCGTGAGCACCTTCGGCCCGTGCATCGCGAAGAGTACGCACGGGGGGTACGACGGGCGTGGCCAGGTGCGCCTGCGCGAGGCGGCCCAGGGCGCGGATGCCTGGGACGCGCTCGGCGCCCGCGCGTGCCTCGTGGAGCAGATGGTGGACATCCACTACGAGATTTCGGTCCTGGTGGCCCGCTCGCCGAGCGGCGCGGTGGCGGTGTACCCGCCGTCGCGCAACCACCACACGAGCGGGGTGCTCACCTGGGCGGTGGTCCCGGCGGTGATCAGCGACGCCATGACCGTGCGCGCCCAGTCGCTCGCGAAAGCCGTGGCCGAGCGCATCGGGATCGTGGGCCTGCTGGCGGTGGAATGCTTCGTGACCACCGCGGGCGAACTGCTGGTGAATGAGCTCGCCCCACGTCCGCACAATACGTATCACCACAGCGAACGGGGCGTGGCCACGAGCCAGTTCGAGCAGCTCGTGCGCGCCATCTGTGACCTGCCGCTTGGCGCCACCGATGTCTTCGCGCCGTCCGCGATTGCCAACCTGCTGGGTGACGTGTGGCTGCAGGACACGGCGCCCAATACCTCGCACGCGCTCGCCATTCCCGGGACGCGCCTCCACCTGTACGGAAAAGCCGGGGCCCGCGCCGGCCGCAAGATGGGCCATCTCTCGGCGATCGGCACCGATGCGCAGGATGCGCTGGGTCGCGTGCTGGAGAGCTATCGTCGGCTGTCACCGGGTACGGTGGCCAGCTTCGATGTGCACGAGCCGGTGCTTGCCCACGTGACCTCCTGACTTCCCCCTTCGGACGGAACCCTCGGCTCTTCCCCCCGGTTAACTGCACATGTTTCCACGCGACTTCTACGAGATCCTGCACATCATCGGTATCGCCATGCTGTTCCTGGCGATCGGTGGCGTTGCCACCCACGCCGCCAACGGCGGCACCAAGGCCGAGAGCAAGACGCGCGGCCTCATGAGCAGCATGCACGGCATCGGTGCCCTGCTCATCCTGGTTGGTGGCTTCGGCATGCTGGCGCGCATCGGCTTTCAGCACGGCAGCAACTTCCCCGGCTGGCTCTGGGTGAAGATCATCGTCTGGCTCGTGCTCAGCGCCATCGTGCTGCTGCCGTATCGCAAGCCGGCGCTCGCCCGGCCCTTCATTTTCCTGCTGCCCCTGCTGGCGGGCGTGGCGGTGTACATGGCGCTCTACAAGCCGTTCTGACGGCATGAACATTCTGGTGCTCAACGTCGGCTCGGCGACCGTCAAGTTCCAGGTGGTGGTCACCGATGCAGAGCGCATGGCGAACGACGATGACACCAAGCTGTTGCGCGGCCAGATCGAACGCATTGGCGGCGAATCAGTCATCACCGTGCGCCACGCCGACGGCACATCGCGCCGGCAAACGGCCGCGCTGCGCGACATGCGGGCAGCTGTCGACTGGCTGGTGGGGCACGTCACCTCGCCCGAGAGCGGCACCGGTCTCGCGGCGCGGGCCGACATTCACGCGGTGGGGCATCGCGTGGTGCACGGTGGCGAGCAGTTCCGCCGCAGTGTGCTCATAGACGATGCGGTTCTGCAGGGGATCGAGGACAACGTCGAACTGGCCCCCCTGCACAATCCGCACAACCTGCGCGGCATTGAAGCCGCGCGAACGGCGCTTGGCGCCGGCGTGCCGCAGGTGGCGGTCTTCGATACCGCGTTCCATCACACGCTCCCGGAACAGGCGTACCTGTACGCCATTCCCTACCCCCTGTACCGGCGGCACCGGATTCGCCGCTACGGCTTCCACGGCACGTCGCACCGCTCCATCGCCTACCGCTACCGCAAGCTCACGGCCCGCGCACGCGCCGATGTCCGCATCATCACGCTGCACCTCGGCAACGGTTGCTCGGCGTGCGCCATTCAGGGCGGCGTGTCCATCGATACCAGCATGGGCTTCACGCCGCTCGAGGGGCTCGTGATGGGCACGCGATCGGGAGATCTCGACGCGGCGCTGCTGGACTTCATTGCCGCGAAGGAAGGGCTCTCGCTGTCACAAGTGGAAGCGATGCTCAACAGCCAGTCGGGGCTGCTGGGAATCTCCGGACTCACCAACGACATGCGCGACCTGCTGGCGGAAGCCAACGAGTTGCAGGATCGTCGGGCGCGACTCGCCATCGAGATCTTCTGCTACCGGGCGCGCAAGTACATCGGGGCCTATCTCGCGGCACTTGGCGGCGCCGATGCGGTCGTATTTGCGGGCGGCATTGGCGAGAACAGCGCCGAGATCCGGGCGCGCATCTGCGCCGGTCTCGAGTGGGCGGGGCTGCACGTCGACGCGCAGGCCAACGGTGCACTGGTGGGAGGCAAGGAAGGCCGCTTCTCGGTGGAGGGCTCGACGCTGGAGGCGTGGGTCGTGCCCACCGACGAGGAACTGCTGATTGCGCGGGATACGTTTCGGGTCGTGAGCGGAGGGACGTAGGCGGGTGCCCGCGGCGTCGCGACTTGATTTCGCGCTCCAGTCTGTCGATACTACAGGTGTACGCGGCGATTTTCCCGATTTGACGGGCCGCGCACTCAGCACCAGCGGTGCTGACCATCCGTCTAAGTCGCGGTCCTGACGGCCCTCGACGATGCGAATCGGCGAGGGCCGTCGGCGTTTCCGGCAGCTCCGGCGCGAAAGTCGCCACGCACGACACAACCGAAGACCGCACCATCCCGGTGCCGTGGTGATTTGCCGCCGATTGCCGCCACGCTAAACAAGGAGCTAAAACAGCGAGTGCGCCCGGCGGCCCTCCGTCCGGGCGCGTCGTGTTGTCTGGCGGCACTACTCCCTGGGAGAGTGCCTACGATGTCCGATGCATCCGTTGCCCGCCCGCTTGCCGCCGACACCATAGCGCTGCACGCCGGCCAGGAAACCGCTGACCGTGCCACGGGCGCCCGTGCCGTACCCATCTACGCCACGAGTTCGTTCGTGTTCGACAGCCCCGAACACGCCGCCGATCTCTTCGGCCTGAAGGCCTTCGGCAACATCTACACCCGTATCATGAACCCCACCACCGATGTGTTCGAGCAGCGCATGGCCGCACTCGAAGGCGGGGTGGCCGCCGTTGGCGTGGCGAGTGGCCAGGCGGCGCAAACGCTGGCCATTCTCAACCTCGCCGAAGCCGGCGACAACATCGTGGCCTCGCAGTCGCTGTACGGAGGCACCGTCTCGCTCTTCGCCAACACCCTGCCCCGCCTCGGCATCCGCACCCGCTTCGTGAACATCCACGATCTCAAGGCGGTCGCGGCAGCCATTGATGAGCAGACGCGCGCCCTGTACGTGGAGACGGTGGGCAACCCGGCACTCGATGTGCCCGATCTCGAGGCGCTCGCCAGGCTGGCGCACGAGTTCAACCTGCCGCTCGTGGTGGACAACACCTTTGCGCCCGTGCTGGTGAAGCCGCTTGCCCACGGGGCCGACATCGTGCTGCACAGTGCCACCAAGTGGATTGGCGGCCACGGCACGAGCATTGGTGGCGTTATCGTCGATGGCGGTCGTTTCGACTGGGGCGGCACGGCACGCTTCCGCAGGTTCTACAGCGATCCCGAGCCGGCGTATCACGGCCTGCGTTTCGCCGAGGCGTTCGGCAATGTGGGTGGCGCCAACATCGCCTATGCCATCCGTCTGCGGGTGCTGCTGCTGCGCGACATCGGGGCGGCGCTCTCGCCGTTCAACTCCTTTCTCTTTCTCCAGGGACTGGAGACGCTCCCGCTGCGCATCCGGCAGCACAGCGCGAACGCACTCAAGGTGGCGCGGTTCCTCGAATCGCATCCAGCCGTCTCGTGGGTGCGCTATCCCGGGCTCCCCTCACACCCCACCCACGCCAACGCGGCGCGCCAGCTCCGCGCAGGTTTCGGCGGCGTGCTCACCTTTGGCGTACGCGGCGGAGAAGCTGGGGCGCGACGCTTCATCGAGGGCACCACGCTCTTCTCCCTGCTGGCCAATGTGGGCGACGCCAAGAGCCTCGTGATCCATCCGTGGACCACCACGCACGAGCAGCTCTCCGAGTCGGAGCGTCAGGCGGCGGGTGTCACGGCCGACCTCGTGCGGCTGTCCATCGGGCTCGAGGACGCCGACGACCTCATTGCCGATCTCGATCGGGCGCTCGCCGCGGCCATCGGCACCGAAAGCGTGCGCACCGCCACGGCCGGCCCGCAGCACGCGGAGAGCGCGGCGTGACGGCTCGGGGTTCGGCAGACACGCCGCCGGTGGTGGACGACACCATCGCATGGCAGCACGTCGCGCTCGAAGGCGGGGACGTCGTTCCCCACGTGCGCGTGCGGTACCAGCTGGAGGGCACGATCAATGCCGCGCGCGACAACGTGGTGCTGGTCGTGCATGCGCTCACCGGCACCGTGCAGGCCAGCACATGGTGGAAGGGGGTCATTGGGGAGGGTGCCGCCATCGACCCCACAAAACACGCCGTCCTCTGCGCCAACCTGCTCGGCGGGTGCGACGGGACAACGGGACCGCGCCGCGATGCCCCCGATGCACTGCCGCCCATCAGCACGCGTGATCAGGCGGCACTGCTGGCCCGCCTGCTCGACGCCCTCGACGTGGAAGCCCCGCTGCTGGTGTGCGGCGGGTCGCTGGGCGGGATGGTCACACTGGAGTTTGCCGCCAGCTTCCCGCATCGCGTGCGCAGTGCGGTGTGCCTGGCAGCGCCGGCCGTGCAGACGGCCCAGGGGCTGGCGTGGAATGCGCTCATGCGCCGCGCCATGGAACTGGGGGGTGCACGCGAGGGGCTGGCGCTTGCCCGCATGATCGGCATGCTCAGCTATCGGACCCCCGAAGCACTCGAACGCCGGTTCGGGCGCACGAAGGATGAACGGGGCGCATTTCAGGTCAACGCGTGGCTCGACGCGCACGGCGACCGTCTCGTGGAGCGCTTCGATGCCGCCAGCTATGGCGCGCTGCTCGACGCCATGGATGGACACGATGTGGGGCGCGGACGGGGGGGCGTGGCGGCCGCGCTGGCGCCGGTGGCCGATCGCCTCATTGGCGTGGGCATTCCGGGCGATCAGCTGTACCCCGACCATGCCGTGCGCGAATGGGCGGACGCGTGCGGCGCGCGCTACCTCGATCTGCCGTCGGTCCACGGCCACGACGCGTTCCTGCTCGAGGTGGAGCGCGTGGCGCGCATCATCCATGGCGCGCTCACCGGTGCCCGCGCGCGCGAACACGATGTGGCGTGGGGAGCGCAGCCATGAGCCGTGCTCCATCTGCGCCATTGCGCATCGCCCTTGCCGGGTGCGGGCATGTCGGCGGCAGTCTGCTCGACCTGCTCACCCAGCGGCGGCTGGCGGCAGCGCCCGGGCCCGACGTGCAGGTGCAGCGCGTGCTGGTGCGCCATGCCGCACTCGCGCGCCCGGCCTTTGCACGCGCGGTTCACGCCGGCCTCGCTGCCACGACCGCACTCACCGCCGACGTCGGTGCGCTGCTCGACGACGACATCGATGTCCTGGTGGAAGTCATTGGCGGGACCACCACCGCGCGTACCCTGGTGGAAACGGCGCTCGCGCGCGGCGTGCGGGTGGTGACCGCCAACAAGGCGCTACTTGGCGAGCGGGGGGCCGCGTTGCAGGCGCTCGCCGCGATCGGCAACACTCGGCTCGATTTCGAAGGCGCCGTGTGCGGGGCCGTCCCGGTCGTGCGCTGTGTGCGTGCGGGGGCGGCCGGTGTGGGCATTACCCGGGTCAGTGGCATCCTCAACGGCACCAGCAACTACGTGCTCGAACGCGTGGCCCGGGGCGAGTCGCTGGCCGAGGCCGTGGCCGCCGCCCAGCAGTTGGGGTACGCCGAGGCCGATCCCACGCGCGATCTCAACGGGCAGGACGCCGAGGACAAGCTGCGCATTCTGGCGTGGCTCGCCTTTGGTGTTCCCCCTGACTCACTGTCGGTCACGCGCCGCGGCATCGATGCGGAGTCGGCGGCGTGGGCTGCACGGGTGGCCGCCGAAGGCGACCGGGTCAAGCTGCTGGCGACCGTGGCCCGCGAGGAGGGAGCGCAGGTGGCGCGCATTCTCCCCACGCGTGTCCATGGCACGGACCCGTGGGCGCAGGTCGCCGGTCCCCGCAACCGCATTGTTGTGGAGAGCGACTCGGCGGGCGCACTGGTGTTCGAGGGGGCCGGCGCCGGCGGGTTGGCGACTGCGGGGGCCGTGCTGTCGGATGTCCTGGCTGGTGCCGGCGGGTAAGGGACACCGAGCCGGCCGGAGGGCCGACCGCACCGTGCAGGCGGTTGGCCCGCGGGGGCATCAGCGTCCGATGCCGCGTGCTCGCAGCAGGGTGCGCACCGAATCCACCGGCAACGGACGCACCGTACCGGCGCGGCTCGACACCGGCGTGGCCATGAGCAGGGCGTTGTAGAGCGCCTCCTCGGTGGCCTCGGTGACCGCCTGGAAGAGCGCCGACATGGCGTCATTCCCCAGTTCGTCGTTGGTGGACAGCGCCGCATCGGGATTGCGCCGCACACGCGGGCTGGTGGAAAAGGCCAGCACATAGTCGCCCGAGCCGTTGGAGGCGCTCGAGCCGGTCCGCGCGAGGCCCATGATGGCGCGCGCCCCGAGTCGCTCGAGATTGCGCGCCAGCAGCGGCGCATCGGTGGCGATGACGATCATGCACGACCCGTCGCCCCGTTCCGCGTGGGCGTCGCCCGGCCCGCCCGCGCCACCCGGGCGCAAGGGGGCCACGTCGCGCTGAAAGGCGTACCGGCCAAGCAGTGGCCCAATGGGTACCCCCGCCATCTGCAGCACGCCGCCGTAGTTCCCCTGGACCAGCACCCCCACCGTGTGACCACCCAGCGATGCCGGCAACACGCGCGAGGCGGTGCCGATTCCTCCCTTCCAGCCGAACATCACGGTGCCGTGCCCCGCACCGACACTGCCTTCGGCGACGGTTCCCGTGTTCGCCGACTCCAGCGCCTGCACGACGGCGCGGCCAATCCCGCCCCGCCAACGGGTGGCGTTCAGCTGCCCGTCGTTTGTTTCGCCCACGATGGGATTGATGGAGCGGACCGACGCATTCTCCGGCTTCTGCAGCATCCACTGGGCGAGGGCATCGCCTGCCGGCCAGATGCACAGCGTGCAGGTGAGGAGAATGGGCGTCTCGACTTCGCCAAGCTCCCGGAGCTGCGTCACCCCCAGCAGCTTGCCGAAGCCGTTGCCCACATGAAGTGCCGCCGGCACCCGCTCCCGATAGAGATCGCCGCCATGGGGCACAATGGCCGTGACCCCCGTGCGCAGCGAATCCCCCTCGGATACCGTGGCGTGCCCCACACGCACGCCGGCGACATCGGTGATGGCGTTGAACGGCCCGGGAGCGAAGATCCCCGGTGCCAGACCAACGGTACGGGCCCGCACCTGGGCCGAGAGCATGGCCGGGGCCAACAGGCCGACGAGCAGAAGGGAGCGCATTATGTTGAAAGATGCCCTTCCGTCCCCTCTACGGCCACCACGCCGTTCGCGCCCGGTTGCGTGCCGCCGCGGGCGACGGCCGGTTACCGGCCAGCCTCCTGTTTCAGGGGCTGCGTGGCGTGGGCAAGCAGCGGCTGGCGCTGTGGCTGGGGCAGTACCTGCTGTGCGAACGCGCCACGACCGAGCGGCTCCCCGACCCGTGCGGCAATTGCCAGCACTGCCGGTATGCCGAACGCGGCGTACACCCCGATCTGCACTGGTTCTTTCCGCGGCCGCGGTTCAAGGACAAGGATCCCGACGTCGAGGACGTGAAGGCCGACCTGGGCGAGGCCATTGCCGAACGGCTGGCCGCCGACGGCCTCTACGCGCCGCCGCCAGGCACGGAAGGCCTGTATGTGGCGGTCATGCGCGCCCTCATCCGTATGGCCGCCAACCGGCCGGCGATGGCGAAGGGGGTCGTATTCGTGGTGGGGGATGCCGAACGCATGGTCACGCAGGAAGGCGCCGACCAATCGGCCAACGCCTTTCTCAAGCTGCTCGAGGAACCGCCCCCGGGGGTCACGCTCATCCTGACCACCAGTGAACCGGGCGCGCTACTCCCGACCATCAAGTCGCGCGTCGTGTCGGTGCGTGTCCCCACGTTGCCGCGCGCTGACATGGAGGCGTTCCTGGCCGATGCGGCCGTGGCGCGCCAGCTGTCCCGCGCGCCACACGAGGAATTGCTGGCGCGCGCCGGGGGAGCGCCGGGGGTGCTCTTCGCCGGTGACGGGACGGCCGCCGCCTTTGCCAACGCGCGCGTCCTGCTGGAGGCGGCGCTCGCGCCGCGTACGCCCGACGGAACGGTGGTGCGCATCAAGGCCGCGGCGAAGCAGGGTATGGCCGGTGCGCGCGGCAGCTACAGCGACACGCTCGACGCCCTCACGCATGTGCTGCACGCGCGGGTGCAGCAGCTCGTGAAAGCAGGCCACGAGAGCGACGCGCGACGCACCGCGAGCGTCATGACACTCGTGGAAGCAACCAAGACGAAGGTGCAACACAACGTGAGTCCCAACCTGCTGACCGCCTCGCTCCTGCAGGCGATGCACCGCGCGCTCGTACCCTGAACGCCTCCATGACCCACTCCAACGACGTGCCGCCTCCCGCCCCTGCCGCCCCACATCCGGAGCTCGCGCGCGAGTTTTCGCACGTGGATCGGGCAGGAAATTTTCAGATGGTGGACGTGGGCGACAAGCCGATTTCCGTACGGTCAGCGCGCGCCAGCGGGTCCATCACGATGCAGCCGGAAACGTTCAACCTCATACGGGACAATGGGTTGAAGAAAGGCGACGTCATCCCCGTGGCACGGGTGGCCGGAATTCAGGCAGCGAAGCGGACAGCAGAGCTCGTCCCCCTCTGCCACCCGCTGCCGTTGTCGGGGGTGGAGGTTCGGATTAACCTCGATGCATCTCTGCCTGGCTGCCAGGTGGAGGGTTTTGTCAGAACCACCGCCCAGACTGGGGTGGAGATGGAAGCGTTGACCGCCGTGTCCGTGGCGTTACTCACGATCTACGACATGGCCAAGGCGGTCGACCGGACGATGGTGATTTCCAACATCGTGCTGCGCGAAAAGCGCGGCGGCACGAAGGGGGACTTCACCGGGAGTCCGTGAATGACCCGATGAGACAGAGGACCCATGCACGATCTTGCAGATACAGCAGTGACCGCTCCACAGCAGGAAGCGCTGGTACGTCGCGAACGCCTCCTGCGGCGACGGGCGCAGCGCCGGATCCGTCAGGCCATCGTGGCCTCGGCCGCGGCATTCACCGGTGTGCTGCTGCTCAATCGTGAGGGGGCGCCCGCCGACAGCGTGGCGACCACCTCCACCAGCGCGCCGGCCGCGCCCCCCGCTTCGGCTCCCGGCAGCATGTCGCTGCTGCGCCCGGCCCCCTTGGCGGCCCAGCCCATCTGGCGGCGCCCGGGCGAAATCCTCAAGCGCGAGAAGACCGCGGCGGCGCCGGCCTTTGCCTTCGGCACCGACCCGCGCCTCAAGGAGCGGCACGAGTCGCTCAATCGCTGGCACCACATCTATAACTACAGCGCGCAGTACCGCATCAAGCCCGATCTCGCGCGCCGCATCTACGACGCCGCCATCGCCGCGGGCATCGAGCCGGAGCTTGGCTTCCGCCTTGTGCGGGTGGAGAGTGTGTTCGACCCGAAGGCCGAAAGCCCCGCCGGCGCCCTGGGACTCACCCAGCTCATGCCCTCGACCGCGCGCGTGTTCGAACCCAACGTGACGCGCGAGCAGCTGCTCACCGCCGACGTGAACCTGCGCATCGGGTTCCGCTACCTGCGTGGCCTCATTCGCGAGTACAAGGGCGACCTCAAGCTCGCCCTGCTGGTGTACAATCGCGGCCCGGTGGCGGTGGGCCGTGCGCTCGCCATGGGGAAGAGCCCCGCGAACGGCTACGAAACAATTGTGACCAAGGGCTACCGCGGCCGCGGCACGCTGGACTAGCCCCCTACTGCTTCTTTTTGGACGTGGATGAGGCGACCCGCTTTGGCTTGGGGGTCGCCTTCTTCTTTGCCGCCTTGGCCTTTCCCCCAGACTTCTTCACCGTGGACTTCTGTGATTTCGCCTTGGCCGCTTTCGCCGTGCGGCGCGAAGACCCCGCCGTTGTGGATTTCCGCACCTGCAGCGTCTGCCCCGCCAGAATGCGCGAGCCACGAAGCCCGTTCATGGCCTTGAGCTGCGATTCCCGCAGCCCGTAGCGCCGGGCAATCCCCCCCAGCGTTTCCCCGCGACGCACCACATGTACGCCACGCGCCGTGAGCGCGCGCGTTCCGCCGCTGCCACCATACTTCTCGAGTGACGGATCGGGGATGTCCCGGGCGTCGGCCAGCACCTGCTCCTGCGGCACCCGCAGCGTCTGCCCCGCCACGAGCCGCCCCTTGCGCGCCGTCCGCCAGGACGGATTGAACCAGCGCAGCTGCTTGAGCGACACACCGTGGCGGCCCGCGAACGCCGCCGGCGTCATGGCCTCCGTGACCTTGGCGGTGCGATAGCCGCGCAACGCGTCCACGGGCACGCTGTCCAAGGTTGCCCGCAACGCCTCACCGCGGCCGGCAGGAACACGCAGCCACACCTCCGCGTCCGGCGGAGTAATGCCGCGCAGCAGCGCCGGATTGAGCTCCCGCAGCACGCCGTCGGCCACGCCGCCATACTGCGACACCGCGGCCAGGCTGGTACCCGCCGCAGTGCGCACCGAGTCATAGGCGTAGGCCGGCAACGAGTCGATGCGCAGCCCGTACCGCGCCGGCATCTTCGCGACCAGAGCGGCCGCGATGAGCTGCGGCACGTAGTTCTTGGTCTCGGCGCGCAGATAGTCCTGCTCGGCCAGCGCAAAGAACCGATCCTCGCCCTCCGCCCCCTCGAGCTCCTCGGCAAATCGGGTCAAGCCGCGGGACACCCGCCCCGGGCCGCCGTTGTAGGCGGCGGCGGCGAGGTACAGTGAGCCGAATTGCCTCTGCAGCACGCCAAGGAAACGGATCGCCCCATCGGTGGAGCGCGCCGGGTCGCGGCGCTCGTCCATCCACCAGTCCACCCGCATGCCCACGTCGCGCGCGGTGCTGCTCATGAACTGCCACATCCCCACCGCCGCCGCCCGCGAGTATGCGTGCGGGTCGTACCCGCTTTCAATGAGCGCCAGGTAGGTGAGATCCTCCGGCATACCGCTCGCCCGCAACTTGGAGCGGATCATGGGCTCGTAGCGGGTGCCCCGGGAAAGCCGGGCGGCAAAGCGCTCCTTGGCCTTGCTGCTGAACAGCTCCACGTAATGCTCCACCCGGTCGTGCGTTTCGTAGGCCCGCACGTCGATGTCCCACACGGGCCCTGCGCCAACCGCGCCCGCGCCGGCGTCCGCGTCCCCCGCCACCACCGCCGACGAGTCGCCGAACACGGCGATGGCCGCCCGGACCACATCGTCCGGCGTCGCCGGGTCCGTCCCCATGGTCCGTGCCGGGGTGAGGGGCGTCGGTACCGCCGTCTCCCCCGCCACCGGTTGCGGGGTGGCCGGGATGGGCTGGGGAAGCGGCGTGCTGGGGGGACGGTAACCGCGACAGGCCGGCAGCAGCGCCAGCAGCACGAACGGCAGAGCGCGCACGAGCCGCGTGCGCCACGCCGCGGGGAACCGTCCTGCCGGGAGGGTGAGGGCAGGATTCACACGAGGGAACCTATGTGGAGGGACCACGTTCGGACACCGGCGGTCGCCCCGCGTTCCTTGGCCGACAACACACGACCGGTGCCTGACCTGCGGACCGCAGGCCACGGCGGCCGTCGGTGGGCCGTGGTGTTGCCCGACCGTGCGGGGGTCTTCACCACCCGTGCCCGGCCCGCATCAGCCCGCCTCCACGATCCCCGCTTCCAGCGCGAAGCGGGTCAACCCCGCGACCGAGTGAATCTGCAGCTTGCGCATGAGGCTCTCACGATGCGCCTCGACCGTGCGTCGGCTGATGCCCAGTTCGGCGGCAATGGCCTTGTTGGTCAGGCCGCGCGCCACGCCGCCCAACACCGCGCGTTCTCGCGGCGTGAGCAGTTCGAGTTGCAGTGCCGGGCTGTGCTCCGGCACCGCCTCCGCCACCGCCAGACGGCGCACCACGGCGGGACTGAAGAAGGTCCCGCCGGCGTGTACCGCGCGAATGGCCGCCCGCAACTCTTCGCCGGCCGAGTCCTTGAGCAGGTACCCGTGCGTCCCAATGCGCACCCCCTCGCGCACGTACTCCCCCTGATCGTGCATGCTGAGCAGCAACACCTTCGCCGCCGGGAGCAGCTCACGGACGCGCGCGGCGGCCTTGAGCCCGGTTTCCTCGGGCATGGTGATGTCGAGCACCACCACATCGGGCCGATGTTCGAGGGCGAGCTCCACGGCCACGCGCCCGTTGGAGGCTTCGGCCACCACCTCGATGAGCGGATCGGCATCGAGCACGTAGCGCAGCCCCTCGCGCACGAGCGCGTGGTCGTCGGCAATGAGCACGCGGATGCGGGCGGGCGTGGGGGTCGTCATCTCAGCGGCTCCGGATGGCGGCGGTCGACAGGGGAACATGGATCAGCACCTCGGCCCCCGGCGCGCGGTTGGCGATGTGCAGTTTGCCGCCGGCGGCGAGCAGGCGTTCGCGCATGCCGGTGAGCCCCATGCGGTGGTCGGTGTCACGCAGGCGCCCGCCGCGCAATGTGGGGAACCCCCGGCCATTGTCGGTCACGGTGAGCGTGAGGCGCTCGGCGCCCACCTGCACGGCCACCTCCACCAGGGTGGCATCGGCGTGCCGCACCACGTTCGACAGCGACTCCTGCAGCCCGCGAAAGAGCGCGAGGTCGGCGTCCCCCGAGAGCACCGGCAGTGTGGCTGGCGCCGAGAAGGTGGCGCGCACGCCGCTGCGCTCGGTGAAGTCGGTGACGAGCGAGTGGAGCGCCGGACGCAACCCCAGATCATCGAGGAGCGTGGGGCGCAGGTCGCTCGTGACCTGCCGGATGCTGGCAATGCCGGTGTCGACGAGGGCGAGCAGCCGGTCGAGTCGCGGCGCCGCCTCGCTGGTCAGCGCCCCGCGCAGCGCCTCGAGCTGCATCTTCACCGCCGAAAACACCTGGGCGGTTTCGTCGTGCAGTTCGCGCGACAGACGTCGTCGCTCTTCCTCGTGCTGCCGCAGCATGCGCGCCGAGAGCTGTTCGAGCGCGCGCGTGCGATCGGCCAGCTGCCGGTCGAGTGACCACTGATCGAGCGCGGCGCCCACCTGCTGCCCCAGTGCGAGCAGGAAATCGTCATCGAGGGCCGTGAACGGATTGCGAATGTCGCCGGCCATGATGAGGGCGCCCACCAGATGCGCGCCCGCGCCAACGGGGAGCACGGCCACGAACGGCTGTTCTCCCGCCGCGGCCACCACCTGCGGGCGCCGCGAGACGCGCATGCGCGTCAGGGCGGCGCGCACATCGGGCTGCAGGTCGCTTCCCACCCAGCTCTCGCAGACCCCCGCGCCACGCAGCACGCGCCCCTGCAGCGTGGTCGTGCCGGCAGCGATGACCGGCGGGCGCGGCTCACGCGCCGCCTCGAGCACGCGGTCGAGGGCGTCTGCCGGTTGTTCCTCCTCACCGTCCGCCTCGACGCGTGCGGCGTCCGGCGCAGCAGGATCGAAGATGTACATGGCGGTGCCGCGCACGCCGGGCAACGCGAGGGGGCGCGAGAGCAGCACGTCGAGTGGCTGCGTGTCGCTGGTGCGCCGCTGCAAGTCCCCCGAGAGCGCCGACAGCGCCTGCACCCCACGCCCGAGATCGTCGAGCACGAGCAGCACCAGCCCCGCGGCCACCAGCAACTCGAAGCTGATGTCGAGGTAGTACCCCCAGGGCGTCCAGGCGCCCTGCGCACGCAGGAACGGGTAGTCGAGGTGGTGCAGCCCCCAGAGCGCGAAGGATACGGCGAGCAGCTTCGCGCCCATGGAGCCCGTGATGCGGTGATGGCGCCAGAACACCCATCCGGTCCACGCCGTGGCCCCACTGAGGAAGAGCACCGCCGGCAGCGCCGCCCACAGGAAGTGGTCGAGCACGTAAATGGCGATGTACGACCAGAGCAGCGGAAAGAGCGCCAGCAGCAGATATGCGGGGCGCGCACGCGGTTGGCGCAGAAACACCAGCGCCGCCCACAGCAGGGCCAGCGCCGTCCAGCCGGTGGTGACCTGATGCCAGTAGAGCCATACCCGCTGGCCCGACAGCAGGAAGCTGAGGATGCACAACAGCCGTGCCACGTACACGCCCCACGCCACCGCGAACCATCCGAACCACGGCCGACGGTAGCGGGCGTACAGATGCACACAGAGGACAGCCACCCCGGTGGTGATGGCGCCCTGCAGCAGCGTGGCCGCCAGCTCGGTCGCCACAATCGGCGGCGCGTCCACGGGCACGTCCACCTGCCACCGCGCCATCGCGATCGACAGGGAGACCGGCACCACCGTCAGCCGTCCACCGGCGGCGTTCCCTGCCCCGGCTGCGTGACGTGGTACACCGTGCGCGACGGGAAGGCAAAGTGCGCGCCGCCTTCCCCGACGATGCGCATGAACTGCAGCAGCATATCGTGGCGAATCTGGAGGAACTCAGTCCAGTCGGTCGTCTGGAACCAGCTCACGACATTGAGGCGCACGGCCGAATCGGTGAACGCCACCACGTGCACGCGCACCGCATCGGGCCAGATCTTCGGATGCGCCCGCAACGCCTCTTCCAGCGCGTCGCGAATGCGCTGGATCTGTTCGGGGGCGGTGTCGTAGGTGAGGTCGATGTCGGTGCGCAGCAGAATGCGATCGCGCTCGCCGAACGTCTCGATGCGTTCGTCGGCGAGGCGACCATTGGGCACCCGCACGACGGTGCGGTCGATGGTGCGGAAGCTCGTGCTGCGCAGGCCAATCCGCTGCACCTCGCCTTCGGTGGTGCCGGCGCGCACCCAGTCGCCCACGCGAAAGGCCTTGTCGGCGGCGAGGCTCACGCTGCCGAAGAGATGCTCCACCGTTTTCTGCGCCGCGAGTGCCACGGCGATACCGCCAATGCCGAGACCGGCGAGCAGGGTCCCCACGGGGTACCCGAACTGGGCCAGGGCCACCAGCAGCGCAATGATCGCCAATGTGACACGCAGGAAGTTGCCGAGCAGCGGCACCAGCGTGCGGGCCTGAGCGCCCTGTCCCGTTTCCCACGCCGCATTCTGCAGGCGGGTTTGCGCAATGCGAATGAGCCGCAGCAGCGCCCAGAAGATCGCGATGAGCGCGAGCCCGCGCGTGAGCGCCGCCACGAAGGCGTTCGCGCGCGGATTGAGTTCGAGCAACGCAAAGACCGGCCCGCCCGCGAGCGCCGCCGCCCACAGGCGGAACGGGCCACGCAGGTTCTCGAGCAGGACGTCGTCCCAATCGGTCACGGTGCGCCGCGCAATGCGCCCCAGGAGAGTGCGCAGCAGGGCGCCCAGCCCCCAGGCGAGCAGAACCAGCACGGGAATGGCCAGACCGAGCCCGATCCACTGCCACCAGTAGACGTTGAAAGGGCCTTCACCCATGAGCGTGGCTGGCAGCCGTTCGCGCACCCACGGGTTGCCCAGGGCCTCGAACCATCCATCCACGTGATTCACCGTGGCCTGCGAAAAGACCCACCGCACCGGCGGCCCCCCGACCCGCACGAGACGCAGGGATTCTTCACGACCGGTGGGCCCCAGCAGATCCGCCACCTTGTCACCGGTGAGGTCACCGTCGAGCGTATCGCCGGAGACGAGCGGCGACAGGGTGTTGGCATCCAGCGCCAGCCGCTGGTCGATGACCGTCTTGAGCCGACGCGCCAGCAGGGGCGCGCGTTCGCGCTGCGCCGTGGGCACGGCCAGAAACTCGGCGGCCCCGTCCCAATCCGCGGCGTTGGCGTGGCGGAGAAACGCCTGCAGCGCCGCTCGCGGCGACGCGGGCGACACAGCGGTCGGCACGCTGTCCTGTGGGGGCCGGCTGCCGAACCCGAGCTGGGCAGCCGCGGGGCTGGCGACAAGCACCAGGGGCAGGAGGGCGCGCCGGAGAGATCGCATGCGGAGCATGCTCAATGATAACGGGACACTCTCGACACCGGTTGACCGGCTGCGCCAGATGAATGATTCTTCTGGCGTGTTCCGATACGGCGGTCAGTACCGGGCACCGGTCGACCGGGTAGCTCAGTCGGTAGAGCAGCGGACTTTTAATCCGTAGGTCGTGGGTTCGATCCCCACCCCGGTCATGGTCCAACGCAAACGGAGCGCGCCGGGTCACCCGACGCGCTCCGTTTGGCTTCTGTGGCAACCGCTCCTGCGCCCGTGGACCACGCCGCGGGCGATGCCCGGCGGACTTAGCGGCTCGCCGTCATCGCGGCCACGGTGGTGGCACCGGCACCAGCCGGCGTCTCCACCACGAACGTCACGCGGCGGTTGAGTTCGGCCCCTTCGTCGGCCGCGCGGGCGCCCGGACGCACAAGGCGCGACTTGCCATAGCCCACCGTGCGCAGCTGCGCGCCGTCGAGTCCCCTGGTCACGAGGAAGTCACGCACCGCGTCGGCGCGCTCGCGCGAAAGACGCAGGTTGTACTCCTGGCTGCCGGCCGGATCGGCGAAACCTTCGATGGTGATCGTCGCGCCCTTGTAGTGCGCGTTGGCCACCTGCGCGAACTTTTCCAGCGCCGCCTGATCCTGCTGGCGCACCGCCGCGTCGTCGAAGCCGAAGTGCACCGGCATGGCAAACTTGACCTGGTCTTCCATGGCGGTAATGCGCGCGCCGAAGTCGTTGCGCAGCGTGCCGAGGTCGTTGCGCAGCGCGTTCAGGTCGGTGCGCAGCCCATTCACATCCGTGCGCAGCGCGGCATCGCCCGCTTCACGGGCCTGACGCTCGCCGTCCAGCGCCGCAGACTGCGCCACGCGCTGCGCTTCGAGCCCCTGGCGCACGAAGCCCTTGGTCGCGCACGCGCTGAGCGTCGTGGCCGCAAGCGCCATCATGGCGGTATACGGGATCTTTCGCATATGTCACGTCCTCACGTTCCTGATGATGATGACCGAATCGTCGGGCGGGTTCGGCACACCGAGGCGCGAACCACGATACCAACATCACCATGACGCTCGTGCCAGCGCCGTGACGGTCATCACCCCGACGCACCGTGGTGTAATCTGGCGCACCAACGCCGCGTTACCGGGCCGGCGGCCCGTGCGTTCCCCAGGGTTGGTGTTGCGCGGCCGGCAGCCTCAGCCGGGGGTCTTGGCCAACCACTCCCCGCCGTCGACCACGAAGATGGCGCCGGTAATCCAGTCGCCGGCGGGAGACGCGAGAAAGGCCACCATGTTGGCAATGTCACGCGGCGTCCCCCATCGCCCCAGCGGAATGCTGGTCCGCGCGTACTCCGCCATCTTCTCCTCTGCCGCGGCAAACAGGTCGGGCACGCCGCTGTCGGCGGGCGGCGTGAACGCCTTGCGTACCCCGTCGGTGGGAATGGGGCCCGGGGCAATGGCATTCACGCGAATGCGCTGCGGCGCCCACTCCACCGCCAGCGTGCGCGTGAGCGCGTCCACTCCTGCCTTGGCGGCCGTGGCGTGTGCCATGAGCGGCCAGCCGCGGTAGTGCAGCGTCATGCTCGTGCTCACGATGCGCCCCCCGCCCTGTCGCGCCATGATGGGGTACACCGCCTGCGCGCAGTAGAACGTGCCGTAGAGATCGATCTCCACGACCGCCTTCCACGCATTGGGCGACAACGTGGCGCTCGGCGCGTAGAAATTGCCGGCGGCGTTGTTCACCAACAGGTCGATGCGGCCGTGCTCGGCGGCTACCTCATCCACGACCGCCCGCACCCGCTCCGGGTCGCGCACGTCGAGCGGCACCACGCTGGCGCGATGTCCGCGCCCGGTGATCTCCGCCAGCGCCGCCTCCAGATGCTGGGGCTTGCGGCTGGCAATCACGACGTGCGCGCCAAGCTCGGCCAGCAGCGAAGAAATGCCAAGGCCGATGCCCGTGCCACCGCCGGTCACCAGTGCCACCTGTCCGGCCAGCAGACCGGGCGCGAAAACGGCGGGGAGCGATTCAGCGGCGGGGTGACTCATCAGGCAACTCCTCGCGAGGCGATGGCTCGCGCACTGGGGGGGTGGGGACAACGAGATCGGAGAAGTCGAGACTCCCCTGCGCCTCGACGCAGAAGCTGCGTCGATGATGCGGCGTGAGGCCGTGCACGGCGAGGGCGCCGCGATGCACGTCCGTACCGTACCCGCTGTTGCGCTCCCAGGCAAAGTGCGGATGACGCCGAGCCAGCGCCGTCATGAGCCGGTCGCGGGTGACCTTGGCCATGATGCTGGCGCAGGCAATGGCGTAGCATTTCGCATCGCCCTTCACCACGGCGGTGTGTGCCACGCCGAGGGTGCGGAGCGGCTTGCCATCTACCAGCACGTGATGGGGCGGCTGCCCCAGGCGGGCCGGCACCCGGTCGAGCGCACGGCGCATGGCCAGCACCGTGGCGTGGTAGATGTTGAGGCGATCCACCTCGCGCGCGCTCGCCGCCCCCAGAGCAATGACCAGCGCCTGGTCGCGAATGCGCGCAGCGAGCGCCACGCGTGTGGCGCGGTCGAGCTGCTTGGAGTCGTTGACCCCGGGAATGGCCCGCCGGTCCGGGGGCATGACCACGGCACATGCGACAACGGGGCCCGCAAGCGGGCCCCGTCCGACTTCATCGACTCCGGCGAGCAAGGGACCGTACTGCTCGCGCAGCGTCCGCTCGATGGGGCTCCAGCGAGCCACCGCCGTGCCGCCCCCGCGCCGGTTACTTGGCGGTCGGGCGAATGACCTTGCGCTCCTTGATGCGGGCCGCCTTGCCCGTCACGTCGCGCAGGTAGTACAGCTTGGCGCGACGCACAGCGCCACGACGCACCACGGTGATGCTCTCCAGCATGGGGCTGTGCACCGGGAAGATGCGCTCCACACCCACGCCGTTCGACACCTTCCGCACGGTGAACGTCTCGCTCACGCCGGCACCACGACGGGCAATGCACACCCCTTCGAAAGCCTGGATGCGTTCCTTGTCGCCTTCCTTCACGCGCACGTTCACGCGCACCGTGTCACCGGCGCGGAACGGGGCGACGTCCTTCATCCACTCTTTCTGGGTTTCGATAAACGGATGCATGGCATACTCCCGGGCCCACGTGCGACGGCCCGAATTCGGGGTGCTACGGATGCCGCTGTCCACCGCGCTCCGAATGGTGCGCGACACGGACAACCGGTGCGAGAGGCCAGGACGTGGACTCGGAAGCGAAGTCTTCCGGCCGAACCGACGTGGCATCGCCAACCCGGCGCTCCGTACCGGAGGAACCGGGCGACTGCTGCAAGCATCCCGGAATTCCGGGACAGCTTTGGAACATAGCCGTACCTTGGCGGCGGTGGTAGGGGCAGGATCGGCGCCTCCGGATACTCCCCACCGGCGCCCCCCCGCCCGTTAGTATCCCGCCATGGCTCCCCTGACGTATCCCATTACCAGGAAAACGGACCAGGTCGACGACTATCACGGTACCCTGGTCGCCGACCCGTACCGCTGGCTGGAAGACGACCGTTCCGACGAAACCGCCCGCTGGGTGGCCGCCCAGAACGCCGTCACCTTTGGCTACCTCGATCGCATTCCGTGGCGCGAGGCGCTCCGGCAGCGCCTCACGGCGCTCGTTGACTATCCGCGCACTTCGGCGCCCGAACAGCGGGGGCCCTGGCTGCTCTTTGCGCGCAACGACGGGCTCCAGAATCAGCCGGTCTACTACGTGCAGCGGGGTGAGAACGGGGAGGCCGAGGTGCTGCTCGACCCCAATGCCCTGTCTCCCGACGGCACGACCCGCGTGGCCGGCCTCACCTTCGACCGGCAGGCGCGCTACATCGCCTACATGGTGAGCCACGCCGGTTCCGACTGGCAGCAGATCCGCGTGATCGATGTCGACACGCGGCAGGTGCTCCCCGATACCGTGGACTGGGTGAAGGTGTCGGCCATTGCCTGGCACGGCGACGGTTTCTTCTACAGCCGGTATCCCCAACCGGGCGCCGACGAAGGGGCCTTCTCCGCGAAGAACGACGACCATCAGGTGTTCTACCACGCCCTCGGCACGCCGCAGGAGCACGATCGTCTGGTGTACCACGATCCTGAAAACCTGCAGCGTTTTCACGTGCTGGGGACCACCGAAGACGAGCGCTTCGCGGTGCTCTCCGTGAGCGACCGGGGGAAGGGCAAGGATGGCAACGCGTTGCTGGTGAAGGATCTGCGCGATCCGCACGGGGAGTTCATGCCGGTGTGGACGGCGTTCGACGACCAGTTCACCGTGCTCGAAAACGACGGCGACGCCCTGCTCATTCTCACCAATCACGATGCCCCCAATCAGCGGGTGGTGCGCGTCCATCCACATGCCCCCGCGCCAACGGCATGGACCACGATCATCGCCGAGCGCGCCGAGCCGCTGGAAGCCGTGGGCACGGCGGGAGGTCGCCTGTTTGCCCAGTACCTGCACGATGTGACCTCACGGGTACACGTGTACGGCTACGACGGCACATTCGAGCGCGACGTGACGCTCCCGGGGCTGGGGACGATCATGGGCTTTGCCGGCGAACGGGACGCCCAACAGCTGTTCTACACGTTCACCTCGTTCACGGCGCCCGCCACGGTCTATCGCTACGATCTGGGCACCGGCACCAGCACGCTGTATCGCGGCGTCGACCTGCCCTTCGACCCGAAGGCGTTCGAAACCACCCAGGTGTTCGTGACCAGTCGCGATGGCACGCGCGTGCCGGCGTTCATCGTGGCGAAGAAGGGGCTCACGCTCGACGGCAACAACCCCACGCTGCTGTACGGCTACGGCGGGTTCAACGTGTCGTTGCCACCGGCGTTCAGCGCGCTGCGTGTGGCGTTTCTCGAGCAGGGGGGCGTGTACGTGCAGGCCAACCTGCGCGGCGGCGGCGAGTACGGCGAGGCGTGGCACCAGGCCGGCATGAAGGAGCACAAGCAGAACGTCTTCGACGACTTCATTGCCGTGGCCGAGTGGCTCATTGCGCAGGGGTACACCCGCAACGAGCGCCTGGCCATTCAGGGAGGCTCGAACGGCGGGCTGCTGGTTGGCGCCATCATGACGCAGCGACCCGAGCTGGCACGGGTGGCGCTCCCTGCCGTGGGGGTGATGGACATGCTGCGCTTCCACACCTTCACCATTGGCTGGAACTGGATCGCCGATTACGGATCGAGCGAAGATCCCGAGGCGTTCCGCTATCTGTACGCCTACTCGCCGCTGCACAATCTGCGCGACGGGACGTCGTATCCCGCCACGCTCATCACCACCGCCGACCACGATGATCGGGTGGTACCGGCGCACTCGTTCAAGTTCGCGGCACGCCTGCAGGAGGCGCACGCGGGAGAGACGCCGGTCCTCATCCGCATCGAAACCCAATCCGGCCACGGCAGCTCCTCGCTCACCAAGCAGATCGAGGAGATGGCCGATGTGTACAGCTTCGTCTTCCTGAACATGGGCGTGGAACCCGTGTTCTCATGAACGCCGCGGGGCGCCGCTCCGGGTGGCGCCCGCTGCTGGTGGTCACGGCGGTGCTGGCGGCCGCTGGTGGTGCCATTGGCGTCATGCTCCAGCGCGGAACGCCCGTGCGGGTGCTCACGCGACCCGGCATTGGCAGCGCCCCCGCCAGCACCCAGGGCGGCGAGCGCATGTTCGTCACCCGCGACAGCATCAATCTGTCCGCGCGGCAACTGGTGATGCGCTCGCGGGGCAGCGTGGTCATCGTGCACGGACTGGGCGAAGGGGACTCCCTCTTTGCCCGCTGGAACGAGGCGCTCGCCGCCTCCACCCAGATGAACGTCATTGGCCTGTCACTGCGCGGCAACGGTCGCTCGCGCGGCACCGAGGCGCGTGACGATCCCCCGGAGGCTTACGCCCTCGATCTCGCGGCGGCGGTGCAGGAGCTCAAGCGTCGTCAGCCCAGCGGACCGGTGCTCTTTGCCGTTGCGTACGGTGGCGCGGGGATCACGGCGCACTACGAGCGCGTGCGCGCGACGCGGGAGCTGCCGGCGGTTGACGGCATCATGGTGTTCGACGTCGCGCCAGACGCGAACGCTCGCGTGCCAAACGGACGACCGGTCACGCTGTATCCGCAACGCCTGGCGTCGCTGGCCCTGCTGGGCAAGACCGGGGCCCCGTGGTTCGGCCATCTCGAGGTGGCCATGCAAAGCGGTGACGGGCGCGAGCTGACCACCCGCTGGACGCACGGCCACTGGCATCTGGCCTCGCCGGCGCTCGAGCCTTTGCTTGCGACTCACGGCACCTCGCGCACACCGCTGCTGGTGCTGAGCCCGCGTGAGCGTCCGGCCGCGACCGCAGAGGCGGCGCAGCCCACGGAAGTGGAGTGGGTGCGTGTGGTGGGGACGGCAGACCCCACCCTGCCCACGGTGCAGGCAGCGGTCTCGCGCTGGAGCGCGGCCTACGCCGCCGATGCCTTCGACCCCATTCCCCCGCGCCCCACGCAGACGCTCGACGTACTCGGCCGGCACTGACGCACACCGGCCACCTGGCCAGTCGCGATCCGGCTTACCGCACGGGGAACGGCCGGTGCGGCGGCAACTGCTCGGCAAAGCGCCACGGCGCCGCACCATCGCGCGTGAGCGGCGTAGCGGCCACCCGCGCGCGGACCATGGCAATGGGCATGGGCCCACCGCGATAGAGGGCATCGTGGAACTCGCGGTCCTTCATGCGTCCGCTCTGGACGAGTTCCTTGTAGAGCGCTCGCAGCTGCAACCCGCCCAGCATGTACGCGGCCTGATAGATGGGCGAGTACGAGCCGTTGAAGCTGCGACGCACCTCGGCCTCACTGTTGGCCCGCTCGAAGGGCACCTTGTCCACGAGGTACGCGATGCACTGCTCCGGCGTCATCTTGCCCAGGTGGAAGCTGAGCGAGAACACGATGCGCGCACTGCGGTGCATGCGCCACGCCAGCGCACCCAGTCGGTCTTCGGGGCGCACATGAAAGTCGTGATCCCAGAGAAAGAACTCCCAGTAGAGCGCCATCCCCTCGTTCCAGAAGGGCGTGTTGAAGAGTCGGCGGTGGGTGTTGTACCGCGCCGTCATGAACCCCTGCAGGTGGTGACCGGGGTTGAGTTCGTGAAAGACCGTGGCGCGCGAGAAGTGCGGATTGTTGCCGCGCATGCTCATCATCTTCTCTTCGTCGGTCATGTCGTTCGTGGGATACGACACGAGAATGTTCTCCCCGCCCAGGAAGAACGGACTCACCCGCTGCCGCTCGGGGGAGAGCATTTCCATGCGCCAGTCTTCACGGGCGAGCGCCGGAATGGTGACCCAGTCGTGCTTGCCGAAGAACGCCTCGGCTTCGTTGGCCAGATCGCGAATGAGATCGGGTTGCCGCCCCGGTTCCACATAGGCGTTCTTCACCTTCTCCATGGCCGCCTTCCAGTCGTCGCCGAAGCCCATCTGCCGCGCGGCCTTCTTTGCTTCTGCCTCGTTGAAGGCGTACTCGCGTTCGGCAATGGCAATGAGTTCGTCTGCGGTGTAGGGCACCATGGCGTGCCGCAGATCCATGGCCAGCCCTTCGGCGCCAATGGGGTCACCAATGATGGGCTCATTCGCGGCGGCCGCATTGCGCGGCGGCGGCGCGGCGGCGCCGGCCCCACCACCCGGAGCGGCCCCCGCCGCGGCCATGGCAGGTGCCGCGTTGGCGCCCTGAATGCCCACCACCCGCTGTCGGATGGTTTGCGCGTACCGCCGCATGGCCTCGTCGAGCTTCTGGTACGGGTTGGCCGCCCACCAGGTGAACAAGGGGTCGTAGCCGCTGTAGAAGCGGTACCACTGCCCCACCGTGGCGCGAATCCGGTCGAGGCGTTCGGCCGCCCGGTTGCCGGCGGTGCGTGACACAAGGGGCGCAGCGGCCCGCGGGACGCGCGCACTATCGCCGGGGCCGCGCGCCGGTGCTGGCTCCAGCAGCTGTCGCAGGCTGTCCACCTGCAGCGTGACCATGGCGAGCGTGCGCGCCGACTGCTGCCCGTTGATGGTGAGCAGGTCACGCCGGGCTTCGTGCAGGGCCAGCAGCGTGTCGGCAAAGGGCAGCAGCGGGGTGACTTCCGCCAACTGCCGCTCCTCGCGGGTCATGAGATCGAGCTGGTAGCGCAGGTGGTTGTCGAGCAGCACGTAATCCACCTTGCCTTCCTGCGACAACCGGTCGAAGTCGTGGGCCGCCAGCTGCTCGCGCCACGCCATGAAGAAGGCCCGCAGGCGACGGCGCTGTGCCGGTGAATCGTCGCCGTCATAGCGACGTTGCAGCGCCGCCTGATCGGCGGCGAAGCGCGTCACGACATCGGCGAGTTCACTCGTGGTGCTGCGCATGAGCTGCGCAACCGCCGGCACGCTGGCCTTGGGGTCGGCCGGAAACTGCTGTCGCGTGCTGGGGGGAATGCCCGGCCCCTGCGCCGTGAGCACCGCAGGGAGCAACAGACCGCACGTGAGGAAAGCCGACGACAGCGGACGCTTGGACACGAGGAGAGACTCCGAGGGCGAGTGGCAGAACGGTCACGAATCCGCCCAACCTTACGCCCTGGGCAGCGCGTGCACCACCCTCGTAGCGCACTACTCCGAGGCGATCGTCTCCAGCGTTTCCCAGCGCGTCATCGCGGCCAGCAGGTCGTCTTCCAGCTTGGCCAGTGTGGCATGGATCTGCAGCACGCGCTGGCCGTCGCGCACCACACTCGGGTCGGCCAGCAAAGCCAACGCCGCGTCGCGTTCTCCCTCCAGTGACGCGATGCGATCGGGAAGGGCCTCGAGCTCCTTCCCTTCCTTGAACGTCAGCTTGCGCTTCTTCGGCGTGTCGGCCTTGGGGGCGGAGGTCGCCACGTGCCTGGGGGTCACCGGCGCCTCCAGCGGCGCGGGGCGCTGGCGCACCCAGTCGGAGTAGCCACCGGCGTACTCCTTCACCACCCCCGGCCCGTCGAAGACGAGGGTGCTCGTCACCACCGCATCGAGAAACGCGCGATCATGCGACACCAACAGCAAGGTGCCGCTGAACTCGACGAGCAGTTGCTCGAGCACGTCGAGCGTCTCCATGTCGAGATCGTTGGTGGGTTCGTCGAGCACCAGCACGTTGAACTGCCGGGTGAAGAGCCGCGCGAGCAGCACCCGGTTGCGTTCACCGCCACTGAGCGCGCGAATGGGAGTGCGCGCCCGATCGGCGGAAAAGAGGAAGTCGGAGAGATAGCCGTGGATGTGGCGGCGCTGTCCGCCCACCTGTACCCAGTCGGTCCCGTCACCGACCGCCTCGATCACGCTCTGCTCGGGGTCGAGCTGCTCGCGCAGCTGGTCGAAGTACGCGATCTCGAGATTGGTCCCGTGACGCACCGACCCCGCCTGCGGCTCGAGCTCCTTGAGCAGGAGGCGGAGCAGCGTGGTCTTGCCCGAGCCGTTCGGCCCCACGAGCCCCACGCGATCCCCACGCATGATCGTGGTGGTGAGATCGCGCACGATGGGGCGATTCCCATGGGCAAAGGTGAGCCCCTGCGTTTCCAGCACCAGCCGTCCCGACCGTTCGGCCTCCTGGATCTGCGCGCGCGTGGTGCCCACCCGCTCGCGGCGCTGCGACCGCTCCACGCGCATCGCCTCGAGCTGTCGCACGCGCCCTTCATTGCGGGTGCGACGCGCCTGGATACCGGTGCGAATCCAGGTTTCCTCGATGGCCAGCCGACGGTCGAAGTCTTCCCACTCCTTCGCCTCGGCATGGAGCATCTGCTCCTTGCGCTCGAGGTAGCTGTCGTAGGTGGTGCCGTAGTCGGCGAGGCGGCCCCGATCGAGTTCGACGATGCGCGTGGCCACGCGGCGCAGAAAGGCGCGGTCGTGGGTCACGAACACCAGCGTGATGCCTTCGTCGATGAGGAACCGTTCCATCCACTCGATGGCCTCGATGTCGAGATGGTTGGTGGGCTCGTCGAGCAGCAGCACGTCGGGCGCATTCACCAGCGCGCGGGCCAGCAGCGCCTGGCGCGTGCGTCCGCCACTGGCCTGCTCGATGCGCGCCTCCGGATCGAGGCCGAGGTGCTGCAACGCGGTTTCCACACGCCGATGCAGCTGCCAGGCGTTGGCGGCGTCCACCTGCCGGTGCAACCGATCGAGCTCCTGCAGCGCCTTGTCGGAGTGATCGGTGGCCACGCGCAGCGAGGCCGCGTGATAGCGGGCGAGCAGTTCGCCCGGCTCCCCGAGGCCGGAGGCCACCACATCGAACATCGATCCCGAGAGGGTGCGCGGGACCGCCTGCTCGAGACGCGCCACGGAGACGCCCCCCTGTCGCACCACCAGGCCATCGTCGGGAGGCAACGTACCGTCGAGCACCTGCATGAGCGTGCTCTTCCCTGCCCCGTTGCGCCCCAGCACGCACACGCGCTCGCCGCGTTCAATGGCGAAGGACGCCCGATCGAGCACCGGCGGCCCGCCAAAGGCCACGCGCACCTCCTGCATGGACAGCAGTGCCATCAGCGAGGCGCCCCGCGCAGCGGCAGCGGCATGCTTTCACGCCCGTTGCGGTGCACCGTCCGCACCACCACGTCATCGGCCGGGGCACTGTCGGCGCCGCCAATGACGAGCGACCGTTGCGCGGCGGGCAGCACCCAGCTGCGCCACGCGTTGCCACGCCGCACCTGCACGGTGATCCAGCGTGCGCCCGACGCCGACATCACCCGCACCACCTCGTCACCCGATGCCACATCGCGCGTCACCCGCGCTGCGGGGCGCGGCGGCCGCTGCGCGCCCAGCCACGGGGAGGCGGGGACAAGCGCCGGTTCGCCGTACAGCTCCGCCACCAGCTTGTCGGCCAGCGCCTCCGCCTGCGCGGGTGGTGGGGGCTGCGTGGCCACGCCCACCGACTGCGGGGAGCGCGCTGCCCCCTGCACCGGCATGAGCGAGCGCATGCTGAAGAAAATGTCGCCGGTGGCGCCCTGCCCGTTGGCCGTGGTGGCGCGCGTGGCCCGCACCTGGTTGTTGAGCTCATCGGGCCCCCACTCGGCGCTCCCCGCCGCCGCGCGGCTGGAGTTGTGCCCCGGCCACATGTGGCGTCCCTTCAGGTTCTCGCCAATCCACCAGTCGAGCAGTACCGGATAGCTCTGCGCCGTGCGCGCGATGGGCCAGTACAGCTGCGGCGTGAAGTAGTCCACCCACCCCTCCCGCAACCATTTCCGCGAATCACCGGCGAGCTTTTCAAAGCTGTCAAAGCCCTGAATGCTGGCCGGATAGCCCGGACGCCAGATGCCGAACGGGCTGATGCCCACCTTCACCCACGGCTTGAGCCGCTTGGTGCCGACGTACACCCGCTGCACGTAGCGATCCACGTTCCATCGCCGCCAATCGGAGAGGCCAAGCGCCCCGCCCTTCGCGCGATAGCGCGCGTACGACACGCTGTCGGGAAAGGGGACCTCGGCCTTGGTGCTGTCGGTCTCCGGATACGGGTAGAAGTAGTCGTCCACGTGAATGCCATCCACGTCGTAGCGCTTCACCACATCGAGCGCGACCTTCACCGAGTGCGCCAGCACACCCGGTTCGCCGGGATCCATCCACTCGTACTTGCCGTAGCGCCGCACCCACTGCGGATGCGTGACCGAGAGATGGGTGCGGGCATGAGGACTCGTGGCGCTCGGATGGCGCGCCCGGTAGGGATTGAACCACGCGTGCAGCTCGAGCCCGCGCGCGTGCGCCTCCTGCACGGCAAACGCGAGCGGGTCGTAGTACGGCTCGGGCGCGCGTCCCTCCACGCCCGTGAGGTAGGCGGACCACGGCTCGAGCGTCGACGCATAGAGCGCATCGCCGGCGGGGCGCACCTGCAGCAGGATGGCGTTGAGGCGCAGGTCGCGCGCGCGATCGAGGATGGCCACGAGCTCGGCCTGCTGCTGCCAGGCACTGAGCCCCGGTTTGCTGGGCCAGTCGATATTGGCCACGCTGGCCACCCACGCCCCGCGGAACTCGCGGGGGATGGGGGGTGGGCCATCGGGGGACTGGGCGGCGGCGTTCGGCGCGACGCCGCCCATCGCCGCGATGAACGCGAGGGCCGTGAGAGAGCGAAGGAGGTGACGCACGGGGAGGGTGGTGAAGGGTCGCCGAAGTGTAGCACCGCAACCCGCTTCGCGGACTCGGCTCCTAGCCGCGCCTGGCGTCCACGACCGGCGTCACCCCGTCGGCAATCGCGAAGTCGATGATCGCGCGGTCGGCGGTGACCAGCGGCATGCCCTCGAGGCGCGCGAGCGCAATCAGCATGCGGTCGGCAGGGTCATTGTGCACCGTGTCGCCGAGTCGGGTACTCTGGAGCAGCAACGAACGGGTCAGCGGACGGCATCGGATGCCCGGCGCCTGTTCCGCACGGTGCAGCCACACCATGGGGTCCACCGACAAGTGCAAGCGCCCCTTCGCGGCCTTGATTGCGACCTCCCAGAACGACACGTCGCAAACGACCAGTCTGCCAGCGGAAGCGGCATGCTCCAACCGGTCGCGCACCGTTTGTCCGAGTGACTCGGTCGCGCCCTCCAGATACCAGATCCAGATGTGCGTGTCGAGCAACAGGAACCCGTCGTACGTCGTGAGGTCACGTGGCATCCAGACGCGGGTGCGTGCGAGGGTACGGGGCGACTCGCGAGAGATCTGGCGGCGCGTCACCCGAACTCCCCCCAGGCCTCCGGGTCGGGGCTCACGAGGTCACCGTGCGACACCACCGTGCCGCGCATGAAGCCGAATCCGGTGGCCCCCTTGGACTCGATCGGCACCAGGCGCGCAACCGGCTTCCCGTGCTTGGTGACCACGATCTCGAACTCCTGCTGCTGTACCTGATCGAGCAGTTGGAGGCAGGTGTTCTTGAAGGTGCCGGCCGGCACTTCGCGGACGACCGCACCGGACGATGCGGGCGCGGGGTACTCGTGCGAGGCGTGGCGTCGTCCCATAGGAATCCTCGAGAAGTGGACGTTTTGTACGGCTATAGCCATATTAGTACGGCCACTTTACCGGCACAAGCGGTCCATGGCCTGCGACGACGACAGTTGCGGTTTCTGCGCCCGGAGCGAGGCGGCGTCGTGCGTGCTCGCGTATCCGGGTGGCGCGTGGCGCGCGCTGGCGGCGCTGATCACTATCCCGACCTCCAAGCGGGCAACGTGTGTGTTGCCGGCGAGAGCGTTGCCCCGTATCGCACCCTGCGGTCCGGGTTCATGTCGCCAACCGGTACACCAGTTGGACCGCCACAGCGCGTAGCTTTTTCGGTGCGGATCACCGGGGCTACCCAGATCGTGGCCGGTGACTCAGTTCCGGTGAACACCCCGTGCGAGATTCAACGGGGGCTGAGCTGAGCTCGGATGGCGGGTCAGCTGGAGCACGCGCGTTCCACAGCTGGGTCACCGCTTCAGCGTCGCCCCCACCAGCTTCCCCACCGCGCCCAGCGTGGTCTGCGCGGCATTCAGCCCCAGACGGAAATCCGCGTCGCTGAAAGTCTTGAACAGGTCGGTGGGCTGGTGCCAGTGCGGGTCCCACCCGCTGCCCACCTGGGTGCCACGTTCATTCTCGCGCAGACTTACGGCGGGGATGAGATCCTGGAACGGCCCCGAGTCGGTGTTGGTCATGTGCGGCCCCACCTGTGCCGGATAATCGGTGGCGTACTTGCTGTTGGCCTGATGCAGCAGGAACGCCAGCTTCATCGACGCGTCGGCCTGCTTCGAGTTGATCTGGAACTCGATGTTCACGTCGGCCTCGGGACGCTGCTCCTTGCGCATGGTGCCGTCGGGATTGGGCATGCCATGATCGAACATCATCATGTCGTGCTGGATCATCCCCAGCCACTTGGGCTCCGGATACTTCCCCGAACCGCGGGGTTCCTCGATGCCCTGCAGCTTCGCCCGCTGCTCGATGTACGCGCGCGCGCCCTGCAGCCCGGTCTCCTCGTTGTTCCACAGCGCGAAGCGGATGGAGCGCTCCGTCTGCACCGCCGGGTCGGAGAAGATGCGCGCCAGCTCCATGACGATGGCCGAGCCCGAGGCATCGTCGTTGGCGGCCTCACCCCAGCCGATGCCGTCCATGTGCCCGCCAATGATGTACATCTCGTCGGGGCGCGTGGTCCCCACCTTCGTGCAGTAGACTTCCTGCCGCATGCCGTTCACGCTCGGCTCGGCGTTGAGCGCGCGCAGCCGCGCATCGGGCTGTGCCAGCGAGTCGTTGTTCACACCGGCGCGGGTGCGTACGCCACGTGCCCTGCCGCCACCGGAGGCCTGCGTGGAGACCGGGCGCGGCGCGGCGCCCGCCGCCGCTGCCGGCGCATTGGCCGGGCGCTCGGCGAAGGCCGGGGGATTGTATTCGTAGGTGATGCGCTCGACGTTGGCGCAGCCGTAGCTCTTGAGCTGCGCCTCGATCCAGTCCACGGCATCACGGTTGCGCTTGGTCCCCTGACGGCGATCACCGAACTGCGTGAGCCCCTTGATGGTCCCCTTGTACTTCTCCAGGTCGAGCCGCGCCACGAGGAGCGCTACCGGGTCCGCGCTGTCCACCACGACCGGCGGATTGGGGAGGACGCGGACCTGGGCCGACAGCGGTTCCCATGCCGGTGTCGCGCCGAGGGTGACAGCAACGAAGGCAGAGGCGAAACGTCGGCAAGTCATGGCGGGAAGGGCGAAGGAAAGCGCGCCGTGGCGCGGTGCAGGCGGGAGCTAGGGCGAGCCGAGAACCTTCAGCAGTGACCCGCGGTAGCCGAACTCCCAGTCGCCGCCGTAGCGGAGATCGGCTACGCGCCAGCGGGGCTCGGCGCCGTCAACGGCCGTGTTGACCACCACCAGCGTGTCCGTCCACTGTACGGCCGGCGTCTGGTCGGTGTTGGAAAACGCCACCGGCACCGCCACCGTATCGCCGCGCGCGGCCGTCTTCTGCACGACATACGTGGAGTGCCCCTCGAAGAGACTGCTGAACAGGTTGCCGTCGGCGAACGGGGGCTTCTCGGTGGGGGATGCCGCCGCAGCCGAATCGCGTTGGCGTCGGGCGTGCTGCAGCCCGGCATACAGTTCGGGGGTCAGGTACGGCTCGAGGGCGGGCATGGCGCGTGGATCGGGCAGAGTACGCACGCCGGTCAACTCGAGCGTGACGTAGAGCTGCACCACCACGTCGGAGGGTGCGAGGTCCTTGGTCTTGCCGCAGGCCACCAGCAGCAGCGCACTCGTGATGGTGCCCGCCGCGGCGCGCAACCACACACGCCGGAGGGAAAGACTCACAGCGCAATCGGGCGCGAGGGCATCAGCGCCATCTCACGCGTGCGCATGCGCCCGCCCAGCCACGCCCACACCATGACGAGAGCCACGGACAGGAGGTGGAACCACGCGGGCGCCATGTCCCAGCGAGCGACCATGCCCACCACGTTGAAGACGAGCCCCAACGCGCCCAGCCCCAGCGCATGGCCCATGGGCCGGTCGGGTGCCAGGCGTGCGCACAGGTAGCAACCGAGCGTGGCGTAGAGTCCCACGTAGCCGATGGAGAGCAGCAGCACCGTGGTACTGGTGGTGCTGCCATCGGCTTCGAAGAGCGACGGCATGGCCGACATGAGCGCGAGATCGGTGCCGAGGCTCAACAGGGCGATGAGCGCAAAGCCGGTCACCACGGCGACGATGCTGCGAATCATGGACGCAGATGTGTGGGCGTGAAGGGGGAGTGCATCCAACCTGTGGCGCGGATCAGCCCACGGCAACTGTGGAGCGGCGCCGCATCTCGCCAGTGAGCAGCCAGAGCGTGACCCCCGCCTGCACGGTCATGGTCACCACACTGAGCACCCACACGTGCCGCAGGCGAAAGCCCGGGCGCTGGGCCAGCAGCAGCGCCGGCACCGCAAAGGTGATGAGCCGCGATGTACTGCTGATGAGTGACGGCACGGTGTTCCCCAGCGCCTGAAACAGCCCACTGCAGGTGAAGATGAGCCCGGAGGCCACGAAGTTCCATGAAATGGTGCGCAGGAAATCGGTGGCCACCACCAGCACTGCCGCCTCGCTCGTGAACCCCCGCACCAGGAGATCGGGACGGATCTGGCAGAGCAGCGTCAGCAGCGCCATGAGCAGGCTCCCCATGATCGCCGCCCAGCGGAAGGTGTCGCGCACGCGGGCCATGTTGCCGGCACCCATGTTCTGACCAGCCAGGGGGGCCGCCGAGAAGGCCACCGCCATGGCCGGCAGGAAGATGCTTTGCATGACGCGCGAGCCAATTCCGTACCCTGCCTGCGCCGCCGAGCCGAAATCGCGGATCACGTAGTAGATGACGGCCGTGAACAGAAACATGAGGGCGAACTCGGCACCGGGCGGCACGCCAATGCGCAGCATGCGCATGAGCACATCCCGGCGCGCCGTGAGCAGCTCCCGCCGAAAGCCGACGTAGTGCTCGAGCCGCACGAAATACACGACCATGAGCAGCACCGCGACGGCGATCGCCACCGAACTCGCCAGCCCCGCCCCCGCCACGCCCAGCGGCCGGCCCGTGCCCCACCCGGCAATGAGCACCGGCGCCAGGATGATGTTCATGACCACCGTGACGATCTGCACGAACATGGTGGGCTTCACGATGCCCGTGCCACGCAGCGCGGCCCCCATGGACACCAACGCGAACTGGAGCCCCAGCCCCGGCAGATACCAGCGCAAATAGGAGAGACCGGCGGCGCGGGTGGCCTCGTCGGCGCCGACGGCCTGCATGTACGGGCCGGCCAGCGCGAACCCACCCACGAGCGTGATGAGCGCGCACACGAACGCCCAGACGACACTCTGGTTGAAGACGAGGTTGGCATCGTGCTGATCCTTGCGCCCCACGGCGTTCGCGATCAGCGGCATCGTGCCCACGCCCAGGACCTGCGTGAGCGCCATGACGATGAACTGGACGTTGCCGGCGGCGCTCACTCCCGCCACGGCGGCATCGCCCAGGCGCGTCACGAACCAGAGATCGACCAGGTAGTAGAGCGTCTGGAAGATCATCCCCAGCGCCATCGGCAGGGCGAGGCGCACGAGATGGCGGGGAATGGAGCCGGTGGTGAGATCGCGCATCACCAAGCCTGTGCCTGCGCCCCGCGAAGCGCAATTGACCGGCATGCCCCTTCGGCCGGGTTGCCACCATCGTGCCCGCCCTGCTGATTATCGGGTCATGTCCTTCCCGTTCCTGCCCTCCACGCGCCGCGCGTCGGCCCTTCCCGCGCCATCGGCATTCACCGGCGGCAGGCGCCTGTGGCACGTGCTCGGCGCGCTGCTGCTCACCGCCTGCGCCCACGCGACCGACGAGCCGGGGTCCATTGGCCTCGTGACCAAGACCGAGACCAATCCGTTCTTCGTGAAGATGAAGGAAGGCGCCGAGCGTACGGCCGCGGCGCAGGTCATTCCGCTGCTCTCCGGTGCCGGCCGTTCCGACGGCGACAACGCCGGCCAGGTGGCCGCCATCGAGAATCAGGTGGCGGCGGGGGCGCGCGTCATCCTCATCTCCCCCAGCGATGCCAAGGCCATCGTGCCCACCATTACCCGGCTCCGCAAGGACGGGATCCTGGTCATCGCGCTCGACAGCCCGGCCGATCCGATGGATGCCACGGATGGGTTTTTCGGTACCGACAACTATCGGGCGGGTGAGTTGATTGGCGCCTACGCCAAGGCGCGCCTGGGCAGCACGGCGCCCAAGGCCGTAACGATCGATCTCCTCCCCGGGCACCCCACCGGGGCCCAGCGCCACAACGGCTTCCTCAAGGGGCTGGGCGTGGCCACCAATGACCGGACGAGCAACGAGAACGCGGCGCCGCCCGAGGTGGTGTGCTCGGGCGACAGCGTGGGCGATCAGGCCAAGGCCCAGAGCGTCATGGAAAACTGCCTGCAGCGCGCCCCACAGGTGAATGTGGTGTACGCCATCAACGAGCCCAGCGCCGCCGGCGCGTGGAACGCGCTGGTCAAGGCCGGTCGGGAGAAGGACGTCTTCATCGTGACGGTCGACGGCGGCTGCCGCGGGGTGGCCGACGTGGCGGCCGGACACTTCGCCGCGACGGCGCAGCAGTATCCGGTGCGCATGGCCGAGTTGGGCGTTCTGGCCGGCGTGGAGTACCTGCGCAGCGGCAAGAAGCCCAGCGGCTTCACCGACACCGGCGTGGCGCTCGTTGCCGGCACGAAGCTGCCCGGCGTGGAAAGCCTCACGGTCGAGGAGGGCGCCGCGCGCTGCTGGGGCACCACGTGACGTTGCGTCGCCTGGCGGCGCTGGGACCGCTGCTGGCACTGCTGCTCGCCGTTGCGTTCTTTGCCACCCAATCGCCGCGCTTTCTCACCCTCGGCAACTTCTCGCTGGTGGCGCAACAGGTCACGGTGGTGGGCGTGCTGGCCATCGGCCAGACGCTCGTCATCCTCACGGCCGGCATCGACTTGTCGTGCGGCATGCTCATGGCGCTGGGCGGCGTGGTCATGACGCTGCTGGCGGGACAGTCGGGGATGCACCCGGCGCTCGCCATTCTTGCCGGGGTGGGCACCACCACCCTTGCGGGGCTGGTGAACGGCCTGCTGGTCACGCGCGTCACGCTCCCTCCGTTCATCGTGACGCTGGGTACGATGAACATTGCGTTTGCGCTCACGCAAATCGTTTCCCGTTCGCAAACGGTGACCGACCTGCCGCCGCTCCTGACGGCGCTGGGCAACACCGTGCCGCTGCTGGGGACGCGCGTGGCCCATGGCACACTGCTGCTGCTCGCACTGTTCCTCGTGGCCTGGTGGCTGCTGCGGGAGACGGCGGCGGGGCGTCATGTGTATGCGGTGGGCAACAATCGCGAAGCCGCGCGGCTGGCGGGCATTGACACCAATCGGGTGCTGCTCGCCGTGTACACCCTGGCCGGTGCCCTGTATGGCGTGGCATCGCTGCTCGCGGTCGCGCGCACCGGGGTGGGCGATCCGCAGGCGGGGCAGACGGAGAATCTCGATACGGTCACGGCCGTGGTGCTCGGCGGCACCAGTCTCTTCGGCGGACGCGGCCTCATCCTCGGGTCGCTCGTGGGGGCGCTCATCGTGGGCGTGTTCCGCAATGGCCTCACGCTCATGGGCGTCTCCTCGGTCTATCAGATTCTGGTCACCGGGGTGCTCGTGATTCTGGCCGTTGCCACCGATCAATGGTCGAGGCGCGCCACGTGAGCGTGGCCGGCACCGCCGCGGTCGTGCTGCGGGCCCGCGGGCTCCGCAAGCAGTACGGGCAGGTCGTGGCACTCGACGGCGCCGATTTCGATGTGCGTGCCGGGGAGATTCTCGCGGTGATCGGCGACAACGGCGCCGGCAAGTCGTCGCTCATCAAGGCACTGTCCGGGGCGCTCCTCCCCGATTCCGGCGAGCTGTGGCTGGACGGGGCGCCGGTGCGCTTCACCTCGCCTGCCGACGCACGCGCGGCGGGGATCGAGACGGTGTATCAGGATCTCGCGCTCGCGCCGGCCATGAGCATTGCCGAAAACCTGTTTCTGGGGCGTGAACTGCGGCGACCGGGTCTGGGCGGCACCCTGCTGCGCCGTCTCGATCACCCGCGCATGCAGCGCGAAGCGGCCGAGGCCCTGCGCGCGCTGGGCGTGAACATCCGGGCCATCACGCAGGCGGTGGAGACGCTCTCCGGCGGTCAGCGGCAGGGGATCGCCGTGGCGCGAAGCGCAGCGTTCGCGAGGCATGTGGTCATTCTGGACGAACCCACCGCCGCGCTGGGCGTGCGCGAAAGCGGCATGGTGCTCGACCTCATCCGCCGGGTACGCGACCGCGGGCTGTCGGTGGTGCTCATCAGCCACAACATGCCGCATGTGTTCGACCTGGCCGATCGCATTCACATTCAGCGATTGGGGCGCCGGGCGGCGCTGGTGGAGAAGACGGCGATCAGCATGTCGGACGCGGTGGGGATCATGACGGGGGCGTCGGATTTGGGGTAGGCGGGGGGTGGGGGACGGGGTGTTGGGGGGACGGAGTGAACGGCAGCGACCTCCAGCAGACGGCAGACGGCAGGAACGACAGTGCGCAAACCGGAGGGATTCGGAAGAACGGGCGCGCCGCAATGCGGCCGCGCCCGATCTCCTTTGCGGTAAGGAAATCGGCGGCGGCGCGCAGCGCCGACCGCCGCTTTCCTTTTTCCTGCCGTCTGCTCACTGTCGTTCCTCCCGTCTGCCGTCTGTCGTTCCGCATCGTACGCCGCCCCACCGATCGCGCCGCGCCCGCCGCGCCCCTCGCGCCGTTCGCCCCGTTTGCGCCCCCCTCTCACGCGGTGCACTTTCCCCCCATGCGCACTCCTGCCCTCTTCGCCGCGCTCGCGGCCACGCCCTTCGTGCTCTCGGCGCAGTCGTCGCCCACGATGCCCCCCGTCAACGACAAACCCAATCCCTACGCCACGGTGGAAGGATGGGCAAAGCTCCCCGATGGCCGAACATGGGGCTCCACCAGTGCGGTGGCCATCGACAAGGACGGCAAGCACATCTGGGTGGCCGAACGCTGCAGCGTGAACAACTGCGCCGGCTCCACGCTCGCCCCGATCCTCAAGTTCGATCCGCAAGGCACACTCGTCGCGTCCTTCGGCAGTGGCATGATCCTGTCGCCGCACGGCATCCACGTGGATCGCGACGGCAACATCTGGGTGGTGGACTGCGCCTGTACACTGGGCGCCGCGCAAGTGCCGGCGGGCAAGGGGCACCAGATCCACAAGTTCAGCCCAACCGGCTCCTACCTCATGTCGCTTGGCAAGCCGGGCGGCGGCCGCGACACGGCGTTCTTCTGGCAGCCCAACGCGATCGTGACCGCGTCGAACGGCGACATCTATGTGGCCGAAGGGCACTCCTCGCGCGCCGGCGCGAATGCGCGCGTGCTCGTGTTCGACAAGAACGGCGGACTCAAGAAAACCTGGGGCACCTGGGGGAAGGGCGAGGGGCAGCTCGATCAGCCGCATGCCCTCGCCTTCGACAGCAAGGGGCGCCTCTTCATTGGCGACCGCGGCAACGACCGCATTCTCATCGTGGACAAGGACTTCAAGATCCTCGACACGTGGTATCAGTTCAGCCGTCCGAGCGGCATCTGGATCGACAAGAACGACATGATCTACGTGGCCGATTCGGAGAGTGGCTCCGTGAACCCGCCACACGTGGCGTGGACCCGCGGCATTCGCATTGGCAGCGCGAAGACGGGGGAAGTGACGGCATTCATTCCCGACCCCGCCGTGAATCCGCCCAGCACCTCGAGTGCGGAAGGCGTGGCCGTGGATGCGGCGGGCAATATCTACGGCGCCGAAGTGGGGCAGAAGGCGCTGAAGCGGTACGAAAAGAAGAAGTAGCGCAGCGTCACCCGCCACCCGAAACTCGAAACTCCCCGCGGCTCACGAGATTCTCGTTGGCCGCGGGGAGTTTCGGGTTTCGGGTGGCGGGTCGCGGGTGGTGCGTGCGCTCAGACCTGCGCCATCACTTCGGCAACTTCATCGCCACCAGGCTCGTGTTCTCTTCCGCGCCGGTGGCGAAGACGATGTACTGCTGGCCCTTGTGCAGGAACGTCATGGGCACGGCGGTCGTCTTGGCGGGAATCTGCACCGTGGCCACGGTCTTGCCGGTGGCCTTGTCCAGCGCGAACAGCTTGGGCGGCTCGCCCGGCAGTCCGCCGCTACGCCCCGTGCCGTAAATCACGAGGGTCTTGGTGGTAATGGCCTGCGCCTGGCCACGACCGGGCAGCGGCGGCAGCGTGACGCCCGCGAAAAGCGGATCGCGGCTCGTCTGCTTGATGAAGCCCGCATTGGGCGCCCACCAGCTCTTGTCGCCCGTACGCAGATCGTAGGCGGTGATGCCACCATACTCCTTGGGCTTGGCGATGGAAATGCCGCCAATCATGGAGCCGGAGGCGCGGCCGGCAAAGCCCACGTTTTCCGGCTTCTTGTAGCCTTCCGGCGTGGGCAGCGCACCAAGCAAGCCACAGTTGCTGGCGGGTGAGCTGTAGGCGAACTCGCTGCACGGATCGTTGAGCAACGACGCCGTGCTGAGCCCCGTAATGCTGGCCACGAAGATCTTCCCCGTCTCCGGGTCGATGGTGGCCCCGCCATCGATGTTCACGCCACCGCTGGCACCCGGCGCATACCACGCGCACCGATAGCCGCTGGCGTCCTTGCCATCGGCCGCGGCGGGCGGAATGTAGTACGGCCCCATGCGGCACTTCTTGGCCAGGGCCAGCGCGCTGTCGCGAATGGCCGGCGTGTAGTCGATGAGGTCGGCCTCCACGAGCCCCTGCTGCGAATACGGCGCCGGCTTGGTGGGAATGGGCTGCGTGGCCGCCGATTCCTCACCCGGCACACCGCTCTTGAGCACCGGCGTTTCCGGCATGGGCCAGATGGGCTGTCCGGTGAGGCGATCGAAGACGTACAGCCACCCCTGTTTGGTGGGCTGCGCCACGATCTTGCGCGGCTTGCCATCGATGGTCACGTCCATGAGGTTGGGCGCCATGGGCGTGTCGTAGTCCCAGATGTCGTGGTGCACCATCTGGAAGTGCCACTTGCGCTTGCCCGTCTTCACGTCGAGCGCCACCAGCGAGTTGCCAAACAGATTGTCGCCGGGGCGATGGCCGCCGTATTCGTCCATGAGCGGCATACCCACGGGGATATACACGAGCCCCAGCGCTTCGTCGGCGGCATACGGCGCCCACGCATCGGTCTTGCCCACGCCCTTGGTACCCTGCTTGGAGCCGTTCTTCCAGGTGTCGGCGCCAAATTCCCCCGGCTGCGGCACGAGGTTGAACTTCCACAGCAGCTTGCCCGTGGGAATGTCAAAGGCGCGAATGGTGCCGATGGGGTTCGACGCGCGAATGGGGTAGTAGCCGTGAATGGAGGAGTTGCCCACGATCAGCACGTTCCCGACCACCATGGGCGGCGAGCTCGCGGCGATCTGGCTGAGAATACCCACCGTGCCGTCGGCGCCGATCTTCTTGACCGGATCCCACCCTTCACCCGGCTTGGCTTCGCGATACGGGGCGGCATCGGAGATGATGAGCGGGCCGCTGTCGTCCACGGCCAGCTTCTTCATGGGATAGCCCAGCCCCTCCATGAGGTCGACGGTGCCTTGCTTGCCGAAGAGCGGGTCCGGCTTGCCGGTCTTCGCGTCGAGCGACACGAGGTGATACCCCGGCGTGGTCACCAGCACGCGCTCCTTGCCCGCCTGATTCCAGTAGGCGAGGCCGCGCCCGGCAAACTGCCGCGGCGCCTTCTGCCAGCGGATCCCCTCTTCCACCCGGTACGCCCACAGCTCCTTGCCGGTCTCGGGATCCAGCGCGACCACGTGCCGCTTGGTGGAGGTCACGGTGAACAGGCGCCCGTTCGCGTACAGCGGCGTGGTGCGGTAGTACTCGTCGGGCCCGTGCTTTTCGCCCCCCTTCCACTCCCACGAGACCTGCAGGGAGCCGAAGTTGTCGGCGTTGATCTGGTCGAGCGGCGAATAGCGCGTGCTCCACTGGTCGGCACCCCAATGGCGCCATTCACCAAAGGCGTTGCCGCGCACCAGCCCCCCGGCGGCGGCCGGCTTGGCTGCGGCCTGCGCGAGCAGATCGCGGCCGGTTCCACCCAGGGCCACGACGGCCCCGAGGACAAGGGAGGTGACGGTCGTTCTGGGGAGGGGACCGCGTCGGGTCATGGGTTCTCCGTACGTGCGCGAGGGCGGGAAACGAGCGAATACAGCGGTAACGAGGGCGTGCGGGACAGCGGAGCAACCTGTTTTGGCGAACCGACGGCGCGCAGGGTGGAGTCGACCTTGACCGCCTTGAGCCACGCCGGCTCGGGATTGAGTTCCGTGCGACCGGCGGGCATCCCGTTGAGGCGGAGGATGTACGCCGTGACCCACACGTACTCGTCTTCCGTGAGACTGCCCGGTGCGGCCTTGGGCATGGCCTGACTCACGTAGTCGTACAAGTCGAACAGCGGGCGCCCGAACCATTTGTTCTGGAAGGCCGGGCCCATGTGTGTCGCCGTGGTGTGGCACCCCAGGCAATTGCTCGTGAACACCTCACGGCCCTTGGTGGCCTGCTCGGCGGTGTACACCCCGGCCATGGTCGTGCGCGGCTGCGCCTCGGCGCGCACGGGCACGAGCCACGCCACCGCCGCGAGCAGCAGCACCGCGACCACGCCACTCCGGGCACCGGGCGCTCCGCCCGAAACAAGCGGACGTCGCTGCAGGCGCGCCATGAGCCCCTGGACCGCCCACAGGGCTCCCACGAGCACGAGCAGCGCCATGAGCGCGCGTACGATCAACACGGCGAGGGAGACGTCGAACACGGGCATGGTGAGGGGATACGAGTCCAGCACGGCATAGCGTTCCTGCGTCCAGTGCCACGCCTCGTGCGCCACAAACGCACTGGCCACGACGATCGCGGCGCGCTCCGGAACGCGGGTGAGGAGGCGGTCGAGCACGGGAACGGCAACGAGCAGCACCGCCACCTGGGCGACCTCCACCCCCACGTTGAACGCGAGGAGCGAGGTGAGCAGGTGCGGACCGGCAAACTGCAGGCTGTCGCGCAGCGCCGACGAGAAGCCGAAGCCGTGCACGAGCCCGAAGACGAACGCCAGCACCCAGCGACGCTCGAGTTGCGGACGCAGCAGATTCCCCACGGCCATGAGCACGATGGACGCCGCGATCACGACTTCCACGAATGGCGGAAACCACGCCACGTCGGGGGCGAAGCCCAGGGCCGACGCCACGAGCGTAAGGGAATGCGCGACCGTGAACGCCGAGACGATACCAATGAGCGGCCGCAGCTGCCGGAAGGGGAGGACCAGGCAGAGCAGGAACAGGAGATGATCGTAGCCGAGCAGCAGGTGATGGACGCCTTCCCGCGTGAACATCCACGCGGCGTGCCACCAGCGCGGGTCTACCCGCACCTCGCCGGGATTGCCATCGAAGGCGTAGCGGCGTTCGGTGCCATCGGCGTTCACCAGCGTGAGCACCGTGGTGGTGCGCACCCCCAGGTTGGCCCACGCCGGCTCGATCACCAGATCGCGCACGGGCGACCCGACCGGCACTTCCAGCAGCACTTCCAGGCGCAGCTGTCCATGGGGCACGTTGATCGAGTCGGCGAGCGGGTGCGAGGTGACCGCGTTGAGGGCGGACGCGTACTGCTCGAAGGCGCGATCAGAGGGAAGCGCGGCGCGTACCGCGAGCAGCTGCGGCGCCGGCAGCCGCCGCCCGCCATCGCGCAGGGTGATGGCATCGGCCACCCACAGCTGCGCCGCGTCGCGCAGGAACGGCTGCGCCCGTGACAGCTCGAGCGCTTCGTTGGCGCGCAGCGGGAAGTCCACATCGCGCACGGCATCCATGGGAATCTGCACCAGCAGGCGCACACGATCGGCCAGCGGCGCGATCCAGGCGCGCACGCCAACATGCCGTGGAATCTCGTGGGCCAAGGCCACGCGACCGGGCAGCGCGACAGCCACCACGATGGCGATCACCGACAGGAAGCGAGCGAAGCGCAACGTGTCTCTGGACAGGGAGGAACAGGCGGGTAGGTTGGACGAAGTTACCACCCGGATGCGCGTTGCACACGGGGCCGGGCCCGCCACCGGCCTACCCCCTGCGGCACCCGCATTGCCCCCCGCCCCCCCTTCGGAGTACGAGATGCCGAGGTTTGTTCCCCCTCCCCGCTGGTCGATGCTGGCGCTCGCTCTGGCCGGCCTTGGCGCTGCCCAGGCCGTCCTGCAGGCCGACAGCCGTCAGACGGTGCAGGCGCCGCGGTTCGAAGTCGATCCGCTGTGGCCGCGGCCACTCCCCAACCACTGGATCCTCGGGTCCGTCATCGGGGTCGGCGTGGATAGCCGCGACCACGTCTTCATCATCCATCGGGGTGATTCCACGCTCAATCAGCGCACGGAGGCGGGGGCCAATGCCACGCCGCCCATTGGTGAGTGCTGCCGGTCGGCGCCGCCCGTGCTCGAGTTCGACCCGGACGGTAACCTCGTGAAGGCGTGGGGTGGTCCGGGCGCCGGCTACGACTGGCCGTCGTCCAACCACGGCGTGGCCATCGACGACAAGGACAACGTGTGGATCGGCGGCAACGGCGCCATGGATTCGCAGATCCTCAAGTTCTCGCACGACGGCAAGTTCCTAGCGCAGTACGGCGCCCCCAAGCAGGCCGCCAACAGCAATGATACGTCGCACTTCGGGCGGGTGGCCAAGATCACCTTCGATGCGAAGGCTGGTGAGGCGTACGTGGCCGATGGCTACGGCAACAAGCGCGTGGCCGTGATCGACGCGACCAGCGGGCGGATCAAGCGCTACTGGGGGGCCTACGGCAACAAGCCCGACGACGCGCGATTGCCGCCCTACGACCCGTCGGCGCCGCTGGTGCAGCAGTTCCGCAACCCGGTGCACTGCGCCGAGCCCACCAATGACGGGCTCGTGTATGTGTGCGACCGCCCCAACGATCGCATCCAGGTGTTCCAGAAGGACGGCAAGTTCGTGAAGGAAGTGCGCGTGGCCAAGGAAACGCGGGGCGACGGCTCGGTGTGGGACATCGCGTTCTCGCGCGACCCGCAGCAGAAGTATCTCTACCTGGCCGACGGCAAGAACGAGCGGGTGTACGTGATGGACCGGCAATCGCTCGAGATTCTCACCTGGTTTGGCGACGGCGGTCGCCAGCCGGGCCAGTTCTTCGCCGTCCACAGCATTGCCACCGACTCGAAGGGCAACGTGTACACCACGGAGACCTACGAGGGGAAGCGCGTCCAGAAGTTCCGCTACAAGGGCATTGGCGCGGTGCCGCGCGGCAGCCAGGGCGTGGTGTGGCCCACGGGTCGCTGATGCCCCTCTAAGCCTCGGTTGGGGCTTTACTGACTGAAGCACAGAACGAGAGAAAGGGAGAAACGGGGGGCCGCTTGAATGGCCGCCTTCCGTTTCTCCCTTTCTCCGTTTCTCCTGGGGTCAGGTCACCCAGACCCCGACCCTGCCAGACGCCGACATTACTGCGGGATGATCCCCTGGCACTCGATCTCGACCTTGGCGTTGGGGACCACCAGCGCCGCCACGACCACGGTGCTGCGCGCGGGCGGGTTGCTGGGGAAGAACTTGGTGTAGGCGCCGTTCATCCCCTGAAAGTCCTTCACGTCCGTCAGGAAGACCGTGCACTTGGTCGCCGCGGCGGCCAGGGTCGTGCCGGCGGCCTTGAACACCTTTTCCGTGCTCTCCAGCGCGCGCGTGGTCTGGCCGGCAATGGTCGTGTCGTTCGGGCTGGTACCCAGCTGGCCCGAGGCAAAGAGCTGGTTGCCCACGCGAATGCCGGGGCTCAGCGTGGCGGTGATGCGCTGCCCTTCCCCAACAACGGGCGTCCGGGCGCCCGCCGCTTGCGCCGAGAGCGGGGCAGCGGCGAGGATTGAGAGAGCCAGCGCGGCGACCGCCGGCGTGACCGATGACTTCGAAACGGGGCGTACTGCACGCATCGCGTTTCCTCCGGGGATTTCGTAAGGCTCCGGGTTGGAGCTCGTGGTCGCGAAGATCTGGAACCCGATACCGGACACCAGGGAGATACGGCCAATATGCCGATGTTCGACTTCGTCTGCACCTCCTGCCAGCATGCGTTCGAGACGCTGGTACGTGGCAGCGCCGTCCCCGCCTGCCCCGCCTGCGGCAGTGTGACCCTCGAGCGGCAGCTCGCGCTCCCCGCCATCAAGACCTCGGGGACGCAGGCCAAGGCCATGCAGGCGGCCAAGCGTCGGGACAAAGCACAAGGCGCCGAGCGTATGCACGCCCAGCGCCAGTACGAGCTCAGTCACGACGACTGATCAGCAAACGCCCGGCGCCGCTGCCATCAGCAGCTGCGGCACTTGTTGCTGTTCTTCGATCCCAGCTTGACCAGCAGCTCCACCGTTTCCAGGAAGGGCGGGATGCGCTGCACCGGACCATTGGCCATGTCGGCCGTGGTCTGCCCGCGGCGGCTCATCGCCTTCACGTCGGTGCCCTTGCTCATGAGATACTGAATGAGCGCGTTGTCCCCGCGCGCCGCGGCATGATGCAGCGGGTTGTACCCGTTGTGATCACGCGCGTTGGGATCGGCCTTGAGCTCTTCCAGCAGGTACTTCACGGCCGGCATCCACGCGTCGGGCGCGTGGCGATGCGAGTTGGCGGCGTAGCCCTCGCCGTACCCCACGCCGGACGCCGCGTGAATGGGATACACGCCCGGCCCGCCATCGGGCACGGGCGGCAAACCGGAAGGGTCGGTGCCACCAGCCGCGCCTTCTTCCGGCGCGTCATCGCCTGGCAGGCGACCGAGCGGCTTGATGGTGGGAATGGTGGGATCGGCCTTGTACTGCACCAGCAGCTTCATGGCCGGCACATCCAGCCCGTACGCCGCCCGCCAGAAGGGGGTGGCCCCCACCGTGTTCACGCCCAGCAGGTCGAAGTTGTACGACATGAACCAGAGGTGCTTCTTGAGGCGCACGTTGGGATCGGCGCCGGCCTTGAGCATCTGCTCCATGAGCTCGAGGTGCGTGACCTGCTGCTGCAGCTGCGCGGTGGGCTGCGGGTAGAGCGACTTGGGCGCCCACTGCGTGTTGATCACGGCGTACAGCGGCGTGGCGCCGGCATCGCTGGCCAGCTTCACATCGGCGCCCCGGTCCAGCAGCATCTTGGCCAGATCGAAGCGCCCATTGATGGCCGCCATGAGCAGCGGCGACGAGTGATCGCCCTCGCTGACGTGGTTGAGGTTGGCCCCGGCGTCGAGCAACCGGCGCACCGCCTCCACATGGCCTTCGCGCACGGCAAAGAGCAGCGGCGTGAGGCCGCCCTTGTTGCCAATGAGCTCCCCGTATGAGGGACCGCGCTGCTGGAACCCGGTGGCGGGTCGTGCCGAATCGCCGGAGGCGCGCGGTGCAGGACGTGCGCCCGACGCGGCAGCGGCCGATGCGGCAGGCGCCGGTGCGGCAGGCGCCGGTGCGGCCGGTGCCGGTGCAGCCGGTGCCGGTGCAGCCGGTGCCGGTGCAGCCGGTGCCACCGCCACCGGTACGGGGGCCGCCGCACTCGCCGTGACCGGACCGGATCCCACCGGAAAGTTGGGGGTCACGGTGCTGGGCGCCAACGGCGAGTCGGCCGACTTGAGGGCGGCCACCCGGCGGGTGCGCGCAATGAGCTGCGTGCGGATTTCCCGCTCCTGCTTGGGAATATCCTCGATCTTCGACGCCGCCTCGAGACCGGCGCCCGCCTTGATGAGCACGTCGATGGCCGACACGCGACCATACGCGGCCGCCCACATGAGCGGCGTCTGGCCCCAGGCCGTCTCGCGCACATCCACCGGCACCTTCTTGTCCATCAGGGCCCGCACACTTTCCGCATCGCCATGGCCGGCGGCGAAGTGCAGCGCCGTTGCCCCACCGGTGCTGGTCACGGCCAGGGGATCGGCCCCGCTGGCCAGCAGCAGCTTCACCACCGCCGCGCGCCCTTCGCGCGCCGCGATGTGCAACGGCGTGTAGTTGCCGTTACGCGTGAGCGCATCGACCCGCGCGCCCGCATACACCAGCACCTGTGCCGACGACAGATCACCGCGCTGCGCCGCCCAGTGCAACGGGGACATGCCGTCGGGCTGCGCCGCGTTCACATCCACCCCCTGCTTGAGCAGGGCGCGAACGCGCGCCGTGTCGCCACGCATCACGGCGTCGGCGAGCGGTGCTTCCGCCGGATTGCGCACGCCATGGGCGGTGTAGTCACCACGTGCCCCGTCAGACGGACGGGCCGCCGACAGCAGCGCCACCGCCGCACAGGCGCCGCACACCGCCGCGGCACGCATGACGCCCGGCAGCCGGCGTCGAGCCCCCTGCGTGAGGTCAGGCATTGGCAGCATTCAGGTTGAGGATGCCGGTGCTGTCGCCGAACGCCGTCATGTCGTCGAGTCCCAGCGTGTGCATCATGCTCAGCATGGCGTTCGCCATGGGCGTCCCGTCGGGCGCCTTGATGTGCAGATTGCCGGCCAGGCGATTCTCCGCCTTGCCCAACACGATGAGCGGGCAACGGCGATGATTGTGCAGGTTCGAGTCGCCCATGGGCGATCCGTAAATGATCATCGTCTTGTCCAGCATGTTGCTCTCGCCTTCCTGAATGCTCTTGAGCTTGTCCAGGAAATAGGGGAGCATGGACACGTGGTACTTGTTGATCATGTTGAAGTCCTTCACGCCGCGCTCCGTGCCGCCATGGTGCGACGCCGGGTGGAACGGCTTGTCGGTACCGCTCTCCGGGTAGGTGCGGCTGGACCCGTCGCGTCCCATCTTGAACGAGAAGACGCGCGTGATGTCGGCCGCGAACGCCAGCGCCTGAATGTCGAACATGAGCTTCACATGTTCGGCGAAGGAGTCGGGCACGCCGGCCGGTGCTTCCGGCAGCTCACGCACCTCCCCGCTGGTGTTGCGCGCTTCCACACGCTGGATACGGCGCTCCACTTCGCGAATGTCGGTGAGGTAGCGATCGAGCCGCACCTTGTCCTCGGGCCCCAGCGCCGCCTTGAGCGACGACATCTCCCCCGACACGAAGTCGAGGATGCTGCGGCGCGTGCGCCGGCGCTCGGCGCGCTCGGCGCTCGTACCTCCCACGCCGAAGAGCTTCTCGAAGGCAACGCGGGGATCGCGGATGACCGGGAGCGGCTCCGACGGCGAGGCCCAGCTGATGGAGTCGGTGTAGACGCAGGCATAGCCGTAGGCGCAGCCACCGGCCTGGTCGACATTCTCGATGCACAGCTGCATGGACGGAATGGGCGTGTCCTGCCCGAACCGCTGCGCGTACATCTGGTCGAGCGACGTCCCCACCTTCACATCCGAGCCTTCCGTCTGCTTGGGATGCATGTGCGTGAGGAACACCGCACTCGAACGGAAATGGTCGCCGCCGATTTCGTTGGGCGACGTGGGCTCGGCTTCGCGCGCGTCGGTGTTGCTGACGATCGTGAGATAGTCGCGGTACTGCTCCAGGGAAGAGAGTGCCGTGGGGGCGAGATCGTACTGCTTCCCCGTGGCCGCCGGCGACCACAAGTTCATCTTGGCGCCCCACTCGTTGCAGCCAGCCGCCCCGTGCACCATTTCGATGGCCACCAGGCGTGGTGCCTGCTTGGCACTGCCGAAGGCCCCGCGGCCCGTGGGAATCATGGCGTCGAGATACGGCAGGGCGATGGTGGCGCTCATCCCCTGCATGAACTGACGGCGCGGCATGGCCTTTCCGGTCAGGAAATACATCGGTCGGTCTCCGGTCGTGTTGGTATCGAGGGGATCAGCGCCCGCGGCCAGCGGCCGGGACTTTGCTGGCGGGTGTGACAGGTGCGGCGGGAGCAGTCGTGGTTGGTGCCGCCTTGACCGGCCCCTCCGCCACCACCTTCCGCAGGCGGAAGGCATCGCTCTTCACCACACCGAGGATGAAATCGTTGAGCTTGTAATTGTTCTTGCCGGCCGCCGCTTCGATGCGGCGCACCGTGGGCGCATCGTACCACTCGACGCGCCGCCCGAGCGCATACGCCATGAGGTTCTGCGTGAACGAGCGCATGAGCGGCACCGGTCGCTTCAGCAGCGCCTGCTGGAGCTCGGTGGGGTTGGTGATCCTGGTGCCATCGTAGTAGTCACCGCGGGTATCGAGTGCCGACCCGTTCTCGCGAATGCGCCAGCGGCCCATCACGTCGAAGTTGTCGAGCGCCAGACCAATGGGATCGATGAACTGATGGCACGACTTGCAGGTCGCGTTCGCGCGATGAATTTCCATGCGCTCACGGGTGGTGAGCAGGCGCCCTTCCTGCGCCCCCTTGGTTTCTTCGAGGTCGGGCACGTTCGGCGGCGGCGGCGGCGGCGGGGAGCCCATGAGCACCTCCATCACCCACTTGCCGCGCAGCACCGGTGAGGTGCGATTGGCTACCGACGTGAGCGTGAGCACGCTCCCGTGCCCCAGGATGCCGCTGCGCGGCGAACCGGCCGGATACGTGACCCGACGGAAGTCGTTGCCGACGACCCCCGGAATGTCGTAGTGCCTGGCGAGCGATTCGTTGAGGTACGTGTAGTTGGCCGTGAACAGATCGAGCAGGCTGCGGTTCTCGCGCACGAGATGGTGGAAGAACAGCTCGGTCTCGCGCCGCATCTCCCTGGCCAGCTGCTCGCGGAAGTCGGGGAACTGGTTGGCATCGGGGTGCACGAGCTCGATGTCCTGCAACCGGAGCCACTGTGAGGCAAAGCGCGTGGCGAGCGCTTCGCTGCGCGGATCGGCCAGCAGGCGCCGCGCCTGCGCCACGAGCACCGTGGTGTCGGCGAGGCGACCGGAGCGCCCCAGCGCCACCAGCTGCGAGTCGGGGGGCGCGCCCCAGAGGAAGAACGAGAGACGTGACGCGAGGTCCACGCCGCTCACCGGCACGCGCCCCTTGGCCGCGGCCGGCACCTCTTCTATGCGGAAGATGAAGTGCGGGCTGGAGAGCATGGCCTCGAGCGCCGTGCGGATGCCGATCTCGAAGCCCCCGGCCTTCGCGCCTTCATCGTAGAAGGCCAGCAGCCCCTTGAGATCATTGGCCTGCATGGGGCGACGGTACGCCTGCGCGCCCAACCGGGTCAGGATTTTCTCGGCGCAGGGACGCGCTTCGGTGGCCGACAACGGACGGCAGCTGAAAATGCGGCGGCGCGTTGGCGTGTCGGAGACCCCCGTGGGATTGTAGGGCCCCGTCACGGCAAAGTTCTGTATGTGCGCCTGCACGGTAATACCCGCCTGCGCCCCGATCTGCGTATCGGCGATGCTGTGCCCGAGCGGCGTGATGTTGTCATTCACCGGCCCTTCGAAGGTCCGCACGAAGGTGGCGGCGATACGCTGCGGGCCGGCCCGGATGGGGACCGGCTTGGTGCGGATCTCCATGCCCTGCGGATCGGCCTGCGACATGCCGCGATCGATATCAAGCAGCGCCACGCGCTCGCCGTTCACCGACACTTCGATCTTTTCGTCGAACGGCGCCGTGGACGCGAACAGCTGGCCGGTGGGAATGGCGTGCAGCGTAATGGTGAAGACGTACTCGCCGTCGGCGGGGAAGGTGTGCGTCACCGCCGCGCCGCCGCGCGTCCCGATCGGGGCACCCTCCACCTGATCCAGCTGCGACGCGAGTCGCGCAATCTTGAAGGTGCTGGTGGAGACGCTCGCCTTGGGGTCGCCCACGGCAAGGCGGGCAATCTCACTCGCCGCGTCGAGATAGGAGTCGAGCAGCGTGGCCGACGGCAGCTGCACGTCGGCGATGTTGTCGAAGTTCGCGCTCTTGGTGTCCAGCGGCAGCCACGAGTCGGCCCGGATGTCGAGCGAGAGCACGTCCTTCACGGCACGCTCGTACTCGGCACGGTTGAGCCGCTGGAAGGTGCGGGTGCCCGGGTTCGGGTCGGCCGCGTAGCGCGCGTCCATCGTGCGCTCGATCGATTCCAGCAGGATCTGCAGCGTATCACCGCCCGGCTTCGCACGCCCCGGCGGCGGCATCATGCCGGTGCGCAGCTTGTTGATCATTTTCTCTGCCACTTCCGGGGCGGTCTGCCCAATGGTGGCCAGATCCAGATTCTGCAGCGACAGATTGCCCTGGCGGCGTTGATCGCTGTGGCACCCGGCGCAGGTCTTCTTGACGACCTCGCCCAACGCCGCTGCCGTCATGGTGCGTGCCGCCGGCTTGAGTACCGGATGACCAACGCGGCGATTGGCGCGGGTCACGCTGCCCAGTACGGGATCGGCAGCACCACTTACGAACGACAGATCGTAGGACGTGGCGGTCACGGGCGCCGAGCTGGCCACCTCACGAGACGCCCCCGACGGCGTCGTGCCCTCGGGTCGATCCACGGTGGTCAAGGCGAGCAGCGCCACGCATCCGGCACCAGCAGCTACCAACGACTTCATCCCCGGGCCTCCAGGCTCAGGCGGGTGTGGTCGGGTGGGGGCGCCGGCGGGATCGCGCCCCCGAAAAAGGCTTACAACAAAGATACGATCAGGACGGCGAAAGTGTTCACTGGTGGGAACATGGCCGCCGGTGCCGAAAGCCCTCTGCCCTCAGCGCTTGTGCTCCCTCGGCCGTTGGGGTGGATTAGAGCAGCTGCAGGTTGCTGTACGCCGCCGCCAACACCCGCCAGGCCGCGGCCCTCCCCCTCCCCCTCCCCTACCCTCCCCGGAGGAGTTCGTGCGATCACGCTCGATGCTGTCCGCCACGGCCATCCTGAGCCTTGGCCTCCTTCCTACCGCGCCCCTGCCGGCCCAGCGGCTCAACCCGGTCATCGACCTGGTGGCCGCTGGCAAGCCGGTGTTCGGCCTGTATGCCCCGGCCAATCGCCGAGCACGCCCCGGGCAGCCGGCACCGCCAGCCGACTCAATGAAAAACATGAGCCAGCTGGCGGCGGAGGCGCTGGCGTACAAGAAGCTGGACTACGTCTTCGAAGGCACCATGGAGTACAACTTCGACCAGACGTACCCGCCCTTCACCGAATTCGCGAAGGCGCTGCACGAGGGGGGAGCGCTGAGCAAAGGCAAGGCCCCGCGCCTCACGCACCCGCTGTTCGCGAAGACGCCGGAGATTGCCCCCGATCCAGCCGTCGCGACCGCCCGCATTGGCAAGCAGCTGAACGAGGGTGTGATGGGGATTGTCTTCGTGGATGTGCTGAACGCGGATGAGCTCAAGAAGGGCATCGCGGCCGTGCGCTTCAAGAGCAAGGGCGGCACCCGTGCCGACGATGTGGGCGCCGCGCCCGCTCGCTGGGGGATGAGCGACAAGGAGTACCGGGAGAAGGCCGATCTCTGGCCGCTCAATCCCAAGGGCGAGCTGTACACCTTCACGATCGTCGAAAGCAAGGAAGGGCTGCAGCACATTCGTGAGATTGCCGCAGTGCCCGGCGTGGGTGTGCTTTTCCCTGGTGCCGGCACGCTGCGCGGCGTGTTCACCACCACCGATGCGAACGGTCAGCGCAAGTTCGACGAGGCCGCCTGGGAGGCGGCCATTCAGAGCGTGCTGGCCGCCTGCAAGGAGTTCAAGGTGCCGTGCGGCTACCCGGCCGGCGCGCCTGACATCGAGAAGCGCATGAAGGAGGGCTTCAGCGTCTTCGTGATTGGCTGGGGCGAGCAAGGGTTCAAGGCGGTGGATCTCGGTCGCGCCGCCAGCGGGCGCTGAGCCTGGGCGCGAAACACAAAGGGCCGCCGGACAGTGTCCGGCGGCCCTTCGTGCTTTGCGGCGTGGTCTTTACGGGTTGCGGTCGAGGCAGCCCGCCGTCGCCTTCGGGTTGTTCTTTTCGTCGAAGGGGATGGGGAGATTCACGTCGTTGCCGTACACGCCGGCCAGTGGCGCCGGCAGGTTGCCGGTGGGGAACACCGTGTTGGCCGCACGGCCGTACTGCCGCACGAGGCGACGCAGGTCACCCAGACGGTGGCCGGTGAGATACAGCCATTTGGCGCGCTCCTCGAAGAGCAGCGAAACGGCCGCCGCCTGCGTGGTGGGCGCCGAACCCGGCAACGGGGCCATGGCCGGGGTAGTGGCGGTGGCGCGGAGGTTGTTGAGCCCGGCAAACACCGCGTCACGATCGGCCTGGTTATCGCGGCGTACACGCGCCTCGAGTTCGATCAGGCGCGCCTCGATGCCGTTGGCCACCACCGCCCCGGTCGTGCGGTCGTACTTGAGCTGCGTGGGGAGGTTGCGGCTGGAGCCGTTGAACCCGGTACGGGTGGACGGCACCCACGGGATACGCGGGTCGGCGGGGGTGGTGAGGAACGCGATACCGTTAAGCCCCTCGCCGCGCCCCTGCGCGTCGGGGAGCACGATGGCGTAGCGTGAATTGGGCACGGTGAGCGCGTTCCACATGCCATTTTCCTGACGACCCGACCCCGTGGAGTGCGCGGTGACCCACGCAAAGCTCGTCGGCACCGCAGCAACGGCAGCCGCGGCATCGTCGAACCGCCCCTGATTGAGCAGCACACGGGCACGACCGATACGGGCGATGTTCTGCACACGCGTGTCGGTGCCGGCACTGGCCAGCGCCGAATCGAAGCTGGCGAGGGCGCGCGTGTAGATCTGCGCGGTGGTCTGCGGCTGGCCAAACTCAGTCGTGGTGCCGTCTTCCTCGGAGAAGGGCACGCCCGAGCAGTACGCTTCGGCGAAGAACGTCTCGACAAACCCACGGATGTTGTACATCTCGCCGATGTTCTGTACCGGCGTGGGCGCCACGCGCCGGAGCACGTTGATGGTACGCGTCGCCCCCGACCGGGCGCGGTGCAGGTTGCGGTAGAAGCCGTCCAGCGCCGGCAGGTTGTCGTTCATCGCCCGCTGGTTGGGAAAGAGGCGGTCGTCGAACGTGTCGGTGGAGTACATCTCGTCGGAGACGTTGCCGGTCACGACGACCATGCTCTCCAGGCTGGCGTTGCCGCTGAAGACGTTCTGGAAGTCCTGGATGACGCCCAGCCGGAGCGGCGTCGCGCCGGCCGTGGTGGCGTAGTCGTTGACGTTGAGGACGTCGGGATCGGTGATCTCGAGCGTGTCGGTGGTACACCCCGCCGCCACACCGACCGCGAGGAACACTGCACTCGCCGGACGGATGAATCGACGAGTCACGAATGGGAATCGCATAGAAGCGTGCTCG
>NZ_JAJTHI010000047.1 GCF_021298855.1 Gemmatimonas sp.
CACCGGGCAACAGAAAGGCCCACCGTTCGTCGATGGGCCCTCCTCACTCACCTATCGGTACGCGTCCATGCGCGCAGCGCACGCTCACCCGCCGTTGAGCTCCAACGTCCAGGTCACCGGCATGTGCGGATCGAGGCTGTCGCGCACGCTGCAGTACTTCGTGACCGCCAGCTCGATGGCGCGCTCGGCATGCTGCCGCTCCACCTCGGCGCCAATGATGCGGTAGTGCAGCTTGATTGCCGTCACACGGCCCGGCACGCCGGCAAACCGCTCGCCCTCCACATCCACACTCAGCGCCTGCACCGGCGTGCGACGCTTGGCGAGAATGTCCACCACGTCCACGCCCGTGCACCCCGCCAACGCGCACAGCAGCGTGTCCACGGGCGAGGGGCCGGTCTCGCCACTCGCGTCCATGCGAATGGCCGGCCCGCCGCTCTGACGCTGGCCGTCGAAGCGATGCTCGCCCGCCCACGTGACCGAGACCTTGGCCGGCGGCTTGCCCACGACGGGCATGGCGGTGGTGTTCTTCAGCGATTCACTGCTCATGTTGAGGCCCTCATGGCTGCTCTCCCTTGCGAATAGGCGCCCGCACGGCGTTCCCCCACTCGGTCCACGAGCCGTCGTAGTTGCGCACGTTCGTGTACCCCAGCAGATAGGTGAGCACGAACCACGTGTGGCTCGAACGCTCGCCGATACGGCAATACGTTACCACGGAATCGGCCGAACGCAGCCCCAACTCGCCTTCGTAGAGCGCCCGCAATGCCTCGGCACGCTTGAAGGAGCCGTCGGCCTCGGCTGCCTTGGCCCACGGCATGCTGCGGGCGCCGGGAATGTGCCCGCCCCGCAACGTGCCCTCCTGCGGGTAATCGGGCATGTGCAGCTTCTCGCCGGTGTACTCCTGCGGTGACCGCACATCCACCATGGGCAATCCCGCCTGCATGTGCGCTTTCGTGTCGGCGAAGTAGGCGCGAATGCGCATATCGTCGCGCGCGTGCGCCACGTACGGCGACGGCGCGAACGACGGCCGCTCCTGCGTGGTCGGCCGCCCCTCGGCCAGCCACTTCGCGCGCCCGCCGTCGAGCACGATCGTATTGTCGAAGCCGAAGAGCTGGAACACCCAGAAGGCGTACGTGGCCCACCAGTTGTTCTTGTCGCCGTAGAACACCACGGTGGTGCCGTCGTCTATCCCCAGCCGGCGCAGCAGCGCCTCGAAGCCCTCACGCTGCAGGTAGTCGCGCTCCACCTGGTCGTTGAGGTCCACGTGCCAGTCCAGCTTCTGGGCACCGGGGATGTGCTCCACGTCGTACAGCAGCACGTCCTCGTTGCACTCCAGCAGGCGGAGCGACGGGTTGGACAGGTTGGCCGCCAGCCAGTCGGTGCTGACGAGACGCGCGGGATGGGCGTAGCCCTTGGAGACGATGGCCGGGTCGGGGAGACCGGGCAATGCGGAGACGGGAGACATATTCGAACGCTAAGGTGTGCGTGCGGAAAAACCAGCGCGGAAAGGGTACGCCTGCGGCGGGCACGACAAGGGAGGGTGCAGGAAGCAGGGGATCAGGGGGCAGGCGGAAGACCTGCTCCCTGCCCCCTGACCCCCTGCCCCCTGCTCCCTCCCTTGTCACAAAGCGGCGCGCCAAAGGCGCGCCGCGCACCATCACGATAACTTGGACGTATGCAGACCCCCGGTACCGCCCCGATCGTGGACACCGGCGCCGCCATTGCGTACCGGCTGTTCGATGTGGGCTACTCCATCAACCTCGAGCGCGCCCTCGACCTGCTCGCCACCAGCGGTCCGGAACGGGTGCGCCCCGTGCGCGGTGAGGGGCAGGCCCTGCAGATCTCCAACCCGCCCATTACCGTGCTACTGGGCGCGGAGTCGCTGCTGGTGGGCGACGCGGCACACGAGGTGGAGCTGTCGGCGCGCATCTTCGATTTCGGCGTGGTGTCGCTGCGCGTGAAGGTGCGGGCGCCGGCGAACTGCTCGTGGGACGCCTTCACGCACTTCGGCCGCCGCCTGCATCAGCACCCCGCGATCACCGCCATTACGTCACAGCAGCTGCGCCTGCTGACGGATCGCATCAGGCCGGCAGTGGAGCGGCCGCAGCTTGCCGATGTGCACGAGGACTACACGGTATTTCGCGTGGCGCGGGTTACCGGAACCGATGGCGTGCCCTACAGCGCCGACGCGCTGCTGCAGCTGGACGTGGTACCGGTGCTGCTCAACGAGACGCGGCCCCTCAGCCCGGACGCGAAGCGTGAGCTGCTCCCCCACCGCTTCAGCTACTACGGCGATGACCTCGCCATCGTGACGTGGGACAGCGCGCTGGTGGTGGAACCGGGCGAGCAGGACACCGATCTGCAGTACATCCTCGAGTTTGCCAACGCGCAGCTGCTCGAGCTGCGCTTCTACGACGCCCTGCTCGACGCCGAATTGCCGAAGTTGTACGACGATATCGAGGCGGCGCGCGCGCGGCACGCGGTGTTTCCGGGGCGGCGCTTCGCGGCGCTGCTGCAGCGGTTGCAGGCACAGGTGGCCGACAGCACCGAGCTGGTGGAGCGGGTGGAGAACGCGCTCAAGGTGACGGACGATGTGTACCTCGCCCGCGTGTACTCGGCCGCGCTCGAACTCTTCCGCGGGCGCGCGTGGCGCGCGGGGATCGACCGCAAGCTGGCCATCCTGCGCGACACCTACGCCATGCTGAACGGCGAGGCCCAGGCGGCGCGCAGTGAAACGCTGGAAATCGCCATCGTGCTGCTGATCGTCCTCGAAGTCATCATGGGGCTGGCGCGACACTGACGCGGTGGCACACGCCGTGCCCACCGCTCCATAGGTTAACGCCCCGCAGCCCACCGTCTCGCTGTTCTCCCCTGCCTGATGCCGACCCATCGCATTCCGTACCTCCTGCTCACTGCCGGCGTAGCCGTGGCTCTCGTTGCGGGGCGCGGCCTCGCGCAGCCGAAGGTGGCACCGCCGGTCGATCTCACCGTCACGCGGTGCGATGCGTGTGCCGAGTGGAACGAGCCGCAACGCCCCTTCCGTGTGCACGGCAACACCTACTACGTGGGGACACGCGGGCTGAGCGCCATTCTCGTGACCTCACCGGCTGGCCACGTGCTCATCGATGGCGCCCTCCCCGAGTCGGCGCCGCTCATTGCCGCGAGCGTGCGGGCGCTGGGCTTTCGTCTCGAAGACGTGAAGGTGCTGCTCAATTCCCACGCGCACTTCGACCATGCGGGCGGTCTGGCGGCGCTCCAGAAAGCGTCGGGGGCGCAGGTGGTGCTGCATCCGTGGAGCGCGAAGGTACTGCGCATGGGTACGTCGCTGCCGGACGACCCCCAGTTCGGGGTGTACCTGCCGTTTCCCGGTGTGCGGGCCGACCGCGAGGTGCGTGACGGTGAAGTGGTGCAGGTGGGTGCGCTCGCGCTCACGGCGCACTTCACGGGGGGGCACACCCCCGGCGGCACCACGTGGACGTGGCGCTCGTGCGAGGCGGACACGTGCTGGGACATGGTGTACGTCGACAGCCAATCGGCCATCGCCGACGACACCTTCCGGTTCTCGCGCAACAGTCGGTATCCATCGGTCCTCGCGGACTTCGCGAAGGCCCACGGGCTCTTCGAGCGCATGCCGTGCGACGTGGTGCTCACGCCGCACCCGGGCCTCTCCGAACTGTTCGAGCGGCTGGCGAAGCGCGAGGCCGGCAGCACGACGGCGTTTCGCGACCCTGCCGGCTGCCGGGAGTACGGCGCCTGGGCCCGGGACCGGCTGGCCGACCGATTGAAGAAGGAGGCCGGGGGGACGCGGTAACGCTTCGTTCATACTCCCCCTCGTGCCGGGCGCGCCGTGTAGATTGCGGAAGCAGACGCCTCCTTCTCCTTCCGTTCCCATGGACCTCGACCGCGATACGCTGGCGTCCGCCATAGTCGGGACGGGCGGGGCCTGGCTGCTTGGCTCGGCGCTCTACCAGTCCCGTGCCGGGCGACTGAACGCCGCGCAGCTCCAGGGTCTCGTCTTGGCGGGAGTCGGGTTCCTCATGAGCGCCGGCGCCGCGCGCTGGCTGCAGCACACCGGCCCCCGGGGCATCGCGGTGTCGCTGCTGGGAACCATCTTCGCCATGCGCGGCATGTATCTGCTGGTGCGGGAGCGTGCGGCCAGGCGGGGCGCGCACCCCGGCGCGCCGCCGCCGCGCGGGGCCGTTCGCCCACCCGAGCCCCCCACGTCAGACTAAGTCCGCGCCCCGCGCCGATTCGAGAGGAACTGCAGGTTGGCTGTCTTGCCGGTGATGGAGCCCTATTCCCGCCACGTGCTGGTGTGCACTGGCGGCTACTGCACGGAGAACCGTGCGGGACGCGCCGTGTACTCCCGGTTGGCGTCGCTGCTGCAGCAGCATGGCCTGCTCTTCGGCCCCCAGCGCATCAAGCGCAGCGAAGCCCCCTGCCTGGGCGTCTGCAGCGGCGGGACCATCGTGGCCATCTACCCCGAAGGCGTCTGGTACCACGGCGTGACCCCTGAACTCATGGAGCGCATCGTGGTCGAACATCTCAAGCACGGGCGCGTGCTCGAGGAGCATGTGTTCCACCGGCTGGAGTTGTCTGCTCCTCCACCGATGGACCCTCCAGAGTAGGTACGTGCCGCGTGGAGGTCGGAACTGACAACGGAAGAAAAGGGAAAAGGGAGAAACGAGATGCCTGTCCCGTTTCTCCCTTTCCCCTTTTCTCCCGATCTCTGTTCCTCTCACGCCCCTTCAACTCCGGTTCAACGGACCGACGCAATCTCCTGCAGCGCCGCAATCCGCTCCTCCGTCGGCGGATGCGTGCTGAACCACTTGCTGACCCCGCGCAGGCTGAACGCGGCCAGCGGGTTCACGATCGCCAGCGGCGCGGCATTCGGGCTCACCTGCATCGGGATGCGGCGGGCGCCCATCTCGAGCCGGCCCAGCGCACTCGCCAGCGCCAGCGGCCGGCCGCAGATCTCCGCGCCCACCGCGTCGGCCTTGAACTCGCGCTGCCGGCTGATGGCGAACTGGATGACCATGGCAATGATCGGCCCAATGATCATGATGGCGATCGCCACGATCGGGTTCGCGCTCTCCTCGTCGTCACGGCCGCCGAAGAACATGGCAAACTGCGCGATGTTGCCGATGGCACCCGCCATGGTGGCCGCGATCGTCTGCAGCAGCATGTCGCGGTTCTTGATGTGCGCCAGCTCGTGCGCAATGACCCCCTCGAGCTCCTCGCGGTTCATCATGCGCATGAGCCCCTCGGTTACGCACACCACCGAGTTTTCCGGGTTGCGCCCGGTGGCAAAGGCGTTGGGCTGGTCGTGCGGCGCGATGGCCACGATGGGCATGGGCAGCCCCGCGCGCTGACGCAGCCGGTCGACCATGGCGTACAGCTCGGGCGCCTGCTGCGCGTCCACGATCTGCGCGTTGTACGAGCGCAGGACCATCTTGGACGAGCCCCAGTACATGAACAGGTTCATGCCCGCGGCCATGACCAGCCCCATGATGGCGCCAGTTCCGCCGCCCAGCATCTGGCCGATCAGCATGACAAGGCCGGTCAGGCCGGCCATGAGAACGAAAACCTTGATGTTGTTCATCGTGTGTCGAAGGTTGCGGTGTTGCGTAGCTTCTCGGGGAACGCGACCGGCGGACGCGAAAAAGGCGAGCCTTCGCACGAACGACCGCGGCCGCCGGGGGCGGTCATGGTGCCTCGTGTGAAGGTCTCGCCTGGTGCATGCTCCACCCGACCGGACCGTGCCGCCCGCACCCCAAGGTGCCGGCGACAGTCTTGACGACCCGGCCGCACGAACGGCGTACCGCCCGCCCGCGTGGCTACTCCCCTTCCAACTCCGAATTGTCGGTCCCGCGGTCCTGCATCTGCAGAAGTCTAGCGATGGCCTCGGAGCTGCGCAGCCCCCGGACCCCCTCCACGAGCTCCGTTGGGGCACCTGCAACGCCCCGGCGCGCGAGCTCCTCGGCCACCGCCTTCAGATGCCGTGGCCATACGTACCGCGCCAGGGCGAAGAAGTTCCGGCGGGCCTCCGGTTCCTCGGCCAGAAACTGCGCCAGCGGGCGGCCCCCCTTGCGAGCGTTGCAGCCCCTGCAGGCCGTTACTAGGTTGCCCGGGGACCCATCGCCCCCCCGCATCCGCGGCTGGACGTGGTCTGCGCTCAGAGCGTCCGGCTCGAAGACGAGGCCGCAGTACACGCAGCGGCCACCGTCGCGGGCAAACAGTGCTGAGCGCTTCATCGCCGTCCTTCCCCCGTCTCCCGTGAACCTGCCCGATCGCGGTCGGCGCCTCGTGCTCGAGCGCCTGACCAAGTTCTTCGACACGGAAGAGAGTGTCGAGACGGTGGACGATCTGCCGCCCCGCCTGACCTTCAAAGCCCTCGAGGCCTTTCGTATGTCGCGTTCCCGTGAACGAATTCTGACCAACCTGGAAGAGATGTACCGCGAAGCCTTCGAACGCGCCAAGGAGACGGGCGACCCGGCGCAGATGGCCGCGCTCGATTTCTCCTATCGCCGGGAGCAGCTGTACTTCGAGATCCTGCTGGACGTGCGCGACGCCATGGAGAAGCGCTAAGGGATGTCGGCCGCGCCCGCGTCCACCGGCGGCGAATCGCTGGCGGGCTGGACGCCGCGCCCCCGCCCCGAACGCGTGGTGCTCACGGGGCGCTACACGATACTCGAGCCGCTCGACCCGCCACGCCATGCGGACACGCTCCTGGCGGCATCGGTTGCGCCCGGCGCCGAGGAACGGTTTCGCTACCTCTGGGACACGCCGCCCGCGGACATGGCGGCATTCATGGCCTGGGCGCACCGCGCGGCGGGGACCGACGATCCGCTCTTTTTCGCCGTCATCAATCGGGAAACGGGGCGCGCCGAGGGGCGACAGGCACTCATGCGCATCGACGCCGCCCATGGCGTGGCCGAGATTGGCCACATTCTGTGGGGACCGGCCGTGGCGCGCACGCGGGTGGCGACCGAGGCCTTCGCGCTCATGGCCGGCTACGTCTTCGATACGCTGGGCTATCGCCGCTTCGAGTGGAAGTGCGACAACCGCAACGCGCCTTCCAAGCGCGCCGCGCTGCGCTTCGGCTTCACGGCCGAAGGGGTCTTCCGCAAGCATCTGGTCATCAAGGGGCAGAACCGCGACACCGCCTGGTTTGCCATGACCGACGACGACTGGCCCGTCGTACGCGGCGCGCTCGCGGCGTGGCTCGCCCCCGACAACTTCGACGCCAACGGCGCGCAGCGGCGGGGACTGTCGGCTATTCGTGCTGCCGCGCGGTAACCGGCGAGACCGCGTGCATCACGGAAACCCCGCCGGCGCACGCCGCTTCTTCGTGGCCTGCTCGAAAGCGTACGCCAGCCCCACGAGCCGCGGCTCGGCGCAGGCCCCGGCGGTGAAGGTCACCCCGAACGGCGCCGGCCTGGCGTCGAAACCGGCGGGATAGGGGGTCGTGACCGGCAGCAGCGCGTACGGCACGGTGATGCTCGGATAACCCGGGCGCGCCGCAATGTTGGCGCTGCTGGCGCCGGGGAAGAGCAGGGCGTCCAGGCGCTCGCCCTTCAGCACGACATCCAGCCCCTCCGTCGCGGTGAGCCGCAGGTCCTTCCGGCGGTCGGCCTCGTACTTCTCGCGGTCGAGCCGCAGGTCGATCTCGTCGGAGATGTCGAGATTGGCCTGGCCGTACTTGATGGCGCCGGCACGCTGATGCGCGATGTTCCACTGCCGCAGCGCGGTGAGCGATGGCAGCGGCGCCTTGTCGCCCAGGGTGGTCAGCCACGTGTTGAAGTCGCGCTTCATGCCGTACTTGAGGACGCTCGAGCAATTCGCATCCTGTCCGCGGGCGTTGTCGAGGCCACTGCACGGATTCCAGTCGAGCAGATTGTCGTCGGCCTTCGGGGCAACAATGCTGGGAATCACCACCGGATCCACGATCGTCGCGCCCTGCGCGCGCAGCACCGCGATCACCTCATTCATCACGACCCGCTGCGCCGGCGTGAGACCGCCACGAGGCCGGGTGCTGCCCCCCGACACCACGCTGTCGTAGAAGAACGCGCGCGGAATGCCGATACGGGCGCCCTTGAGTGCGGCCGCATCGAGAAACGTCGTGTAGTCACGATTGGCGGGCGGCGTGCACGTCGTGGTGGCCGCATCGTTCGGATCGGGGGTGGCCCCTTCCATGGCCCCCAGCATGATGGCCGCGTCGGAGACCGTGCGCGTCATGGGGCCGGGGGTGTCCTGATCGGCCGTGATGGGAATGACCCCGTGCCGGCTGATGCGCCCCACGGTGGGCTTGATCCCCACCAGCATGTTGGCGTGCGCAGGTGAGAGGATGGAGCCCGAGGTTTCCGTGCCCACGTTGCCGGCCCAGAAGCTCACGTTGGTGCCGATGCCGCTGGAGGAACCGCCGGTGCCCAGCACGGCGCGACCGTCGTCGAAGCCGGGGCGCGGATCGGGGCGCGGATCCCACGGGTTGAGTCCCTGTCCGTTCACGGCGTTGTAGTTGCCGGGCATGCCGCTGGCCACCCAGTTGGCCAGTTCCGTGAGCTGCGCCTTGGCAATGATGATGGCCCCGGCGTCGCGCAACTGCCGCGTGAGCGTGGCATCGTAGGGCGGTACGAGATCCGCGAAGGCGAGCGCGCCACCGGTGGTGCGCAGGTCGCGGGTAAGGATGTTGTCCTTGAGCGCCACCGGAATGCCGTGTAGCGGGCCACGCACCTTGCCCTGCGCGCGTTCACGATCGAGGGCGTCGGCGTCGGCGAGCGCACGCGGATTCACCGTGATGGTGGCGCGCAGTGTCTGGTCGTAGGTGGCGATGCGCACGAGATACTGCTCGACGAGCTGCCGCGACGTTACGCGCTTCGCGCGCAGCGCGGCCTGCAGGTCGGCCATGCTGGCTTCCACCACGGAAAACGGCGCGGTGGTTCGGGGCTGGGCGCCCAGCGGGGTGCTGACGGTGCTGATGACACACCCCAGCAGCGCGGGCGCAACACGCATGATACCGGCACGATGCATGGCTACTTCCTCGTGGAACGCGAAGGGGACAGCGAACCGACATAGGCCGCGAGGGCCACCATGTCGTCGATCGTGAGCGAATCCACCACCGCGTACATGGAAGCTGCGGTGGAATCGCGACGGGTGCGGGTGCGGAAATTGATCAGCTGGCGCAACAGGTTGGACGGCGAGCGCCCGGCAATGGGTGGGACCTCGCCCACCCCGCGCAGCTGTGGCCCGTGACAGGCAGCGCAGCTGGTGGCGGCACCGGCCGGGCCGCGGTTCGCCAGCCGTCGGCCCCGCGCCACGCTTCCCACGGGCACATACGTCGTGTACCGCACCCACGGGTCGCGCAGTTCATGGCGTTCGAAGGATTCCGGCACTTCGATGAGTCGGCCGGCGAGGGGTTCCGTTCCCGTGCCGGCGTAGGCATAGAGCAGGCCGGCGATGCGCGTGGTGGGCACCTGCGCCACCTCCCGCACCACATTGCGCCGCGTCAGCGGCAGGCGCGCGTAGTAGCGGGCGGCGGCCCGGATGTCGTCGTCGCTGGGGAAGCCGCGTGCCACGGTGTGCATGGGACCGGTGGCGGCCGCCGGGTTCGCGCTCTGTCGCGTGCCGTCGCGAAAGGCCCGTACCTGGCGCACGGCGTACTCCACGGGCAGGCCGGCCAGCGTCCCGTTTTCCGGGCGCCCCTGTCCGTCCGGAAGATGACAGAAGCCGCAGGCGCGTCCCTCCGGGCGCACGCCGTATTGGACCGGCGCCGGCATGGGAGGATGCTGCCACGGAAACCAGTCGGGAATGTCGAACGCATTCGCGACCTGTGGTCGCGTGTATCGGCGAGGGGAGTTGGGCACCCGATGCCGCGTGATGCTGTCCACGACCGCCGGAGGCGACCCCTTGGGGGGCGGAGGCGACGTGGGAAAGGCCCACGCCGGCACCACGAAGGGCGGCGCTCCGCCTTGTGCCCCGAGCGGCGACGCCACGGTCACCGCGAGCAGTACGGCAAGCCGCTCGCCGCGCCTCACTGGGGCGGCTCGAGCACGCGCTCACTCAGCTGCATCGCCATGGCGCGGGCGTCGGCCGTGCTGTCGTTACTCAGCACCATGATCACCAGCCGCTCGGCGGGATAGCGCACCCACGCGCCACGCATGCCGTCGTCGGTACCGTACACGGCTTGGCGCACCCGGCCGTTCACGGTGTCGATGCGGAACGGCGCGGGCGGCGTGTAGCTGTCACGTGCCCCCGGGCGCACCGGGAAGCGTCCCAGTTCGAAGCGATAGAGATCGTCCACATTCGCGGTCCAGTCGCCGCTCACGCTGTCGTACCGGGTGCGCTGCATGCCCCCGGTGCCCAGCACGCGCCGAATCACCGCGGGGGTGATGCGGCCGCTGCTGTCGGGGGTGAGCGAGGCGCTGAGCACGCCGCCCATGCGCCCGAGGCGGAAGAGCGGGACCGCCGTTTCCGGCGTGAAGCGCGGGGGCAGGGCCACACCGTAGGCGCGGTTGAGCAGCACCTTGCCATCGCGCGCCACCAGCACGGCCAGCCCGCCGCGTACGCCGTTACCGTAGCTGCCGAAGAGCGCATCGAGAAACGCCCCATCGAGCCGCGACGTTGACGCCGCGCGCGAAAGGACCCGTCGCGCCCCCAGGTCGAAGCGGTCGCCGGGAAGCAGCGTGAGGAACGGCCGCCCCGGATCGGTGAGCTCGCGGGCGTTGTACACGAACCCCTTGCCGCGGCCCATGAGTTCGGCCGTGTCCCCGCGCACCACCCACGCCGTGCCTTCGTCTTCGGAGATGGCCAGCAGATCGCGACGACGCACGATGAGCGAATCGTGCAGGTCGGGGAGCCGCTCGCGCGCCACCACATGCTGATCGATGGCGGTATTGCGCAGGTAGCCGAAGCCCGTGAGATACTCCGGGTGATTCATGATGCGATTGTCGTTCGACGGCGCCCCGCGAATGAGATAGCTGGCGAGAATGCTGGCCCCCGCCGAGGAGCCGCCCACCACGCCACCGCGCGCCAGCACCGCCGCGAAGGCCCGCTCGCTCTTCGTGCCGCTGTAGGCGTTCACCAGGCGGTAGTGACGCCCGCCGCCAAACCACACGCCGCGCGCGCCGGCGATCCTGGCCACGAAGCTGTCGGCATCGGCCACCGCCTTGCTGGTGGTGTGATACACCACCACGTTTTTCGCGCCCGCGGCGCGCAGCCCGCGGCCCACGGTGCTGACGTCGATGGAGTCCCCACCGGCGGTGGGCACTTCCACGATGAGCGCGTCCGGGCCACCGGCCAGTTCGATGAACTTGGCAAAGATCTCGGGGCCCTGTTGACCGCCGCCGACGACGAGGACGGAGCCGTTCTCCGGCCCCACGCGAGGAGCCGCCGATGGACGGGGGGACGGCGAAGGCTTCTGGCAGGCGGCCAGGGCAGTCAGGGAGACAAGAAGCGCGTTGCGCATGAGAGGCCGGAAAAAGGAGATCCCGGGATTCTACGTGCCGTTGTCTCCCGCCGCTGGCCACGGCGCCACCCCTGACCCTTCACACACGACCCCCAACCCGGAACGGGTCGGCCGTCAGTCGATCGCGCCAGTCTTGCCGGCAACGTCGCACGACAGTCGAACGCCCCCATCCCTCCTCGAACGCCCCGCACGACTGACCGCGCCCCCGTTCAGGGTACGGGGGCGTAGGTGCAGGGTGGTGGGTGTGTAGGGCGTCGGAATGACACCATGGACGAAGCCGTGGTGTCACGCTCACGGTTTGCTGCTGCCATCGTGGGTCATGCAAGACTTCCGGAAGCTCCTCGTATGGCGGCAGGCGCACGATCTGGCGGTGGCCACGATCCGAATAACGGCACGCGTTCCCAGGGGCAACGCGGAGCTGGTGTCACAAGTGCGCCGGGCTACCGCCTCGATCGGTGCGAACATCGCCGAAGGCGCACAGCGCACGACCAGTTCGCAGTTCGCGCACTTCCTTGGCATTGCCCTCGCGTCGTTGGCCGAGGCCCACAATCACATACTGCTGCTGCGCGACGCCCAATTGATGAACCCCGCGCACGCCCAAGATCTGCTGGCGAAGATCGATCGGTTGCGCCCCATGCTGCTCAACCTTCAGTCACGGGTCCGCACTGCCGCCACCGTCACCGGCGCATCCCGACGCCCCCACACCCACCCACAGCCCTCCACACACGACCCCCAACCCTGAACGGGCGTGCCGTCAGTCGGCAACGCGTTCACCTTGCGCCATCACCGCCATGTTCTCTCTCGTCTGCGCCTCCCGCAGCGCCGTCTGCACGATGCGCGTGACCATCACGGCCAGCACGATCGCCGCGCTCACCCCCATCCAGAGCATCCACGACGGAATCGCGCCCGCCCCCGGCGTTTGCGCGCCGGCCTGCCCCACGGCGGCATAGGTGGCGATGGTGGGAATCATCCCCAGCATCGCCAGCAGGAAATGGGGCAGCGACACCGACGTGACGCCCATGGCGTAGTTCGTCAGCACGAATGGCGCGATCCCCGACAGGCGCAGCAGGAACATGAGCTTGAGCCCTTCCTGTCCAATCACGCGGTCGACGATCTGCAGCGTCTGATTCCTGGCGATCTGCGCCGAGACCCACCCGCGCAGCACCGTGCGCCCCAGCGTGAAGGCTATCGCGGCGCCGATCGTGGACCCCATGAACACCAGCATTGAGCCGCGCGCCAGCCCGAAGACCGCCCCGCCGGCAATGGTCAGCAGGAACGCCGGCATCATGCACACCGTGGCCAGCACATAGCCCGCCACGAAGGCCGCCGGCGCCCACGCGCCCAGCGAATTCACCCAGTCCGTGAACGCCGGCATGTACGGCGAGGCCAGTTTGCTGGCCCCGAGGCCAAGCCCGATCGGCACCATCATGCCGGCCAGTTTCGTGGCCCGGGAACCGATGTCGCGGAGGGTGAGCGGCATCCCGGAATATAGTGGAGCCATGAAAGAAGCCGCGGAGAACGCTGATGCGGTTCTCCGCGGCCTCCGTTCCTCCGGGCGCTCCGTGCGAGCGGTTCAACCCCACCGCCCGCTCACACGGAGTCAGGGGTTACTGCATCGCGTTCGCCGGCCGCTTGAAGCCACCGTCGAGGGCGTTGAGGAACAACTTGTACGTACCGTGCGCCTGCGAACGGAACAGGATCTCGGGGCCGTACAGCCAGATCGACCCCTTACCCACGGTGGCTTCGGCCATGGCCACCCCGTCCTTGAGCAATTCCTGCCCCCACGCCCAGCCGGAGAGCAGCGGCGCGGTGTTGTCGAAGGTGGCGAGTACCTTCACGCCCTTGGCTGCCGCATCGGCGCCCAGCTTCATTACCGGGCTGTTGTCGAACATCACCGCCGGCCGTGGCGCCATCCCCGCCGCAATGGTGGCACTCGTGTCGAGCTTCACCTCGAGCACGGAGCCGGGGATGTAGTACTTCTCCCCCGGATACGGCCGGCCGTTGGCGTCGGCGAGGTGATTCTCGATGGGCAGCCCCATGGCCTTGCCCAGGCCAATGGACGACCCGATGGCCACGATGCGGCCGCCTGCCTCCACGAACGCCTTGAGTGCCGGCACCGACTTGTCACCGGAAATGCGCCCCAGCTCCTTGCGATACTCCGCCGGGATGAGCGTCGTGTCGGGGGAGCCACCGAAACCGCGACCGGCGCCGGCCTCGCTGAACATGCCATCGGTGAACACCAGCACGTCGTACTTGGCCTTGAGATTTCCCGCGTCGACTTCCTGTGGATACACCGTGGTGTAGCCGAACTCGAACTTCTCGAGAATGAGGCGCGTCCAGCCGCTCGGCATGTTGCCGCCGTAGCGATCGATGAGCCCGATGCGCAGCGGCTGCACGGCCTGCGCGCCGCTGGGCTTGGTGTTGGCTGCGGCGAAGTTCACGCCGAGGTCCTTGGCCGCGAGGGCCACGACCCGGTCGGCCGCGCCGCCGGCGGGGATGAACCACGAGCCGGCCGGCCACGTGGCATTGCCGTCCTTGAACTCGGTGGGCAGCCGCTGCGCCTTGACCTTCACCCGCGCGAGACGGTTGGCCACCGTGTTGCCATCGTTCACGCCGGCGTGAATGAAGTAGCCGGCCTTCCCCTTCGCCACCGTGCCCGCGGGCATGGCGGTGATACCGGTGACCTTCTCGAACTGCCCCGTGAGACCACCATCCAGCACGCGCTCGAAGTCGACGCCCATCTGGAAGGCGAGCGTCCACCCGGCGTTGTCGTACGGCGGGATTGGCGGGCCACCCGGATAGCGGAAGTCATTCGGATGATCCTGCGGCTCGAACATGTCGAGCACGTGCGAGCGGAACGCCTGGTCGGTCTTGATGACCCACGAGCCGGCCGGGAACTGCTTGCCGTTGGCGCTGAAGGGCGCCGTGGCCTTGTGCACGTCGATGCCCGAGTACTGCAGCGCGCGCACGAACTTGGTGGCGGTGGGGAAGTCCTGCTGCGCCGCGCTCAACACGTACGCGCGCGGATCGCGGTTCTCGGGCTTCTTGAGCTCCGCCATGTAGCGATCGTTCGCCACGGCGTTCATCACGTTGGGCGCCACACCGCCGCCGCGCGGACCACCGGCGCGATTCTCCGCCGCCACCGTGCCGCGGTCTGCCTGGATCTTCGCCGCCATGGCGGCCACCCGCTTGGGCGAGATCGTCCAGGTGTCCTTCTGCCCGGCCTTGATCTGGTCCTGCCCCATGACCCAGCGGTTGAACAGGAACGTTTCGCGGTAGCGCGAGGCCAGGTCCAGGAAGGCGTAGTTGGCGCTCACCGAGTAGTCGATGGACTGACGGAAGTGCCACACCTGCGGCTCGATGGGCATGGGCAGCCCCGCCGAGCGCACCTGCCGCTCGGGCACCAGCGCGATGCGCATGGGCGTGGGATTGCCGATCGTTTCGGTGAGGATGCCGATCTGGTTGTGGTAGTAGCCGGTGGTGCGAAGCCCGCCGTTCCACCACGTGCTGTAGTTCGAGCCGGCGCGGAAGGTGAGCCCCGGCTTGTGCTCGAGCACGAAGCGATGGTTGAGCGCCGCGCCCACGAGATCGAGCCCGGTGATCATGGCCGGGTGGAACCAGAAGTTGGCCGGGTCCCGGTACGGCGGCGCCGCCATGACGGTGCCCGTGGGGCCGGTCTGGTGGTGGTTGTACATGATCTGCGGGTGCCACTCGATGAACAGCTGCGAGGACATGTTGCGCGTTTCGGCCAGCGCATTCATGTAGGAGTCACGGTTGTTGTCGTGGCCCGCATACTTCTCGTACAGCCGCGGAATGGTGGCCGTGGTGCGCTTGAGCTTGTCGCTCTCCTTCATGTACCAGTTGGTGACCAGCTCCATGCCGTCCGGATTGGCGTGCGTCATGAGGATGACCACGTCGTTCAGGATGCGCACGGTTTCGTCGTCGGTGCGGCTGGAGAGCTGCCAGAGCGTCTCCATGAGCTGCTGCGCCCCGAGGACTTCGGTGGCGTGCAGGCCCCCGTCGATCCAGAAGATCACCTTGCCTTCCTTCGCCATGGCGGCCGCCGCGGCGGAGTCCACGCCGTCGGCCTTGGCGAGCTTCGTGGAGATCTCCTTGTAGCGGGCGAGCTTCCGGTGATTCTCGGGGCTCGTGACGATGGCCATGATCTGCGGGCGGCCTTCTTCGGTGAGGCCGATCGTGTCGAGGGCCACGCGGTCGCTTTCCTTCGCGACGGTGATGAACCACTGGTGCAGCTTGGTGTAGTTGGGCAGCTCGTAGTCGGCGCCGATGCGGTGGCCGAAGAACTGCTCCGGTGTCGTGCGCTGCTGCGCGTGGGCGGTGAGCGGCAGCACCGCGGCCATGAGCAGCGCGGCAGACCAGGGGCTCACGCGCCGGCGATGCGAACGGGGCATCAGAGACATGCGGGGGCGGGTGGAGGGAGGGGACAGCGGCCCCGGCCTGAGAGGGGGCGGGACACCGTTAAGCTACGAGTGGGGAGGGGGACTCGTTGGCCGGGGGCCGGGGAAGGTCCGGAGGGTTGGGGGCGCCCCTCGAACAGCGACCGGTCCGTGCCGCCGGGTGAGCGACTGACGGCTCATCCGTTCAGCGTTGAGGGTTGAGCGTGAAGGGTCCTGGGTTGGTGTAGCATCCACCCAGAACCCTCCACCCATGACCCTCAACCCTGACCGGGGCTGCTGTCAGTCGCCAACCAGAGGTCGCGGGCCGGCTCGCCCAAAGGCCCCGGGATCCATTGCTCGCCCGGACCGGTATAACTTCCATCATTCTCCACCCTCTCACCCAATATTCCGATATGCTGAATCGCGCCATGTTCGCGGCCGCGGCCGCCGTCGTTCTTGCTGCCCCCGCCTTCGCGCAGCCCACGCAGCCGCCCGCCAAGAAGGACGACCACGCGGCGATGCACGCCGAGCACATGAAGCAGATGCAGCACGGCAAGGACGCCAAGGCCAACGCGTGGAAGGAGTTGGATGCCTATCACGGCCTCATGATGGCCACCTGGCACCCGGCCAAGGACAAGAACGACATGGCGCCCACGCGCGGCATGATCGGCACCATGGTCACGTCGGCCAAGGCCGTGGCGGCTTCCAAGGCCCCGGCGGCCTGCCAGAAGCCGGAACTGCAGAAAGCGCAGGCGGGGCTCGTTGGCGAGACCGAGAAGGTGCAGACGCTGGTGAATGCCAAGGCCGACGACGCGGCGCTCAAGACGGCCATGAGGGCGCTGCACGACGCCTTCGAAGTGCTCGAGGAAGGGTGCAACACCGGCATGAAGCACTGACCTGGCCCGACGCAAGACTCAGAACCCGAACGCCCGTCTCGAGACTGATCAGTTTCGAGACGGGCGTTCGGGTTTTGAGTTACGGGTCGCGCCTAGTGCGACGCGACGATGTCACACGATCTCGCAGGCCCCGCCGGCGCACGCGACGGTATCGGCGAGCGTGGTCATGTCCGTGCCTTCCCAGAGGGCGGTGTAGTCCACCGGGCTGTAGACCAGCGCGTTCCACTTGGCCATGTCCATGTCGGTGGTCACCTCTTCGCGCGGCGCCTGCGCGTACACCTTGTCGCCTGTTTCGCGCAGCAGCGAGATGCCGGTGAAGTAGCCGCGGTTCTCGAAGATGAACTGCTGCACCGCGTCCCACTCGTCGTCGCGTACGGTGACCGTGTTGGAGACGTTGTGGTGCAGGCCGGGGTTGTACGACTCATGGCGACGGCCGGCCACCACCCAGTGTTGCTGCACGAGGCGTACGTACTCGAGGAACTGCACCGCGCCCACATCCTTGCGCAGGATGGCATCGGTCGGCGCGGTCACGGGGAAGGTGATCACGTCGGTCGTGTCGGGGTCCCACGCCGACGCTTCGGTCATGTGCGGGTTGTTGAGCTTGAACCACTGGTACAGCGGCTCGGTGCGCGCCGCCTGCACGCGGCGGAAGTAGTGACGCGCATGATGCGGGTGAATGCCAGACCCGGCACCCAGCACCAGGCTGGCCGTGCCCTCGGGCTTTACGCAGGTGATGCGCGCCGCGGCGGGTATGCCGAGGTGTTCGGCGATGGCCGCGTTGGTGTCGAGGCACTCCCGGGCACCGCGCTCCAGCACGGCCGGGTTGAGCAGCAGCGACGGGCGATCGAGGATGCCGCAGATGGACACGCCGAGCAGCGATTCCCGCTCGTTGATGTAGCGCGTGGCGGCGCCGAGGTAGCCGATGTTGGTGTAGGCGGCCTGCAGCGTGCCCAGCAGCGCCGCGGCGCGGCAGCAGGCCAGGAAGCCGGCCTCGTCGTCGCAGGCGTTGGCGTTGATGGTGGTGAGGTTGCACATCTGCCAGCCGCTCACCTTGCTCCCCACCGGCACATCGGGCATGCCGTACTCGGCGAGCTTCGTCTGCGCCGCGTCGTCCACGACGGCGAAGGGCGCGAGACCGATCTCCACGCACGGGTTGGCGCCGTACTCGACATCGTCCACGAAGTAGAAGCCCGGCTCGCCGAACTCCTTCTGCAGCTCGAAGAGGCGCGCGAAGTCCTGCTCGGTGTGCTGGTGGCGTACGAGCACGGCCGAGTTGTTGGACTTGCCGCGCTGCGGGTTGGTCTCGAACCAGTTGCCGGTCTTGGCCGCCGCCATCTCATCGTCGTCGGCCGAGAAGAGGCAGATGGTGGCCGAGCGACGGATGCCGCCCGAGAGTACCGCCACGGCGACATGCATGAGGATGTCGTACACCTCGATGGGGCGCAGCGCGCGCCCGGACACCTGGTCGAGCATGCGCTCGACGGCCGACAGCGCCTTCTTGAGCGGGATGTGCCCGGGAGCGCGCCCCCCCGAGGTCTTGAGGGGAGAACCGCGACGACGGATGCCCGAGTAGTTGAACTCGATCTTCTTGTTGTCGAGGTAGCTGCGCATGAGCGCATCGAGCGCATCCGCCCACCCCTCGAGGGTGTCGCCCACGGTGTAGTGCACCACCTCGAGGTCGTTTTCGGCGCCGCGCACCGGGAAGTGCGGCAGCTGCGCCACGTGATGCTTCTGCACCGAGAAGCCCACGCCCGTGCCCGACATGAGGAGGAAGAACGCTTCCTTGAACGCGTCGAGGCGGTTCATGTGCGTGAACGCGCAGTTGAACATGCGCGCGTTGTTGGCCTCGATGGCCTGCCCGCCGAACTGCAGCGAGCGCATGGAGGGGAGGATGGCGCGCCGCTGCAGCGCCGCCTCCGTTTCGTCGATGAGCTCGCGCAGCGGACGTCCGCCGAAGCCGGCCACGGGGAGGTCGAGCTTGTCGGCGAAGTGCGCGCGGTGCATGTCCATGACGCGCGTGAACGCCTCGGCGGGCGTTTCACGGCGGCCGAGCTCTTCCCGGTAGCGCGAGTAGCGCGAGAGGAAGATGTAGTCCTGGAGTCCATTCTCGCCGTGCGCGGCGAGGCGCACCTGCGCCCGGGCGGCGCGGTAGATGACGTAGCGCTTGGCCACGTCCCAGTGCCCGCGCGCGGCGATCATCATTTCCACGATGTCCTGCACGTCTTCCACCGTGGGGGTGCGCTCGAGCGCCTTGCGCTCGACGGTGTTGACGACGAGCTGGGTGATTTCGCAGACGTCGGCGAACTCGGTGAAGCCGAGGCCGAAGCGGTGCGCGGCGTCGTTGGCGTGCGGGTTGGGGGCATCGTCGTGGCGCGAGGCCCAGAAGGCCAGGGCGATGGCGCGCGTGATGCGCTCCGGATCCCACGGCGCCCGGCGGCCATCGCGCTTGACGACCTCCGTGATGGCGCGCACCCCGGCGGCATCATAGCCCCCAAAGGTCGAACGGACTTCGGATGCGGTGCGCGGTGCGACGGACGTGCTCATTCAGTGTCTCCAGAGGGGAAAAAGCCGGACAGTTGCACACCCCCCGAGGATGTTCCCGTGGCCGGTGGTGCCCGCGGCATCGCGGGCACTACAAAGGCTCCCGGCGATGTCTTGCGGGGAGCCCGGACGGGACTGCGCGCACTCGGCGGCAACTCGCCCGTCGGTGCGGCACAGCAATCCCCGGCGAACCCTCCCTCGAGGGGGCGCGCGGACTCGTGGCGATGGCAGGTCTTCTGGCTTGGGATTCGTCCTCGGAAGCGGCCTTCCCGCGCCGGACACGGCGCAGTGGCGGAAAGCTTCCTCGTCGTCCCTTACAGCGGCGGGGCCGCCCCGGAATCGCACCGGGTTCCCTCTTAGCCACGGCTCCTGGGGAAGGAAGCCGGGGACCAGCGCCTATGTGGTGGAACTCGTGCAAGAACGGTACGGCCCCTTGCCCGGCCGCACACGTGCGGGCGAGCAAGGAAGGCGCAACTTCCGGTATTTGCCCCGGGGAGTCAAGAGACAGTTTGACCGCTGGCACCTGCACGCGGGGCGGCGAAGGCGGGGTGTCACACGTTACGGCTGAGCTCGCGGGGAACCTCCCATTGAGATTGGGAGCTTCGTCTCATTGTACCGACCCGCGATCTGTCACCACGACGGCGCGACCAGGGATGGCCCCACGTCGCGCGCCACCGACGCAGGACTCGAGAGGGATGCCCCATGTGCAGCACACTCCGGAAGGATCTGGTTGGCCTCATGGTGCTGGTGCTGGCGCTGGTGCTGGCGCTGGCGACACACGCCCCCTCCGTCGAAGGGCAGGGCGCGGTGGCCACACGCCCGCCGGCGGCCACCCGGGTGGAATACGTCCTGGTGGAAGGTGCCGACTACGCCTTCAAGAGCCCGCCAACCGTGAACAGTGGCGTGGTGGCCTTCAATCTCGTGAATGTCGGCCAGGACCTGCATGCCATGGCGCTGCTCGAACTGCCCAGCAATCACACGCTGCGCGAGTTCCTCGACATGTATCAGAAGAAGGGCATCATTCCCCCCTGGATGCCTACGCTGGGCCAGACCGCCACGCTCGCGCCAAAGCAGGAGACATTCCTGACGGCCCGCCTCAAGCCCGGGCGCTACATCCTGGCCTGTCTCATCCCGGGGCGCGACGGCCGAGCGCATACGGAAAAGGGGATGGTGCAGCTGATCACCGCGAAGTGATCAGCCGCCCGTCAGCGGCCCCGCAGGCGCCGCTGATCACATCGCGATCTTCTTCCCCTCGAGCTTCTTCTTCTGCTCCCGCAGGTGCTCCTCGGTCTTGAGGCGGGGGATGCCGTTCTTGAGCCACTCCGGCGCGGCCTGCCCCTTGAGGTAGGTATCCCAGTACTCCATGAGCCGCTGGGAGTAGTCCTTGCGGTTCTTGAGCTGCGCGAGGCCGTGATTCTCGCCCACGTACTCCAGCAGGATCACGTCCTTGTTCATCTGCCGGAGCGTGTTGTAGTAGGTGATCCCCTGGTTGAAGTCCACCGCGCCATCCTTGTCGTTGTGCAGGATGATGAGCGGCGTCTTCACCCGGTCGGCGAAACGATTGGGGGAGTTGCGTTCGTAGGCGTCACGGTGCTCGAGGAAGTTGCCCTTGAAGCGTCCCTGCGAACTCTGGAAGATCCCCTGATTGGCGCTGCCGGTGTTCCAGTACACCGAGCTGTACATGCTGATCATGTCGGTGAGCGGCGCGCCGGCCACCGCACTCTTGAACAGGTTCGTCTGCGTGACCAGGAACGACGTCTGGTAGCCGCCCCACGAATGCCCATGCAGCCCCACGTTCGCGCTGTCCACCACGCCGGTCCGGATGGCGGCCTTCACGGCCGGGATCACGCTCCACACGGCGCTCATGCCCGGGTCGTTGATCTTGTACACGATGTCGGGGAGGAACACCGCATAGCCGCGTGAGGTGTGCGCGCCAATGAGGGCGTTGGGGGAGCTGCTGAAGGTGGGCGACGAGAAGCTGTGCAGGTTGTCCGACTGCAGCTCGTAGATGAACGTGAGGGTGGGGTACGCCTTGCCCTCCTGGTAGCCGGCCGGCAGCACCAGCACGCCCTGCAGCGAGTCGCCCTTGTCGGTGACGTAGTCCACCAGGCGGGCGCCGGGGCTCCACGCCACGCCGTTCATGCGGGGGTTGGCGTCGGACAGCTGCACCGAATCGGCGATGGCGCCGCCGGCGAAGGTTACGCGCCAGTAGTCGGGGAAGCGCGCCGCCGTCTGGATGCTGGCCACCCACACGTCGGCGTTCTTCGCCTTCATGGGGGCGTGGCGGGCGTCACGCCAGCCGGTCAGCGCCACCGCGCCGGGCTTGGCGGCGTCGATGCGCACGATGGCTTCCTTCTTGGTGCGGGCCTGCAGCGCCGCCATGAAGATCGGCTTCGCCAGGTCGATGCCGCGCTCGCGCGCATCGGTCACGAGGCGACGCGCATACCGGATGCGCTGGGCGCGCCCGTTCACGGTGAGGTTGGTGAACGAGGTGCCCGTGAGCCCCACGCGCCACACGTCGTAGTTGTCCTGCAGCAGCACGAAGCGGCTGTCGCGGCTGAAGCCCAGGAACTGCGTGGGGGGACGATCGACGTTGTGGTCGTCCTCGGTGTCCACGAAGGTGACCGGCGCGTTCTTGGTGATGGTGGTGGTCGCCTTGTTGGCCACGTCGTACGCCTGCCAGTGGCCGTCATCCCAGTACACCACGGTCCGGCCATCGGGGGACAGCTGCGCCTGCGCGCGCGCCTCCTTCCTGACCAGCGTCTTCTCGCCGGTGCGGGCGTTCACCAGCCAGATGTCGCGGCGCTGGATGCCGTCCACGCTGCTCTGGCGTTCGTACGCGCTGTTGTCGCTGCCCAGCAGCCACGCGTCACGTGCCCCCAGCGCGCCGGTGCGCACGCGCTCGTCAGTGAGTTGCACGAGGGCGTTGGTGGCCGGCGTGTAGATGGCGAGGAACGAGAAGCCCTTGTCGGCCTGCTCCTGCACCAGCTGCATGCTCTGCAGCCGCGGGTCCTTGTGATGCCACAAGATGATGGACGGGCGTTCGTCGTCGTCGAGCTGCTCCGCCTTGGGCACCGGTGGCGTGGCCACGCGCAGCCCCACCACGAGCGCCTCGCCGTTCTCGGTCCACCGCGGCGTGCGATCGGGGGAAATCTCCATGCCATTGGCGGTGCCGCCGGTGCCGCCGGCCCCCACGGAGGCGCGCCGCAGCGACGGGGTGCCCACGGCGGCCACACCGAAGGCGCCCCACGTGGTGTCCGTGGCCGCGCTGTCCACCGTGCCCTTGAGATACGCGAGCGCCGGCAGCGTGTCGCTCCACGCGAGCCGACGATAGAGCGCCTTGCCGGCGTCGAGTGCCTGCACCACACCGGTGCGGAGATCGCGCAGCTGTACGCCGTTACCGGTCTGGTCGCGCGCGTCGATCGCGTAGGCCAGCCAGCGACCGCTGTCGTCGAAGGCGAAGTCGGCGACGTTGCCCACGTTGGAGACCATCTTGCTGGTGAGCTCGTAGAGCAGCAGGTCGGTGCCCTCCACGCGCCCGCCGCCGCCACCGAAGAGGTTGCCCCCCATGCCGGGCGCACCGGGCGCGGGACCGCCGCCGGCCCCACCGGCCCCGCCGGCGGGGGCATCGGGGCCGTACTGGTGCATGGCAATGGCCAGCGGCGCCTCGCCGCCGAAGGCGAAGCGGCGCACGCGCTCGAACTCGCGCGCCTGCCCCGTGGCAAGCTCCACCAGCCGCAGCTTGCTCTGCACGGGGCGGCGCTGCTGCCGCAACCGCTTCTGTTCGGCGGCCGTGGGATACACGAGCATGGCCGCCCACTTGCCATCGGCGGAGAGCTGCAGCCCGGCCGCCCCGCCACCCCCCGGCCCGCCGGCCGCGGCGGGGGGCTCACCAATGGGGAAGCGGTGCACCGTGCCGCCCGCCGTGGTCTGGCGCACGATCACCTCGGCGTCGCCCTCGTTGGGCGCCACGATGTAGGCGAACCAGCTGCCGTCGTTGGAGAGCGCCGCGCTGCGCAACGACTTCCAAGCGGAGATGTCGGCGGCGGTCATGGCACGTGGCGTGCCGGAGGGGGCTGACTGAGCGGGCAGGGCACCGGCGGCCAGCAGCGCCGCGGTGAGCGTCAGTCCACAGGACAGCGCGCGCGGGCGCCAAGCGGACGAGGGCATCGAAACTCCGGGTTGGGGACCCCCGAAGATACGATGCGGGGCGCGGGTGTGTTCAGGGGCGTGTGAGGCCGCCCCGCGCGACCCGCCACGTGCCACCGGCGGCGATGAGGCCCCCCACCATCATGGGGAAGAGCAGTACGCCGACCCCGACCTCGCCAATGCCATCGCGCACCAGCAGCGTGTGTGTGCCCGCGCCCAGCAGGGCGGCCACCATGGTCACGATCAGCGGGCGGTCGCGCTCCATCCATGCGGCCACATACCCGAGCAGCAGGTAGTTCAGCGCGCCGGCGATCAGCAGCCCCGTGATGGATAGGCCGGACGGAAGCCAGATGGCCGGGCGTTCTGCCGGGGGGGTGAGGGCGGACCACATGCCGTAGATCATGCAACCGGTAATGAGCGCCGCGACGCCCAGCAGGATCCACGCCGCGATCGCCTTCTGCGTCCAGTCGAGGAGATGAGAAAGCCCCACGCCACGCAGGCCGTCGCGCTGGGCGTGCGGGAGCGCGCGCAGCACTTCGGTGGCGTACCACCAACGCCCGCCCGATTGTCCCGCACGCTGCCGCTGCGTGCGCAACTCCTCGAGATCACCCAGGACGTCGTCCACGAAAAGGGAGGAGGCGCCCGTGGCGCGAAGCAGTCGTTCCGCCGTATCCGCACGCATTCAGCACAGATCCTCAACAAGGGGAATGGGAAGCGCCCAGGCCGCCGCGGCCCGCTGCCGGAACGACTCCAGCGCCCGGTGGCCGTCGGCGGTCACCGTGAAGAGCCGCCGGGCCCTGCCGCCACGCACCGGGCGCGCGTCGGCCAGGCGTGCGGTGACCCACCCTTTGGCTTCCAGGCGCTGCAGCACCGTATAGATCGCCCCCACGGCATAGGCGCGGCCGGTCCGGTCGATGACCGCCTGCCGCACGTCGAGTCCGCTGGCCCCGTCGCCACGCGAAGCGACGGCGGCCAGCAGGGTGGCCTCGAGCGAACCCTTGAGCAGGTCGGTCATAAACACATTGTAGAACAAATACAGATCGACGGCAAGGGGCACTGGGAGGAGGGACGGGACGGTCGAGCTTGCACGCGGAGTCCGGACTCCTAGCTTCCCGGTATCCTGCTTCAATGTTCGTCAGTGACGTCGCCGTCATCACGTCCTTCCGGAGTGCTCGTGCGCATCACATATCGCTACGGCCGTCCCCTGCGTACCCTGGCTGCCCTCACCGCGCTGGGCAGCGGCGCGCTGCTGCTCACGGCCGCCAGACCGGGGCACCCGCGCGCCACCGCTACCGGGGCCGCCGCTCGTGCCACCGGCGCCACCTTCAAGTACCGCATCACGTCCAGCAGCAGCGACAAGCGCACGCGGGAATCGCGGGCCATGTACGCCGACGTGCGCATGCAGGATGGCAACATCCGCATGGACTATCTCGAAGGGATGACGCCCATGGGCCAGAAGAACGGCTACGTCATCGTGCAGGGTGGGACGGGCAAGTTCATCGTCGTGAACCCCAAGGACAAACAGGCCATGGTCATGACGGCCGAGGGCTTCGGCAGCGGCTTCGGCGCCCTCATGAACAACCCCATGCTGAAGATGACGGTGAGCAACACCTCCTTCCGCTTCAAGGACATGGGGGCGGGCGAGCCGATGCTGGGGTACAAGACGCGTCGCGTGCGCACCTGGTACTCGAGCACCATGGAGCTCAAGGCCACCATGATGCCCGATCAGAAGGTGGTGACCACCGATTCCAGCGATCAGTGGATCGCCACCGGGGTGGATCTGGGGAGCCCGAAGAACATGGAGCAGTGGGCGCGCTCCTTCGCGTCGGGGGTGAAGGCCAGCAATCCCGAACTCGAGGCTGAACTGCGCAAGTACACCAGCGAATACGGCAGCAAGGGACTCGCGCTCAAGACCATCACCTGGTCCACGCAGACCGACAAGAAGGGCAAGGTCACGGCCGACACCATGACGATGGAAGTGACGGAGCTCAAGGCCGGCGACATCGACCCCGCAGTGTTCGAGATTCCGAAGGGGTACGAGGTGGTGGACCTGAGCCAGATGATGGCGGGCCTCGGTACCACGATGGACAGCCTGAAGGCTGCCGAAGCCGCCAAGGACGAGAAGAAGGACGACAAGCCCAGCGGCAAGGATGCGCTCAAGAAGGGGCTGGGCGGGCTGCTGAAGAAGAAGCCGCCGGTGTGAGGCTCGACTGACCACTGAAGACTCGTACTACCAAACGAGAAACTCCCCGCGGGTGGCGAGGAGTTTCTCGTTTGTAGTTTCAGTCCTAAGTGGAGAGTTCGACCGCTAGCTCAGAACGCCACGATATCCAGATACGCCTGGCGGAACGTTTCCACCTGCGGCAGCGTGGCATCCTCGAGGCTGGGCGCGTAGCCCACGAACACATCCTGGCTGGCCACGCGCTTCACGGGGGCGTCGAGCCAGGCGAAGCACTCGTCGGCGATGGCTGCGGCGATTTCCGCCCCGTAGCCCCACGACAGCGAGTCCTCGGTGGCGACGATCACGCGGCCGGTCTTCTTCACCGATGTGAACACGGCATCCTTGTCCCACGGCGAGAGGGTGCGCAGGTCAATGACCTCCACACTCGGTCCGCCTTCTTCGGCGAGCTGCTTGGCGGCCACGAGGGCGCGCTGCACGGTGGCGCCGTAGGTCACGAGCGTCACGTCGGTGCCTTCACGCAGGGTGTTGGCCTTGCCGAAGGGGATCATGAAGTTGGGACCCGGATACTGCCCCTTGTTGTACGTCTGGCGGTACAGGTGCTTGTGCTCGAGGAAGATGACCGGGTCGTCGCACCGGATGGCAGTGCGCAGCAGGCCGTTGGCGTCGAGCGCATTGCTGGGGCATACCACGCGCAGGCCGGGGTTGGCGGTGAACAGCGAGGCCCCGGTCTGGGAGTGATAGATGGCGCCGCGGATGTAGCCGCCGTACGTGGTCCGCACCACCATGGGCGCGCTGAACGCGTTGTTGGAGCGCCAGCGCATGGTGGCCACCTCGTCACGCAGCTGCATGAAGGCGGGCCAGATGTAGTCGAAGAACTGGATTTCGACCACCGGCTTGAAGCCGCGGTGCGCGAGCCCGATGGCGCGCCCCACGATGTTGGCCTCGGCGAGCGGCGAATTGTACACGCGGGCACTGCCGAACTTGCTCTGCAGGCCGTGCGTCACCTTGAAGACGCCGCCCTTGCCCTTGACCTTGCCGAGGTACTGGTCGCGCGATACGTCGGCCACATCTTCGCCGAAGACGAGGATGCGTTCGTCGCGCGCCATTTCGTCGCGCATGCAGGCGTTGAGCAGGTCCACCATGGTGGTGGCCCCCCCCTCGAACTGCGGATCGTCTTCGGTGTCGAAGCGCTCCGACGTGGGATCGACGTCGGGCGAGTACACGGCATACGGCACCGACTCCGCCGTCGGCATGGGCTGCTCGAGCGCGTCGTCGGTGGCGGCCAGCACCTCGGCGTCCACGGTGTCGCGCAGCGCCTGGAGCTCCTCGGCGGTGGCGTGCCCGTTGGCGATGAGCCACGCCGGGAAGGTGGTGAGCGGGTCACGCGCGGCGTCGGCGTCACGCTCTTCGGGGGGACGATAGAAGACTTCGTCGTCGGAGAGCGAGTGCGAATACGGCCGGATGACCTTGGCGTGCACCAGCGCGGGCCCCTTGCGCTCGCGCGCGTACTGCACGGCGCGCTGCATCACCTCGTACGAGGCGAGCAGGTCGCAGCCGTCCACTTCCTGGATGTAGAGCCCCGGGAACGACGCGACGAGCTTGGAGATGGAGCCGCCGGCGGTGTTGACCTCGACGGGGACCGAGATGGCGTAGCCGTTGTCCTCGACGATGTAGACGATGGGGAGCTTGAGGTTGGACGCCGTGTTGAGCGACTCCCAGAACTCGCCTTCGCTGGTGGTGCCGTCGCCGGTGGTGACCAGCGTGACGTCGTCGCCGGGGAACGCGGGATCGTTCAGCTCGAGCTGGCGGGCGCGCAGCGTGGACTCGGCGCTGCCCACGGCCTGCAGGAACTGGGTCCCGGTGGGCGAGGAGACGGTGGTGATGTTGAGCGCCTTGTGCCCCCAGTGGCTGGGCATCTGCCGTCCCCCCGAGTTGGGGTCGATGGCGGCGCCGACGCTGCTGTACAGCATCTCCGCGGGGGTCATGCCGAGCTGCAGGCAGAGGGCGCGGTCGCGGTAGTACAGGTAGAACCAGTCGTAGGCGGGGCGCAGGACGAGGCCGGCGGCCACGCCGATGGCTTCATGCCCGGCCCCCGAGATCTGGAAGAAGATCCGGTTCTGGCGCTTGAGCTGGATTTCCTTGTCGTCGAGCTTTCGCGAGGTGTACATCACGCGATACGCATGAACGAGCTGGTCGCGCGTCAGCGCGGCCGCGGACGCGTCCGCCGATGCGGGCGATCCAGTCGTGTCGCTGGCCTCACCCTTTCGGGCGCGGCTCGGACGGGTCGAAGTGGCCATCGTCAAAGTCAGGAGAGAACGGGATACCCCATAACCCCCGGAAGATAGCGGGGTGCAGCCGCCGGCGGGGGGCTGGCGGCCGACGGACTGGACCGAGCCCCGTCGAGAGGGGCGAGCGGTGCCCGAACGGGGACGGGATCGGGATCCCGTGTCGCTTGCCGGATATTGGTCCGGAGCACAGGTTGCGAAGTGCAGTCTGGACTTTCCCGTTGCCCTGCCATGCAAGCCCCAACCGCTCCGATGAAGCCGTCGACCGGACACTGCATCTTCTGTGATCTCATCCGTGGTGCCGCCGAGGTGTCGATCTGCTACGAAGACTCCACGGCCATCGCGTTCATGGACATCCAACCGGTGAATGCCGGGCACGTGCTGGTGGTCCCGCGGGAGCACTACGAAGTGCTGCAGGACATTCCGAAGGCGGTGGGGATGCACCTCTACACCGTGGCGGCGAAGCTCATACCGGTGGTACAGACGGCGTCGGGCGCGAGTGACATGAACATCGTGGTGAACTCCGGGCAGGCGGCGGGGCAGAATGTGATGCACTACCACATTCACCTGATTCCGCGGCGGGAGGAGGACGGTTTCGATGTGCCGCTGCCCTTTCCGGGGTCGGCCATGCCCAACCGCCAGCAGCTGGACGCCATGGCGGCGCGCATCGGCAGCATGCTGCGCGATCCGCTGCGCAACAGTGGCATGAAGGACTGAGCGCCGGCGCGCGTCGCGATGTAGTCACGAAGGGGCGGGGGAGTCACTCCCTCGCCCCTCGACTATTGACGGGAGCAGATACGTGATCGCATAATCGCGCCGTGGTCGCGAATGCAGGCAAGACCGGCGTGTCGCGGTCATTCAAGGTGGCAGTCGAGGGTCCGGCGGTTTTGCGTGTCCACTTGGTGTTCCAGGAGGATGATGCGCTCCACTCGCGGTGTCTCCCATGCGCAGCGCCTGCGCGAGGCAAATGCCTTCCCGTCGTCGGCTCCGTTCGGGCGCCGGCCCGTCCTCGTCCCCCGCCGCCCCGGCCAGAGGCTCGCTGCCTCCGCCGGGGCGTTGTCGTGGCGGGGGGGCTGAGCATGCCCAGGCGACCAGCGCTCCGGCTCAGCCACGGTGCCGCGTACGACGCCGGCCGCGGTGCCCGTCCGTCCAAGCGCGGCGCCGTGCGTACCCGCGGCCGTGTGCGCCCGACCGTCAAGACGGTCGTGCACGTGGCGCTCAAGCGGGCCCTGCGCAAAGGCGCGCTCCGTTACTGCAACCAGCGGTGCGTGTACTGCGCCACGCGGCTCGATCAGCGCACGGCAACACTCGACCATGTAGTGCCGCTGGCGCGCGGCGGGGCGCACGACCCCGGGAACCTCGTGGTGGCGTGCGCGCCGTGCAATCGCCTCAAGAGCGACCTGCTCCCCTTCGAGTTCTTCGCCCGCCACCCGTGGGCCGGGGCCAACTTCGTGCGCTACGCCCGCAACGTGACGCGGGCGCTCAAGCGGGGCGCGCGGCGTGCGGTGAGTCTGGCGTTTGCGGCGGAGATGGCCGCATAGAGGCCGTCAACGGCGTAACGACGTCATGGGAACGACGTCATGGGAACGACGTCATGGGAACGACGTCATGGGAACGACGTCGTGGGAACGACGTCGTGGGAACGACGTCATGGGAACGACGTCATGGGTCATGGAAGACGGCGCGATCGCCACGGCGGCAGCGTTACTGCGGTAGCGTTGCTGCGCTGTCGTGCTCCCGCGGTTAAGCTCAAGTGGTAATCCATGACGCCGTTCCCATGACGCGGTTTCCATGGCGCCGTTTCAAACGACGGCGTCTGCACGTCGCCGTTCCGATCACGCGCGTCTCCACGTGCTTCCCCCCTTTCGCGTACCTGGCCCATGCGTTGGTCTCCTGGTGGCCGCAGTCGCAATATTGAAGACCGTCGCGGCGGCGGTGGTGGTGCGGGTGGTATGGGCGGCGGCGGCTTCCGCGGTGGCGGCATGAAGCTCGGTGTGGGCGGCATGCTCGTGCTCATCGTGCTGAGCTATGTGTTCAAGACGGACCTCGTCACCCCCATCACGGGCGGGAGCGGGGTGGGCGCACCGATGCCCACGGCCGAGCAGGCGCCGCTCAACGATCCGGCAGAAGAGCGCATGGTGCAGTTCGTCTCGGTGGTGCTCGATAGCGCCCAGGCCACGTGGGCGCGGCAGATGTCGCGCTATCGCCCCGCGCGGCTGGTGCTCTTCCGGGACGCCACGCCCACGGCATGTGGCACGGGGCAGTCGGCCAGCGGGCCGTTCTACTGCCCGGGTGACGAGAAGGTGTACATCGACCTGTCGTTCTTCGATCAGCTGCACCGGCAGTTCGGTGCCCCCGGCGACTTCGCGCAGGCGTACGTCATTGCGCACGAGATCGGCCATCACGTGCAGAACGTGCTGGGGACCGAACAGCAGGTGCGGCGCCTGCAGCAGGAGAATCCGCGCGCGAAGAACGCGCTGTCGGTGGCGATGGAGCTGCAGGCCGACTGCTATGCCGGCGTGTGGGCGCACGACGCGGCGCGGGCGCGCATGCTGGAGCCGGGCGACCTCGAGGAAGGGCTCGGCGCCGCCGCTGCGGTGGGTGACGATCGCCTGCAGCAGATGGCCGGTGGCCGCGTGCAGCGCGAATCGTTCACGCACGGGTCCTCGGCGGATCGACAGCAGTGGTTCCGGCGCGGTTTCGAACAGGGCGATCCGGGCGCCTGCGACACGTTTGCGGCGATGCGCTGATCGTCGTGTGCTCGGTGGCTGCTGGTCGGGGTCGCTGGTCGGGGGGGCGGTCGGGGTACTGCCACGACGGTCGGGGTACTGCCACTGCAGTCGGGGTACTGCCACCACGGTCGGGGTCCTTCCTGCAGTCGCGGGTGCGGCCGGGTCGGGGCCGAACGGCGCAGTCGGGGTCGGGGCTCCGGCGTCCGTCTTCCCC
>NZ_JAJTHI010000059.1 GCF_021298855.1 Gemmatimonas sp.
ATGCCGGATGCATGCCGGACGTCCGAGATGGGAAACGGCTTTCGGAAGTCGGAGGCCGGAGGGCGTGCGTCCTGCGACTCCGGCTTCGGACCTCCGAACGCGGTATCCGGCGTCCGACCTCCGGCATGGATCCGACCTCCGACCTCCGACCTCCGGCGTCCGACATCTGATATCCGATATCCGATATCCGATGTCTGAAATCTGATGTCCGACCCCTCCGACCGATCCGACCTCTCCGCGCCTACTGCCGTCCCGGGTTGAAGCGCAGGCTTCCCGGCAGGGCATTCAGCAGCGGTCCCAGTTCGGTGGCGCGATCCTGCGTGGTGACGAAGGTGAGTCCGTCGATGCTGACCACGATCATGCCGCTGATGCCATAGGCCACCACGCAGCAGCCGTCCGCATGAATGACATTGCCGCTGCAGTCGACGCAATGGACCTGGCCCATGACGCCGTTGCCGGTATCGTCGAGCTCGCGGACGCGGCGCAGTGAGGCCCACGTCCCCACGTCGTCCCACTCCATGTCGGCGGGGAGCACCACCACGTTGGGAGACCGTTCGAGCAGGCCGCGGTCGATGGAGACGCTCGACACGCGCGCGGCGAATTGCTCCATGGCTCCGGCGGCAAGCTGTGGCAGGCCGTGTCGCACCTCGGCGGTGTGCCGGTCGAGTTCGTCCAGCACCACGCGGGCGCGCCACACGAAGATGCCCGTATTCCAGAGCGCGCCACGCTCGATGAGCACGTCGGCCAAGGCCGCGCCCGGTTTTTCCACGAAATGCTCCACGCGGCAGGCCCCACCTTCGGCGCGCGACTGGAGGGGGTCGAGCGGCATCCCCGGCTGGAGATAGCCGAAGCCGGTTTCGGCGCGTGTGGGTCGGGCACCGAGGGCCACCAGCGCGTTGTCGGCCGAGGCGATGGCGGCGGCGCGGCGGAGCGTATCGCGCAGCACATCGGGGTACCCCACGGCAAGGTCGGCGTGCAGCGCCACGAACACCGTGTCCGGCCCCGCGCGTCGGGAGACTTCCTGCGCTCCCCATGCCAGCGCGGCGGCGGTACCGAGCGGGCGCGGCTCAATGAGCAGATTGCTGCGCGGTACCTCGGGAATGGCCTCGTGCAGCGCATCGGCAATGTCGGCGCTCGTCACGACGAGCACTCGTTCGGCCGGCACCAGCGGCGCCAGGCGCGCCACGGTGTCGGCGATGAGTGGCCGTTCGTTGACGAGGGCCAGCACCTGCTTGGGCCGGCGCGGCGTGCTGAGTGGCCAGAACCGCGTGCCGATGCCGCCGGCGAAGACGACAGCCCACATGGCGGTGCCGGTGCCAAGCATGGCCTCGAGGTCCACCTCCTCGAGCGTACCGGCCGCGAGGGCGTCGTCGTTCGTGACCGAGGTGGGAGCAGTTGGACTGACGACGCGGGTCTCGGACATCGGTCGGCGAGTATGTCGTTGGATGCACCGGGGGTACACGTCCGGCGACGGCTCGGACCCGACGCGCGGTGACTAGCGATCCGGACCGGGGCGGGACAAGATATCTGCAACTTACGCTACCTCATGCTGACCCTGCACCTCACCAACGGCGATCACGCCGTGACCGCCTTGGCCCGTTCGGGGCTGCCCGGCGACCTGCTGTCGTGGCGCGATATGCTCCACGACGGGCCGGTCCCGTCGGATCACGATCTCGCGACCTTCCGGCGGGTGCGTGGGGAATTCCTGGCCAGTCGCGGCTGGCAGAGTCAGTCGGCGGCAATCGCGGATTTTGCCGAGCGCGATGCCCGGCTCGACAGTGTGAAGACCACGGATGAGCTCGTCCTGTGGTTCGAGCCCGACCTCTTCGATCAGCTGCAGCTCATCCAGGTGCTGGCCCGCGTGGCGCGCCGTCCGCTCGACGAGCGGCCCAGGGTGACGATCGCGCCGGCCGATTGCTTCCTTGGTCCGCTGCAGCCCGAGAAGTTCGTGCCGCTGTACGCGGCTCGCCGTCAGGTGACCGCCGGGGACTTCGCCCTGGCCAGCGCGGCCTGGGAGGCGTTCACGGCCGACACGCCGGATGCGCTGCTCGCGGTGACCGCGCGCATCGACCGCGAGGTGCGGGCACGCGCCTACGCCTACGACGACGAGGTGCGGCTGCCGCATCTGGCGCCGGCGCTGCGGCGGCAGCTGGAGGAGTACCCCGATACGCAGGCCGGGCTGTCGCGCTGCGAGCGGCAACTGTGCGAAGCGTTGTCGCCCGGGGCGCTGCCGTTGGCCAAGCTGTTTGCGGCGCACCAGAGCGCGGAATCGTGGGTGTGGCTGGGTGACTGGAGTTTCGCGTGGTATGTGCAGCGGCTCAGCGACTGCGCGCATCCGCTGGTGACGCACGTGAATGGCTCGCGGGTCATCGCGCCGCTGCGCGACACCGACGGCAAGGCCTTCTGGGAGCGCACCGTGCAGCTGACCCCACTGGGGCAGGACATGGTGCGCGATCGCGCCGATTTCGTGAAGGTGAACGGCATCGACCGCTGGATTGGCGGCGTGTACAACACCACCGCGCGGCACTGGCGCTGGGATCCCCATCACTACCGCCTCATTCCGTACAGCGGGTAGCATCGGTAACGTACGGCCATGACCGACGACGCCGCGCTCGAGGCCCTGGCCCTGCTGGAAGCCGATACCTCCCTGGAGGCGGCGCGCCCGATTCTGGCCTTGGCGGCCGACTACCTGGCGGGCACGCGCCGTGGCGAGGGGCCGGTGTCCACCTGGCACAGCGCCGAAGTCATTGCCGGCCGCCTGCAGGAAACGCTGCCGCGCCGGTCGCGCCCGTTGGCCGATGTGGCCCGGCGGCTGTCGTCGTTGCTGCTGGAAGACGTGAACCGTCTGGCGCACCCCATGTACATCGGGCACCAGGTATCGGCGCCGCTGCCGGCGGCCGTGTGGACGGATGCGCTGATCAGCGCGCTCAACCAGAGCATGGCGGTGCGGGAAATGTCCCCCTCGTTCACGCCGCTCGAGCATCAGGTCGTGGAGTGGATGACGGACCTGCTGGGTTGGGACGCGCGTGCGGGGGGCACCATGACGAGTGGCGGGACCGAGGCCACCTTCACCGCGCTGCTGGCCGCGCGTCGTCGCGCCATCCCCGATGTGTGGCGCTGCGGCGTGGGGGCCGATGCGCCCGTGCTGGTGTGTGGTGACCATGCGCATTATGCCGTGGCGCGCGCCGCCGGCAACATGGGGCTGGGCATGGAGCGGGTGGTGACGGTGCGCAGCGAGGCGCACCGCCTGAGCATTCCGGCGCTCCGCGACACGCTGGCGGCACTGCGCTCCCGCGGGGAGCGCGTGATGGCGGTCGTGGCCACCGCCGGTTGCACCGCCACCGGGGCGTTCGATGATCTCGACGCGGTGGCGGATGTCTGCGCCGAGTTCGGCGAACGGGGCGAGCCGCTGTGGTTGCACGTGGACGCCGCGCACGGCGGGGCGGCACTGCTGTCACCCACGCATGCGCACCGGGTGCGCGGCATCGCGCGCGCGCGATCGGTGGTCTGGGATCCGCACAAGACGCTGCTGCTGCCGCTCGCGGCGGGGCTGCTGCTCATGCGCGACGAACACGACCTGGACGCCGCCTTCTCGCAGCAGGCCCCGTATCTGTTCACCCCGAACGACGACGCGCGCGCGTGGGACATGGGGCCGCGCAGCTTCCAGTGCTCACGTCGTGCGGATGTGCTCAAGCTGTGGGTGGCGTTCGAGCGCTACGGCGCCGATGCGCTCGCCGCGTTGTACGATCGGCTCTGTCACATGGCGCAGACACTGCACGCGCACCTGGCCAACCATGCGTTGTTCACGCCGCTGCACGAGCCGGAAAGCAACATCCTGTGCTTTGCCTGGACCGGGCCCGACGTGAGTCCCGAGGAGCGCGATGCGCTCACCGATGCGCTGCGCGAGCGCTACAACCGCAGCGGACGCGGGTGGATTACGGCCACCACGCTCGATGGCCGTCGGGTGCTGCGCATTACGGTCATGAATGCCCGGACCGACGAGTCGCACATCGACGCCCTCGTGGATGGGCTCGAGGCCGAGGCGGCCTACGTACTCAAGCACCACCGCTGACGTCGGCATCGGGCAATCGCCACCGTCGCCCGCGGGAGCGGCACCGCACCACGGACGACGCAGACTCTCGCGGAATGACGCCGGGGTTCCCGGTACCCGCGGCACGACCCGCATGCTACGGGAGAAACCACGGGGCCTCGTGCGGCGCGGGGAGGCGGCACTGCGCCCGCCGTCCGAACCAGCGATAGCGGTGGCGGGCGATGACGCCGTACACGGCGTCGCGCCAGCTCCGCGGCACGACGGTGAACACGCGGCTCAGTGCAAACACGCCGCCGAGTTGCTGGAGCACGAACAGCGCCGCATCGGTGCGCAGCAGCACACGGCCGTGGTGCACCACCACGACGGAGTCCATGCCGGAGGGAAGGCCGGCCTGGGTGGCGGCCGTCGCACCCTGCAGCGACGCAAAGCGCAGGCGGTGCGCCCGGTCGTGGCGCAGCAGAAAGTCGACGAAGCCGTTGCACAGGCCGCACAGGCCGTCGAAGTAGACGATGGTGGGCGGATTCACGATGGCGTCTTGGCGGGACCGGGGCGCAGGCACACCATTACACCATGTCACTTCACGTCGTGCTGGTCCACCCCGAAATCCACTGGAACACCGGGAATGCGGGGCGCACCTGCCTGGCGGCGGGCGCCAGGCTCCATCTCATCGAGCCGCTGGGGTTCTCCCTGGATGAGCGACAGGTGAAGCGCGCGGGGCTCGACTATTGGCCGCAGGTGGAGCTGCGTGTCTGGAAGACGTGGGCCGACTTCGAGGTGACACTGCCGCGCCTTGGCGACCCGTGGTTCTTCTCCACGCGCGGGCGGCAGCCCTTCTGGGATGCGCCGCTGGCTGCCGGCGAGGGCACGGTCCTGGTATTCGGGCGCGAGACGGGCGGCTTGCCCCCCGCGCTGCACGAGCGCTACGCCGAGCGCTTCGTGACGCTTCCCATGTCCCCCTCGCCGCACATCCGGTCGCTCAACCTCTCCACGAGCGTGGGTATCGCCGTGTACGAGGTATTGCGCCAGCGGCGGGTGACGCAGCCCTGAATCGTTGGAACGCCTGCGCCTCGGATTCGATGACTTGAAGTCCGGTCCGAACGACGGTCCTGTAACAAAACCGCCGAACGTTGATGGAAGCCGCCGCATGCGGGACGACCTGCGCCGCTCCCTGTTGCACGAATGCGCCTGCCCGCCGTACCATATGCGCGCCCGGACCACCGGGTCCCGCCCGCCTGCATGGCACTCTCCGTCTTGTCCGACGCTGGAACGATTCCATGAGCATGATGATGCTCGATGCGCGCGCCTCGCTGTTCGGCAACGCGCTCGCGATCAAGGCCACGTACACGCGCATGAACGCCGATGTGCTGGCCGTCGTGCGCTCCATCCCCGCCGGTCGTCTCACCACGGTGGATGCGATCAGCACCTTCCTCGGTGTGCCGGTGCGTCACGTCACATTCCTGCTCGCGCGGCGTTTCGACGCCGACCGGGAGTCGGTCCCGTGGCACCGGGTACTCGCGCATCGCGGCGCCCTCGGCCGGGTGCTGTACAACGCGGCCGGCCGCTCCCAGGCCGACCTGCTGGCCGACGACGGGGTGACGGTGGGCTATCGCGGCCGCGTCGCGGAGTTCAACGCGCGCTACTTCGAGCCGAGCACGGAAACGACGGGCGTGGTACCGGCGGTGTTGCGCCGCAGCTGACGACTGCGCGCAGGAGATCGGGGCGATCGGTCGTGATGCCGTCCACGCCCAGCGCAAGCAGGCGCCGCATCTCGGTGGTGTCGTTGACCGTGTAGGGATAGACACGCACGCCCAGCCGGTGTGCCTCCGCGAGACGCTCGCGGGTGAGGCTCGCGGCGTTCGGCGACCAGTTGCGGCCGCCAGCCGCGAGAATGGCCCGCGGGACCGACCCACCGAAGTCATCCACGTCGAGCCCACCCATCCACGGTGATGCGCCGACGCGGCCGATCTGCACCGTATTCCCGTCCTGCTCGGTGCGCCCCTCGCCGGTGAGGATGCTCGTGGGGATATCGGGTGCGTCGCGATGCACCAGCATGGCCACGCGCCAATCGAACGCGATGATCTGCGTGCGCCCGGTCACCTTGCGTGCGCGCAGCACCCCGAGCGTGCGCGCCACCAGCTGCGGCGGCGCGGCACTCACGGCCGGTTGGGTGGGGTCGGTCTTGATCTCCACCACCAGGCGCGTGGGCGGCGCGCACTCACGCAGGAACAGCGTGATGACCTCGTCGAGGGTGGGGATGCGCGCACCGTCGGCGGCGCGCTGCTCCGGATGGCGCGCGGCGTACTCGCTGTGCGGGCGCACCCGCCCCACGTCATACTCCCGAAGGGCCGGCAGCGGCAGGCTGCGCAGAAGCGGGCGCGGATCCGCAATGCTGTACGCGCCCGATCGGTCGCGCGTGAGATCGGGGTGCAACGCGTAATCGTGGTGCACCACGACCTGATCGTCGGCGCTCAGGTGCACGTCGAGCTCGATGCCGTTCACGCCCACCGCGCAGGCGCGGGAGAAGGAGGCCAGCGTGTTCTCCGGCGCGAGTCCCGCGGCGCCCCGATGGCCGATGATTTCGAACGTGCGCGCGCCGTCCGAGGGCGCGGCGGCCGGTGTCGCGGTGGGGCGCGTGCAGGCCACGGCGGTGCCCAGCAGGGCGGTGACCATCACGATGAGCGGGCGATGCGCAGACGCAGCGCGGGGAGGGGCGGCAGTGGGCATGCCTTAACGTCCCCATGCACCGGACACCCGTCAATTGCGGACGCCTGCCGTTACGCAATGCTTACCGCGTTCCGCACGCCGTGCGCCGCCGTGCGCCGCGCCGGGGGGCGGCCCCACGGCGGGAGGCGCGTCAGCTGCCGGCGGCCTCCATCATCTTGCGGGCCGCGCCGCAGCTGGAGCGGATGACCAGCTGCGCCGGCAGGATTTCGTGGTTCGCCGGCACCGCGGTGCCGCCCCCGCGCAGCGTTTCGATGAGGCGTAGGGCGGCGCGCTCGCCGAGCGCGTGGATGGGCATGCGCACGGTGCTGAGCGGCGGCGACAGGAAACGCGTCATGGGCGTATCGTCGAAGCCGGTGATGGCGATGTCGTCGGGGACGCGCAGATCGGCGTCGCGAACGGCCGAGATGGCGCCAATAGCCATGGTGTCGTTGGCGGCGAAGATCGCATCGGGGCGCACGCCCGACTTGAGCAGCTGCGTGACCACCTCGTAGGCGGTGTCCATGCGGAACTCGCCGGCCAGCTCGGTGAGCTCGCAGTTGTCGTACCAGTTGGCCACTTCGCGCACGGCGTGCAGGCGCTCGCCGGCATCGACCTGTGCGGTGGGGCCGCGCAGGAACACGATGCGGCGATGCCCCAGCGACAGGAGGTGCTTCATCATGGTGGCGGCGCCCTGGAAGTTGTTCACCGACAGGGCGGCAAAGTCACCGACATCGCTGCCGGCGCCCACGAGGACGGTGGGGTAGCGTTCCGCGACCTCCGCCAGCGTCGCGCGGGCGGCCACCGACGGGGACACGGCGAGAAATCCATCCACTCGGCCGCGCATGTTGCTCACCGCGGCGGCAATCTCGTGCGCTTCGCGGCGAGCGCTCGTGACGAGGGTGAGGAAGCCGTGCTTCTTGGCGGTCTCGTCGATGCCGCGGATGAACTCGGAAAAGAACTCGCCGTAGAGCTCGGGGAGCAGCACGCCGAGGGTGCGCGTGCGACGCACGGCGACGCTGCGCGTACCGCCGTGGGGCGCGTAGCCCATCTTGCTGACCACGCTCCGGACCCGATCCCGCGTGTCTTCGGTCACGCGCGCCGCATCATTGAGCACGCGGGAGACAGTGGCGATGGACACGCCGGCGGCCTTGGCGACGTCGCGGATGGTGGGCGTTGGACGAGTGCTCACGCAGGCTCTGAGGAAGGGAGGCGGGAAACGCACGCGGTCCGCCGCAGGGCGTGCCGGTGAGTCTGGACTGACATTCCAATCACGCCGAATGTAACGCGTTTCAGGCGAAAGCCAAGGCCGTGTTTCCCGCCGTTACATGGCCTTCTTGAGGGCGGCCTCGATGTTCTGCGTGCCACCGACGCCGGTGTAGACGATCTTGCCGGTCTTGTCGGCGACCACGATGTAACTGGTGGCGGGGACATCGTAGGCGCCGCTCACGGTGCCTTTGCGGTCGTAGAGGATGTCGCCGGGCATCTTGTTGGCGGCCTGCCACGCCTTCACGCGTTCGACGGATTGGTTGACCGACACGGCAACGGTCACGAAGCGCACGGCCTTGCCGTGCTTGGCGTGGGCCGCGCGCAGGGCGGGTTCGAGCTGCTTGCAGTTGGGGCACCAGGTGGCCCAGAACTCGATGAGCGTGGGCTGCTGCTTGCCGAGGTAGGCCGAGAGGTCGACCGTCTGACCGGCGAGCGTTTCGAGGGGGCCACCGGGGGCTTGTTCACCGAGGGCGATGCCGAGGTCCTGCGCGGCGGCGGGGGCTGTGGCGATGGCGACGATCGCCATGGCGCGGCGTGCCGACTTGAACAGATCCGTCATGGGTGGTGAGTTCGGGTAGCGGGTTCCGGGTGAGTCGGACTCGAAACCCCAAACCCGAACCCAGAACCCGGAACTGATCGGTTGTGCCTTCAGAAGTAGACCTGCCCCATCTTCACCAGATAGTACTCGGCCATGGCGATCATGACGAAGGCGAACCCCTTCTTCACCGTCAGCATCCACGCACCAGCGCGAGGGAGTCGCGACAGTGTCCCGGCAGATACCCCCACCAGAACGAGGAGGGTGCACATGCCCAAGGAGAAGGTGAAGAGGTAGGTGAAGCCGAGGAGGGCCGATTTGGTGGTGGAGACCCAGGTGAGGACGGCGGCCATGACTGGGGCGGAGCAGGGGGCGGCGACCAGCCCGGAGGCGGCGCCCATGACGAATGCTCCGGCCGTGCGGCCGCCGGTGCCGGCGTTGGCCGCGCGCTGCATGATGGCGTTGGGGATGCGGACCGGCAGTACATCGAGCATGGCCAGCCCGGCGATCATGAGCAGGTTGGCCATGGTGAAGTAGGCCCACGGATTGGCCGACACCGTGCCGAACATGGTACCGGTGAGGCCTGCGAGCAGGCCGAGGCCGGCGTATACGCTGGCCAGACCAATCACGTACACCAGCGACAGGCCGACCGGTCGCCACCTTGACACCGTGGTGGCTCCTGCCTGCTCCGATGACGACTGGCCACCAACGATCGCGGCCGTGATCGGAATCATCGGATACACGCAGGGGGTGAGGCTCGTCAGGACCCCCGCGCCGAAGAGGAGCGGGAGTGCGGCGGCCGGGTTGCCGGACAGCTGGGCCGAAACGTCGGCGATCTGGAGGAGTGCCATCGACGACCATACGGGGGGAACCGGGCGAGCGTTCCCGGACCCTCCGTCAGCGCGATCGGGGCGACCGTGTCCGGTACTGGTCCAGCAGGTCGAAGAACGCGAGCAGCAGGTCCGCGTCGATCTCGCGGCCGGCCCGCAGTCGCATGTGGTGTAGCGCCCGCACCCGCGGCCACGCGGCCCGGTACGGCCGGTCGGTGCTGAGGGCGTCGTAGATGTCGCACACCTGCACCAGCCGCGACACGTAGTGCGGTTGGCGGGGGAAGGTGTACTTGGGGTAGCCCCCCTGCCCGTTGGCCCCGATGTGGTGTTCGTACGCCACGATCGCGGCCAGCCCATAGCCGGCGCCGCGCTCGCCCAACAGGCGCGCCCCCTCGAGGGAATGGGTGTTCAGCAGGGCCCGGTCGGCCGCCGTGAGCGCCTCCGTCTTGTTCAGCAGGCTGTCGGGGAGGCGGACCTTGCCGATATCGTGCAGCAGCGCGGCCACCCCGATGGCCCGCACGTCGCGCGCCCCGAAGGCGAGCTGCTCCGCGAGCCCCATGGCGAGCATCGCCACGTTGCAGGAGTGCACGGTGGTGTACTGGTCGGTGCTCTTGAGCTCGATGAGCGGCAGGAACGACCCGTGGTCGGCCCGCATGGCGAGCGACAGCCCGCGCACGATCGTTTCCGCCTCGCCTACCGGCAGGCGATTCGTCTCCGCCGTCTGCGCCTCCACCCACGCCAGCGCGTCGAGTTCGTCGCGCACGTCCTCGGGGGAGAGCAGGGTGTGCGCCGCCTCGATCGCCACCGGCAGGGCGCCGATCTCGGCGGGCAGCGGCACCGTCGCCTCTCCCATGGCCGGCGTCGACACGGTGCGCGACTCGCTGCCGGCCAGCCCCACGGGGCCGAACCGGATGCTGCCGACGAGTTGCGGATGCGCGAGGGGGGGGCAGCCCGTCCCGACCGCGGCGTGCAACGCCGTCAGCAACTCCACGAACTCCGATTCAGCGAGGGTGGCGCTCCCGAATTCCACGCGCTGGACGCCGCCCGCGGCGAGCCGTGCTCCCCAGTCCCACTCCCGGAACTCGTGCAGCACCAGTCGATCCACGATCACGTCGCCGCCGACGAAGGTGAGGCGGAGGGGGGTCACGCGCGCCAGGAGCTCCCGCAGCTTGGCCAGCGCCCGGTCGTGCGCCGCACTCCGCGCGGGGTGACCGGCGCCGTAGAGTGTCATGGCGGCGAGCGCCTGGCCCAGCGTGTGGAGGAACGCGCCCGCGATGACCGGCACCGGGGCGGGGGCCATGCGGGTGGGCATGCCGGTCGGCGTCGCCGGCGCGCTCATCGGGCCACCGCCGCGGCGGATGCCGAACTGCTGCCACTCAGCACCCCGGCCCGCCTGGCCAGCACGAGGATGGGGGCCACCTCGCCGTGCTCGCCGAAGTGCAGCGCCAACTGCAGCAGCGCCGTGCGCACGAGCGGGGTCACGGGGGCCAGCCGACGGCTCTTCAACAGGCCGCGGCGGGTCGCGTGCTCCACCAGCCACTCCCGCACCTCCGCGTGCCGCGACCGGGCGGCAGCGCGCACCGCCTTCTCGCGCGTGGTCAGGTCGATGGGCTCCTGATCGGCGATGGCCAGCAGCCGGGAGACGACCTCCCGCTGCGGGATCGCCTCCCCCAGAGCCAGCATGACCTCGATCGCGGCAAGGCGCACCTCGGCGTTGGCGTCGTCGAGCGCCCGGCGCAGCGCGGCCGGACGCACGTCCGGGTACAGCACCAGCACCCGGACTGCCTCCCGCCGCACGGGCGGCTGCTCGTGCGTCTGGAAGAGGAGCAGCGGACCCGGCGGCGCCTCCGTCGCGAGCGCTGCGGGGGCGAGGTCGACGCATACGTCCCGCAGCAGGCCCAGCAGGTTGCGCACCAGGTACCACGGCGCGGGCTGGGTGAGGCGCTGGTGCAGCATGGGCACGATGGCCGGTCCCGCCCGCTGCAGCCGGTCGTAGATGAGCCGCCGACCGGTGCGCGACTCGCATCGTTCGAGGGGCTCGATGAGCAACGGCGCCGACTCGTCCGGCAACCCGTCGAGGAGCTGCTTCGCCTCGGCGGCGTCGAAGGGGGTGCCGAGCAGCGCCTTGGCAATGGCCTGCGGGGTCACGGTGAGCCCGCGCAACCGGTCGCGCGTGGCCTGACTGGCCGCGAGTTCGGCCCACGCGAGCACCTGCGGGCCCAAGCCGTGGTCGGCGAGATGACGCACCGCCGGGACGGTATCGTGGGACACGACATCGATCTCGCAGGCCATCTGGACCAGGCGTACGGCTTCGTGGCTGATGGGGTCGAGCTGCACCGTCTGCCCGTCCGATGTCGGGTGCAGGTCGTTGGCGCTCCAGTGGGCGAGCGTGTCGAGCAGCTGATGATGCTCCATCGGATTGGGCTCGATCACTTCCCACCCCTGGATGAGTTCCAGCACCGTCTCACGCACGGCGTGGTCGGCGGCGTCCCGCGATCGGCTCGACCGGTGCGCGGTCATCTTGGTGATGATGCGCAGCATATGCGGAGAGAGTTCGCGGCCGCTGGTCTGGGCGGAGAGGTTCAGCCACCGGATGACTGCCGGGGCGGGGAGGATCTCCACCAGGGCGGACAGAAAGCGGGTGACCGCGTTGTCGGAGGCCGACGCCAGCAGGGCCGACAGGGCCTCGTCGTCGACGCCGGCGAACAGCGCGTCGAGCTGGGCGCCCACCGTGTCGCGGAGCGTCCGCGGCGCGGTGGCGATGCGGTTCGCGAGATCACTGAGGGCCGCGAAGGCGGCCCAGGCGGCCCTCGGGTCGGACGCGGCAATGGCGAGGGCGTCCGCGAGGGTGAGGCCCGACGTCGCCGACGCAGCCAGCGGGTCGTGGCTCCCCGACGGCACGTCACCCACTGCCGCAGCGGGGAGCGCGGCCGCCTCGGACCTGGGGCTCAGTCCCTCGAGCGTGCGCGTGGCCAGCGTGTGCCAGAGCTGTTCGCCCTCGGCGCGCAGCGTCGCCTCGTCGGCCAGCCCGAGCTGCTCGAAGTCGATGCGGCCGATGACGATCCCCTGCAGGTCGGGGAACGGCGCCGCGTCGTCCACCTCCGTCTGCCGGCGGGCGAGCAGCGCCACCAGGGCGCTGAGTGCACCGAGGGTGAGCCCGCGCTCGACCCGGATCGCGCCAATGCCCATGCCGTGCAAGCGGGCGGCGAGATCACGCACGACCGCCGTGTTCCCCGACATCACCTCGCCATTCACGAGGAGGTCGCGGTTGGCGACGGCGAGCGTGAGGCTGGCGTGGGCCTCGATGTGCCGGACGAAGACCTCGCTCAGTGCCTCGTCGGCCTGCACGACCATGGGATGCGTGTTCCCGTAGGACCGCCGCCGCGCGATGGCGAGCGCCAGGCCGGAGAGCAGGGGAAGGACGGCGGAGGATGCAGACGACACGGCGGCGCAGGGAGACGACGAGGGGAGCGGAGCGAGGTGGCCTCGGGTCACCGGCACGGCGGCGGGAGCCCGGGACTTTATGGCAAGGACGACCGGCCCCGGCGATCATCACAGCCCCGTGCCGCCGGCGCCCCGAGCGGCGTCCCCCGAGCGGCGTCCCCCGAGCGGCGTCCCCCGAGCGGCTTCCGGGGCGCCCTAGATTACCGCGGTGCCGTCGCCGCCGTGGCGACCGGCGTTTCCCTCTGTCACGGGTTCCATGGCTCCGCAGTTCATCTACGTCATGAAGGGGTTGCGCAAGGTGGTGCCACCGTCGCGCATCATCCTCGACGATATCTGGTTGTCGTTCTATCCCGGCGCGAAGATCGGCGTGCTCGGCCCCAACGGCGCGGGCAAGTCGTCGCTGCTGCGCATCATGGCGGGCGTGGACACCGAGTTTCAGGGCGAGGCGTGGGCGCACAAGGGCACGCGCATCGGCTACCTGCCGCAGGAGCCGGAACTCGACCCCACGCTCGACGTGCGCGGCAACGTGGAGCTGGCGGTCAAGAAGCATCGGGACGCCCTCAACGAGTTCAACGAGATCTCGCTCAAGTTCGCCGAGCCCGACGCGGACTTCGACAAGCTGATGGAGCGGCAGGGGACGCTGCAGGAGTACATCGACCAGCACGACCTGTGGAACCTTGACAACAAGATCGACGTGGCCATGGACGCGCTGCGGTTGCCGCCGGGGGACTGGCCGGTGACGAATCTGAGCGGTGGTGAGAAGCGTCGCGTGGCGCTGTGCAAGATCCTGCTGGAAGAGCCGGACATGCTGCTGCTCGACGAGCCCACCAACCACCTCGATGCCGAAAGCGTGGCGTGGCTGGAGCACTACCTGGAGAAGTTCCCCGGCACGGTGGTGGCCATCACGCACGACCGCTACTTCCTGGACAACGTGGCCAAGTGGATTCTCGAGCTCGATCGCGGCAAGGGCGTGCCGTACGAGGGGAACTACAGCGGCTGGCTGGAGCAGAAGCAGCAGCGGCTGGCGCTGGAGGAGAAGCAGGCCAGCGCGCGGCAGAAGACGCTGCAGAAGGAGCTCGAGTGGGTGCGCATGTCCCCGCGCGCACGGCAGGCCAAGAACAAGGCGCGTCTGCAGGCGTACGAGGATCTGGCGAGCGAGGCGCAGAACGACCGGGTGATGGGCAACGAGATCGTCATTCCGCCGGCGCCGCGTCTGGGCAACGACGTGGTGCGGGCGAAGGGGCTGCGCAAGGCGTACGGCGACAAGCTGCTCTTCGACTCTCTCGACTTCGACCTGCCGCGGGCCGGCATCGTGGGCATCATCGGCCCGAACGGTGCGGGCAAGACGACGCTGTTCCGCATGATCAACGGGTTGGAGACGCCCGATGCGGGGGAGCTGTTCGTGGGGCCCACGGTGAGCATCTCGTATCAGGACCAGCAGCGCACGCTGGAGGGGAAGCGGACGGTGTGGGAGGAGATTTCGGGCGGGCGCGAGACCATTCCGGTGGGCAAGCGTGAGCTGAATTCGCGCGCCTATGCGGCGAGCTTCAACTTCAAGGGGGCCGACCAGCAGAAGCTGGTGGCGAACCTCTCGGGCGGTGAGCGGAATCGGCTGCACCTGGCCAAGACGGTGATGCAGGGCGGCAACCTGCTCCTGCTCGACGAGCCCACGAACGATCTCGACGTGGACACGCTGCGGGCGCTGGAGGAGGCGGTGCTGGACTTCAGCGGGTGCGCGGTGATCATCTCCCACGATCGCTGGTTCCTGGATCGTGTGGCCACGCACATTCTCGCGTTCGAAGGGAATTCGGAGGTGGTGTGGTTCGAGGGGAACTACGGCGCGTACATCGAGGACCTGAAGAAGCGGAAGGGCCCCGACGCGGATCAGCCGCATCGGATCAAGTACAAGAAGCTGGTGCGGTAGTTGGAGCGCTGAAGGAAAAGGCCCGGTCGAGCGAGATGCTCGGCCGGGTTTCGCGTCACTGCGCGCGTTTTGCGACCTCGTCGCAACGTGAGGTGAGGAGGGCGATGGTGTCGCGTGCGCAGCCGAGGTCCCGCAGCACGGTGGTCACGTCGGCGACCGACAAAAGGGCGAGAGCGGCAACGGGTCCAGACAGAAGGCGTCGTCGTAGAAGAAAACGGGGCGTCCCTCGTGCAGGGCAAGGGTCCCAACGACGCGGTCGGGCACGGCGATGCCGTGGCGGTCCATTCCGAACCGGAGCCTGACCAGCACGCGCGCAACGGGCGTCGTGACGCGCGCGCTCGAGATCCTCCAGCCTCTCGACCGTGACCGCCGGGAAGAGATCGTCGAGGTTCGGCGAGACGCTCAGCGCCACCGCAATGCGCACCAATCGCTCGAACGCGATCTGCCCGGTGGTCTCGAAGCGACGGAGTGTGTCGACCGAGACGCCGGCCCGCTCCGCCAAGACGTTACGCGTCAGCCCGACGCTACCGCGCCAGCATCACATCGGTCCGCGCGAAGTCGTTTCCCACGCACAGCAGCGGCCAGCCCAGCGAGGCGGACACGGCATACGCGAGGCAGTCGCCGTAGTTGAGCACCGCCGGGGAGCCCACGCCGCGTCCGAAGCGGCGGTGGGCCTCCCGCGCGAAGGTGGCCTCGCGCGTTGCCAAGGGCACGACGCGCACGTCGAAGCGCTGCAGAAACGCGTCGAGCGCCAGCTCGCCGCGCCCCCCGTAGCGCGCGCGGAGCACGATGCCGGTCTCCACCAGCGTCGGGGCGCCGATGACCCGGTCGGTCAGCCGATCGAGGGCGGCCGCGAGCCGCGGCGCCTCGGGTTCATCGGCGATGAGCGCTATGACTGCTGAGCTGTCCAGCACGACTCCGCTCATGTGGGCAACCCGATATCGTCGTAGCCGAGAATCTCATCTGCCGGCCGCGGGTCGAGGACGGGGAGCTCCCGCACGATGGCCTGAATCTCGGCGAGCCGGGACGCGACGGAGGGCAGAGGCGCCGCGGCAGGCTGGGCCGGCTCGACGCGATAGCGCGGCGATGTCTCGGCGACGCCACGACTGGCCGCTGTGCCCGCGGTCCGCGAGAGCTGCGCCTCAACAAACGCATGCAACGCTTCGCGCATGAGTTCCGCAGCAGAACGGTCACCGGCCGCCGCGAGCGCCTGCAGCGTGCGGTAATCCGCCTCGTCGACATAGACCGTAGTCTTGATGGTCGGCATATGGTACCATATATGGCATTAATGAAACTCGCAAGAGCGGAGGAGGGCCTGTGCCGGCCCGCCGCGCAATGCTTGGGGAACCTCCATGACTTCACCGAAGACGAGCACGCTCCCCGAGACCGGCGCCCCGCCGTCCGACCTGCCCGCCGCCGCGCCCAGGCATGTGGACGTGGTCATCGTGGGCGCGGGGTGGTCCGGCATCAGTGCCTGCAGCACGACCTCGAGCACGACGGCCCTACCCTCCGCTACGCCATCATCGAGGGGCGTGAGCGCATGGGCGGCACGTGGGACCTGTTCCGCTACCCGGGCGTCCGCTCCGATTCGGACATGTACACGCTGGGCTCCCGCGGGGAGGGGATGCGGGCGCTCGTGCCGCACGTGCATCTGGACTACGTCGAGGGGGCGGGGCACATGCTGCCGCTCACGGCCCCCGATCGGGTGGCGTCGTTCGTGCGGGGGTGGCGGGTCGGGCAGGTGCGCTCGCGGATACCGACGCCTGGTGACGGGACACGTCGCCCTTCAAGCCCGAGACCCAAGCGCTCGTGGCCGGTACTACTCCGCGCGCGGATCTTCGCCGAGGGACTCGAGATCACCGAGATCCTTGAAGCGGCCGGAGCTCCGCTTGTTGCGCACCAGCGACTCGCGTCCGAGAAACGGCACCGGCAACCCGTCCACCTGATGCACGAGGCGTCCGGGCCACGCCTCCTCGAACGTCAGCCCTGAGACGCCCGTCAGGATGTCGATGCGGCGTGGCGGGACGCCGATCTGGACGACCATGTCCGGCGTCTCGAGATCGGCGGGACGAACGCCGAGCGACTCGGTGGGTGCCCCGAAGCGGACCAATGCCCGCACCACACGCGCCACATTCGCCGGCGTGCGGTCGATCCAGATGTCGATATCGCCCGTGGCCCGAGGAACGCCATGGACGGCCAGCGCGTGTGCCCCAACGACCAGGAACCGGGCCTCCTCCGCGAGCAGGGCGGCCAGACACTCCAGAAAGTCGGAATTCACCGGGCGGTGTCGAACGGACCGGGGCGCAACGCGCGCACCACGACCGGCGCCTCGTGCCGTGGGTACACGATCGCGGTGGTGCCGGCGAGCGCAAACGCCTCGTGCGTGAGCGTTTCGACCAGGGCGAGCCGCGACGCCGGCGTGGTGGCCCCGCTCAGGCCGGCGTCGGGTTGGTCGTGCAGCCGGCGAATGGAAACAGAAGGCGCGCGCTCAGGCATGCATGAAAGCTACGCCGTCCGCAGTCGTGTGGGAGGGGCTCGATGTGCCGGCGGAGGGGCGCCGCCCTACCCCCGCGCCGCCATGGTGCGCAGCGCTGTGCGAACGTGCAGTGCCGGACTGCAGTGGTAGCCGGTGATCGTCTCGCACGACAGAAGCACGCGATCTCCCGCGCTCGAGCCGAGTGGGCAGCCTGCCTCGGCTGCCACACCCGTCTACGCCCGGCCGGCGCCAATCAGCTCGTGCGCGTGGTTCGCGGGCTCGGTGTCGCCGCTCTCGTCCCCGTCCGCGGCGACATTCCTGAAGCGCTCGTAGATCTCCAGCACCTGGGGCAGGGCTCGCCGGAAGGCGGCCACGACATGGGGGTCGAACTGCGCTCCTGCCTCCGCCTCCAGCATCGCGAGGGCCTGCTCCACTGGCCAAGCCTCCTTGTATGCCCGCTTCGAGGTCAGCGCATCGAACACGTCGGCCACGGACACGATCCGAGCGGCGAGCGGGATGGCGAGCCCGGCGAGCCCTCGCGGATAGCCGGCGCCATCAAAACGCTCGTGGTGCGCTTCGGCAATCTCGATCGCCACGCGAAAGATGCTGTAGCCGAGGTCGTTCATCTGCGCTTCGCATTGCCGCAGCACTTCGGCGCCAATGGTGGGGTGGCGCTGCATGTCCACCCGCTCGGCTTCGCTGAGCCCCCCGGGTTTGTGCAGAATGGCATCGCCCAATCCCACTTTGCCGATGTCGTGCATCGGGGCGAACTGATGAATGGACCGGACAAAGGCTGCCGAAATCTGATCCTGGTACGGTCCGGCGCGCCCGAGCTCCTCGGCGATGAGGGCCGCGTAGAGCGCCATCCGCGCCAGATGGTCACCGGTCTCCGCATCGCGACTCTCGGCGAGCTTGGCGAGCCCCTGAATGGCCGAGACGACGAGCCCTTCCATGAAGACCGTCTTGTCGAGCGCGTGGGTGAGTTGCCCGGCCACGTTTTCGATGAGTTCGGCATGTTCGGGCGCGTACGCGCCACGGACACGCGAGGCGAAGACCAGAAGTGCGCCGCCGCCACTCCCCTGGATGGGCAGCAGCATCGCCGACGCGAAGCCCCCGTACCGAAGCATGCCGATGCAGGCATCCGACGGGGTGTCCCGGTGAGCGGCGCCGAGGTCGTTGACGGTGCGCGCTGCACCCGCTTGCAATGTCACCCCGAATCGCGGGAACGACATGCCCTCCCGCAGGATTCTGTCGTCGCTGCCAGACTGCCGTTCGAGGACGAGTCGTTCGCCGTCGGGCGCCAGAAAGAAGAGGCCCACCCAATCCAGCGGCAGAAAGCCCCGGAACTCCTCGGTCACGAAGCGCAGCGTATCGTCGAGCGTTTTGCCCTGCGCGATGCGATCGGTCAGTCGGAACAGGGCATTGAGTCGGACCGACAGTTGGTTGAACGCCGTCGTCATCTGGCCGATCTCTCCGCCACCCTGCACCGGGACCTGATGGCCGAGTTCTCCCCGCGCCACGCGCGAAAAGCCGTCCATGGTTTCGCGCAACGGCCTGACCAGGTGACGGTAGAGCAGCGCAATGAGCGCCACCATGGTCACGGCGGCAAGCGCCAGGACCAGCTGGTTGAATAGCCGGATGGTGGCGAGCTTCTGTTCCATCATGTCCTGAAACGCGCGAGACAGCTGCGCGGACGACTTGGACAACCTGTCGCCGACCTCGGCGACGTACTCTGCGCCGCGGGTGACGTCGGGCGCGCCGTCCGCGGCGCCCAGCCGCCGATTCAAGGTATGACGGAAGGCCTGCCAATCGTCGGCGGTGCGCTGCAGTTGCGAACGGGAGCGCGCATCCCAGATGCAGACGATCGCGTCGTACTTGCCGGTCAGCTCGGGCTCGAATCGGCGCGTGACAAAGGCGGTGATGATCTTGTCGTACAGCGCCATGTGTCGCTGCAACCCTTCGTAGTACACCTGCCGCTCGGCACCGCGATTCGCCGCAGAATCGGACGCCAGCTGCAGGAACGTGCGGGCGTCGCTGACCATCGCCGCACTGGTCACGCGGAGCTGTCCGGACAGGTTCAGAATCTCGTAGTCATGTCGGCGCAGGTTCAGCGCATAGATGCCGTATCCCGCACTCCCGGCCAGCGTCGCGAACAGCACGCCGAGGGACAGCGCCACCTGGAACCGGATGGTCTGCGCCCAGGGGGGCATGATGACGCGACGACGATTCACGGCATTCCGGAGATGAGGGCTGGTGGCACGGCGCGGCTGTCGCCGCCCGAACGCCGGGGCGCCTCTCACCTGCGCGCGCGTCCGACGCCGAGGAAGGACGGTCGAGGGCCGGCGACGGCAACATGCCGTGCGCCGCCTCCCGTCCCCGCCAGCGTCCGCCTGCTCCCTACCCCCGCGCCGCCATGACCTGCAGCGCTGCGGCGAGCGTGTCCAGCTGCGCCGGTGTGTTGAACAGCGTGGGCGTGACCCGCACGCAGTCGCCGCCGGCAATGCCGGTACGCGGAAAGGTGAAGATGCCGAACTCGTCGAGCAGCGTCTTCGCCACGGCCTCGTTGGCCGCCTTCGTGCCACGTCCGTGCAACCGGAAGCCGGTGATGGCGCCCACGAGGGCGGGGGCATCGGGGGTGAGGATGTTCACGCCCGGCACGTCGCGCACGGCGTGCACCCAGCGGTCGCGCAAGAAGCGCAGGCGGGCCGCCTTTTGCGGCACGCCAATGGACTGCTGAAAGGCAATCGCGTCCGGGATGGTCATGACCGTCGCGAAGCTGGTCGTGCCCGTGTGCAGCCGGCTTTCGATGCGCGTGAGGGGGAACGCCTCGTCGGCGTGCATGCGGTCGATGGCGTCGAAGCGCCCTTCGCGAATGAACATGGCGCCTGCGCCCACGGGTGCGCCAATCCACTTGTGCAGGTTGAGCCCTACGAAGTCGGCGCCGAGGTCGCGGACGGTGAGCGGCACCTGCCCGAAGGAGTGCGCGGCGTCCACCACCACGTCGGCGCCGCGCGCCTTGGCGAGCGCAGCGATCTCCTGCACGGGGATGATGAGCCCCGTCTTGTTGTTGCAGTGCGTGAGCAGCACGAGCTTCGTGCGCGGGTGCGCGTCGAGGGCCTGCGCATACGCCGCCAGCACATTCTCGCGGGTGGCGGGCTCCGGAATGGCGAGCCTGGCCACCGTGGCGCCGCGCGCTGCCGCCAGCGCGTTCATGGCCCACTGCATGGCGTTGTAGTCGAGGTCGGCGTACAGCACCGTGTCGCCCGCCTTCACGCCGCGGTACTGCGTGATGAGCGCCTGCAGGGCCTCGGTGGCGCCGCGCGACAGCACGATTTCGGTGGGCTTGGCCCCCACGAACTGGGCCACCGCGTCGCGTGCCTGCATCAGGATGGGGGGGTAGGCGCGCCGCGCGAAGTACGAGCTTTCGCGGTTCACCCGATCCACGTGCCGGTGGTGGGCGGCCAGCACCGGCGCCGCCATGATGCCGAAGTACCCCGCCTCCAGGTTGATGACGGCATCGGTAACCGGATACTGGGTCGCGACCTTGCTCCAGTACGCCTCGTCCTGCACCACCGCCTGGAGTGGACCCGGGAGTGGCGCGAGCGGCGGTGGGTCCGACGCCTCGTTGCCGCTGACACTGGCGGCCCCCGCCGCCGACACGGGCGCGTGGAAGGCGAGGGACGCCGCACCAACGGCAGCGGCCTGTTTCACGAAGTCGCGACGAGGCTGGGTCATGCCGGACGCTACGGCCGCCTGGGGCAGGTGACAAGCCGCGGGGCCCGAAGCACCGTCAACCTCCCAGTGCTAAGATTGTGCGGCTATCACCCCCTTCTTCCTCCGCCCGGTGAGGTTCCCCGATGTCCCGCGTTCTTGCTGTTGCCGCCGGCCTGCTGCTGACGCCCCCGCTGGCATCCGCCCAGGCCACCGCCGCCCAGGGGGTCGCCGATCCGCGCATCACCGCGCTGGTGGCCAGCGTGTCCCCGGAGCGGCTCCAGGCCACGGCCACCAAGCTGGCCAGCTTCGGGACCCGCTCCACCCTGTCCGACACGGTCTCCACCACGCGCGGCATCGGCGCCGCCCGCCGCTGGATCTACGACGAGTTCAAGCGGGCAAGCCCCAAGCTGCAGGTGGCCTTCGACCGGCACATGCTGGCCCGGCAGGGGCGCATCACGCGCGAGGTCGAACTGGTGAACGTGGTGGCCATCCTCCCCGGCAGGAGTGCCCGCCGCATCTACATCTCGGGGCACTACGACGCGGTGAATCCGCGCGGGAATGCGCCCAACAACCCCGGGGCGGGGGCCGGTGCCGCCGGCGGCGATGCGCAGATGCGGGCCGAAATGGACCACAACGCCGATGCGCCCGGCGCCAACGATGACGGCAGCGGCACGGCGCTCACCATGGAGCTGGCGCGCGCCTTCGCCAACAGCGGGCTCGAGTTCGATGCCACGCTGGTGTTCGTTACCTGGGCCGGCGAGGAGCAGGGGCTCCTTGGCGCCATGGTACACGCGCAGACCCTCGCCGCCGCCAAGGGCACCGTGACGGCGAACTTCAACAACGACATCGTGGGGAGCAGCCTCGGCGGCAACGGCATCATCGATGCGGAGAGCGTGCGCATCTACTCGTTGGGCCCCGAGGACTCCATGAACCGTTCCCTCGCCCGCTACATCGCGCGGGTGGCGGGCGTCTATGTGCCGTCACACACCATTCGGCTCATGGCGCGGGAGGACCGCTTTGGTCGTGGCAGCGATCACTCGTCGTTCACCGCCTTCGACTTTCCCGCCGTGGTGTTTCGCGAGGCCAACGAGAACTACCAGCGGCAGCACAACACCGAGGACAAGCCGGAGGGGATGGACTTCCGGTATCTCGCGCAGAACACCCGCGTGAACGCGGCGGCCGCGGCCTCGCTGGCGCTCGCGCCACCGGCACCCAAGGTGACCACGGGGGGCGGCACGCCCACCATCAGCCGCGGCACCACCGGCTACGACGCCGCGCTCCAGTGGGAGGCGTCGCCGGGGGCGGCGGGCTATCGCGTGTACTGGCGCAACACGTGGAGCAATGACTGGGAGCGCTCGCAGTACGTGGGCAACGTGACGCGCTTCCTGCTGCCGAACGTGTCGATCGACGACTACGTGTTCGGCGTGGCGGCGGTGAACGCGGAAGGACACGAGAGCCTGGTGAGCGCGTACGTGTCGCCCAACCGGCGCATGCAGGAAGTGCAGATCAAGAAGTAGCCCGGCCCGCGACCCCGCAGCATGACGAAGGGCGCCCCACCGTGGGGCGCCCTTCGTGCATCCGGTCGTGTCGCGGTGTGCCCTTACTTCGACGCCGCCGCCAGTCGGCGAATCTCGCCGGCCATCGCGCGCACGCGCGCGCTGTCCTTGGCGCCGGCGATGTCCTTGCCCACCTCGGCCGCCAACGTGTTGAGCGCAGCGGCCCGCGCCGCGCCCGTCTTCTGTTCGGCAGCGGTGAGCGCCGCATCGATGGCCGTCGTGCGCGCGGCCGCGAGCCCCTGACCACGCACCAGCTGGTCGAGGTACGAGCGGATCACCACGAACGCGGGCGGCCACACGTACTTGGGCTGACTCTGCGGGTTGAACTGCTCGAAGGTGACCAGCTTGGCCGCGGCGATCTCGTTGGCCGAGAGCTGCGCGGTGGGCGTCAGCTCGAGGATGTCGAGACCGCGATCGAGCTCGGAGGAAACGATGAGGCCGTTCCAGTAGTACGCGCCCCACGAGCCACCGATGGTGTTGCCGCCACCGCGCACCGTGGGATCGGCGGCCGCGGCAGACGGCACGTCCACCGGACGCGGCGGGTTGATCGAGCCGCGATCGAAGTAGGCGATCTCGAAGGCGCTGTCGGCGTTGGTGAAGTCCATGATGTTCACGCCGCCCTGGTACCACCCCTGCACGTACAGGTCGCGCCCGGGCACCGGGATGATGCCGCCGTTGTGCGCCACGCAGTTCTCTTCCGCGGCCTGCGCCGACCCCAGCTTGAAGTATGCGCGCTGCTTCTGCCGCTTCTCCGCGTCGAGGGTGATGATCGTGTTCCCGCCGAGCTGCTGCATGCTCGAGGCCTGGCACATCGGGCCCGTGCCGCCGCCCCACTCCTCGGTCTGGATCAACTTCTTGGCGTCGTTGCTGAAGGCCGCCGTGTGACGCCCCTGGAAGTTGTTCGTGTCCATGATCGCATTGATACGGAACGGCTTCTCGGGGTTCTTGATGTCCACGAGAATCGAGTGCGTCGAGCAGGACGCGAGCAACATGTTCATCTCGGGGTAAGCCGTCACGTCATGGCAGTTGCGCGGACCGGCCGGCATGTCGGCCGCGGGCTGCGGACGCCCGGCGCGCGTCCCCGTGCGCGTCGGCACGCAATACCGCTGGCACTCGCCAGCGCCTTCGAGGTCGGCAAAGATGCGAGCGCCCGGAATGACCTCCGACTTCTCCGGGGCGTTGAGGTACACCTTCACGATGTCGAGTTGGTACAGCGAGTTCGTCGGATCCTTCGGATCGTTGCCGTTCTTGCACCCGGCGAGCTCGGTGTCCGGACGCGCGCCCTGCTGCCCCGACACATAGAGATAAATGATGTTCTTGTTCGTCGGGCTCGGCACCAGCGTGTGCGTGTGCGAGCCTTTGCACGTCTCGACGTTCTTGATCAGCTTGGGCGCCTTCGGGTTGGACACGTCGAAGATGCGAATGCCGGCCATGTGATCCTTCGGATCCTGCACGCCGCCCGCCCCGCAGTCCTTGCGATTGCCGGCGCCTTCGGCCGAAAGGAAGAGGAGCGTGCCGTAGATGGTCGGGTCGCCCTGCGAGGTGATGCACTTCGTAACCGACGCGATGACCGGTTTCGCGGGATCGGTGATGTCCCAGATGGTGAAGCCGGCGAAGTTGGCCTGGTAGACGTAGTGCGTCGCGAAGGCCACATCGGAATTGATGAACGTCAGCCCGCGGACGGTGTCGAGCTCGGCCGGCTTGGGCGAGAACGACACCTGCTTCATGCCGTTGATCGCGATGCCCGCATCGAAGCGCCCGGGTTTGAGCGTGCTGCGGGGATCCTTGTTGGACGGATAGGTTTGCGCCGAGAGCGTACCGGGGGCACTGAGCGCCGGCACGGCCACCGCCGCGGCGAGCAGGAGCAGACTGCGGACTACACGCATCGATTCACCCTCCAGAGGTGAGGTGCAGCGGGAGAAACATCGTGGCGCACCGGGCCCGGCGCACCACGACCCGGATTGTGCGGGTTACAGCTTGGGCAACTGGGCGAGCAGGCGCTTCATGATGCCGATCTCGGCGGTCTGCGCTGCGACGACATCGTTGGCGAACACGTTGGCATCCACTTCCTGACCGGCGCCGGGCGACTTGAAGAGCTCGTCCACCATCTTGATGGCGCCGGCGTGGTGCTTGATCATGCCGACGAGAAACAGGCGGTCGAACTGCACACCGCGCGCCTTGTTCATCTCGGCCAACTCTTGGTCGGTGAGCATGCCTTCCATGCGCACGTCGTGCCACGACGCGGTATCGGGGGCGAACTGGTTATAGCGGCGCAGCCAGTCCTGCATGATCTGGATTTCGGGCATCTGCGACTGGTCGATCTTGCGCGACAGCTTGAGCAGCTGTGCGTTCGTGCTGTTCGATTCGGCCAGTTTGGCCATGACGATCGCCTGCGCATGATGCGCGATCATCATCTGCATGAATTCCACATCGGCCTTGGTGTACAGCGCCCCCTTGGGGATGACGATTTCCGGCCCCATGCGGTGCATGCTGTGATCCATGCCGTGCTGGGCGGATACCGGGGAAGCGAATCCAGTCGCAACGAGGAGTGCGACCAGTGAGGAAATGCGACGGGCCGTCATGAGGGCTCCGGAGGTATGCCGACTGCACATCGGCGGGCGGATGATTGGGCTGGTACCACAGAGAATACGGCTCTGGAAGCGCCAGCGTTAGGTCATGGCCTCGTGCAGGAGCGAGTGAAAGTGATGCACCCCCGTCTCGTGTTCGGCGGAGTAACGGCCGCGGTCGTAGATCCGTGAGCGCAGGTTGCGCTGCACGACCTCGCAGATGGCGATGTCCTCGTCCTGCACTTCCGTACTGAAGGCCATGAGCTTGAGCCAGGCCGGGTCGGTGGCGGCATCGGCCGGGGGATCCACCGCGTACCAGTCGAACACCACGCGGCAGCGGTCTGGGCCGAGCGGGATCACCACGTTGGTCTGCATCTGTCCCAGATACACGTTGAGCATGGTGTTGGGAAAGAGCCACGCATAGACCGCTTCGGGGACGTCGGTGGTGGCGGGATCGTACTGGCGGTCGGGGTTGCCGCCATGCACGGGGCGCAGCGGCGCATGCTGCAGCGAATACCAGCGGTGCGGCTCCACCCGGTAGCGATCCATGTCGAGCTCCTTGTTGAGCCCCGGATGCACCACCGGTACGTGGTACCCTTCGAGGTAGTTGTCCACGTACACCTTCCAGTTGCACGCGATCTCCCAGCTGCGCGACGTGACGAAGCGCATGCGTTCGCAGTGGAACGGCGCCACGCGAGCGGGCAGATCTTCGAGCACCTCGGCGAGCGGCGGCGCCTTGCCGTCGAGATTGACGAACACGAGCGGCCCCCAGGTGGTCACGGCGACCGGCACCAGACGCATCTCCTCCGGCCGGAACTGCGACGTGCCTTCCATGCCGGGGGTGCGCTGCAGGGCCCCATCGAGGCCGTAGGTCCAGCCGTGATAGCGGCACTGCAGCGTGTGGCGCTTGCCGCACCCCGTGGCCACCGGGCCGGCGCGATGCAGGCACACGTTGTAGAACGCCCGCAGCTGCCCGCCATCGCGGACGACGACGACACTGTTGGCCCCCACGTCGGCGGTGAAGTACTGCCCCGGCTCCATGACCTGTTCCATCCGGCCCACCAGCTGCCAGCTGTGGGCGAAGACGCGCTCCATCTCGAGCTCGAGATAGACCGGGTCGTGATACAGGCGCGCCGGCAGCGTGGCGGCGCGCGCAATGTCGGGGTCGAACGGAAAGGCGAGCGGCATGATCCAAGCTTGCGGTCTCGCGGGGAGGTGGCAAGTTGGGCGATGCGCGCCCCCTTTCGAATCCGACTGCCGCACCCCCTGCTCCTGCTGCTGGGGGGCGTGGTGGCCGCCGCCTTGTGCACGTGGCTCCTCCCCGCGGGCAGCTTCGAGCGTCGTGCCGACGCGGCGAGCGGCCGGGAGCTGGTCATTCCGGGCACCTACGGCACCATCGCGGCCACACCCGTGGGGGCGTTCCAGACGCTCCTGGCGGTGCCGCGCGGCATGGCGGCCGGTGCCGACGTGCTCATCACCATTCTGTTCGTGGGGGCGGCCTTCGCCATGCTGGAGCGCACCGGCGCCCTTGGGCGTCTGGTGGAGGTCGTGGTGCAGCGCAGCCGCCGTCCTCAGGTGGTGCTGGTGGGCGTGACCCTGGCTTTCGCCACCTTCGGCGCCCTCGAGAACATGCAGGAAGAGATCGTGGCGCTCATCCCCACGCTGCTGGTGCTGTCGCGCGGGCTGGGCTTCGGTCCGCTCACCGCGCTGTCGGTGAGTGTAGGTGGTGCCGCCGTGGGGTCGGCGTTCGGCCCCACGAATCCCTTCCAAACGGGGATCGCGCTCCGCTTCGCGGAACTGCCCCCGTTCAGTCAACCGGTGCTGCGCACGGTGGCCTTCGTGCTGGCAGTCACGGTGTGGTGCGGCTGGGTGGTCTACGGCGCGGCGCGCGAAGCGCGCGATGTGGCGCGCGCCGCGGCCTCCTCGAGCACGCCCTCGGTTTCACCCACCGCCACCCTGTCCGGCGGCGCCGTGCCGATCGAGCGACGGGATCTGCTCCTGCTGCTGCTGGCCGTCGTGCCCTTCGCGCCGTACGTGTACGGCGTGCTGCAATGGGAGTGGGGCTTTCACGAACTGTCGGCGCTGTTTCTGGTGGCCAGCTACGCCATTGGTCTCACCGCCGGGTTTTCGCTGGCCGCCTGCACGGAGGAGCTCATTGCCGGCATGAAGGCCATGCTCCCCGCCACCATCTACGTGGGGACGGCGCGTGCGATCGGGTTGGTGCTCGCCGACGGGCACGTGCTGGACACCATCATTCACGGGCTGTCGCTGCCGCTGCAGGTGGCGCCCCCCGTGGTGGCGCCGCTGCTCATGATTCCGGTGCAGGCGCTCATGCACGTGGTGGTGCCGTCGGTGAGCGGGCAGGCCACGCTCACCATGCCCATCATGGCCCCGCTGGCCGAGCTGGTGGGGGCAGGGCGCGACGCGGCGGTGCTGGCGTTCCAGACCGGTGCCGGCCTCGCCGATGCGCTGGTGCCGACCAACGGTGCGGTGCTGGCCATGCTGGCCGCCGCCGGGGTGAGTGTGGCACGCTGGTGGCGCTTTGCGGGCCCCGGCCTGCTGCTCGTGGCGCTGGTGGGAGCCGCGGCGGTGTGGATGGCGGCGTAGCACGGAGCGCGTTGCGCGCGGACCGGGCCCTCGCCGTGTCAGCGCCCCGAATGCACCCACCCCAGGAACCGCTCGCGCACCCGCTCGGCAACCGGAGCCCGCAGCGCGTCGATGAGCACGGCCGGCGTACGTGGCGTCTGATACCAGATCCCGAACAACGCGTCGATGGTGGGCCAGCGCTCGTCGCTACGAGTCACGATGCCCGACACACCGGCCTCGATCGCTCCTGGCTGCACCACGCGCGCGTAGGCCCCCGGGCGCGCGGCGTCGGCGAACTGCTTGACGAACGTGGGCACGCCCATGCGCCCGGCGAGCGTGGCGCACGGAATGCGCGGCGCCGTGAGCTCCAGCAGCACGTCGCCGAACTGGACGCGGTCGCCCACGCGGGGCGACGGCCACCACCGGTCGATGGTGAGGTTGTCGCCGAAGAGTCCCGGGCCGCAGGGCCGGCCAAGAGTGGTCGTCCACCACGCGTAGTCGTGGGCGCTGTACACATACAGGGCCTGATCGCGGCCCCCGTGGTGCTTGGCGTTGCCGACGGCGTCGCCCACCAGCCCCATGGCATCGCACAGCACGGGGCCTCCCACGGGGTGTTTGTGAATGCCGGTACGCCGGCTCGCGCTCGCGGAGAGCGGAGCCAGCGTGCCGATGTTGACGCTCTCCAGGCGAATCATGCGAAAAAGATAGCCCGTGCCTCCCCGCGCCGGCCGGAAGGCGAGCGCTGTCGCGTGACGGCCCGATTATCTTCCGCGCCATGTCCATTTCTCCATCGTCCATGCGGGTCGCGATCGTCGGGTCGGGCCCGGCCGGTTTCTATGCCGCCGAATCGCTGCAGAAGGCGGCGCCCGGCATCGCGATCGACCTGATCGATCGGCTCCCCACGCCGTTTGGTCTCGTGCGCGGTGGCGTTGCTCCCGATCATCCCAAGATCAAGTCGGTTACCCGCGTGTTCGATCGCATCGCCACGCAGCCCGGATTCCGGTATCTGGGCCATGTCCGCGTGGGCGAGGATGTCACGGTGGACGAGCTGCGCGCCCGGTACCACGCGCTCATTCTCTGCTACGGGGCCGAGACCGATCGCATGCTGGGCATTCCCGGCGAGTCGCTGGCGGGAAGCCACGCGGCCACCGAGTTCGTGGCGTGGTACAACGGACACCCCGACTACGCGGGCGCCACCTTCGACCTGACGCAGCGCGACGTGGCGGTGGTGGGGATCGGGAACGTGGCCATGGATGTGGCGCGCATTCTCGCCAAGCCACCGCAGGCGTTGGCCGCGACCGACCTGGCCGACCATGCCCTGCAGGCGCTTGCCAGCTCCCAGGTGGCCACCATTCACCTCATCGCCCGCCGCGGGCCGGTGCAGGCAGCCTGCACGACGCCCGAGCTGCGCGAGCTCGGCGAACTCGAGGGGGTGGATGTGGTCGTGGATCCGCGCGACCTGGAGCTCGACGCGGCCAGCGAAGCGGAGCTCGCCGCCATGGAGGATCGCAATCCGGCGAAGAACCTCGACGTGTTGCGCGAATGGGCGGCGCGCCCGCTCACCGGCGCGGCGCGGCGTGTGGTGCTGCACTTCAACGCCTCACCCGTGGCCCTGCACGGCAGCACGCGGGTGGAGGGCATGACGATCGTGCGCAACCGACTGGAGTCCGACGGACGCGGCGGCGTGCGGGCGGTGGCGACCGACGACACGCGTGAGCTGCCGGTGGGGCTGGTCTTCCGGTCGGTGGGGTACCGCGGCAAGGCCTTGCCGGGGGTACCATTTGACGACCGTGCCGGTGTGGTGCCGAACGTGAAGGGGCATGTGGTAGCGGCGGCGGGGAGCCAGGCCGTGGTGCCCGGGCTCTACGTGGCCGGGTGGATCAAGCGTGGCCCCCAGGGGATCATCGGCACCAACAAGCTGTGCGCCACCGACACGGTGACGCAGCTGCTGGCCGACGTGGCCGCCGGCGACATCCCCGCCTTGCGCGATGATCTGCCGTCGATCGACGCGCTGCTGGCCGAGCGGGGGGTCCGGGTCACCAGCTGGAGCGACTGGCAGACACTCGACAAGGCGGAACAGGCGCGTGGCGCGGCGGCGGGACGCCCGCGCGTGAAGCTGACTAACGTTGCGGAGATGCTGGAGATCGTCGCCGCGAATCGCTGAGCAGCGCGTCAGGCGCGCGCCAACTGCCGCGCGTGCTCGCGCACGTCGGCAGGCCACGCGGCCATGTGGGCATCCATGCGATCGAGGTCACCGGCAAAAAGCGCGCGGGTCACCTCCTCGTATTCGGGCAGATGGCCAGCCATGGCGTGCAGGAAGTGATACGCCGCCTCCCGCGCGTTGCGCGTGTGCTCATCGGCCGCGCCCGCCTTGCGGGCATGCTCGACGATCTTGCGCAGCGTGACGGATGTTCCACCCGGTTGCGCGCCCAACCACTCCCACTGGTGTGGCAGCAGCGTGACCTCCCGCGGGACGACACCGAGGCGCGGGCGCCCCGGACCCCGAGGCGTTGCTGGGGCCGACTCGGCTGCCGCGTAGCGCGCGGCCACTTCCGCCGGTGAGCCCCGCGTGTCGATGTCCACCTGCCGCCCGGTTGCGTTCTCGAAGAGCAGCAGCCACTTCGACCCGCTGCGGCTTGCCTCCAGCAGAGCCACGGCCATGTCCGGAAGCGAACCGGCCGCGAGCCGTCGATGCCCGTCGAAGAGGGTATGTGTCATGGATGAATGGGTTGGTTTTGTCCGGGTATAAGTAGAGTTTATACCCGGATCAATTGTCTGCGCAAGAGGTTGTACCGTGCGTTCCGCGCTCCTCCCGTCGCTCCGGGGGTGGCTGGCGGCGCAATGCGATGTTCATTCCCACATGCTCTGGAAACCGACCCTTTGGCCAGGCCGGCGCCGTCCGGCGTGGCGGCTCGCCATCGTCGTTGCCGCCACCACTGCGGCGTGCACACCCCGCACGGCGCCGTCCCCGGCGCCCCCGGCCTCGTCCGTGTCGTCGGCGTCATCGTCGCCCGTGGCCGCGGTACGCGATACGACCCCGCGCGTGGCGATCATGTCGGCGTTCGATGCCGAGTGGCAGGCGTTACGCGCCGCCACGGCGATTACCCGTACCGAGGTGGTGAACAATCGCAGTTACCACTTCGGGCGGCTGCGCGGGCACGACGTGGTGCTGCTGCTGAGCGGCTTCAGCATGGTGAACGCCGCCATGACCACGCAGGCGCTGCTCGACCGGGTTCCGGTGCGCGCCATCGTGTTCAGCGGCATCGCCGGCGGCGTGAACCCCGGGCTCAACGTGGGGGATGTGACCGTGCCCGCGCAGTGGGGGAACTACCAGGAACAGCTCTTCGCGCGCGAAACGCCGCAGGGATTCGTTCCGTCGCGGACGACGACCGCGTTCGGCGGCTACGGGATGATGTTCCCGCAGGGCACGTCCGTGACTGCGCGCCACGCGCCGCCGGACTCGCTGGAGCGACGCTTCTGGTTCCCGGTGGACTCACTGGCGCTTGGCATTGCGCGCACCATTGCCGGTCGCTTCACCCTCAAGCGCTGCGTGCAGGCCGATCGCTGTCTCGATCACACCCCGAAGCTGGTGGTGGGCGGCAACGGGGTGAGCGGCCCCACCTTCGTGGACAATGCGGCGTACCGCGAGTGGGTATGGCGCACCTTCCGCGCCGATGCGCTCGACATGGAATCGTCGGCGGTGGCGGTGGTGGCGTATGAAAACCGGGTACCGTTCATCGCCTTCCGCTCACTCTCGGATCTCGCCGGCGGCAACGAGGCACCCAACGAGGCGCGCATCTTTGGCCGGCTGGCCTCCGAGAATTCGGCGGCGGTGGTCATGGCGTTCCTCGACGCACTGCCGCGCGAGGCCTTCGCCAGGGCGCGCGATCGGTGAAGCGGTACTTCGGCTTCGCGACGCACGGGACCACCTGGCGCACCGAGATCATGGCCGGTGTGGCCACGTTTCTCACGATGGCGTACATCATCGTGGTGAACCCGGCCATCCTCGAGGCCGCCGGCCTGCCGCGTGAGGCGTCCATCACGGCCACGATTCTCTCGGCCGCCTTCGGCACCCTGATCATGGGGGTGTACGCACGGCGCCCGTTCGCCATCGCGCCCTACATGGGCGAGAACGCCTTCATCGTGTTCACCGTGGTCAAGGGATTGGGGTTCCCCTGGCAGACGGCGCTGGGCGCGATCTTCCTGGCCGGCGTGCTCTTCACGCTGCTCACCCTGCTGGGCGTGCGCCGCTGGCTCGCCGCCGGCATTCCGGCCAATCTCAAGCACAGCTTCACGGTGGGGATCGGGTTGTTCCTCACCTTCATTGGCCTCAATGCGATGGGTGTGGTGCAGCTGGGGGTTCCGGGCTCGCCGGTGGCGCTGGGGGCGCTCAATCGCGCGACCACGCTGGTGGCCATTGGCGGGTTCTTCGCCACTGCCGTGCTGCTGGCCCGGAAGCATCGCAGTGCACTGCTGCTGGGCATCATCATCACGTCGGTCCTTTCCTTCGGTGCAGGCATCACGCCGCTCCCAGCGGGGGTAGCGAGCGCGCCGCCGTCGCTCGCGCCGCTCTTCGGGCAGCTCGACATTGCGGGCGCGCTGACGCTCAAGGCGCTCCCCGTGGTGGTGATCGTCTTCGTGATGGCCTTCGTGGATACCATTGGCACCCTCATTGGCCTGGGCGCGCGTGCGGGGCTGCTCGATGCCTCGGGCAATCTCCCCGACATGGAGAAGCCCATGCTCGCCGATGCCGTGGTGAACATGGCGGCGCCGGTGTTCGGCACCACCACCTGCGGCGCATTCGTGGAGTCGGCGGTGGGCATCGAGGCCGGTGGGCGTACCGGGGTCACGGCCATCGTGGTGGCCGTGCTCTTTCTCGCGTCGCTGTTCTTTGCGCCGCTGTTCACCGCCATTCCCGCGCACGCCACCGGCGTGGCGATCGCCTCCATGGGCGTGCTCATGCTGGGTGCCATGGCCGCGCTCGACTTTGCCGACTACACCGAGTGGGTGCCGGCCTTCCTCACGATCGTGCTCATGGCCTTCACGTACAACATTGGCGTGGGGATGACGGCCGGCCTGCTGGCGTATCCGGTCCTCAAGGTTGGCACGGGGCGCGCGACGGAGGTGCCGGCCGCCATGTGGTGGTTGGCGGCCATGTCCCTGCTGTTCTACGCGGTATACCCATACCACTGACCGGCCCCGCCCGCGAGGCGCTGCATGGCGGCCAGCCCCTCGTCGCCGATGTCGAGACTGTGGGCGTTCACGTAGAGCGCGATATGCTGCGCACACACCTCGCGTGACATTTCCTGCGCGTGTGCGCCCACATAGTCGCGGCTGGCCTCGGGATGATCGAAGGCGTACTGCACGGAATCGCGAATGGCGCGCTCGAGGTCGACGCGCAGCGCGGCGTCCAGATCACGGTGGGCGCAGATCCCCGCCAGCGGCACCGGGAGCCCCGTGGTCTGCTCCCACCAGTCGCCCAAATCGACCACCTGTACCAGGCCGTGCGCGGCATAGGTGAACCGGCTTTCGTGAATGATGAGGCCCGCATCCACCTCCCCGTCGGTCACGGCGCGGAGGATGCGATCGTAGCGCAGCTCGACGACCTCGCTCAGTTCGGGGGCGGCGAGGCGCAGCAGGCGATACGCCGTGGTCTCGCGTCCCGGGATGGCCAGTCGGCCGCGGGCGGCCTGAGCCAGCGACTGTGCCTCGCGTGCCACCACAAGCGGCCCCACGCCCATGCCCAGCGCGGCCCCGCTGCGGAGCAGCGTATAGCGGGCGCCGACCGCCGCGAAAGCGCCGACGCTCAGCTTCGTGAGATCGAAGGCCCCCGCATGGGCGCGCCGGTTGAGCTCCTCGATGTCGAGCAGCACCGGCCGGATGCGCACCGGCGCGTTCACCAGCCCGTGCACGAGCGCGTGAAAGGCGAACGTGTCGTTGGGGCAGGGCGAGAATCCGAAGGTCAGCTCACGCATGGTGCGGCCGTGTGGTTCGCAGGGCGGCCACGAGCGGCGGGGTGATGTCCACGATGGCGGCGAGGGCAACGCCGAACTGCCAGCGCGTCCGATCGGGCTCCTCGATGTCATTCGAGATGGCTCGCACCTCGATGGCGGGCACCCCGGCGAGTTGTGCGGCCCGCAGGACGGCGAAGCCTTCCATCGCCTCGACGTCGCAGTCGCTGGTGCCCCCCACGCGGCCGCTCGTGCCAATGCACGTGCATCGGGCGTGCGGGAGCTGGTCTCGAACGAGTTGCAGCAACGCTGCCGAGGGGGTGAGGTCGCGCGGCGCCCACTCGGCGGGGAGGTCCCCCAGATCGCAGTAGCGCGACCGCTCCCCCACCACGAGCGTGCCGGGCGCGCAGCCCCAGCGCCGCCGGGCGCCGGCAATGCCCACGTGCAGCAGCACATCGGGGCGATGCTCGGTGATGGCGCGCGCGGTGCGCACGGCGGCTTCCACCGGTCCCACGCCGCAGAGCGCGCCAATCCAATCGCCAGGTGGTGCCAGTTCATGGCTGGTGGCGGCAACCACGAGGATACGAGCGGGCGAAGTCATACCGGGAAGTGTAAGCGGATCGGCGCGGTGTGCCGGGACCCGGTGTGCCGGGACCCGGTGTGCCGGTTCTCGGTGTGCCGGGACCCGGTGTGCCGGTTCTCAGCGCGCCAGGTGGCCGCCCCACGCGGCCGGGTCGACGTCGGCCATGGACTGCGACAACGCCCACGCGTGTCCGGCGGGATCGCGCACCACCGCCTGCCGTTCGCCATCGGCGCCGGTCGCTGGCGCGGTGAGCGGTGTGAAGCCCAGCCCCACCGCGCGATGCCAGGCGGCATCCACGTCAGGGACGCGCACCACCAGGGTGGCCGGGGGGCGTCCTCCACTGGCCGGCGCGCCGGTGGCGTCCCAGGCCGCGAGGACCACGGCCCCGTTGCCCAACGTGAGCTGCACACGCTCACCGGGCACGCGCAGGCGCTCGGTGCACCCCAACAGCTCCACCAGCCACTGCACCGCCGCGTCCAGATCCGGGTAGCTGCGGGTAGGGATGAAGGTGCTGTCCGGTACCGAACGGTTGACCGGCAGGCCACCAAACCGTTGACGCACCTCCGCCCACGCCGCGGGGGTGACATGGCGCAGATGTTCGGCCTGCGCCGCGAGCATGCCGGACCAGGCGCTGGCGTGCCGGTCGCAGGATTCGGCGGTCGCGAACCCCTCGTGCCGCAGCGTGCAGCGGGTCACGGCGGCATCGACGGCCTCCAGCGAAACGGTGACCAGCGTTTCCACACCGCCGGTCCCCGAGGGCCCTGACACCCACGTGAACTGCACGGTGGAGGGCGGGGTGAGGGTGCGGAAGCGCCCGTAGTGCGGGTACCGCTGGGCCGGGGCGCCCGCCGCCCCCGGCACGACCACATCGAACGCGAAGGCCGCACCAACTCGGCACGTCAGGTGCACCGTGTCCGGGTGCGCGAACCAGAGCCCCCAACCGCAGGTCCACGCGTCGTAGACGCGGTCTACGCCCACAGGGAGCTCGGCCGTGCAGGAGAGCGCATGCATGCTGGATGATATCGCCCGTGCCGCACCCCGTGGAGTGCGCTGTTGTGACGTCGCCGACTCCGCTAGCATAGAAGCCATGACAATGACTGAGTATCAGGCACGGGTGGACCGCTGGATCAGCCAGTTCGAGGAAGGCTACTTTCACCCGCTCACCAATCTCGCCCGACTCACCGAGGAAGTCGGTGAGTTTGCGCGCGAGGTGAATCACCGGTTTGGCCAGAAGCCGAAGAAGTCCGAGGAAGCCGAGGCCGATCTCGCCATGGAGATGGCCGACATTCTGTTCGTGCTGATCTGCATGGCGAACCGCGAGGGGATCGATCTCGATGCTGCCTTCGATCGCATGATGCACAAGGTCGAAACCCGCGATGCCAACCGGTGGACGCGGAAACCCACCGCGCCCTGAACCGTACGGCACTCCGCCCGTAGCCTGGACGCCCGTCTGCCGCCCCCCCGCCCATGCCATCCCGACTCTCTCCTCTCCGTTTCGCGCCGCGGGTTCTGCGGCACCTGCTGGCCGCGACCGCCGTGGTCACGCTGGCCTCCTGTGGCGACAGCAGCACTGCACCTGCGGACTCCGCACTCTTCGGAACCGTGGTGGTGTTCGGTGCCAGCCTCGACGACACCGGCAATGCGTGCAACGCCCTGCCCACGTCGTGCCCGCCGTTTCCGTATGCCAACGCCCGGTTTTCCAACGGGCCGCTGTGGGTCGAGCAGATGGCAGACCGGCTCAACGCCCGCGTGGCTCCGGCGCGTGGCGGCGGGACCAATTACGCCTTCGCCGCAGCGCGCACCGGGCCCATTGCCGGCCTGAACAACGCGGCGCCCAACATGATCCAGCAGGCGGATCTCTATCTCCAGGCGGGGAACACGACCGGCCGTGACGTCACGCTGTTCGTGGTGAACGCGGCCACGGTGGGCAACGACATTTCCGACGCCCTCACGCTTGCCCGCACCAACCCGCAGGCGCCCGCCGCCGTCCTGTCGGGGGCCGTCGCCAACATTGCCAGCATCGTAGGCAAGCTGTACACGGGCGGCGCGAGGCACATTCTGCTGCTCAACAGCACCGATATCGGTCGTACCCCGCAGGTGACGGCGTTGGGCGCACAGGCGGCGGCCACGGCATCCGCGCTGTCGGCGCAATTCAACAGCGCCCTCAGCACCCAGCTCGTGTCGCTGCGCGCGGCGTCACCCGGGCTGACGATCTATCTGGTCGACCTCGGCGCGTTCACGGCGCAGGTGTTCGCCAATCCTTCGTCCTTCGGCTTCACCAACATCACGGCGCCCTGCGTGTCGGTCTCGCCGCCCTCGCTGTGCGGCACGCCGGGGAGCTTCTTCTTCTGGGACGGGTTCCATCCGACCGAGGCTACCGGGCGTCTGGTCGCCCAGCGCGCCCTCACCGCGCTGGGGCGCTGAAGCCGGCGCCGGACCGCGCGACGTCGCTGTTGCACACAACGCCCGGTCGTGCGCTCAGCGCGCGATCGGGCGTTCCTGCAGGCCGTCCAGCGACTTCACGATACCGCGCGTGGCACTCGCCCGATCGCGGATCGCCTCGGTCGCATCCGTGGAGCGCCCGCTGCCGCGCACGCCACGCGCTGGCCCGCTGGGTTGCTACCGAGACCGCCACGCCGGCTTCAGTGACGCGTCGGGAGCGTTCCCCGGAACAGCAGTGAGTCCTTGTCCATCTCGAGGAGGGTGGCGCCGCGGATGGGATCACCGGAGCCGTCGAATCGATAGCTGGCGAAGGCCCCGTCGAAGGGGGCACCGGTGCGCAGTGCCGTGGCGAGGGCCATGCCGCTCCTGGCGCGCGCACGTTCCGCCGCGCGGGCAATGAGCCGAATGGCGTCGTAGGTTGCGGCACCGGTGGCACGTGGGCGCTCACCCAGATACCGCGCGTTCCAGCGGGCACGGAAGGTGCGTACGCCTTCGCGATCGCTGCGGCCGTCCCAGTTGCCCACGATGATGCTGCCGTCGATGTCCTGGCGTCCGCGCAGCGCGATGGCATCCCAGGCGTCGCTGCCGAGAAAGGGTCCGCGAAAGCCGGCCTCACGGAAGAGGCGCACCTGCGACGAGTCGCCTAGCGAAAGGTCGGGGAGCAGCACGGCGTCGGGGGCCTCGCGCATGAGTCGCTGGATCTGTGCTGCCTGGTCGCCCGTGTCGTTGATGTGGTACGTATCCGCCGCCAGCATGCGTCCGCCGCGCGTCGTGAACGTCCGTCCGTAGCGCTCGACCATGCCGCGGCCGTGCTCACTTGCGGCCGGGAAGAGGGCGGCCGTGCGCCGCCGCCCCAGTGAGTCGAAGGCGTACCGAGCCAGTACTTCTCCTTGATCGGCGTCGAGAAAGGTGAGCCGCATGACGTACGAACGTCCCGTGGTGACCTGCGGACTGGAGGCCATGGGAGCCACGAGCGGCACCTGCGATTCCTCGGCCACCGCGCCGGCGGCAATGGCGAGCGCGCTGAATTGCGGGCCCACCAGGACATCGACCGAGTCGAGGGTGATGAGGGCGCGAGCCGCCGCGGCCGCGGCATCCGGCCGGTTGGGCGTTTCCCGCTCGATGAGGATGAGGCGATGCGACACGCCATCGATGAGGGCGCCGCCAGTGGCGTTGATCTCGTCGATGGCCATGCGGGCCGCGAGGCGCGCCGGCATTCCCGACGAATGGCGCGCCGGTCCGTCGAAGACGCCGATGAGGCCGATGCGCAGGGCGGGCGGTGGTGGCGGCGACGCGCACGAGGCGAGCAGCGACGCCACGCCCAAGGCGCAAAGGAGGCGTGCCACGGTCATGGGGGCACGTTAGGAGCCGCCTCCGGGGTGCGCAACAGCCCGGAAGCGGCGCGACGGTCCATGTCGCATGTTGGGCCATGCCTGTTTCCCGCAATTCCAGTTCGCGAACGCCTCGGCCGTGGGCGGGTGTATGCTGACCGTCTGGGCGTACGGCATGGTGATTGTCTTCATGACGCTCATCATGACCCGCCGGCTTTCTCCGCTCACGGCGCTGATTCTGGTGCCCACCGTGGTGGGGGGGCTGGCCGGGTTCACCGGGGAGCTGGGGGGGATGATGGTGCAGGGGATCACCCGGCTGGCCCCCACCGGCGTGATGCTGCTCTTCGCCATTCTCTACTTCGCGGTCATGATCGACGCGGGGCTGTTTGCCCCGTTCGTGCGCCGGCTGGTGACCGTCGTGCACGGCGATCCGGTGCGGGTGGCCGTTGGCACGGCGGTACTGGCGCTGCTGGTCTCGCTCGACGGCGATGGCTCCACGACGTACATGATCACCACGGCGGCCATGCTGCCGCTGTATCGGGCGCTTGGCATGCAGCCACTCGTTCTGGCGTGCGTGACGATGCTGGCGTCGGGCGTCATGAACATCCTGCCCTGGGGCGGCCCCACGGCGCGGGCCGCCAGTGCCCTGGGAGTGGACGTGGATGCCGTCTTCATTCCCATGGTACCGGTCATGGCCACGGGGATCGTCTGGACCCTGTTCGTGGCGTACCAACTGGGCATGGGCGAACGCCGACGGCTGGCGACAGGCGATACGGGCGCGGACGGTGCGCTCCCTGCGGCGTCAGGGCCAACCGGCCCCGATGCTGCGGCGGGGGCGTGGGCGGGGAGCACCGGCGATGCGGCGCACTCCGGACGTCCCGATCGTCTGTATGTGAATGCCCTGCTGACCGTCGCGCTGTTGGTGGCACTCATGACCGGCGTGCTGCCGCTGCCGGTGCTGTTCATGCTGGCCTATGCGGTCGCGGTGCTCATCAACTATCCCGCGCTCGAAGACCAGAAGGCCCTGCTGGCGCGTCATGCCGGCAATGCGCTGGCCGTGGTGGGGCTGATCTTCGCCGCCGGCGTGTTCACCGGCATTCTCTCGGGTACGAAGATGGTGGATGCCATGGCGAACAGCGTGGTCACGCTGGTGCCACCGGCACTGGGACCGTACCTCGCCGTGGTCACGGGCGTGCTGAGCATCCCGTTCACCTTCTTCATTTCGAACGACGCCTTCTACTTCGGCGTGCTTCCCATTCTTGCGAAGGCGGGCGAGGCGTACGGCCTGACCGCCGCGGAAATGGCCCGGGCCTCCCTCGTTGGACAGCCCGTGCACCTGCTGAGCCCCCTCGTGCCCTCCACCTTTCTGCTGGCCGGGCTGTGCGGCGTGGAATTCGGTGAGCATCAGCGGTTCACCCTGCGGTGGGCGCTGCTGTCGGCGCTGGTGATGCTGCTGGGTGGCGTGACCATGCTGGTCATCCCCTTGGTGGGGACGCGCTGAGGTGAGCGCGGGCCGTCACGACCCCGGCGGCTGCATGGCGAGACGTTCCAGCAGTACGTCGGTCTCGCCTCGCGAGTCATCCGAGTCGCTCTGGACCGTGATGGCGATGACCCGGAGCGACGAGAGCGGGATACCCGGATAGGCGCGCTGCACATCCGCCGCAAGATTCCGCTCCACGGTCACCCACCGCCCTTCCGCATCGGGGCCGCCGATGTTGATGAGGCGGGCTTCCGGCAGCACCGAGAAGCCGATGCGCCGGCGCGAGGCGCTGCCTTCCATCAGCGAGTCGGGAGCCGGTACGGCTCCGTTCGCATCGCGACCGGCCCAGGTGTAGCCGAACAGCAGCCGCTGGCCAGCGCTGGCCGGGCGCTCGTCGCGCAACACG
>NZ_JAJTHI010000063.1 GCF_021298855.1 Gemmatimonas sp.
GTTGCCGGCGGCGGGGTCGGGGGCGTGGGTAGGGGCGGGGTCGGGGGCGGGGGCGGGGGCGGGGGCGGGGGTAACGTTGGTGCACCGCGTTGGTGTCCGGCGTTGGCACCCGCGCCCCTCCGCGTTGTTGCCACCGCGTTCGTGCCAACACGTGGGTGCCAACGCGTTGGTGCCAGCGCGTCGTCGATCGCGCGGGGTCCACCGCGTTGTTCGACCCCGACCCCCACCCCGACCCCGACCCCGGACCCGCCTACCGCACCGTAAGCTGCTTGATCATGCCGTGCGCCAGGTGCGGCCTGCCATCCTTCACATCCGGATCGAAGCAGATGAGACCGTACTCGCCGGCAGGCAAATCCACGGTGAGATACACCGTTTGCCCCGGCAGAATATCGGTGATGCCGCCAAACGGGATGCCAGGCGGCGCGCCGGAAGGCTTCTCGGCGAATCTCGCCATGTCCATGGGCGTCTTGCCGGGCATGAGCTTGGCCAGGAAGAACTCGTGCGGCTGCGGCCCGCTGTTCTTCACCGCGATCACGTGCTTCCCGGCCGTGAGCGGCTTGTCGAAGGTGAAGTCGTAGTCCTTGAGCGTGAGCGTGAGGGTGGGTGTAGGCGGCGCACTGCGGTTGGCCGATGGCGTAACCTTGAGGTCCTTGATCATCCCCTTCATCACGTGCGGTGCGCCATCGGGGCTCGGAATCACGCAGAACACCACGTAGTCCCCGGCCTCGAGCGTGCTGGTGAACTCGGTGATCCCCGCTGACGCATTGGGGCCTCCCACCGGCTTCATCCACGCCGGCGGCGGCCCACCCGCCTTGAACCAGGCGAGAATGTCCTTCGACGACTTCCCCGCCGGCACCTTCACCAGATACACGTGGTGCAGCTCCTTGCCCTTGTTGGCGAGGCGCATGGTGGTGAGCCCCGCCGGCAGCGTGGCTGGCATGTCGAAGGCGTAGTCGGTGGTCGTGATGTTCACGATGTTGGCCGCCGCTGCCAGCACGCGCGGCCCCACGGTGCCCACGGCCATCGCGCGCGACGCCAGCGACGTCGCGGGGGCGTGCGTCACGTCGGCGCGCGTCGATTGCGCCGCCAGGGGGGTGGCAAACGGCGCCGCCTGCAACAGTGCGGTGCCCAGCAGCACGACCGCAACGCGCAGCGGCCGTTCGTGATGCCAATGCAGACGAGGCATGAGAGACTCACGGGAAGGAGATGAATAACGTGTGGCCCCGATACGCCCCGCGCGCAAGCGCAGGTGTTGCCGAGCCCTACCGTAGCGCGTTCCGCCGCTGTGCAATCCCAAGGCGTGAAATGCCCTTCACCCCACCGCGTTGTTGCCCGCGTAGTTGCCCGCGTAGTTGCCCGCCAGGTTGCCCGCGTGGTTGCCCGCGTGGTTGCCCGCGTGGTTGCCCGCGCCCCCATGCGTCAGTGCCAACGCGTCCCCGCCAACGCGTCCCTGCCAACGCGTCCCTGCCAACGCGTATTCGATAGCGCGTAGTCCCCCCGCGTAGTCCCCCCGCGCAGTCCCCCCGCGCACTGCCCTCGCCCCCGCGTCGCCCCCTACCCCTTCCGCTTCGGCGACAGCACGCGCACCTCCACCCGGTGCACCAGCACCTCCGGCGGCGTGTCCACCACACTCATCACCGCCGCCGCCACATCGTCGGGACGCAACTGCGCGCTCGCCCTGGGGCCACCGTGTCCGGAGAATCCCGTGGCCACCGACCCCGGACTCACCACGCTCACCTTCACCCCGGCGTCACGCACTTCCAGCATGAGATTCTCGGCGAACCCCATCACCGCGTGCTTGGTGGTGGCGTAGCCCGCCCCGCCCACGAAGGCACTGCGCCCCGCAATCGAGCCGATGATCACCACGTGCCCGCGTCCGCGCTCCACCATACCCGGCAGCAGCGCGCGCGTCACGTGATACAGGGCGTTCACATTCACGTCCATCATGCGCTGCCACTCGGCGGGGGTGAGCTCGAGCAGCGGCTTCATGACCCCCACGCCGGCATTGTGCACCAGCACGTCCACCGCGCGACCGGACAGCCCGCGCGCCACGGCGTCCGCATCGGTCACATCCAGCGGCAAGGCTTCCGCCTCGCCCCCGGACCCGGCGATGTCGTCGACGACCTGCGCAAGCGCGGCACGATCCCGTCCCACGCCCACGACGCGGTGCGTCCTGGCCAGCCGCATGGCAATGGCGCGCCCGATCCCGCGCGAGGCGCCGGTCACGACCGAAACGGGGTGGCTGGGCATCGGCCCACGCTACGTCACGCGCGCCACCGCGGCAAGCCGTGGCGTCGAGCACACGGGCCGGCTCACGCGCGCATCCTACTCCGCCGGCGTCCCCACCAACGCCACCGCCGTGAGCAGCCCGGGCCACGCCGACTGCGGCGACGCCTTGGTCGCGCGTGACACCACCGGCGCCTCGTCGAGGTCTACCTCGAAGGTGCTGCCGGCTCCCGACAGGAAGCGCACGCCCACCTCGGCGCCGGTGGTCACCACCCCCACCACGGCGCCCACCCGCTCGGCGGCCGTGAGCAGCTGCACCCCCTGCCCACCGCGCCCCTGCAGCGGAATGCTCTCCACCGCCACCTGCTTCACATGCCCCAGCGTGGTGCCGGCGCACACCGACTGGCCCCCGTGCACCACCGCCAGCGACACCACGGCATCGTCGTCCTTGAGCGCGATGCCACGCACACCGCCGGCGTCGCGCCCCATGTCGCGCACCTCCGACTCGTGGAAGCGAATGACCTGCCCGTGGCGCGTGGCCAGCAGCAGCTCATCCTGCCCCGTGGTGAACGCCGCACCCACCAGCTTGTCCCCCGCGTCGAGGCGAATGGCCTTGATCCCCGCCAGCCGCGCGTTGCGGAACTCCCTGATACCCGTGCGCTTCACCTGCCCCGTGGCGGTCACCATGGTCACGAACAGCGGGTGATTGAAGTCGCGCACGATGGCACCCAGCACCGGTGCGCCCCCCTTCGGCCATTCGATGACATCCTTGAGCGGCGTGCCGCGCCCGCTGCGTGCCGCCGTGGGCAGCTCGCTGCCGAAGAGCGTGAACGCCTGCCCGTCGTGGGAGAGCACGAACACGCTCTCCGTTTGCCGCAGCCGCCCCTTCACCATGGGCAGTTCGTCGGTGGGCACCTCGCGCTCCCCCTCGGCACTCTCCTTGCGCGCCCGCCCGCTGGGGAGCGGCTGCTGCAGCACCCGCCCGCCATAAGTCACCACCCCCACCACTTCGGCATCGGCCACCGTTTCCGCCACCTCGTCGGCGGTTTCCAGCGACACGATTTCGGTACGCCGCGCATCGCCGAAGCGGTCCACGGTCTCCTGCACCTCCACCGCGAGCGCCGCCATGCGCTTGTCGGGAGAGGCCAGCAGCGCCGCCAGTTCCTTGATGCGCGCCTTGAGCTCGCGGGCTTCGTTCTTGAGCGCCGTGACCTCGAGTCCCGTCAGCTTGGCCAGTCGCAGCGCCAGAATGGCGTCGGCCTGGATTTCGCTGAGCGTGTACTCCTTGCGCAGCCGCGCGTGCGCCTGCTCGGTGTCCCTGGCGGTCTTGATGAGCTGCACCACGCGGTCGATGTCGTTCACCGCAATGAGCAGCCCCTCCACGATGTGCAGTCGCGCTTCCGCCTTGGCCTTCTGGAACTCGGTGCGCTTGACCAGCACCTCGTGCCGGTGCGCAACGTAGTGATCGATGAGCGCGCGCAGCCCCAGCTCGCGCGGCACCAGGCGCCCATGCTCGGGCACCAGGCACAGATTGATCACGCCAAAGGTGACCTCGAGCCCCGTGAGCTTGTACAGCCGCGCCAGCAGCTTCTTGGGCTCGGCGTCGCGCTTGAGCTCGATGACCACGCGCAACCCCTCGCGGTCGGACTCGTCGCGCAGCGCACTGATGCCCACGAGCTTCTCGTCCTTCACCAGGTCGGCGATCTGCTCGATGATGCGCGCCTTGTTGGCCTGGTAGGGCAGCTCGGTCACCACCAGCTGCGCGCGCGTGCTGCCCGGCCGCGCCTCCAGCACCACGCGGGCGCGGTTGATGAGGCGGCCGCGCCCCGTCTCCATGTAGTGCCTGATCCCCTCCTTGCCCACGATGAGCCCGGCAGTGGGGAAGTCGGGGCCCTTCACGATCTTGCGCAGCTCATCGAGGGCCACGGTGGGCTCCTCGATGACGCGAATGATGGCCTTGCCGATCTCGCGCAGGTTGTGCGGCGGCATGTTGGTGGCCATGCCCACGGCAATGCCGCTCACCCCGTTGGCGAGCAGGTTGGGAATGGCCGCCGGCAGCACGGCCGGTTCCTTGAGGCGATCGTCGAAGTTGGGCACGAAGCCCACCGTGTCCTGATCGATCCCCTCCAGCAGTGCCACCCCCGGGGCCGCCATGCGCGCCTCGGTGTAGCGGTACGCGGCGGCCGGGTCGCCGTCGATGGAGCCGAAATTTCCCTGCCCCTCGATGAGCGGATAGCGCAGCGAGAAGTCCTGCACCATGCGCACGAGCGCGTCGTACACGCTGCTGTCGCCGTGCGGGTGATACTTGCCCAGCACATCGCCCACCACCGTGGCCGCCTTCTTGAACGGGCGCCCCGGCGAGAGCCCCAGTTCATTCATGGCGTACAGGATGCGGCGGTTCACCGGCTTGAGACCGTCGCGCACATCAGGGAGTGCACGCGACGTGATCACGCTCATCGAGTAGTTGATGAACGAGGCCTTCATTTCGTCGGTGACTTCCCGCGGCATGACGCGCTCGCGGCGCGGCGTGGGAGCAGGAGCGGACTTGGTGCGGGGGGGCATCGGCAACGGCAAACGA
>NZ_JAJTHI010000091.1 GCF_021298855.1 Gemmatimonas sp.
CTAGTGCCGGACCGATCGAGACGTCGCACCGAAATGCTGCCGGCGGTGCCTTTTGGGCGCGGGGGGCGCGGGGGGCGCGCCCGAAAAGCGTTATGTGGGAACAGCGTAATGGGTTGCCTCCCAACCGCACCGCGTAAGCGGGTGCCGGCGGGTACCAGTAACGCTGTGCTGTTGGGTGGCAACGCGTAACGCCGTTCGCCCTTAACGCCGTTCACGCGCCCGAGAAGCGTTACGTGGGGACAGCGTAAAGGGTTGCCACCCAACCGCACGGCGTCAGCGGGTGCTGTTACCGCTGTACCGTTAGGTGGCAACGCGTAACGCCGTTCGCCCTTAACGCCGTTCACGCGCCAACGGCGCGCCCCTCCCCTTACTTGGGCGCTCTCGTGAACAGCACGTAGTCCGCCTTCGCCGCGTGCTCGCCGCCGTTCGCTTTCGACAGGTCGGGCACCGGGACGGCCGAGAGCACGATGCTGCTGGCCTTGGGAGCCCGGCGGCGCGCCCGCTCGGCGGTGCCAAGCCCGAAGTCGCTGTGGAAGGCGCCATCGACATGGAAGATCACCGATCCCTTGGGCGCACGGGCGAAGGCGTCGGCAATGGCCTCGCCCATGGCTTCGTCCTTCACGCACTGGGCTTCGTAGAAGCGATCGGTCATCTGCGCCATGGCGGCGGCGTCAGCGGCCGTCGGTGGCCCGCCGCCGGCGCCGTGCCCCTTCATGGTTTCGGCAAACTTGTCGTAGTACGTGTCCTTGGGGCACGCGTGCTGCCTGGCCATGAATCCGCGGTCGCGGGCATTCATGGTATCGAGCACCGCCAGCCCGCGCCGACTCACCGCACTCGCCAGCCGGCGCGGCACGTTGGCGGCCACGACGGGCCACCCGCGCACCCGTGCGAGCTCCACCAGCGGGCGATAGTCGGTGACGTACCGATCCCACGGGCGGGCGCCGGCGAGGAAGTTTTCCTCCGAGATGGTGCCCGTGAGATACTGATCGAGCAAGGGCTGCACGTCGCGCTCGAACATCTCCAGCGTCACGACCACGTGCGGACGCCGTTCGCCCAGCGCCGCCAGCACCGCATGCTCGGCGGCATGTGTCGTGGGGTCGTCGTGCTGCTCGCCGAAGAACACCAGGTCGCGTGTGGCGATGACATCGGCGAACTGCTTGAAGGAAACGAAACGCCCCGACTTGCTTTCGTAGATGCGCACCGCCGGGTCGGGGGTGAGCTCGGCCACATAGGCGCGACGGCCGCCACCAGGCAGGCAGGCGGTGGTGAACAGCGACAACACGCCGAGTACGAGGGCAGCAGAAGGACGCCGGAGCATGCGAGGAGGGGCCGTGGGGCAAAGGGGCGGTCGAGTGGCCGCTGCGGATAATGTAGCGCGGCGCGGGGGGCACCTCATCCCGCAGGCGCTGATCCCGCAGGCGCTGATCCCGGACGTGTCGCGCCGTTCTCGCGCTCCCTTGGCGGGTGCGCTAACGTCTGCGCCATGCTTCCGCTGATCGGGATTCTCATCGTCATCGTCGGTTTCGCGTTGCGGCTCAACGCGCTCCTCGTGGTTACGCTCGCCGGACTCGCCACGGGAATGGCCAGCGGACAGTCGTTTCTCGATGTGGTGGCCGCCTTCGGCAAGGCCTTCGCGGACAGCCGATACATCGCCATTGTATGGCTGGCCCTGCCAGTCATCGGTCTTGCCGAACGCGCGGGACTCAAGGAGCGCTCCCGTGACGTGATCGGTCGCATCCGGGCCGCAACGGCTGGACGCGTGCTGCTCGTCTACCTCGCCCTGCGGCAGATCACCTCCGCGCTCGGGTTGGTATCCCTGGGGGGACATGCCCAGATGGTGCGCCCGCTGGTGGCCCCCATGGCGGAAGGCGCCGCCGACCACACCCACCCATCGCTCCCCGCGTCCACGCGGGAACGCATCCGGGCCATGGCGGCCGGCGCCGACAACGTGGGGCTGTTCTTCGGGGAAGACGTGTTCGTGGCCATCGGCTCCATCCTGCTCATCCGCGGGTTTCTCGAACAGAACGGCATCGTGGTCGAGCCGTTGCAGCTTGCGCGATGGGCCATCCCTACCGCGATCATCGCTTTCGTGGTGCACGGCGCGCGGCTCCTGCTGCTGGACCGACAGATCGCGCGCGATGCCGCGGTGGCGCGGCGGCAGGAGGACGCACCATGATCACGCTCGAGGCCGTCTACCTGCTCATGGGGGGGCTGACCGGCGGCATCGCGCTCGTCAATGCGCGCGACGACAGCAACCCCAGACGGTGGCGCACCACGCTCTTCTGGGGCACGTATGCCCTGCTGTTCCTCGTCGGCTCGCATGTGGGTGATCTCGCCAACGGGATCCTCGTGCTCATCATGGTGGCCACGGCGGCAGCCGGCCTCGGGCAGGGGACCCGCCAGACGTCAGCGGTCGCCGCGCGCATGGCATCGGCGGCGCGCCACGGCAATCGCCTGTTCGTGCCGGTGCTCGTCGTACCATTCGCCACCTTCGCCGGCACCCTGCTGCTCAAGGACTGGCAGGTCGGCGGCATGCCGGTGGTCGACCCGAAGCAGGTCACGCAAATCGCCCTCGGCAGTGCCACGGTACTGGGGCTGCTCGTGGCGATGATCATGCTGCGCCCACCCGTCGGTGCGCCAATCGTGGAGGCGCGGCGTCTCATGGACAGCGTGGGCTGGGCCGCCGTGCTCCCGCAGTCGCTGGCCGCCCTCGGGGCGCTCTTTGCCACGGCCGGCGTGGGCAAGGTCGTCAGCACGCTCGCTACCACGTACCTGCCGCTGGGATCGCCAGTGGCGGCCGTAGTCGCCTACGCGCTGGGGATGGCGCTCTTCACCATGATCATGGGCAATGCCTTCGCGGCATTCCCGGTCATGACCGCAGGAATCGGCCTGCCGCTGGTGGTCCAGCAGTTCGGCGGCGACGTGGTCATCGTGACCGCGGTGGGGATGCTCTCCGGGTTTTGCGGCACGCTCATGACGCCGATGGCCGCGAACTACAACATCGTGCCAGCCGCCCTGCTTGAACTGCGCGATCGGTACGGCGTCATCCGGGCGCAATGGCCAACGGCGCTCATCCTGCTCGTGGCCAACATCGTCCTCATGGCGGCCTTCGCCTTCCGCTGACCGCGGCGAGGTGTGGCCGGGGAGCAGACCACAGTAGTTTGCGGCATGCATCCCGAGACGGCTCTCCTGGTAACGCTCGCCGGCGCATTCGGCGTGGCGTTTCTCTTCGGCTTCGTGGCCGCGAAGCTCAAGCTGCCGCCGCTGGTCGGGTATCTCCTGGCGGGCATTGCTCTGGGTCCGCACTCGCCGGGCTTCGTTGCCGACGTGGCGCTCGCCGGCCAGCTGGCGGAGATCGGGGTGATCCTCCTGATGTTCGGGGTGGGGCTGCACTTCTCCCCGGGCGATCTCAAGCGGGTGCAGGCCATCGTGGTGCCGGGCGCCACCTTGCAGATGGCGGTCTCCTTCGCGTTGGGGACCGGCCTTGCCCTGTGGTGGGGGTGGACGGCGGGAGCAGCCGTGGTCTTCGGGCTCTCGCTTTTCGTGGCGAGTACGGTGGTGGTGTTGCGGGTCCTCGAGGATCGCGGGATGCTCGACTCGGTCGACGGCCGCGTGGCCGTGGGCTGGCTCATCGTGGAGGATCTCGGCGTCGTGTTCGCGCTGGTGCTGCTGCCTGCCATCCTGGGGGCCATCAGCGGTGACGGCAGCGCCGGAACGGCAGGTGACATTGCGGAGGTCGTGGCGCTCACCGTCGTAAAGGTGGTGGCCTTCATTGCCCTCATGGGTTTGGTGGGGCGCCGCGCCGTGCCGTGGCTGCTGACGCATGTCGCCCGAACCGGCTCCCGTGAGCTCTTCACCCTTGCCGTGCTCGCCGTGTCGCTGGGCGTGGCCATGGGCGCGGCGGCGCTTTTCGGTGTTTCCTTCGCGCTGGGCGCTTTCGTGGCCGGCGTCGTGATCAGCGAATCGGACCTCAGCTATCGCGCCGGCGCCGACGCCTTGCCCATGCAGGATGCCTTCGCCGTCATCTTCTTCGTGTCCACGGGCATGCTCCTTGATCCGGGCATTCTGCTGAACGCCCCGGGCAAGCTGCTGGCGGTGCTGGGGGTGATTCTCGTTGGCAATGCCATCTGGTCGACCGTGCTCATGATCCTGCTGCGCCACCCGTTCGCCTCGGCGGTGCGCATCGGGGCCGCCTTCGGACAGATCGGCGAGTTCTCGTTCATCATGGCCGCCCTCGGCGTGTCGCTCGGCGTACTCGCCGAAGAGGGGCGCAGCCTCATCCTCGCGGCAGCGCTCGTGTCGATCGTGCTCAACCCGCTGCTCTCCTGGGCCGCGGAGCAGCTCATCACCGTCGTGTCCCGACATCCCGCGTTGCTCGACAGGGTGGAGCGCCACAAGGCGCCGCGCATGGTGGCCACGGACCTGTTCATGGCCACCCCGGTCAATCATGTCATCGTGATCGGCTATGGCCGCGTGGGTCGCACCATCGGCGAGGCCTTTCAGCGCGTGGGAGTGCCGTTCGTGGCCATCGAACAGGACCGGCGCGTGGCGGAGGCCATGCGCACACTCGGCGTGGCGGCGGTGTACGGCGACGCCACGCGCCCCGGCATCCTCGAGCATGCGCGCCCGGAGTACGCGAGGCTGCTGGTGGTGGCGAGCCCCGATCCGTACCATGCCCGGCGCATCATCGAGCTGGCTCGTGTGCGCAATCCCGACATCGACATCATCGTGCGCACACACGCCGATACCGAACAGGAGTTCTTCGAACAGCTGGGGGTAGGCAAGGCGCTCATGGGCGAACGGGAGCTCGCCTTCGGCATGGCGTACCACGCCCTGCGTTCGGCAGGGTGCGACGATGATCGCGCCGATGAGGTCATCGCGCAGCTGCGCGGGGGCGGGCGCATGCCCACGCGCGAGTTCTCACAGATGCTGATGACCGGCGAGGCGCCTGCCCCCAGGTCGTAGCGTGGCCGCGTTTCGCGCTACAGCGCCGTGATGCCGGCGCGGCCATGCTCGAGGCGCCAGCTCGATGCCGTCGCGATGGGCGCGCCGGGTTTGTCCACGAACGGCACGCTGCGATAGTCGGCGCGCCACGTGTCGCTGTTCACGGTGCACGTCACGTAGCCACGGCGATTCTCGAACCACTTGAGGTGGGGATTCTCCCGCTTCATGTCGGCGAGTCGTGCCGGGGGGACCGGGCCGCCGTTCCCTCCCGAGGCAATACTGGTGCCCACGAATTCAGCGGCCACCACCGGCCGGTCGGGTCGCGAGAAATCGCTGCGCAGCTCGTTCACCCAGTTGCTGTGAATGTCGCCGGTGATCGCCACCGTGCGATTGGGCGCCCGCTTGGCGATCTCGCCGAGCAGGCGGTCGCGGGCGGCCGGATAGCCACTCCACTGATCCATGCTGGTGCGCACCTCGTCGCCTTCGGCCGCATCGTACGGCCCCATCATCACCTGCTGCGCGAGCACCTGCCAGCGTGACCGCGAGCGGCCGAGCCCATCCAGCAGCCACGATTCCTGCGCCGCGCCCAGGAGCCCGCGGCGCGGGTCACGTGCCTCGTCACAGAAGGGCTTCGTGCCATCGCCACACGCCTGATCATCCCGGTACTGGCGGGTATCCAGCACCCAGAACCGGGCGAGGGCGCCCCAGTTGATCGTGCGGGTGATGGAGAGATCGGCCCACGATTGCACCCGAGGCACGCGCACGGGCTGGTGTTCCCACCACGCCTGGTAGGCGGCAGCACGCCGGGCCCGCATCTGCTCGGTGCTCTCCATGTTGTTCTCGCCGGCGAGCCCCGCGTAGTTGTTGTCCACCTCGTGATCATCCCACGTCACCACCCAGGGGCAACGACGGTGGGCCGCCTGCAGCAGGGGATCGGACTTGTACTGCGCATACCGCCGCCGATAGTCGTCAAGCGTGCGAATCTCGAGCCCGTGGTGCATGCGCACACCGCGCGGGTTGCCAGCGTACTCGTAGATGTAATCACCCAGGTGCGCCACCAGATCGAGCTCTTCGTTCGCCATGTGTTCGTAGGCCGTGAAGAGCCCCTGCTCCCAGTTCTGACAGCTCGCAAAGGCAAATGCGAGCGGCGTCACGGCGCCATCGGTGGGCGTGGTCCGCAAGCGCCCCACCTGGCTCACCGCGTCGCCGGAGCGAAAGCGGTAGAAGTACCAGCGGTCGGGGAGCAGCCCCGTGACGTCGATATGGACGCTGAAGGAGAGTTCGGGCGCCGCCGTGGCGCGCCCCTTCTGCACGACCTTCGTGAACCCGTCATCGTCAGCCACCTCCCAGTCCACGGTGACCCGTGTCCCCTCCATGCCGCCATCCGGTTCGAAGGGACGGGGGGCCAGCCGAGTCCACAGGACGCCACCGGTGGGGGTCGGGTCGCCGGAGGCCACCCCGAGGGCGAACGGATCGTCGGCAAACCGGGGACGGGAGGTGACGCGCCAAACGTTGGGGACGACGGCGCAGAGCGCGGCGTAGCGCGCAAGATCGGAGACGAAGAGGCGGCGGTCCATGCCTGTACGCTACGCGCGGGCGCGCGGAACGCGAGAGGGTCCGCGGCCGAAACCATTGGTTGGCACCATCGCGTTACCCCTTCATGACATCACCTTCGCTTTCCCGGGGAGAGGGGTTCGGCCCACTCAGCTACGCCCGTTCCCGTCTCTACCTTGGCATCTCGGGGGTTGGCACCGCGGTGCTGGCCGCCACGTGCCTGCTCGTCTTCGATATCCCGCAGGCCGGCTTCGCCACCACTGAGGGGCTATCGGTGGGGCGTGCGCTCTTCGGCGTCGGCATCTTCTTCGCGATGGTGCAGGCCCTGTTCTTCCTCTTCGACCTGCTGGGCGGGGCGTTGGTGGTACGCCGCAAGGACCATGCGCCGTTCTGGCTGACACTCTGGATGCGCGGCGTGGCCGTACAATGGGTCGTGTGGATGCTCACTGCGGGCGCGCTCATGACGACGGCGCGGTCGGCCGGGCCGCTCGCGACTGTTGGCGTGTTCGTGGGAATCCAGCTCCTGCTTGCCCAGCTGCGTGGCCCATTGGCCCGCCTCATCGCCCCGCTGCGCGCGCACGTCGCCCCACCGGTGTTTGCCCAGGCGGCCGAGATGTCGGGGATCGACGCGCGACGGCTGCAGGTGGTGGACACGTCCGACGAGGGATTCGTGGGCGGGTGGAGTGGGATCCTGCCACGCACGCTGGTCGTTCCCCGTCGCTGGGAACTGCTGCCCGTGGAGGCGTTGGCGGCACAGCTGGCGCGTCGGCAGGCGGTTGCCGCAAGCGGCGCGCATGTGCGCGGGGTACTGGGTGCGATCGGATGGAACACGCTGGGGTTCGTACTCGTACAGCAGCTCGCCGACAGTACGCCCGCCACCGCGGAGGGGCTGGTTACGCTCATGGCCGGGATGACCCTCTGGGCCTTTGTCGGAGTCCTGCTGCTCCCCACGCCCTCCCGGGCCGCGGTCTACGCCGCCGATCAGGCCGCGGCAGCCAAGGTCGGCGCTGCGGCGGTACAATCGAGCATCGAGCGGCTCGACCGGTGGCAGGATGACGAACCCACCCGCTCCCCCACCATCGAGCGCATCTTCCACCCCGTACCGGCCCGGGCCAATCGGCTGCAGCGCCTGTCGCGCGCCGAGACGGGCGGACTGCGTCCCGTACACGCGCATCATCTCGCGCGTCACGCGCTCTGGCTTGGTTGGGGAGCGCTCACACCCCTCTCGCGGGCCGTTCACTGCAATGTGGGGCGCACCGCGCTCTGGGCCATGCTCCCCGGCGACTGAGCGGTCTGCTGCCGACGTCACGCCGGTGCGGTAGCTTGCGGGCATGGATCAGGACCGCGGCCCCGACGTGAGATTCCCACCCCCGCTGCTCTTCGTGGCGGGGCTCGGGGTGGGGGTGGTGCTCGATCGCTACGGGCGCGTGCCGTCGGTGGGGCCCGCATATGCGGCTACGCAGATCGCCGGGATCGCGCTGGTCGTCGTGGGGCTGGCCATCGTGTATGCCGGCATCATCACGTTCCGGCGCGCCCGCACCGCCGTCTACCCCAATCGCCCGGCCACGGTGATCGTGCAACACGGGGTCTACGCCTGGACGCGCAACCCCATGTACGTGGGGATGACCGCGTTCTATGTGGGTGCAGCGCTGCTGTTGCACTCGCTCGGGGCCCTGGTGCTGCTGCCCGTGGTGTTGCGGCTGCTGTACGTGCGGGTGATCGTGCGGGAGGAGCGGCACCTCCATGCGGCCTTTCCCGACGAGTACGCCGCGTACTGTCGTCGCGTCCGTCGATGGCTCTGACCCGCGCCGGGGCGCTGTGGAGCTCCATTGCCTGGGTACGGGATACCCGCATGCATACCCGCATGCATACCCGCACGCATACCCGCATGCACGCGCTGATCACGGCGCTGCTGCTGTCGTGGCTCCCGGCGCTGCCCGTTCGGGCGCAGCCGTTGCCCATGGTGCGCCCCGTGCCGGGGATGCTCATCACCCGGTCGGTGCGGGTGGCTCCCGGGACCTACCACTGGAGCGGCCGGGCGTCACCCGACTCCGCGCTGCTCACCGTACGTGGCAACGACATCACCGTCGATCTGCGTGGCGTGACCTTCGTTGGCCTGCCGCCCGACAGCGCGCCCGACGCCGCGCGTGGTACCGCGGTGCGCATCGACGGGGGGCGCAACGTGCGGGTGCATGGGCTCACGGCCCGTGGTTACCGCGTAGGCATTCTCGCCCGCAACGTGCGCGGGCTCCTGCTCGAGCACAACGACCTGTCGTACGGCTGGAAGCCGCGCCTGTTCAGCATCGTGGAGCACGAAAGCCTCAACGACTGGCTGTCGTTTCACCGGAACGAGCAGGACGAGTGGTTGCGCTTCGGGGCCGGCGTGTACCTGCGCGGTGTCATCGGGGGACGGATCATCGGGAACACCGTGCGCCAGTCGATGAACGGCCTGTTGCTTTCGCACAGCGACTCCCTCGACATCCGGCGCAACGACTTCTCGTTCAACTCGGGGCTCGGCATTGGCCTCTACCGCGCCAGTTGGCACCGCATCGTCGGGAACCGGGCCGACTACAACGTCCGCGGCTCCTCACACGGTTTCTTCCAGCGTGGGCAGGACTCGGCGGCGCTGCTGATGTTCGAGCAGTGCACGCACAACATCGTGGCCTACAACAGCATGACACACAGTGGCGATGGCCTCTTCTTGTGGGCAGGCCAGCACACCATGGATACCGGGCAGGGCGGCTCGAACGACAACCTGTTTCTGATGAACGACTTCAGCTTCGCGCCCACCAATGGGATGGAAGCCACGTTCAGCCGCAACCAGTTCATCGGCAATCGCGTGGTGGGCAGCACGCACGGATTGTGGGGCGGCTACAGCTACGACACGCGCGTCGTGGGCAACTGCTTCGGTGACAACCGTATCGGCGTGGCGGTCGAACACGGCCAGGGCAATCTCGTGGGGGGCAACCACTTCATTGGCGATACGCTGGCCCTCCGCATATGGGCCGACTCAGTTGAACCCGGCGCGTGGGGCTACCCGCGCCACCGCGACACGCGCAGCCGCGACTGGCGCGTGGTGGAGAATCGCTTCGTCCGTGTGGGCACGCGCTGGCAGATCGCCAATTCGCACGTGAGCGACTCGAGTCGCAACGTGCAGAGCGACTCCCTGTCAGGTCCTTGTGATCCGGCCCGCATCATCCCCACCACGGCGTGGTGGCGGCTTCCGGACATTCCGGAGGCGCCGCGCCGTTGGCCGGAGCGTGCGGAGGCGTCACGCGGGCGCGACGCGATCGTGGTGGACGAGTGGGGGCCGTACGACTGGCGCTCCCCGAAGCTGTGGCCGCTCGACAGCACGCGCGCTGTGCCACTCCGGCTGCGGGTTCTCGGACCGTCGGGACGCTGGCGCGTGGCCTCGTTGCGCGGCGTCCAGTCCATCACTCCGGCCCGCGGCCGTACCGGGGATACGGTGCAGGTCGTACCGCATCGCGATGCCACGGGCGACTGGCGCGTGGAACTGGAATTCGTGGGCGCGGCAACCTGGTCACCGCGGGGCGTGGCAACGCGCGCCGGGGTGCCCGTCCGGTTTGCGTACGAGCGCATCGAGCCGACGCAGCACTGGGTGCAACGCGTCTTCCGCTACGACGACCGTACCGATCCGTTCCGCCACCCGGCCGCCTTCGACTCGCTGTTGCGTTCGGCCCCGTTGCTCCAGCGCGTGGCACCGCGGCTCGACTGGATCTGGTCACGCCCGGCCGACCCCGCCATGCCAACCACCCACTTCGCCATGGAGGCAACCTCGACGCTGGCGTTGCCGCCCGGCGCCTGGACGTTGCGCACCCTGAGCGACGACGCGGTCCGGGTGTGGGTGGACGACCGGCTGGTCATCGATCACTTCGCGCCCCACGAAACGGCGCCGGCCTATGCGCGCATCTCGGGCGGGCGTCATCAGGTACGAGTGCAGTATGTCCAGGTCCGCGGCTGGGTGGAACTGCGCCTCGATGTGCTGCGTGGGGCGGCGCGGCCGTCGGCCGGCAGCAGCGGCCCGCACTGAGGCAGACGTATGCGGGAGCGCACCGCGAGGGAACGTGCACTGAAACGTCCCGTCAAGGTGGCCGTCAACGAGCGACGGCCAACCGCGTATCCACGGCTCCGGGATGTTGGCACTCGGATACGCGACCAGGACAACAAAATGCGCCCAATCGGGCGGTGGTCGTCACCCACGTACTCGGTTTCGGCGCACGTGACTGTGGGCATACCCTGAATGGGGAAGCGCAAGATCGTCACCTCCGGGGTGTGACGCATCGCCTCCGCCCGTTCCGGCCACGGCGGTGACGGTTTTCGTCCCGCACGCCCTGGCGCGTTGCTCCCCGGCTGCCGGCCCCCCACATTCCCGCACCATGAGCCAGCCCGTGCCTGTTCCTCCCTCCCGCTGACCCGGTCATGACCATCTCCTGGATCGATTGGGTCATCGTCCTGCTGTCCATCCTCGTCTGCTTCGTCCCGGCGCTCTTCCTGGCCAAGCGCTCGGGGAGCAGTACCACCGAGTTCTTCGCGTCCGGTCGGTCGGTGCCGTGGTGGCTCGCGGGTCTGTCCATGGTCGCGACGACCTTTTCGTCGGATACCCCCAACTGGGTCACGGAGCAGGTCCGACGTTACGGGGTGGCGGGGAACTGGCAGTGGTGGGCCTTCGTGCTCACCGGCATCGCCACCGTGTTTTTCTTCGCGCGGCTGTGGCGGCGCTCGGGAGTGCTCACCGACCTCGAGTTTTACGAGCTCCGCTACTCCGGTCGGGAGGCGTCCCTGGTGCGCGGCTTCCGGGCCGTGTACCTGGGACTCTTCTTCAACTGCTTCATCATGGGGATGGTGACGCTGGCGGCATGCAAGATCGCGAACATCCTCTTCGGGCTCGCGCCGTGGCAGACGATTCTGCTCACCGGCCTGCTCAACGTGGTCTTCGCGGCGCACTCCGGCCTCTGGGGGGTGCTCGTCATCGACATGATCCAGTTTTTCATCAAGATGACAGCCGTCTTCGCGGCCGCGTGGTTCTCGCTCGTGGAGGTGGCCCGTCGCCTCGGCAACAGCGAGAGTGGCTGGCTGGGGCTGCGCCTGCTGATCGAGCGACTGGCGCCACAGCAGGTGGTGCAGGGGAGCGGCGATGCCCAGCCGGTGATGTCGGTGAAGGATGGGCTCGGACAGCCCATCCTCGACATGATGCCGAACTTCAGCATGTCCGAGCTCGCGCTCATGATCTTCATTCTGCCGATCGCGGTGAGCTGGTGGGCCAACTGGTATCCGGGGGCCGAGCCGGGGGGCGGGTCCTACATCGCGCAGCGCATGCTCGCGTCGAAGTCGGAGAAGGATTCGCTGGGCGGCACCCTGTTCTTCAACATCGCCCACTACGTGCTGCGGCCCTGGCCGTGGATCATCACTGCGCTCTGCTCGATCATCGTCTACCCCGATCTGGCGTCCATCAAGGCGGCGTTTCCGGCGGCCGATCCGGCCCTCATCGGCCACGATTCGGCGTTCCCGGCAATGCTGAAGTTTCTCCCCGTCGGCTTCGTCGGGCTCATGATCGGTGGGCTCATTGCGGCCAACTCGTCGACGATCCTCACGCACCTCAACTGGGGATCGTCCTACCTCGTGCATGACTTCTACCGCCGCTTCGTGCGTCGCGACGCGCCCGATGCGCACTACGTACAGGCGGGGCGTGCGAGCACCGTGCTGCTGTACGTGGTGGCGGCGCTGCTGAGCCTCACCATGAGCAGCGCGCAGCAGGCGTTCCAGGTGCTGCTCTCCATTGGCGCCGGCACCGGCCTGCTGTACATCGCGCGCTGGTTCTGGTGGCGCGTGTCCGCGTGGTGTGAGATCGTGGCCATGGTGATGTCGCTCGTAACGTCGTTGGCGGTGCCGCGGTTGCTGCCCGACGCGGATTTCGCCACCATCACGCTGGTGCAGGTGGGCGTGACCACGCTGGCGTGGCTCGTGACGGCCTACGTGGGGCCGCAAACCGATCAATCCACTCTGCTGGCGTTCGTACGCAAGGTGAAACCGGCCGGCCCGGGGTGGACGGCGCAGCGCGCCGCCGCCGGGGTCTCCGACGCCGAAGTGATGCGCGAGAACGCCATCGGGGCCTCACTGCTGGGATGGATTGCCGGCTGCCTCGTGATCTGGTCGTCGCTGTTCGCGATCGGCAACTTCCTGTACGCACCCGGCGACCCGTCGCGCCTGACCGACGCGTGGCTGCTGACGGCCCTGTTCGTGGTCAGCGGCAGTGTGCTGCTTGGTGTGACGCGGAAGCTGTGGGCGGAAAGCGAAGGGTAACGGCGGGGGACAGCGGGGGACAGCGTCATGTGAGACGGCGTCATGTGAGACGGCGTCATGTGAGACGGCGTCATGTGAGACGGCGTCATGTGAGACGGCGTCATGTGAGACGGCGTCATGTGAGACGGCGTC
>NZ_JAJTHI010000046.1 GCF_021298855.1 Gemmatimonas sp.
GTGCCTGCGCCGCGCCGCGTCCTGCTGCCGGATTCACGATGAGAGCAATCACGCGGGGCGGGATGGGAACGTGTGTAGTGGCGGGGCCCGGTGTTTCGAGCCACGCTGCCGCCGGAACGGAAACAGTGCACGACCGTGTGGCGCGTCACTGACGGTAGCCACGGTACGCACCAGCTTGCCGGACAAGTTACCCTCGCGTGTGCGGATGGGGGCGCGGGGGGCGCGCCATCGGCCAGCGGTCGACGTGCCTGCCGGCAGCGACCCGGTAGTGGGTTTCGACATCCACAGGGGGTCGAGCAGCGATTCGGCCAACCGCGCCTTCCGCGTGGCCAACCCGGACTTCCGCGACATCAGCATTCGGCTCGAGGGCACGTACAACGGCGGTGCCTTCACTTCCGTCCGCGATGTGAACGCCAAGCCGGACGTGCCGCTGTCGAAGCCGCTCACGATCGGTGCAGGCGGTGACGACGTGACGGTCACGATCGACATGACCGAGTGGTTCCTGCGCCCCAACGGCGGCCTCTACTCCCCCGCCGTGGGGAACAGCGCCGGCTTCGTGCGCGCCAGGATCCGGAACAACATCCGGAACGCCTTCCGCGCGTTCCGTGACAAGAATCGCGGCGGCAAGAACGACGACGACCGCTGAACGCCGCTCAGGAGAGACACCCCGGCATCCCGTGCATCTGGCGGCGGGATGCCGGGGCTCGTTCACGGAAGATCGATGTGCGCGATGCCGCTGGCGGCTCAGCGCGAGGGCGACGCCGCGCCTGCGGCCACGACGGCCGCGCCAAGGGCAGTGTACGCATCTTCCGACATCTGATTGAACGGTCGCGCGATGTAGGCAATGCGCCCCTGCGGATCGATGACATACAGGTGCCGCTTGTGCCAGAGCATGCCGCTGGCGCCATAGGCCTTGCCCACGATCTTGTTGCCGTCGGTGGCGAACCGGAACGGGAAGTTCTTCTTGCGCGCCCAACCGGTGAGGTCCGCCACATCGTCGGTGCTCACCCCCACGAGCGTGACCTCCTGCCCGCCCTTGAACAGCGTGGCGTACCGGTCGCGGTACGCTTCCATCTGGGTCGTGCATCCGGGGGTGCCCGCCTGCGGGAAGAAGGCCAGCACCACCGTTTCACCGCGATGCGCCGAGAGCGTGAAGGGGGCCGTATCGGCACCCTTGGCCGTCACGGTGGTGACGGTGAAATCGGGCGCCAGGTCGCCCACCTTGAGCGTCTGGGCGGCGAGGGGATCCGCGGCGATCAGCAGCGCCAGCGGGAGCAGTGTGCGGAGTGTGCGGGGCAACGGATCCGTTCCGAGTCATGAGTAGGAGTGCCGGCTTTCGAGTCTAATGCACCAGCGGAAACGTCAGCGCACCGGTTCCCGCGCGCGAGGCCGCCCCGCCCGCCCCGCCGCCCCGTGAGCGGATCCCTGAGGGGGTGACGCCGGCGCACGGAGGAGCGGAGCGACGGAGGGCGCACGGCCACCCCGGAAGAGAGCAGCGAACGGGGTGAGCGGGAGCAGGCGGGGCGTGTTGCCCGGGAACGCCACGGCCCACGCCCACGACCCACGAACTTCGACCCACGACCCACGAACTTCGACCCACGACCCACGACCGGCAAACCGCCGAAGGCACAACGGGCCCCGAGCCGAAGCCCGGAGCCCGTTCCGCTGCCACCGAAACGATCAGCGCGAGACCAGCGACCGCAGTACGTACGGCAGGATGCCCCCGTGCGTGTAGTACTGCATCTCCTCCGGCGTGTCGATGCGGCAGCGCACGCTGAACGTCTTCACCGCCCCGTCCATGGCCGTCGCCTTCACCGTGAGCGTGGCCCGCGGCGTGAGCGATTGGTCGAGTCCCACGATCTCGTAGCTCTCGAAACCCGTCAGCCCGAGCGACTGGCGCGTCTCGCCGTTCACGAACTCGCACGGCAGCACGCCCATGCCCACCAGATTCGACCGGTGGATGCGCTCGAAGCTTTCGGCGATCACCGCGCGCACTCCCAGGAGCATGGTGCCCTTGGCCGCCCAGTCGCGCGACGACCCCGTGCCGTACTCCTTGCCGGCGATGACGATCTGCGGCACCCCGGCCGCCTGACGCGCCATGGACACGTCGTAAATGGCCTCCGGCTCGGCGCCGGGCGCAGTGGCCGTCCACCACCCTTCCTTGCCGCCCGTGAGCTCGTTCTTGAGGCGGATGTTCGCGAACGTGCCGCGCATCATCACCTCGTGGTTGCCACGACGCGCACCGTAGGAGTTGAAATCCTTCTTCTCCACGCCGAGCGAGGTGAGGTACCTGCCCGCCGGGCTCGCCGCCGCGATGGAGCCGGCAGGGGAGATGTGGTCGGTGGTGATGGAATCGCCGAACATGCCCAGCACCTTGGCGCCGGCAATCGGGCGAATGCCCGGCGGCGTCATGGTCATGCCTTCGAAATACGGCGGATTCTTCACGTACGTGCTGTTGCCGTCCCACGCGTACTGGTCGCCCACCGGCGCGGCGATCTCCTGCCAGTACTTGTCGCCCTTGAACACATCGGCGTACTGCGTGGTGAACTGCTCCCGCTTCACGCTCTCGAGAATCGTGTGCTCGACTTCCTGCGGGGTGGGCCAGATGTCGCGCAGGAAGACCGGGCCGTCCGTGCCCACGCCCAGCGGTTCGGTGGCCATGTCGATGTCCATGCGGCCGGCAAGCGCGTAGGCCACCACGAGCGGTGGCGAGGCCAGATAGTTGAAGCGCGTCTGCGGATTCACGCGCCCCTCGAAGTTGCGGTTGCCCGAGAGCACCGCCGCCACGTTGAGCTTGCCGGCGTCGATCGCTTCGCTGATGGCCGTGGGCAACGGGCCGGAGTTGCCGATGCACGTGGTGCAGCCGTAGCCCACCACGTTGAAGCCAAGCGCGTCGAGCGAATCCATAAGACCCGCCTTGTGGAAATACTCCGTGGCCACCTTTGAGCCCGGGGCCAGCGACGTCTTCACCCACGGCTTGGTCGTGAGTCCCTTCGCCACGGCCTTCTGGGCCAGCAGGCCCGCGGCGAGCATCACGCTCGGGTTGCTGGTGTTGGTGCAGCTGGTGATGGCGGCGATCACCACGTGGCCGTCGGTCAGCGTGAATGTCTGGTCCTTGTAGGTGACGGACACGCCTGCCGCGTCGGCCGGGCCGCCTTCCGCCACCATGGTGGCCGCCGCCGCTCCGTTGGCAGCGGTGCCGCTCTGCACGGCGCGCTGGGCGGCAAGCGCCTCTCGGTACATGCGCTTGCTTTCGCTGAGCGGCACACGGTCTTGCGGCCGCTTGGGGCCGGCGAGACTGGGCACCACGGTGGACAGGTCCAGCTCGAGCGTGTCGGTGAACACCGGATCCGGCGTGTCATCGGTGCGGAAGAGCCCCTGCGCCTTGCAGTACGCCTCCACCAGGGCCACCTGCTCATCGCTGCGGCCCGAGAGACGCAGGTACTTGAGCGTTTCCGCGTCGACCGGGAAGAAGCCCATGGTCGCGCCATACTCGGGCGCCATGTTGGCAATGGTGGCGCGATCGGCCAGCGCGAGGCTCGAGAGGCCGGGGCCGTAGAACTCCACGAACTTGCCCACCACCTTCTTCTTGCGCAGCATCTCGGTGCAGGTGAGCACGAGGTCCGTGGCCGTGGCGCCCGCGGGCAGCTTGCCGTGCAGCCGGAAGCCGATGACTTCGGGAATGAGCATGCTCACCGGCTGCCCCAGCATGGCCGCTTCGGCTTCGATGCCCCCGACGCCCCAGCCGAGTACGCCGAGGCCGTTGATCATGGTGGTGTGCGAGTCGGTACCCACGAGCGAGTCGCAGTAGGCCAGCGTGTCGCTGCCGTCGGGCGCCGTGAACACCACCTGCGCGAGGTACTCGAGGTTCACCTGGTGGCAGATGCCGGTGCCAGGCGGGACCGCGCGGAAGTTGCGCAGCGCCGTCTGCCCCCACTTGAGGAACTGGTAGCGCTCGCCGTTGCGCTCGAACTCGAGCTCGGTGTTGAGCAGCAGCGCCGCGTCGGTGCCGTACTCGTCCACCTGCACCGAGTGGTCGATGACGAGGTCCACCGGCTGCAGCGGATTGATGCGGGTGGGGTCGCCGCCGAGGGCCACCATGGCGTCGCGCATGGCGGCGAGGTCCACGACGCAGGGCACGCCGGTGAAGTCCTGCAGGAGCACGCGCGCCGTGCGGAAGGCGATTTCCTTGTCCACGGGCGCCTTGACGTTCCAGCGCGCCAGCGCTTCGACGTCGGCTTGCTTCACGAACGCGTTGTCTTCCCCACGCAGCAGGTTCTCGAGGAGGACGCGCAGGGAGAACGGCAGCGTCTTGGCCGTGCTGCCCGCGAGGCCATCAAGGGCGGCGAGGCGGAAGTACGCATACTGACGGTCGCCCACCGTGAGGGTGGCGCGGCTGCCGAACGAATTGGGATGCGACATGCAGGGGGAGTGTCCGGCGCGCGCCGACCCCTCGGGCGGCCACGCGCGTTCGCAGTGGAGCCACTCATCGCGCCGCCGCCCTCCCCGCGGAAGGGCCCGGTACCGACGAGGCTACCGGGAAATATCGGCGGGTGCGCGGGAATTCGCTGCGGGGGGGGCGGCGACCGGGCTCAGGAGACCGGCCAGGGCCCGGAGCTCGGGCGTGGCGGTGGCAAAAAAGCGGGCATCGACGGCCTCAACGACCGGGAAGGCCCGCCGGGCGAGACGGCGGCCGGTGGCGGTGACCTCGATGCAGCGGGCGCGGGCGTCGTCGGGGTGCGGCCGCCGCTCCAGATACCCCATCTTCTCGAGGGCGCGCAGGACCTCGGAGGTCATGACGGCGTCGGTTCGGGCGTGCTCGGCGATGTCGCGCTGCGTCACCGGCGGGTGGCCCCGCTCGCGGGTGAGCCACGCGCTGCTGGCCAGCAGCACGAACTGGGCGTGCGTGAGGCCGAGCGGCTCGAGGGCGTGCCGAATGGCACGCTGCCAAGTGATGGCCACCTGCCAGAGCACGAATCCCGGGCTGGCACTGGGCTCGGGGAAGCGGGAGAGGGACGCGTTGTCAGCGGGCATGGTCAGGCGCGGTGCGCGCCGCCGCATACTCGGCCAGCCTGCGCACGGTGTGAGGAAGCCCCCGCTGAAAGCCGGGGCCCATGAGGCGGGCGAAGAGCGCGGCCAGCGGGCCGCCAATTTCGACCCGGTGCGTAATCTCGCAGCCGCCGCCGGCGAGCGGCGTGAGCTCGTGGCGAAAGCGGATGCGGACCAGGGGCAGTCGGCGATGCGGCACGAGGGTGAGGGTGTCGAACCCGTGCCCAGGGTCACAGCGCTCCAAAAGGAAGCGCAGCGGGGGGCCGGCGGCGGGGCGGAGGGACCCGGTGACGCCGGTGGCGAACGGGCCGTCGATGGAGGCGCCCCGGACATCGTCGTCCCAGGCCGCCCAGGTGGCCGGGTCGCGATAGCAGGCCCAGACGGCGTCGGCCGAGGCCGTCGAGGTGGCGGTGGCAGCAGTGACCCACGGCACGGTGGCTCCTTGATGATACGTGTACGTAGTACGGGGTTCACTCAGTATTACGTACACGTAGCAAATGCGCAAGCCCGGCGTGGCCGGCGCGGGTGGCTCCGGCCGCGGCGGGGCCCATGGGTGTGGCCTTGCCCCGGCCTGCCAGCCGACATGCCAGCCGACATGCCAGCCGACATGCCGGCCGGCGCTACCGGCCCTAGATTCCCAGCGATGCGTGTCCTGCTGGTGGAAGACGACGATACCTTGCGCGACAGTGCTACGGCGTACCTGCGCGCGTCGGGGTTTGCCGTGGATCCTGCCGCCACCGGGACGATGGCGCGAGAACTCGCCGCCGTCAGCCCCTACGACGCCGTCGTGCTGGATGTGCGGCTCCCCGACGACGACGGGTTTGCCCTGTGTACCCTGTTTCGGCGCCGGGTACCAGCCCCCCGCATTCTCATGGCCACGGCGCGGGACGGGGTGGAGGATCGCATTGCCGGCCTCGATCTCGGCGCCGACGACTACCTCGTGAAGCCCTATGCGCTCGGGGAGCTCGTGGCCCGCGTGCGCGCGTTGCTGCGCCGCCCCGATCATGCCGCGCCCACGGTGTTGCGGGTGCACGACCTGGTGCTCGATCCGGCCACGCGGGAAGCCCGCCGCGGGGCGCGGGTGATGGTCCTCACCACCAAGGAGTTTGCGGTGCTGGAGGTCCTCATGCGCGCCGCCGGCCGCGTGCTCACCCGCGAGTACATCGGCGAGCACGCCTGGGACGACAACTTCGATCCCTCGAGCAACGTCATCGACGTGTATATCGCCCGGCTGCGGCGCAAGGTGGACGGCCCGGAAGACGAACCGCTGCTCAGTACCGTGCGCGGGGCCGGGTACCGGCTGGCGGCGCCGCGCCCGTGAGCCGCCGCGTCGTGCCGGAGTTGGTCTCGTGAGTCCGGTCGCCACGGAGGGCAGCCGCCCGCGCATCCGCCTCCGCTTCACTGCGCTCTATGCCGCGACCCTGCTGGTGGTGCTCGTGGGTGCGGCGACGGTGCTGCGCTTTGCCCTGCGCGCCACCCTGCAGCGCGAGTTCGAGGAATCGGTGCGCGCGTCGGCGGGGCTGGTCACCCAGTTCTTCCGCACGGAGGTCAACGAGTATCGCACCATCGAGGCCACGCTCACGCACATTTCCGGGGAGCTGGTCTTCGAAGATCGCATCATCCGCTACCGCGCGCCCGACGGGCGGCGCTTCCGCGGCAATCGGGCGCTGGCCACGCCCGTGGTGCCCGCGCTGCGCACGCCCATGCAGTCGGTGCGCTTTCCCCTCGATGCCGACCTGGCACCGGGGTGGCAGGTGGAGGTGGACGCGAGCATGACCAATATGCTGGCGCTGCAGGCGCGCATTGACCGCTGGTTTCTCTTCGGCATTCCCCTGCTCGTACTCACGGCGGCGGTGGCCGGGTGGTGGCTGACCGGCCGGACGCTCTCGCCGGTGGGGAGTATGGCCGACGCGGCGGCGCGTATTGCCCCTGCCAGCGGCACCCGCCTGCCGGTCACCAACCCCGACGACGAGCTTGGCCGGCTCGGGACGCGCTTCAATGCGCTGCTCGACCGGCTCGACGGGGCACTGGCGCAGCAGCGGCAGTTCATTGCCGACGCGGCCCACGAGTTGCGCACGCCCATTGCCCGCATGCGGGCGCGAGTGGAACTCGCTCTGCTCAAGGCCCCCGACGTCGCCACGGGTGCCGATCGCACGGAGATTCTGCGCGCGCTCGACGCCGAACTGCGCGCCATCACGCATCAGGTCGACGAGCTGCTGCAGCTGGCCCGCGCCGATGCGGCGGGGGATGAGGCGGTCGCCCACGCCGAGCGGCTCTTTCTCGACGACCTCGTGGCCGATGAGCTGCCGCGCTGGCAGCCGCAGGCCGAGCAGCTCGGGGTCGCGCTCACGGTGGGCGCGCTGGAGGAGGCCGCCGTGCGCGGCGATGCCGTGCTGCTGGCGCGCCTCTGCGGTGTGCTGGTGGACAACGCGTTGCGCTACAGCGGCACGCCCGGCAACGTGCGCGTGTCCGTGCAGGCACGTACCGACGTCGTGGTGCTCACGGTGGAAGACAACGGCCGCGGGGTGCCGGTGGCAGACCGGGTGCGCATCTTCGATCGCTTCTTCCGCGGCGAGGAGGCGCGGCATCGCCGGGCCGACGGCAGCGGGCTCGGCCTCGCGATTGCCTCGTGGATCGTGCGGCGCCACGGCGGCACGATCCGGGTGGACGACAGTGAACTCGGCGGGGCGAGATTCGTGGTGGAGTTGGGGCGGGCAACCGTCGGCTGATGATGATCACCGCCGCCAGTGAACCAAGAACCAAGAACTAAAAACTAAGAACTAAGAACTGAGTACCGCGAACCTCTCGCGGACCACGGGGAATTTCTGGTTCGCAGTGAACGTTCTTCGTTGTCGGTTCTTCTCCTCCCCCCTCAGCACACCGGCAGATCACGCCGATCGGCGGAGAGCCCAACCAGTGGCCGCCGGCCAGCGCGGCGCCAGGCTTCGCGCAGGGTGCGCAGGCACTGTGCGGCGCTGACGAAGTCGCGGGCGTCCACGCATTCCTCGCACCACGCGTACAACGCGTCGAAGCTGCGCGATGCCGAGGAGTCGAGGTCGAGCGCTTCGCGGAGCACGGCAATGGCGTGCCGCGCGCCCGAAAGGTCGAACGCCTCACACGCGCCGATCGCGCGATCGTAGGCGCGAACGAGCAGCACGAGCGGGTCGGGCGCCTGTAGATCGGCATCGATCACCGCGCTGGCGAACAGGGGCGTAGGGACGGGCACGTCGGGGGGAGCTGGAGAGAGCACACGGCGCTGAGGACTACCGCCACACCAGAGAGATCGGCGCGCGTTGCGCACTTCTTGAGCGCGTCATCGCCCAGAGTGTGACCAATTGCACGATTGGCCGTCGGCGACCTCCTGGTCGTGTTCACGAGCCGTTCATGATCGGTGCGTAGCTTGGCGGCATGGACGCTCCCCCTCCCATGACCAGACCTCGGCGCGGCCGGGGCATCAGGCTGGCCGGCCGCTGGGTGCTGCTGGCGGCCCTGCTGCCGGCCGCCGCCGCCGCGCAGGCGCCGCCAACGGCCTCTGCCCCCTTGGATCTGCCACAGGCGCTCGCCGTGGCACGCCGCACCGGACCGCTCAAGCGGCTCACCGAAGCGCGCCGTCAGGTGGGGCTGGGCCAGGTGGGCGAAAGCACGCAGTGGCTCAACCCCACCTTCGAATGGCGGCGCGAGAATCTCGGCAGCCCGCTGCTGCCGGATATCTTTTCCACGCTGTACCTGCCGTTTGACTTCTCGGGACGACGGTTTGCCCTGCGGCAGGCCGCCGCTGCCGGGCGCGAACGCGTCACGGCCGACGCCGTGAACGACCTCCGCGAGGCGGAGCTGCAGGTGGCCCGCGGCTGGTTGCGCGCGGCGCTGGCGCAGGGGAGCGTGGACATCGTGGCGCAGCAGTACGAGGCGCTGCGCGAAATCGCGCGGGTGGACGCCGAGCGGCTGCGCGAGGGGCTGGTGAGCGAGGCCGTGGGGCTGCGCACCTCGCTCGAGGCCGACCGCTCACGGGTGGCGCTCGTGGCGGCCCGCAATGAGGCCGCCGCGGCGCGTGCCGAACTGGCGCGCCTCATTGGCGTGGCCGATGCGGCGCCCCCGGCGGTCGCGCCACTCACCACCCCGGCGTTTCCGGCCGCCCCCGACACCGCGGACGCCCTGCAGGCGGCCATGATGCGGCGCCCCGACGTGCAGGCGCGCGATGCCGCGCTGCGCGAAAGCCAGCGGCGTCTGGCCGCCGAGCAGCGTGGCGTGCTGGGGGAGGTCCAACTGCAGGGGGGGACCAAGGAAACCGGTGGCTTCATGACTGGACAGCTGGGGTTGGCGATGCCCATGCCGGTGTTCAACCGCAACAGTGGCGCGCGGCAGCGGGCGGCGGGGCAGGTGAGCGAGGCGCGGGTGCTGCGCGACGATCTGCGGCTGGCGGTACGCGTGACGGTGTTGCGCGCGCTCGCGCACTACCGCGATGTGCAGGGCGCCGCCGCTGATGCAGCCACGTTCGATGCCCGCGGCCGTGAGGTGGCCCGCATTGCGCGGCTTTCCTACCGGGAGGGGCACGTCACACTCACCGAACTGCTCGACGCCGAACGCGCCGCGGCGGAAGCCTTGCAGCAGCAGCTGCGATGGGCGGCCGATGCCTGGCTGGCCCGCCTCGAACTCGAACGGGCGCTCGGCGCGCGCCTCGACCGCGACAGTCCCCTCGATCTGCCCGTCCTCGCTCCACTCCCTCCCCGTCCATGACCATGACCGCCCACTTCGTCTTCCTGTCGTCTGCCACCGGACGACGCGTACTGCTGGCCGGCACCGCGCTTCTGGCGGCGTGCAGCGGGGCAGCCGATGGCGGTGGTGACGGCGCCCCGGCCCTGGCCGGAAATGCGCCGCCGGCCATGGATACGGCCACCCTGTCGGCCGACGCCGTGCAGATTGCCGGCTTCACCACCGACACCGCGCGCACGGTGCCCTGGCGCGCCTCCGTGACCGTGCCGGGGCGGCTGGAGCTCGATCCGAACAGCCTCGAAACCATCGGCTCCATTACCGAGGGGCGCATCACGCACGTCACGGTGCGTGTAGGTGACCGCGTGGCGGCGGGGCAGGCACTGGTCATGGTGCACAGCCACGAGATCATGGACGCCCGCAGCACCCTCAAGGCCAGTCTGGCGCGGGTCACGGCCATGGAGGCCGAGCGTGATCTGGCCATTTCGGCGGCGGAGCGCGCCCAGCGGCTCTTCGACAACAAGGCCATGTCGCGCGCGGAACTCGACCGTGCCGTCGTCAACCGGCGGGTGGCGGAATCCAACTACACGCAGGCCGTGGCCGAGCGCGACCGCGCCACGGCGCTCGTGGAGCATCTGGCGGGCACGGGGCCGCTGCCGGCAGGTGCCGACGAGCACGATGTCATCATTCGCACGCCCATCGCCGGTGTGGTCACCGGCCGCGAGGCGCAGCCGGGCACGGTGGTGCTCCCCGGCACCCCGCTGCTCACGGTGGGCAGCCCCGACCGGCTGCAGCTGGAGATGCATCTCCCCGAGCAGCAGGCCGTGGGGATCGAGGTGGGGGCCACGGTACGCTACGCCCTCACCGATCGTCCCGACCAGCGCTACGACGCGGTGGTCATGCGCGTGGCGCCCACGGTGGACACGCTCAGTCGCACCGTCCAGGTCATTGCCCGGCTCAGCGGACGCACTGCCGGGCGGGCGGAAACGTTCGTGCAGGCCGACATCAGCGGCCGCGGCACCACGCCGGCGCTGGTCATTCCCGATGGTGCGCTGCAGACGATTGACGGCGACACCGTGGTGTTCGTGGCCGAGCAGCGGGGGGCCGGCATGCACGTGCGCGCGACGCCGGTGCGTATCGGTCGGCGCTCGTCGGAGCGGGTGGAGGTGCTGGTGGGGCTGCCGGAGGGGGCCATCGTGGTGGTCCGCGGTGTGGCGATTGCCAAGGCGGAACTGCTGAAGCGTCGCAGCGCTGGCGGGGAATAGCGCATGAACGCCCTCATTCGCTTCGCGCTCCGGCAACGGGGCGCGGTCGTGGGCGTCACGCTCGCGCTCATGGCCGCGGGGTTGTACGCCCTGCAGCACATTCCCTTCGATGCCTTCCCCGACCTCACGGGCACGCGGGTGGAGGTCATCACCACCGCGCCGGGGATGGCACCGGAAGAGGTGGAGCGGCTGGTCACGTATCCCATCGAGTCGAGTCTCATGGGCGTGCCCGGCGCACAGGGGGTGCGCTCGGTCTCGAAGTTCGGGCTGTCGCTCGTGATCGTGCCCTTCCCCGACAACGTGGATGTGTACTTCGCGCGCCAGCTGGTGCAGCAGCGCCTCACCGATGCCAAGGGCGCGTTGCCGGTCGGCGTGGAGCCGGCGCTGGGGCCGGTCTCCACCCCCATGGGCGAGCTGTACCAATACGTGCTCACCAGCGACTCGCTGTCACTCACCGACCTCAAGACGCTGCACGACTACGTGGTGCGCCCGCGCTTGCGCACCGTGCCCGGCGTGAGCGAGGTGAACTCGTGGGGCGGTCTCACGGAACGCGTGGAAGTGGTGGTGGACCCGGTGCGGCTGGCCGGCTATCAGCACACCGTGGTGGACGTGCACGACGCCCTCGCCCGCAATACGTTGGCCTTCGGGGGCAGCTATCTCGAGCACGGTGGCGAACGGTTCACGCTGCGCGGCCTGGGGCGGGTGGAGAATGCCGCCGAGGTGGAGCGGGTGGTCATTGGCTCGCATCGCGGCGCGCCGGTGCGCGTGGGGGACGTGGCCACGGTGCGACTGGGGGCCCTGCCGCGCAACGGCGCCGTGACCAAGGATGGAGAGGGTGAGGTGGTGAGCGGCATGGTGCTCAAGCTCAAGGGCGCCGATTCCCGCCGCGTCATCGCCGACGTGCGCGCACGCATGGAGGAGATCAAGCAGGCGCTGCCGTCGCACGTGCGGGTGGTCCCCTTCTACGACCAGACCGACCTGGTGGCCCGCACCACCAACACGATCGTCAAGAATCTCATCGAGGGTGGGCTGCTCGTCATCGCGGTGCTCTTCCTGTTCCTCCGCAACGTGCGCGCGGCGCTCATCGTGGCGTCGGTCATTCCCATCTCCATGCTCATCGCCTTCGTGGGCATGGCGCTCTTCGGCTACAGCGCCAACCTCATGAGTCTGGGCGCGCTCGACTTCGGTCTCATCGTGGACGCGTCCGTGGTGATGGTGGAAAGCTTCATCCGCCGCATGGAGGGGCACCGCGGCCTCAACACCCAGGGGCTGTTCGAGCGTGCCGCGGTGGAAGTGGGACGCCCCATCCTGTTCGGCATCGCCATCATCGTGGCCGTGTACATCCCCATCTTCACGCTCGATGGCATGGAGGGGCGCATGTTCAAGCCCATGGCCTTCACCGTCGTGTGTGCCGTGCTGGGGTCGCTCTTCCTCGCGCTCACGTACGTTCCGGCGGTTTCCAGCTGGGCGCTGCGTGGCGGCCATGGGGAGCCGGCGGCGTGGATGCAGCGGCTCACCGGGAGCTATCGGAGGGTGCTGGGCAACGTGCTGCGCGCGCCGCGTCCGGTGTTGGGCGTGTCGGCGGTGCTGGTGGTGGTGGCCATCTACTCCCTCACCCGCATCGGCACCGAGTTCATGCCCAAGCTGGACGAGGGCTCGATTCTCATCACCACCCGGCGCATGCCCAGCGTGGACCTCGCCGATGCGACGCGGCTGTCGCTCGCGGCCGAGCGTATCGTGAAGCGGTTCCCTGAAGTGGTCACCACCGTCACCAAGGAAGGGCGCCCTGACCTGGCCACCGAGGCCATGGGGCTCTTCGAGGGCGACATGTACGTCATTCTCAAGCCGCGCGACGAGTGGACCAGCGCGAGCAGCACCGAGGAGCTGGTCACGAAGTTGGACTCGGCGCTGCGCGTGGTGCCGGGGCTCGAGGTGGCGTTCACCCAGCCGCTGGCCATGCGCCTCGACGAGGCGGAGAGCGGCATCAAGACCGACCTCGGGATCAAGGTGGTGGGCCCCGATCTCGACCAGAACCAGGCGCTGGCAGAGCGGATTCGGCGTGTGGTGGCCACGGTGCCGGGGAGCGCCGATGTGGCCGTGGAGGTGGCGGAGGGGAGCGGCCAGGTGCGCATGCAGATCCGTCGCGAAGCGCTGGCGCAGTACGGACTGTCGGTGGCCGATGTGCGCGACGCCATCGACATGGCCATGGGCTCGCAGAAGGCGGCCGAACTGATCGACGGCTTCCGGCGCGTGGACATCGTGGTGCGCATGCCGGAGGCGTATCGCCGTGATGCGGCGGCCGTGGGGCGGCTCACCATTCGCGCGCCCGGCGGCGAGCTGCTGCCGCTCACGGCGGTGGCGAGCGTGCAGAGCACCACGGGGCCGGAACTCATTGGCCACGAAGATGCGCAGCGTCGCTCCCTGGTGCTGAGCAATGTGCGCGGGCGTGATCTGGGGAGCTTCGCGGAGGAGGTGCGCGCCCGGGTGGCGCGTGAGGTGCCGCTGCCGGCGGGGGTGTTTCTCGAATGGGGCGGTCAGTACGAGAATCAGCAGCGGGCCATGGGGCGCCTGACCGTGGTCGTGCCGCTCGCGCTGCTGCTCATCTTCGGGTTGCTGTATCTGTCCTTCCGCTCGGTGTCGCAGGCGGTGCTGGTGCTCTCCAACGTGCCGTTCGCACTGGTGGGCGGCATTGCGGCGCTGTGGCTGCGCGGACTCAATCTCAGCCTGTCGGCCAGTATTGGCTTCATCGCGCTCTTCGGCATTGCGGTGCTCAACGGCGTGGTGATGGTGGAGCATCTCAACCACCTGCGTCACGAGGGACACGGCGATGGGGGAGAGGTTCCGGAACCTGTGGACGATCGTGTGGAGCGCGGGGCGTCCGACCGGCTGCGCCCGGTACTCATGACGGCGCTGGTGGCGAGCCTGGGGTTCGTGCCCATGGCCCTCAGCACGACCCCGGGCAGTGAGGTGCAACGGCCGCTGGCGAGCGTGGTGATTGGCGGGCTCGTGACGAGCACGGTGCTCACCCTGTTCGTGCTGCCGGTGTTGTACGCATGGCTCGAGACGCGGCGTGCGGCCACTCGGGGGGCGCGGTCCCGTCGCCAACCGGCCGCATGAGCCGGGAGCGCCGGGCGCGGGTGTCGCTCCCTCCGGCTCCCCGCTGGCGGGATCGGCCGTCTTGCACCAACTTGACGTGTTCCTTCGAGTCCCCTTGCCCCCGAAGACGACGATGAGCCTCCAGCCCCCGAAGAAGCTGCGCAAGCAGTTCACCAACTCCACGCACCCGCTGATCGTCCTCAAGTTCGAGAGCGGTCACCAGATCAAGGTCTACCAGAACGAAGGCAAGGAGTTTGACGCCTGGGCCGGTGAGACGATCAAGCTGCTCGCCGTCACCGACCCGACGTCGAGTGACTGGGAACTGATCGAGAACCGCAAGGCGGACGCCTTCGAGGACGCCACGGCCTGACGGGTTGCGTACGACCACCGTGCGCGCGCCCGCGCGCATGGCCTGACAGACGACGCGGTGCACCGTGTGGCGGCCGTTGCCCCGCGGTGCACCGCGCTGTACTATGGCCAGTGTGAGTCAACGCCCGCTGCGCCCCCGCCGTACCGCCAGCATCACGGCCGCGCTCGAGCGCGGAGGCGCCGTCGTCGCACTCGAGAGTTCCGTGCTGGCGCAGGGGCTGCTGCCCCCCTTCAACCGCGAAGCGGCCGCGCGCATGATGCGCGCCGTGGAGCAGTCGGGAGCCACCCCCGCCATCACCGCCATCGTGCGCGGTGAACCGTCGCTGGGGCTCGAAGCGGCCGACCTCGAACGCTTCCTCGCCCGCGACGGCGTGCGCAAGGTGTCGGCGCGCGACCTCGGTATCGCCATGGCCGACGGTGCCGATGGCGCGACCACCGTGGCGGCCACGCTGGCGCTGTGCCAGCTGTGTGACATCGAGCTCTTCGCCACGGGCGGCATCGGCGGCGTGCATCGTGAGGCCCCGTTCGACGAGTCGGCCGATCTCGTGGAGCTGGCCCGAAGCCCCGTCATCGTGGTGTGCGCCGGCGCCAAGTCCATTCTCGACCTGCCGGCGACGCTCGAGCGACTGGAAACCCTCGGGGTCCCGGTCGTGGGATACGGTACCGACGAGTTGCCGGGCTTCTTCTCGGTCACCACCGGCCTGCGGCTGGCGGCGCGCCTGGATACCCCGGCTGCCATTGCCCGCGCCTGGCGGGCGCACCGTGCGCTGGGGCGCTCGAGCGCCATGCTCGTGGTGCAGCCCCCGCCGGCGGAACACGCCCTCCCCGAGGCGGTGGTGGCCCAGGCCACGGCGCAGGCGCTCGCTGCGGCCCGTGAGGCCGGGGTGCGCGGCGCCGCCGTGACCCCCTTTCTGCTGGCCCGTATCCAGCAGCTCACCAACGGGCGCTCGGTGCACGCCAACCTGGCGCTCCTCGAACACAACGCCCGGCTGGCCGGCCAGATTGCCGTGGCCTTGCTGGCGCTTTCCTCCACCTCCGCCGGTTCACCCCGTGCCGAGCCGTAACCCCCGCTCCATGTCGGTCCAGCGTTGAACGAAAGCCGTCGATCACGGTACTATCCGGTAACCCGCTCGATCCGGAGGCCAGTCTCGCCATGACCAACCCGTTCCTGAGTTCCGAGGAATACGACGAGCGCGCCCATGCCCTCTACAACGAGGGGCGGTACGACGAGGCGCTCGAGTTGCTGCGCGAGGGACTCACGCGGTACCCGCAGGCGGTGGAGTTGCACGTGGGCGCCGGCTACGCGCGCCTGGCGCGGGAAGAGTATGCCTGGGCGCGCCGCAGCTTCGAGGAGGCGCTCACCCACGACCCCGAACACGAGGACGCGCTGGCCGGCCTGGGCGAAGTGCTGCTCAAGTTCGGCCAGGTGGACGCGGGGCTGCGCGCGTACGATCGCACCATCGAACTCGGCTATGAGGACGATGTCGACCTCATGCTGCAGATCGGGCGGGCCCTCTTTCGCGAAGGGTTCGTGGAGCACTCGCTGACGTTCTTCGAGCGCGCCGTGCGCAACGCCGAAGACTCGGCCGAGGCGGTGGCGTGCATCGGGTATGCCCAGCACCGGCTGGGGAACGACGTCGAAGCCATGGTGGCACTGCGGCGTGCGCTCGTGCTCGACCCCCAGTTCGCGGAAGCGCGGGTGTACATCGCCAACCTGCTCTACGACGCCGGCGATCTCGACGCCGCGCTGCTGGAGTTCGAGCAGACGACACCCGAGGATCACTGGGACGAGCTCGGGATCTGGCGGCTCATCGAACTCAAGAAGTCGGTCTACAAGCTCCAGGACTCCGACGGTGAGCTGAAGCCGTGGGAAGCCCGTCTGGTGGAGCTGGCGGGAGAGCCCGACCCCATCGATGAACTGCTCGCCGAGGTGGAGCAGGCGGCCATCGAGTCCGACACCGAAGACGGGTCCCCGTCGCAGGATCAACTGGAAGCGCTCGGCTCGCTGCTGACCGGCCTCGTCGGTCAGCAGCAGGCCGGGGAGTCTCCCGGCGAGCAGGGCAGCGGGCAGGCCAATGAACCGGGCGCGGCCACGACCGATGTGCTCATGGCCGACAATGGCACGCACCGCGTGATCATGCGTGACGGCAGTGCATTCGAGGGCTCGTGGGAGGAGATCGTGCAGGCGCTGCGCGACGCGCGCGATGCCGGCCGCCCACTCGACGAATACATGGCCATGGAGGCACGTCGCTTCTATGGTGCCACCGGCATGCGCGTGGCGTCGCATGCACCCGAAGCGTTCATCCGCGGCAGCGCCGACGCGGGCATGTTGCGCATCGTGCGCTGACCTGCGGAATGCCGCGCGAGGCAGTGACCATCGGTCGCCGCCGTCCGCCCCCCTCATCATGACAGCCGCACCCGACGCAGCCTCTCCCAACCCTCGCGCCGCGCTCGATGCGGCGCGTGTCGTCTTCGGCAATTCCGCGGAGGCGCCAGCGCCGGCGCTGTGGAGCGCGGCGCAGCACGTGCTGCAGCAGGTCATCGCGCGCCCATCGCTTACCGGGCAGGCGCTGGTGGCCGAGGTGCGCCAGCTGGGGGTCATCACTCTCAGCGATGCGCACGCTCTCGTGGCGCTGGCCACGTGGGCCGACCGCTCGGCGGTGGCGGCGACGAACGAGTCGGAGCGACTCATGGCGCGCGAAGCGTGGATGGCGCTCGATCACGCCGTGGCCAACAGCGCGGCGCCCAGAGTGGCCATGCCGGTGTCGCCGTATGCGCCGCCGGTGCCCGGGCCCTCCTCGTCGCCGTTGCCGGGAAGCGCGTCGGCGGCCGCTGGCCGCGCTGCCGCGGCCGCTGGGGCCGCTGGGGCGAAAGCCACCGCAGCCAACGCGCCAGCGCTCGATCCCGCCAACGAGGTGGCGCCCACGGCGCCCCATCGCCAGCGCTTTCTGCTGGCGCTCAGTGCATTGGTGGTGATCGTGGTAGGGGGCGCGGGGTGGGGATGGTGGTACAGCGGGCGTGCCGGGCGTGAGTTCAACGCGGGCGCCGAGGCGTATCGGGCCGGGTCGCGTGAGGCCGCGCGGGTGGCGTTCGCCAGGGCGGCGCAGCTCGACCCCGCTGACGCCCGCCCGCTGATCTACCTGGGGCGTCTCTCGCGTGAAGAGGGCGATCTGGCCCGGGCGCGGCGGCTTCTCACGACCGCCGTGCGCCTGGCGCCTGGCAGCAGTCTCGCCGCCCGCGAGCTGGCGGCGCTCATGCTGGCCGATGGACAACCGGACATCGCGCGCCGCTTCTACGTGCGCGCACTCGAAATCGACCCGGCCGATCGCACGGCACAGGGATTCCTTGGCTGCGCCCTGTACCGGCTGCAGCGTTACGACGAAGCACGGCGATGGGTCGAGCGCGCCGGTCCGGGAGAGTGGCAACAGTGCGCACCGCCGCTGCCACCCCCGGCACCGGTGCCCTACGGCGCGCCCGGCTATCCGTCACCTCCCCCGACATGACCGACACGCTGCGGCGTCCCAGCGACGCCATTGCCCTGCATCACGACACTCATCGGGAAGTGCTCCCCAACGGCCTCACGCTGATCGTTCGGCGTGATGCGTCGGCCCCCGTGGTGGCCATCGTGACGTATGTGAAGGCCGGCTACTTCGACGAAACCGACGACATCGTCGGCATTGCGCATGTGCTGGAGCACATGTTCTTCAAGGGCACACCCACGCGTGGCGTGGGGCAGATCGCGCGCGAGACGAAGGCCAATGGCGGCTATCTCAACGCGCACACGATCTACGATCACACCAGCTACTACACGGTGCTCCCTTCGGCCAGCTTCGTGGCGGGGCTGGAGATCCAGTTCGATGCCTACGCGCGCAGCGTCATCGATGCCGACGAACTGGCGCGGGAGCTCGAGGTCATCATCCAGGAGGCCAAGCGCAAGCGCGACACGCCGCAGGCGGTGGCCATCGAAACGTTGTACGCACTGCTGCACGACCGGCATCGCATCCGTCGCTGGCGCATTGGCGAGGAAGCGCCGCTGCGGGCACTCACCCGCGACCAGCTCATGGGCTTCTACCGCGCCTGGTATCGCCCCGACAACACGGTGCTGTGCGTGGTGGGCGATGTGCACGTCGACGATGTGCGCCGGGAGGTGCTGGCGCGGCACGGCACGCTGGCGCCGGGAGCGCCTGCGCGCGACCGCGGCCCGCGGGAAACGGGGCTGCCGGGGGTGCGAAGGCAGGAGTGGAGCGGTGATGTGGCACAGCAGCAGCTGGTCTTCGGGTGGCGCGCCCCCGCACTCGATCACCCGGACACGCCCGCGCTGGACCTGGCGGGCATTGCCCTGGGCACGGGACGAGCGTCGCGCCTCTACCGGGCCGTGCGTGAGCAGCAGCTCGCGAGCAGCGTGAGCGCCTGGCACTACACGGCGGGCGACGTGGGCGTGTTCGTGGCGCATGGTGAGGGCGCTGCCTCTAGCGCGCGGGACGCGATGCGCGCCATGTGGCGCGAAGTGCAGGCCGCTCGCCACGAGGGGTTCCGGCGCGGCGAGATCCTGCGCGCGCAGCGCATTCTCGAGGCGCGTTGGCTGCGTCGGCTCGAAAGCATGGATGGCCAGGCGCAGTATCTGGCGGGCTGGGAGGCCGATGGCGGTCTCGAGGTGGCGTCGCAGTACTACGACGCGCTGCTCTCCCTCGATGCCGCGGCGGTGCAGGCGGCTGCGCAGCGTCACCTCGACCCGGCGCAGGTGTCACTGGTGTCGTACCGCCCCGACGGCAGCGAGCCGCTCGTGGCCAGCGACGACGCGTTGCGCGAGCTGCTCAACGCCGAGGCCCGGTTGGGGAGCGCCGTGTTGCCGCCCTCCGGGGTGCCCACGCCGAGCGTGCCGCCGCCGGTGGTGGCGGCGCCGGCGGTGCACGTGGCGCTTACCGCCGAGCAACAGGGCGACGTGCATGTGTACCGCACCACGCAGGGCGTTCCCGTGCTGGTGCTGCCGCGCGCAGGCGCGCCGCTGGTGCACGTGGGCGTCTTCCAGCGCGGAGGCGCCACACTCACCGACGAGGCGCACGAGGGGTTGGCGCGTTTGGCGCTGCAGGCCTCGCTCAAGGGCACGCGGGCGCGCTCGGGGGCGCAGCTGGCCGAAGCCGCCGAGGAGCTGGGCAGCAGTATCGGGGTGAGCGCGTCACTCGAGAGTCTGGGGTGGAGCATGTCGGTGCCGGCGCGCCATCTCCCGGCCGCCACCGAACTGCTGGGCGACGTGGTACTGCACCCCACCTTCGGGGCCGAATCCATCGACACGGAGCGCACCTTGGCGCTGGCCGAAGTGGCGCGCCTGCGTGACGACATGCAGCGCTGGCCCATGCGGCTGGCCACGGTAGCGGCGTTCGACGGCCATCCGTACGCCCGCTCGGTGCTGGGGAACGACCGCTCGCTGCCGGCGCTTACCGGCGAGGTGGTGCGTGACTTCCACGCCCAGCATGTGCAGCGTGGGGCTTCGGTGGTGGCGGTGGTGGGCGACGTGCAGCCCGACGACGTGGCGCAGCTGGTGCAGCGGCACCTGCGTTCGCTGCACTTTGCGCCTGTCGCGTCGCTGCCCATGCACGTGTGGCCTGCCGCGCACGTGGTGCGCGCCGACACGCGCGCTCGGCAGCAGACGGCGCTCGCGCTGCTCTTCCCGGGCGCCTCGCGCGGCGACGTCGCGCGCTTTGCCGCGCGCGTGCTGGCGGCCATCGCGAGTGGGCTGGGGGGACGGTTCTTCGAGCAGCTGCGTGACAAGCAGTCGCTGGCGTACACGGTGCAGGCGTTTCCCCTGGAGCGCGTGGCGGGCGGCGCTTTCGGGGCGTACATCGCCACGAGCCCTGCGCGCGAAGAGGAGGCGCGCGCCGGCCTGCTGGCGGAGTTCGCGAAGTTCGTGGAGCAGCCCCCCACGGCCGACGAACTCGCGCGGGCACAGCGCTATCTCATTGGTGCCCACGCCATTGCACAGCAGTCTGGCGGCGCCGTGCTTTCCGAGATGGTGGACGCGTGGATGTTCGGCGAAGGGCTGCACGAACGGCACGAGGTCACGGCACAGTTGGCCGCGGTCACCGCGCACGAGGTGCAGGCGCTGGCGGCGCGGTACTTCGATCCGTCGCGACTGGCCGAGGGCGTGGTGCGCGGGGAGTAAGGTACGGCGCGTCGGGGACGCGCCTGGGTATGACAAGGCAGGGGGCAGGGTGCCGGTGCTCAGGGAGAAGGAAGCAGGACCGTTTCCCCCTCACTCCCTGCCCCCTGCCCCCTGCCCCCTGCTCCCTCCCTTGCGAACCCAACGCGCGCGCCAGCGCGCACTCCACTACGGGGTGGTGCGCACCTCGCGCATGCGGCGGGCCGCCAGACCAATGGCGCTCACCGCGGCGCGCTGGCGGCCGTTGGCGGCGCGCAGGCCAAGCCAGCCGTCGTAGTCGGCGGGTTCGCCGATGATGGCGGCACCGATCCACGGCTGACGGGAGGCCCAGGCCAGTGTGCGGCGGATGGCGGCGGTCTGGGCGGCATCTCCGTGCGCGTGCGGCAGGCCGCCCACGTTCACGAGCCAGTGCGGCTGCGCGCCCCCTCCGCGCTGCACGGCCTGGGCATGCCAGCGCTCCAGCGCACGCAGGCGCCCGTCCACGGCGGGGAGCCCCGAGAAGCTGGGGTAGATGGATGCCCCCACCAGCTCCACCGGCGACTGCGGCTGGGTGGCCCAGCGGTAGACGGCGCTGTCGGTGGCGTCGAGCCGGGCCGCGCTCCACCCCAGCACGGTGCGCGGGCGCACGCGCTCCACCTCGCGCGCGCTTCGCGTGAGGATGTCGCGCCACCACGCGGCGGATGGCGGGGCGGCAAAGAACCAGCGCGGCAGCGGCGGCGCCACGGCGGGGAAGAGCACATCGGGGCGCACGCGCTGCAGGACGCGGGCAATGCTCGCCACCCGCTCGGCGTCATCGGCGGGGCCGGGGCGCCCGTCGACCCGCAGGCCAATGGCAATGCGCACGCTGTCGGCGCGCAACGGTTCCAGCACGCGCGAGAGCGAGTCGAGCGCCGCGGTGCGCGTGCCGTCGTTCTCGAGCAGCAGGAACACCACGTTGGGGGCGAACGCCTCCACCAACGCGCCGTCTGCCCGCACGGCCCGCGCCGGCGGCGCGCCATCGAGAGCGGGGTAGAGGCGCACCCCGAGCACGAAGTCGCCACTGGGGCGCGCCTGCATGGGCTCCGCGTAGGCCACGCGGTAGCTGCGCACGGCGGCCATGCCGCGCGGCCACTCGATGACCAGCAGCGTGGTGAGGGCCGTGGCTGCCAGCACCAGCAGGGCGCGCACCGCCCCCGACAGGCGCCAGCGCGCCGGATAGGCGGGCGCGAGCATGGGCACGAGTGCCGTGAGCGGCGAGACGAGCGCGGCGCGCCCCACCGTCATGCCCACCACCACGTCGCGCGCCGAGAGCACCGCCTGCAGCGCCTCGGGAGCCTGCCCCCGCTGCGCCACGAGATAGTCACCCGCGGCGATGGCCACCAGGAGAAGATCGTAGAGCAGGATGGGGATGCCCACCAGCACTGACACCAGTCGCGCCACCAGCGCGTAGCTCACCTGCAGGGCAAAGGCGACCGCCACGGCCGGAATGATCCACGTGATCCCGGCAATGGTGCGCGAACCGGCTTCGGTAGCCGATGCGATACCCACCACCAGTGCCGGCACGACCAGCAGTCCGCAGAAGGCCGCCAGCTGCGTGAACGCCCGCGGTGCCTCGCGGCGCGCCGACATCCATCCGGCGAGCGCCACGTCCCAGGCGAGCACGGCCGCAGCAATGCCCACCACCACCAGCGGCAGGGGATCACGCAGAGCGTTGCGCAGCAGCAGTTCGAGCATGTCTCGTGACGATAACGGCCACCGGGGATCGCTGGCACCCCGGGGGCGTGCCCGGGTAGCTTTCACCCATGACACGCGCGTCGAATGGTACCGCCCTCGTGACGTTACCCAACCTCGTCTCCACCTCCCGGGTGGTGCTGGGGTTCGGGTTTCTCGTGACGGAGGCGGTGGCGCCGCGGTTGGCGCTCATCGCCATCGCGTCGCTCACCGACTTTCTCGACGGCTGGCTCGCGCGCCGTACACAGGCGTCGTCGCGCCTCGGCGCACTGGTGGACCCGGTGGCCGACCGCTTCTTCGCCCTGTGCGTGGTGATCGGCTTCGTGGCCAGCGCGCAGCTCAGCGTGTGGCAGGCCGTGGCGCTCATGTTTCGCGACCTGATGTCCATCGTGGGCTGGTTCGTGGCCCGCAATGTGAGCTGGCTGCGCCCCATCACCTTCAAGGCGCGACTGCTGGGCAAGGCCGTCACCGGCCTGCAGTTGGCCACCTTTCTGGTGGTGCTGCTCTGGCCCGGCGCCACCGACCGCATGGTGTGGGGTGTCTTCGGCGTGGGGGTGGCCGCCACGATCGACTACACGCTCATGCTCTGGCGGGAGCGGGTGCGGGGGTAGGAGAACGCGGGGCGCGGAGGAGGGGAGGCGCGGGGGCCGCGGAAGTCGGAGAAACAGAACGCCCCCGGGGATCCCCGAGGGCGTTCGCACATCTGCAAGCGTCTATGTCTGCAGCGGTCAGACCGAGGCGGTTTCCTGCTTTTTCGCCGGCTGCGCGAAGCGCTCGCCAAGCGTCCGCAGTTCCGCGAATTCCGTGGGCTTGAGCTCGGAATACCGGTCCTGGAGGTAGACCATCGTGGCGTCAAACCACTCCTTCTGGTCTTCGGGATGACACCCGATCACACCGCACTGCATGATCTGCTGGAAGAGCTCGTCACGGGCCTCCTGATAGGGGGAGGGCACCATGGCGTCACGACGCGGACGAAGCTTGGGCTTGGCCATTTCCTCTGGGTAGTGCGTCGAACAGGCTGCCCGGCGTATCCGGCGCAGCATGGAAAATCTAACCGATGAGAAACCGGGATCCTAGGGGCGGAGGGTGCCGTGGGGACCTCGTCACTCCCCCTCCTTACGCACTCCACGGCAGGAGTGCTGCCACGAGGGCGTCGGGGGTGTCCTCGGCGACCAGCATACCGGGAGGGCGCGACGTGATCAGGGGCGTTACCCGGGCCCGCGGGAGCAGGCGGTGCCATGCCGCCGCCCGTGCCGCGGCATCCTCGCGGCTGCTGGGCGGGGTATCGCCGCCGCACCAGAGCAAGACGTCGCAGTGCACCGCCGCCAGATCGGGCTCCGGCTGTCCCGCGTCGGGGGTCATGGACACGCTGCTGGCCAGCTGCAGCAGCTCCGCCGCTCCGTTGCTCCCGACCCACGGGGCCAGGTAGCGCATCACCAGGCGCTCGGGCATGCGCTCGCGCGCTCCCACCGCGTCGGTGAGCAGCGGTTCGAGCAGGGGGCGGGCCCCGAAGAGGCTGTTGGCACTCAGCGCCGACAAGGCCGAGGTCCGCTGCAACGACCGGATGGCCGCCCCCGGGAGATCGTCGGGGGCCGGCGGTTCGAGCAGCGCCAGCTTTCGCACCCGGTCGGGCTCCTGCGCCGCCAGCAGCAGCGCCACCAGCGCCCCCGTATCCTGTCCGGCCACGCACACCTCGCCCAGGCGGAGGGCCGTGAGGGCCCGGTCCACGTAGTCGGCTTGTGCTGACAGGGAGTAGGACACATCGGCCGGGCGATCGGACTCGCCGAAGCCCAGCAGGTCGATGCTGACCACGGTGCGGCCGGCGCTGGCCAGCTGCGGCGCGACGGCACGCCAGAGGAAGGCACAGGTGCCGAACCCGTGCAGCAGCACCACCGCCCGTCCGGCACGTCCGACGCGCTCGACATGGAGGGCGCCGCTGCCCACGGGAATGCGCAGGTGTTCGGTGTACACGTGGGGAGGATAGCGCACCATGGCGCACCGAACCACCGGGCGCGTAGCTTCCCGCATGCTATTTCGGAGCGATGGTGCCCGGCGCCGCCGCTCTGCAGGTCCTGGACCCCACCGGCCGCGGCCGGATGACGACGAGGAGAGCGAGTGGCCAAGGTGACGCCGAAGAAGAAGTCGAACACCGGATTCCTGGCGGTGATCGGGGTGCTGTTGCTGGTGGGTGGTGGCGTGCTGTGGGGCACGATGCAGAACAAGCCCAAGCCCATTGAGCTGCCCAAGGATGCGCCGGCGATGAAGGCCGAGGGGTACCTGCGCGGCAACCCGAATGCGCCGATCACGATCATCGAGTTCGCCGACTTCGAGTGCCCGGGGTGCGGCCAGTTCGCCACCATTCAGGGTCCCGACATCAAGGCGCGGATCGTGGACGCGGGGCTCGCGAATTTCCGCTTCTACGACTTTCCGCTCACGTCGATTCACCAGAACACGCTCTTTGCGCACCTGGCGGCGGCGTGCGCGAACGATCAGGGGAAGTTCTGGGAGATGCACGACCAGCTCTTCGCCAACCAGCCCGACTGGAGCACGATGGCCACGACCAACCCGCGCAAGGTGATCGAGGCGTACGCCACGGCGGTGGGGCTCGACATGGCCACGTACAACAGCTGCATGGATGAGCAGAAGCACCTGCCGCGCATTCAGGCCAACGCCACCGAAGGGCAGTCGCGCGGCGTGAACAGCACCCCCACCATCATCGTGGGGAACAAGATCTACCCCGGCGGCCTGACTGCGGACGGCATCAAGAAGCTGGTGGATTCGCTGACGGCAGCGGGAGCGGGTGCGGCGCCGGCGGCGGACACGGCGGCGAAGCAGTAACGGCGGAACGGCGTACTGCGGCGTACCTGCAGACGGCAGACGGCAGGAACCACAGCACGCAGTGCGCAGGAATGCGGAAGAACAACACGGCGGCGTGCGCTGCGCGCCGCCGCCGATGTCCCAACCGCAAAGGAAATCGGGCGCCCCGCGAAGCGGTGGCGCCCGTTGTGTTCAACCACATCCCTGCCGTACTGCCCACTGTGGTTTCTGTCGTCTGCCGTCTGCTGGTCAAGCGCAGTTCAGACCGCAGTAACTCCCGCAGTTACTCCCGCAGTACCCCCGCCGTTACGCCCGCCGCCGCCGCGCCGCCGCCTGGTCCAGCCGCAGTTCCGGCATGGGCGCCGCCTGTTCCGCCGTCGCGCCGGGCTCGGGCACCAGCGCCTCGCCCAGCGCCACCAGCGCGCGGGTCACGACCACACTGGCCAGCGGCTCCGGCACGGCAAGCTCCCGCACATAAATGTCGAGTGCCCGCTCGTAGCCCACGTCGGTGGCGAGCGTATCCACGAACAGCAGCGCATTGTCCACGTGCGCCCGAATGAGGGCCTCTTCCGCGCGCGCCTGAGCGAGCCGCAACCGCTGCTCGGCGTCAGCCGACAGCTTGCGGGGGAAGAGGGTTTCCGGGAAGAGCTTGCTGAGAATGGACATATGGGTCCTGACGATTTAACGCCGCTGCGGGTTTCGTTCCGTGATACACCGCACGTATGGCGGAGTTGCCGCGCCTGGCGGCGCGGCTTTTGTGACGAGGAAGGGGGCAGGGGGCAGGGGATCGGGAAGAAGGCGGAAGCATCTGCTCCCTTCTTCCTGATCCCCCGCCCCCTGCCCCCTCCCTTGTCAACCAAAGCGGCGCGCCCACCGGGTGCGCCGCGCACCATCACGATTCCTGCGCTTCGTACTGTTCCTTCAGCCCGGCAACAACCGAAGGATCCGCCAGCGTGGTCGTGTCCCCCAGCGCCCGCCCCTCGGCAATGTCGCGCAGCAGCCGGCGCATGATCTTGCCGCTGCGCGTCTTCGGCAGGTCCGCGCTGAACAGAATGTCATCCGGCCGCGCCAGCGCCCCGATCTTGAGCGCCACGTGCTCCCGGAGCTCATCGCGCAGCGCGCCGCTGTGCGTGAACCCCGCGCGCAGCGTCACGAACGCCGCGATCGCCTGCCCCTTGAGCTCGTGACTCTTGCCCACCACGGCGGCTTCCGCCACGGCAGGGTGATCCACCAGCGCGCTCTCCACTTCCATCGTGCCGATGCGGTGCCCCGCCACGTTGAGCACGTCGTCCACCCGCCCGAGAATCCACAGGTAGCCGTCGTCGTCGCGCTTGGCGCCGTCGCCCGGGAAATAGAGATCGGGGCGTCCGGGCCACTTGCTGAAGTATGTGTCCACGTAGCGCTGGTCGTCGCCCCAAATGGTGCGCAGCATGCTCGGCCACGGATGCGTGATGGCGAGGAGGCCGCCGCCCACCGGCAGGTCGTTCGCCTGGCTGTCGAGCAGCGTGGCGCGAATGCCCGGGAACGGCACGGTCGCACTGCCCGGCTTCGTGTGGGTCAGCCCCGGCAGCGGGGTGATCATGATGCTGCCCGTTTCCGTCTGCCACCACGTATCCACGATGGGGCACCGCTCCTTGCCGATCACGCGGTGGTACCACATCCAGGCTTCGGGGTTGATGGGCTCCCCCACGCTGCCCAGCAGGCGCAGCTGCGACAGGTCGTGCTTCTCCACGTAGGGCGTGCCCCACTTCATGAAGGCGCGAATGGCCGTGGGCGCCGTGTAGAAGATCGTCACGCCGTAGCGCTCGCAGATCTGCCAGAAGCGATCCTTGTCCGGCCAGTCGGGCGCACCCTCGTACATCACGCACGTGGCGCCGTTGGCGAGCGGGCCGTACGTGAGATACGTGTGACCGGTGATCCAGCCGATGTCGGCGGTGCACCAGTACACGTCCTCGTCCTTGAGATCGAACACGTACTTGGTCGTGGCCATCGCGCCGGTGAGGTAGCCGCCCGTGGTGTGCACGATGCCCTTCGGCTTGCCGGTGGTGCCGCTCGTGTAGAGGATGAACAGCACGTCCTCGGCGTCCATCGCCTCGGGCTCGCAGTACTTGGGCACCTCCCGCTTGAGCCGGTGCCACCAGTGGTCGCGTCCCTCCTGCATCTCGGCGAACGTCTCGTCGCCCACGCCACTCCGCCGACGCATGACCACCAGCACGCGCTCGATGGTGGGGCACTCCTTCAGCGCTTCATCCGCGTTGCGCTTGAGCGGCACCGTCTGCCCGCGGCGATACCCGCCGTCGGCGGTGATGAGCACCTTGCAGCCGCAGTCGTTGATGCGGTCGCGCAGCGAGTCGGGAGAGAACCCGCCGAACACCACCGTGTGAATGGCGCCGATGCGCGCGCAGGCGAGCATGGCCACGACGGCCTCGGCGATCATGGGCAGGTAGATTGCCACGCGATCGCCCTTGGTCACGCCGAGCTTCTTGAGCATGTTGGCCGCGAGATTCACTTCGCGGTACAGGTCCCAGTAGGTCCAGGTGCGGCGGTCGCCCGGCTCGCCTTCCCAGATGAGCGCGGCCTTGTTGCGGCGGGGGCCGTGAATGTGCCGGTCCACGCAGTTCACCGACACGTTGAGCTTCCCGCCCTGGAACCACTTGGCGTAGGGGGGCGTCCACTCGAGCACCGTGTGCCACGGCTGCATCCAGTCGAGGGATTCGGCTTCCTTCGCCCAGAAGAACTCGGGGTCGAGGGCGGCATCGTCATGCACCCGCGCGTCGGTCACGTGCGCACCGGCACTGAAGGCCGGCGGGGGCGGGAACGAACGGGTTTCCTGCAGCAGGACGTCGATATCGCTCATGAGCCTGTGACCGGCGCGGCCGGTGGTGGGGAATGCGGCGTTCGTGCGGGGCGTGGCCGTGCCCCCCCGAGACCCTGGCGAACGTCGCGGGGCACCGCCTGATCCGCTAATGTAGAGCGATGCCGAGTCCCTACGAAACCGGTGCGAGCGCGGTCGCGCGTTCTGCCACCGGTTCCGCCCTGCAGCACCTGCCGCCGGCCGTCGAGGCCGAGGGGCTGGTACGGGCGTTCGGGGGACGAAAGGCGGTCAACGGCGTGTCGCTGACCCTGGCCGACGGTGACTGCCTGGCGCTCTTCGGTCCCAATGGCGCCGGGAAGACCACCCTGCTGCGGCTCCTGGGCGGGTTGCTCAAGCCCACCACGGGGACGACGAAGTTGCACGGGGTGCCCCTGCCGGGGCCGGCCGAAACGCGCCGGCTGGTGGGGCTCATCAGCCACCACTCCATGCTCTACCCGGCACTCACCGTGCGCGAGAACGTGCGTTTTGCCGCCGAGTGCCAGGGTGTGGTGGACGCCGAGATGGCCACGACCGCGGTGCTGGACCGGCTGCGGGTGCTCGACCGTGAACACCAGCCGGTCCGCTTTCTGAGCCGCGGGCTGCAGCAGCGTGTGAGCATCGCGCGGGCGCTGGTGCACGGCCCGCGGCTGGTGCTGCTCGACGAGCCTTATACGGGGCTCGACGAGGTGGGCGCGCTCGCGTTTACGGACGCCCTTCGCGCGCTGAAGGCCGGCGGGGCCACCCTGGTCCTGGTCACGCACAACCTGGTGGAGGGGATCGCCCTCGCCACACGCGCCGTGATCATGCGCCAGGGCGCGTTCGTGTACGACGAACCCACGCCGGCCGGCGGTTTCGATCTGGCCGAGTTTCAGGGGCGGTATCGGGCACTGGTGCACGAGGGGTTGGCGTGAGCGACGGGACGCATGAACCGATGCCGGGCGTGACGAAGCGTCGCGCCGCGCCCGCGTCTCTCGCGCCCGCGTCTCTCGCGCCCGCGTTTCTCGCGCCCGCGTTTCTCGCCGATGCGCTGCGCATTGCGCGCAAGGATCTGCGCATCGAGTTCCGCACCCGCAGCGCCTTCCTCGCGGCCACCGTGTTTGCGGTGCTGGCCGTGGTGATCTTCCGCTTCACCTGGGATCCCACCGCCATTCCGGCCTTCGACCTCGCGCCGGGGGTCCTGTGGGTGATTTTCACCTTTTCCGGGCTGCTGGGGCTCAACCGGTCGTTCGGGCTGGAGCTTTCCGAACGCGCCTACGACGGGCTGTTGGCCAGCCAGGTAAGCCGCGAAAGCATTTTCGTGGGAAAGGTTCTGGCCAACCTGGCGTTCGTGTCGGGGGTACAGGCGCTGGCGCTTCCGGCGGTGGCGCTGTTCTTCGATCTTCAGGTGGGGAGCGCATGGAGTGTGCTCATTGGCATCGTGCTCTGCGCGTCACTGGGGCTCGCCGCCGTCGGCACGCTGTTCGCCGCCATCGCCAGCAACACGCGCCTGGCCGAGCTGTTGCTCCCCATGATGACGTTGCCGTTCTTCGTGCCGCTGGTTATTCCGGCGGCGCAAACCTCGGCGTACATCCTCCGCGGGCAACCGCTGGAAGACGCCATGCCGTGGTTCAAGCTGTTGCTCGCGTTCGACCTGGTCTTCGTGACGGCGTGTATCGTCGTCTTTCCGTACACGATCGAGGAGTAGTGCACATGGCGACTGCGGCCGCCACCATCAGCGCCCCGGGCAAGCTGCCGGAGGCCAAGGCTGTCGACGGGTTTCTTGCCGTGGCGCTCGTAGCGGTGCTCGCGGTCTGCGTACGCGCGATCTGGTTCACGCCGGTCGACGCCATGCTGGGCGCGGCGCAGAAGATCTTTTACGTGCATGTGCCGGCCGCGATCCTGGGGCTGTATGTGGCATGCAGTCTGCTCGCCATCAGCAGCATCCTCTATCTGTGGCTCAAGGACGAGCGGCTCGATCGGCTGGCGGAGGCCAGCGCCGAGATCGGGCTGCTGTTCATGGGCATCGTGCTGGCCACGGGGCCGGTGTGGGCGCGCACCAGCTGGGGCACCTGGTGGGTGTGGGAAGCCCGCATCACCAGCACCCTCTTCCTGTGGCTCCTTGTCCTTGGCTACCTCGTGCTGCGCGGCGCGGTGGAGAGCCCGGAGAATCGCGCGCGCCTTTCGGCGGTCATGGGGTCGCTGGCCGCGCTGCTGGTGCCGTTCATCCATCTCACGGTGAAGCTGTTCCGCGGCATGCACCCCGGGCCGGTCGTACTCAAGCCGGAGAGGCCGTCGCTGCCCCCCGAAATGCTGGCCACGTTCCTCATGGCCCTCGCCGCGTTCGTGCTGCTCTTCTTTGCGCTGCTGCGCGTGCGCTTCCGCTGGGCCACGCTGCGTGACGCGCGCGCGGCGCTGGAGGCCGCGTGAGTGCGGAGCCGTTCCCGCGGACCGTGACGGTGCAGGACACGGTGGCCTATGTGGCCAAGCGTGAGGGGCCGCCAGCAACCGAGGCCTACATGTGGGCCGGGTATGCGATCACGGTGGGGACGTTGCTCGCGTATGTCGTACTGATGGCGCGCCGCATCGCCAAGTCGAAGCACGGCTGAGGAAGGGGGTAGGGTGCAGGGAGCAGGTGGCAGGGGGCAGGTACCGCTCGCCGAGTTGTTGCGTAGCGTGCGCATCGCGGTCACACGCGCGGGGGAACGCGGCGGGCCGCTGGCCGAAGCGCTGCGACGCGTGGGCGCCACGGTGCACGAGATTCCGCTCACGCGCATCGAAACGCTTGACCTCGCGCCACTGCACGCGGCGGTGGCGCGACTTGCCGAGTACGACTGGGTGCTGCTCACCAGCGTGAACGCGGTGAAGCATCTCGCGCGGGTGGTGAAGGAGCGCGGCGCCGAAGCGGCCATGGCCACGCGTCGCTTGGCCGTCGTGGGCACCGCCACCGCGCAGGCGTGCGAGGCGCACGAGTGGCGCGCGCCCACCGTGCAGCCCGAAAAGATGCAGGCCGAGGGGATGCTCGATCTCATGGCCGAACGCTCGGACATCGACGGCTCGCGCATGCTGTATCCGGCCGCCGCCGGCGCCCGTGACGTGCTCCCCGAGGGGCTGCGCGCGCTCGGGGCCACGGTGCACGTGATTCCGTGCTACCAGAGCGCCGCCGATCCCGACGGGCAGGCGCGCATCCGCGCGCTGGCTGCCGCCGGCGAGATCGACCTCGTGACCGTGGCCGCGCCGAGCGCCGTGGACTCGCTGCTCGACGCCCTGCCGCCGGAGTTCGCGAGCCGGTTGCCCGTGGCGGCGATCGGGCCGGTCACCGCGCGGGCGGCGCGGGTGGCGGGCTTTCCGGTGAAGGTGGAGAGCACGGCGGCCACGATGGAGGGGTGGGTGAAGGCGATCGTGGGGGCGTACCGGGGCGGGTGAACGGATTGGCCGCGCGGAGCGCGGCCTTTTGTTGACAAGGCAGGGAGCAGGAAGAAGGGCTTCAGGGGGGCAGGAAGCAGGGGGCAACCACGCGTTGGCGCCCTCTTCACTCTGCACCCTGACGGCCTTCCCCCTGCTTCCTGCCTTGTCAAAAGAGCGCGCCACAGGCGCGCCATCCTCACAAAACCCATCCGCCCCCGCCCCCGATCGCTTAGCTTGTAGAGATGACCGGTCCACTCCGCATAGGAACCCGCAGCTCCGAGCTCGCCCTCTTTCAGGCCCGCCAGGTGGCATCAATGCTGGCCGCCATCGGCGTCGAGTCGGAGCTCGTGACGTACACCACCATCGGTGACCGCATTCTCGACAAGCCGCTGTCGGCGATTGGCGAGAAGGGGCTCTTCACCGCCGAGCTTGAAGCAGACCTGCTGGCCGGTCGTACCGACTGTGCGGTGCATTCGCTCAAGGACCTGCCCACGGCCGATCCCGAGGGATTGACGGTGGTGGCGCTGCTCGAGCGCGAAGATCCGCGCGATGCGTTCGTAACGCGCCCCGGCATCACGGCCACCAGGTTGGAAGAGCTGCCGGAAGGCGCGAAGGTGGGCACGAGTTCCTTGCGGCGCCGCGCACAGTTGCGCGCCCTGCGCCCCGATCTCGAGGTGTGCGAACTGCGCGGCAACGTGGGCACGCGCCTCCGCAAGATCGACGAAGGGCAGGTGGATGCGGCGCTGCTGGCGGCGGCGGGACTGCGCCGCCTCGGCCTCGGACACCGCATCGTGTCGCTGCTCAATGCGCCCGACTGGCTCGGCGCACCGGGGCAGGGGGCCATTGCGGTGCAGGCGCGCGCAAATGACGAGAAGATGCTCGGCATCCTGCGCCAGCTCGATCACGCCCCCACGCGTCTCGCGGTGAGCGCCGAGCGCGCGCTGCTGGCGAGCCTCGAGGGCGGGTGCCAGGTGCCGATCGGTGCGGCCACGCTCGACGAGCCCGAGTACGGCCTCATGCTGCATGGCATCGTGGCCAGCATCGATGGCTCCACGGTGGTGCGCGGTGGCTTGCCCATCGATCGGCAGGATCCCGCCGCGAGTGGCCGCGAGCTCGCGCGCCAGCTGCACGCTGCGGGCGGCGCCGGCATCCTGGCGGAGCTGCGCGAGGCGCAGGCACCGAAGCACTCCTGAAGCCCTTCCGAAGAACTCCTGAACGAGAGCCGGTCGTGACCGAAGGCACTTTCAGCACCGAAGCGTTCGACCCGAGCGAGTTCGGCATGGCGCGACCCCACCCGGTGCGTCTGCGCCGGCTGCGTCGCACCGAGGCCATTCGCCGCGCGGTGCGCGAGACGCGCCTCGACCCCGCGCAGTTCATCTGGCCGCTGTTCGTGCGGTCGGGTGAAGGGTTCCGTCAGCCCATCGGCAGCATGCCCGGGGTGTACCAGACGAGCGTGGACGAACTGCTCAAGGATGCGCAGCGGGCGGTGGACGCGAAGATCGGCGGCATCCTGCTCTTCGGCATTCCCGACACGAAGGACGATATCGGCTCGTCCGCGTGGGATCCGCACGGTCCGGTCGTGGAGGCGGTGCGCGCGGTGAAGCGGGCGTTCCCGCAGCTGCTCGTCATCACCGACGTGTGCATGTGCGAGTACACGAGCCACGGCCACTGCGGCGTGCTCACCGCCGACGGTGACGTGGACAACGATGCCACGCTGCTGCTGCTGGCCAAGGAAGCCATCGCGCACGCCGAGGCGGGCGCCGACATGGTGGCGCCCAGCGACATGATGGACCATCGCATTGGGCACCTGCGGGAGGCGCTCGACGACGAGGGGTACGCGCATGTGCCCATCATGAGCTATGCGGCCAAGTACGCCTCGGCGTTCTACGGCCCGTTCCGCGAGGCCGCGGAGAGTACGCCCACCTTCGGCGACCGCCGCAGCTACCAGATGGATCCGGCCAACGCCCGCGAGGCGCTGCGCGAAGTGCGTCTGGATGTGGAGGAAGGCGCGGACATCCTCATGGTGAAGCCCGCCGGCGCCTACCTCGACATCATCGCGGCCGTGAAGCGCGAGACCGGGTTGCCACTCTGCGCGTATCAGGTGAGTGGCGAGTACTCCATGATCAAGGCCGCCGCCGAGCGCGGCTGGATTGACGGAGAGCGGGCGATGATGGAATCGCTCGTGGCCATCGCACGCGCCGGCGCCGATCTCATCATCACCTACTTCGCCATCGACGCGGCCGCCGTGCTGGCGCGCCGTTGAACCATCCCGGAGTCCGCCACATGCTGCACAATCCCTGGCACGACATTGCCCCGGGCTACGCGCCGCCGGAGCAGGTCACGGCCATCATCGAGATCCCGTCGGGTTCGCGCAACAAGTACGAACTGGACAAGGAAACCGGGCACTTCAAGCTCGATCGCGTGCTGTATTCCGCCGTGCACTATCCGGGCGACTACGGGTTCATCCCGCGCACGTTGCACGAAGACGGCGACCCGCTCGATGTGCTGGTGAAGATCAACGAGCCCACCTTTCCCGGCTGCCAGATCAATGCGCGTCCCATCGGGGTGCTCATGATGCTCGACAAGGGGGAGCCCGACGACAAGATCCTGGCGGTCCCGGCGGACGATCCGTACTACTCGGATGTGTTCGACATTGCCGATCTGTCGCCGCACTACCTCAAGGAGGTCGAGCACTTCTTCCAGATCTACAAGGATCTCGAGGGGAAGCGCATGGAGATCATGGGGTGGCGCAAGAGCGAGGCGGCCATGGAGATCGTGAAGGAGTCGATCGCGCGCTACGCGCGCCAGTACGCGGCGGAGTAGGGGCGGAGTCGCGTTTGGGTCGTGGCGGGATTGTGGCTTGGTCATGGCTTTGCCATGGCTGGGTCGTGGTTTGGTCGTGGTTTGGTCGTGGCTTGGTCGTGGCAGGCGGTGGTAGCCCGCCCCCGTCACGCCATGCACCCCCTGCGCGCGTTGCTTCGGGGGTGGCCGAGGCGCTGACGCGCCCGGCGTCACCCCCTCAGAGACGCGCTACGGGCGGCATGGCGCGCCGGGGGCTGACACTCGTGTGCCGCGCGGGGGCCTGCACGCAATGCCAGCCCGCAGCGGGCCGCGCCCCCCGCCGGGCGGCTCTGGGGGGGTGCCGGCGGCGCGCCGCGCAACAGCGCGGCGACGCCCGGCCATCCCCGAAGCCACGCGCGAAGGGGTGGTGCGGAACCGCGGCGGGCGGTCGATCGCGCCCGGCGACCGCGCCATCGTTCGGGCGCATGGCGTACAGGTGACCCGCCCCCGTCA
>NZ_JAJTHI010000004.1 GCF_021298855.1 Gemmatimonas sp.
CGGCGACCGCAGCAAGGATGTACTGCGACAGCGTGGAGCCCTTGGCCTTGGCCACGCGCTCCGCGTGACGCTTGAGCAGCGCAGGCATGCGCGTCTCGAACCGCTCGTCCTGCGGGCTGTCGAGATAGGCGCGAATGGCTGGCGATGTCATGGATACCTCCTGTTTGATCTGGCTAGCGAGTATGTCCGTACACTATACGGACATCAGCGGAACCGCAAGCTCCGCACGAAGGCGCGGGCACCGTAGGCGGACCGCTTCATACGACGAGCCATATCGCACGAGCCCGTCATAACGCCTCCGCTCGCCAGCGCGTATTTCTCCGGAACCCCTCCTTTCCGTGCCCCCGGAGCCCGCATGTCCCGTCGTATCCCCCTGCCCTTCGCCGCGCTGCTGCTGGCCGCAGCGCCACTTTCCGCGCAACAGGCGCCCGCCGCCAACGGCTGGGACCCGCAACAGGTCCTGCGCACGGAAACCTTCGTCAAGCCGCCGGCCAACATCGAGCGCATGATCATGGCGCCGCGCGTGGACATCTCGTTCACGAACCCGAGCCCGGACGCGCGCTGGTTCCTGCGCACGAGTGGCGCCGACCGCGGGGACATCAAGGCGTACGGCGCCCCGCACATCTGGCTGGGCGGGCTGCAGATCGACACGCGCGCCAATCGTGCGCGCAGTGTGACCACCAGCACGCGCACGGGCATCGTGCTCGTGGACCCACGCACCGGCGCCGAGCGCAAGATCGCCGCGCCCGCGGGTACCACGATTTCGTCGCCCGTGTGGTCGCCGCGCGGGACGCATGTGGCGTACCTGGTGAACTTTCCCACGGCCAGCTACGTGCATGTGCTCGACGTGGCGAACGGCCGCAGCACCCGGCTCAGCGAGCGTCCGCTGCTGGCCACGCTGGTGACCGACGTGGACTTCACCGCCGACGGCCGCCACGTGGTAGCCGTATTGGTGCCCGCCAATCGCAGCGCGGCTCCCGTGCTGGGGGGCGACGGCGTCGCCGACGGTCCCGATGTGCGGCTTACCGAGTCGCGTGCCGTGCCGCAGCCGGTGCACTTCTCCCTGCTGGCCAACCCGCACGAGAAGCGGTTGCTGCAGTACCACACCACCGGGCAGGTGGTGCTCATCGACGTGCGCACCCGGGCGCTCAAGACCGTGGGGGCGCCGGCGATGGTGCGCAACGTGGACGCCTCGCACGACGGTCAGTTCCTGCGCGTGACGCGCATGACGGAGCCGTTCTCGTACCTCGTGCCGGTGAGCAGCTTCGGGGGCGTGCAGGAGCTGTGGGATGCCTCAGGCAAGGTGGTGGCCACCCTGGCACGCACGCCCCTGCGCGAGAGTGGGCGTGACGGTGGCGACGCGGCGCCCGCCGTAGCGGCGGCGAGCGATACGGGCAAGCGCAACATGCAGTGGAACCCCATTGGCCCCGGATTGCTCTACGTGCAGAACGTGCCCGCCCCCGCAGCGCCCGCCACGCCGCCCGCGAACGGTCGCAGCGGCGCGGAGGGTGGCCCGAGTGCGCGCGCCGGTGCCGCGCCCGTGCAGGTGCGGGCCCCGCGCGGGCAGGTGGTGGTGTGGAAGGCGCCGTACGGCCCCAACGACACCACGGTGCTGTACCGCGGCGGCCCGCAGCTGGGCACCGTGCTCTTCAGCCTCGACAGCAGCACCATGTTCGTGAGCGACAGCGGCGCCGTGATTGCCGTGCGTGTGAACAACCCGACCGAACGCTGGAACCTCGGCCGCAACGTGTCCTTGCCGGTCACCATCACGGCGTTTGGTGGCGCCGGCTTTGGTGGCGGCCGCAGCAGCAGCGACAGCACCGCCGGCACCCTGGTGAGCCGCAAGGTGGGCAACGCCACGTACGTGGTGCTGGGTACCGACGGCAAGCAGGTGGCGCTCACCGGCACGCGCGCGCCCGGCGCCAACTGGTACAAGCAGGCGCCGCGTCCGTGGCTCGACCGCATGGACATCACCACGAAGGTCCGCACGCGGCTCATGGACTCGCCGGCCGATGTGTACGAGGAGTTCATGGCGCCGCTCGACCGTGACCTGCAGCAGTTCATCGTCACGCGGGAGAATCGTACGACGATCACCGATGCGTGGCTGCGCACCGCCAGCAGCACCGAGGCGAAGCAGCTCACGAAGAACGTGGACGTGGGGCCCGAAGTGAGTGGCGCGCAGTTCCGGCGCTTCCAGGTCACGCGTCCGCGCGACGGCACGAAGTACTGGGTGGAGGTCACGCTGCCCCGTGACTGGAAGCCAGGCAACCGACTCCCCGGCATCATCTGGTTCTATCCGCGCGAGTACAGCACGCTCACGGCGTACGAGCAGTCACGGCAGAGCGCAAACATCAATGCGTTTCCCGCCGTGCCGTCGGCCCGCCCAGCGTCCAGCATGCAGCTGTGGGTGAGCCAGGGCTACGCGTTCATCCAGCCCGATATCCCCATTTACGGCGAAGCCGGGCGCATGAATGACAACTACACGCGCGACCTCGAGGAGAATCTCGACGCCGTGCTCGACGCCGCCGTGGACAGCGGCTTCGTGGACCGCGACAAGATGGGCATCGGCGGGCACAGCTACGGCGCCTTCAGCACCGTGAACGCCATGACGCTCATGCCCAACTTCAAGGCGGGCATTGCGGGCGACGGCATGTACAACCGCACGCTCACGCCCTTCGGCTTCCAGAGCGAGCGCCGCAACTTCTTCCAGGCGAAGGAGACGTACATGGACATGTCGCCGTTCCTGCGCGCCGACAAACTGGCGGGGGCGCTGCTGCTCTACCACGCCTGGGAGGACCAGAATCAGGGCACCGCGCCCATGAGCTCCACGCGGCTCTTTGCCGCGCTGCAGGGGCTGGGCAAGCCGGCCGCGCTGTACATGTATCCGTACGAGGATCACAGCGTGGCCACCTACGCCAGCGACCTCGATCTGTGGGCGCGGTGGGTGGCGTGGATGGATGTGCACGTGAAGAACGGCGGCAAGGTGGAGGCGGTGAGGGCGGTGCAGCCGTAACCACCGGCCACTCGACACCCGGAACCGGCAACCCGCAACCCGCAATCCGATACTCCCGGCGGTTCACACGGATCGTGCCCCACGCAATCTCTTGTGAATCAACGGGAGTTTCGGGTTTCGAGTTTCGGGTTTCGAGTGGCGGGTGGCGGGTGGCTTCACCTCGTGCATTGCTCCAGCATGGCGATACCCCCCACCTACTTCCCCACCCCCGCTGCCTTCCGCGCGTGGCTGGCCAAGCACCATGGCACGGCCACCGAACTGCTCGTCGGCTACCACAAGGTCAGCACGGGTGTGCCCAGCATGACGTGGACCGAAAGCGTGCGCGAGGCGCTCTGCTTCGGGTGGATTGACGGTATCCGCCGACGTGTGGATGACTCGCGCTACACCATTCGCTTCACCCCGCGCAAGAAGGGCAGCATCTGGAGCGCGGTGAATGTGCAGCATGTACAAGTGCTGATCGCCGCCGGGCGCATGCAGCCGGCGGGGCTCCGGGCGTTCGAGGCACGGACGAATGCGAAGTCGGGGGTGTACTCGTTCGAGCGGGACACGGCCGAGCTGCCGGCGCCGTTCATCGCCGCGTTCAGCAAGCGGAAGCAGGCGTGGGCGTGGTTTTCGGCGAGCGCGCCCAGCTACCGCAAGGCCGCGATCTGGTGGGTGGTGAGCGCGAAGCGCGAGGAGACGCGGGAGCGGCGGTTGCAGCAGCTCATGCAGTGCTCGGCGGAGAGGGTGCGGCTGCCGCACTTGACGCCGAGTCAGCGGTAGGCTGTGGGCCGTCGATACTGAAGACTGAAGAGTTTCGCTACGTACTTCGAACGCCCCGCCCCCTCGAGATCTCCCTCCGAAGAGAGGCCTCGCCGGCCTCGCGGAGTTCGTAGTGCATAGTTGTAGTCTTCAGTTGTCAGTCCTACCCCTTTTCGACTCGGTCCTATATTGCACCAATGACCGAACCTCTCACGGCTCCCATCCCCGGCTTCCGGCCCGTTCCGCGCACCGGGGTCATTTATGTCATGGACCGCGCGCGTGAACTGGGCTTTCGCGCCGGCGCCGAGGGGTGGTGCAACCTGGGGCAAGGGCAGCCGGAAACGGGCGCGCTCCCCGGCGCGCCGGCCCGCCCCAGCGATGTGACAATCAGCGCCGACGACTACGAGTATGCGCCGGTGGGGGGTATCGATGCGCTGCGGCGCGCCGTGGCCAACCTGTACAACCAGCGCTATCGCCAGGGCAAGGCCAGCCAGTACGGGCCCGAGAACGTGTGCATCTGCGGCGGTGGGCGTTCGTCGCTCACGCGCGTCGTGGCCTCACTCGGCAACGTGAACCTGGGGCACGTGCTCCCCGACTACACGGCGTACGAGGAGCTGCTGGAAATCTTCGGGACGTTCAGCGCCATCCCGCTGCTGCTCGAGCCGGAGGCCGGGTACGCGCTGAGCACCAAGAACCTGCGGCGCGAAATTCTGGGGCGCGGACTGGGGGCGCTGCTGCTCTCCAACCCCGCCAATCCCACGGGGCGTGTGCTGCGCGGCAGCGCGCTCAACGCGTGGGTACACGAAGCGCGCGAACTCAAGTGCACGCTGGTGCTCGACGAGTTCTACTCCCACTACCTGTGGGATGAGGGGCTCGTGGAAGGCGCGACGGTGAGTGCCGCCGAGTTCGTGGACGACGTGAACAGCGACCCGGTGGTCATTCTCGATGGGCTCACCAAGGGGTGGCGCTGCCCCGGCTGGCGACTCAGCTGGATCGTGGGGCCGGCCAGTGTGATCGAAGCGGTCACCAGCGCCGGCAGCTTTCTCGACGGCGGCGGCAATCGCCCGCTGCAGGAAGCGGCGTGCGACCTGCTGGAACCCGCACGCGCACGGCAGGAGGTGGTGGCCATCCATCAGGCCTTCGCCCGCAAGCGGCGCCTGCTCATTGATGGCCTGCGCGCCGCCGGGCTCACCGTGGAGCACGAACCCGACGGAGGGTTTTACGTCTGGGCCAGTGTGGCCTCACTGCCGGCACCGCTCAACGACGGCGAAGCGTTCTTCGAAGCGGCGCTGCGGGAGCGCGTCATCACCGTGCCCGGGCTCTTTTTCGACATCAACCCCGGCAAGCGGCGCGCGAATCATACCTCGCGCTTCACCCAATACATGCGCTTCAGCTTCGGTCCCGACGAGATTGCCGTGGGCGAAGCGGTAACGCGGCTGCAGCGGATCGTGCGCGACGGCCGCTAGCGTCGCTCGGCGTGGCTGGCGTGAGGCCGGGCTGAACGGCCGGGCTGGCATAGGGTGAACTGATCGGGGGAGAATCGGAGAAAAGGAGAACGGACAAGTGGCAGGGTAGACTTGATTCCTATTTAGTGTAGCCTAATTTCTTGTTATGACCCGACACATTACCATTCTTTGCCTCCTCTTACCTGCCTCGGCGGCCGCCCAGGCCCGCCCCGACTCGGCCACCCGCACACGCGCCGACAGCGCCCGGGCTGACAGCGCGCGCGCCCTGCCCACCATGCAGGTCACCGCGTCGGCCGTGGCCACCGACGCCCGCCGCGTGGCCCAGCCCACCGCCATTCTCGACGGCACGGCCCTGCGTCGCACCCAGGGCGCCTCGCTCGGCGAAACCATGGAGCTCATCCCCGGCGTGCGATCGCTCTCCATGACCACCGGAATCGGCAAGCCGGTCATTCGCGGGCTCACCAACAACCGGGTCGTGACCCTGGCCAATGGCCAGCGTACCGAGACCCAACAGTGGGGGCACGACCATTCTCCCAACGTGGAGAGTGCCGACGCCGAGCGGCTGGAAGTGGTGAAGGGCCCGGCCAGCGTGCTGTATGGCAGCGACGCGCTGGGGGGTGTGGTGAACGTGGTGCGGCGCAAGCTGCCCAGCGCTGAGGGGGCGCAGAACGTGACACGGGGGCGGATGGCGCTGGCCTACAACTCCGCCAACCTGGCGCCCACCGCCACACTCACCGGAGAAGGCGCCCGTGGGGCGTTTGGCTGGCGGGTGTCCGGCACGGGCCGACGCGCGGAGGATCTGCGTACCCCCACCGGCCCGCTCTTCAACAGCGGCAATCGCACCGGCTACCTCGAGGCGGCCGGCGGCTACCATGGCAAGTCGCGCGATGTGGAGCTCACCGTCTCCAGTCGCGACGAAACCATTCGCATTGCCGACGACCCGGTGAGTTCGCCCGACTACACCGGACGCCAGCGCATCCGCACGGAGCGGTTCACCGTCGAAAGCAACGCGCGTCGCGGGGCGCACCGCCTGCACATGCAGGCCGGCTACGAAAGCAACCGCCGCAGCGAGTTCGAGGATGCCACCACCCGTGACGTGACGCTGGGGCTGCACTCCCGCACGGCGATCGCGTTTGCGAACTGGCATCACGCCCCGTGGCGCGGCGTCACGGGGGTGGTGGGCACGCAGCTGCAGCACACCGATTTCCGCACCTTCGGCGAGGAAACGCTCATCCCCGACAACACCGCACAGGCCGTTGGCGTGTACGCGTTGCAGCAGAAGACGGTGGGCGACTGGTCGCTCTCCGGCGGTGCCCGCTACGACTGGCGCACCCTGGACACTCCGGGCAATGACGTGCTGCAGCTGGCGGCCACCTCACGCCGATTCGACGCACTCACCGGCACGGCCGGCGTGGTGTACAAGGCCACCGCGCCGGTGTCAGTGGCGTTGAACGTGGCGCGCGGCTTTCGGGCACCCAGCGCCAGCGACCTGTTTGCCAACGGCTTTCACGAAGGCACGCGCGCCTTCGAGATCGGCCGCGCCGACCTGCGCGTGGAAACGAGCCTCAACACCGATCTGGGGGTGCGGCTGCGCACCTCGCGGGTATTCGGTGAAGTGACAGGCTATGTGAACCGCATTCGCGATTACATCTACCTGGCGCCGGTGGGGCTCCCCGGTCGCGCCCTCGACTCGCTCGAGGTGCGTCAGGGCAACGCGCGGCTCGTGGGGGCGGAAGCCGCGCTGACCGCGCTGCTGGCCGGCGGGTTCAGCGCCAACGTGACCGGCGATATGGTGCACGCCACCAATACCACCGATCGCACCGCCCTGCCCTTCGTGCCGCCCCTGCGCACCACTGGTACGCTGCGGTGGGACGAAGCTGGGGGTCACGGACGGTCGTTCGCGGTGACCGGTGAATGGAATGCGCGTCAGACGCGCGTGTTCCGCGACGATTTCGCGCCATCGGCGTGGGGAGCGCTGCACCTGAGCACCGGCTTCAGCCGCCTCACCAGCCGCGGCCTCGTGCACGTGGACCTCTCGGTGCGCAACGCCACCAACGCGCGCTACCGCGACTTCATGTCGCGCTACAAGGAGTTTGCCAATGCCGCCGGGCGCGCCCTCGTGCTGCGGGTGACCACCGACCTGTAGGGCGGGCCCGCCCCACACCATCCGGCTGGCGCGCACGTAGAATGCAGCATGCACACTTCCATTCTCCGTGGCGTCGCGCGTGGCCTGACCGCGGCCCTCCTGCTTCTGCCGGCACCGGGTCAGGCCCAGTCCGCCCCCGCCTGGGCCCCCGTGCTCGACTCCGTGGTGAACGCCGCCCTGGCCACCTCACGGGCTCCCGGCGCCACCGTGGCCGTGGTGCACAACGGGCGGCTCGTGTACGCCAGGGGCTACGGCCTGGCCAACGTGGAAACGCGGCAGCCCATGACCGCCGACATGCTGCTGCGCGTGGGGTCGGTGACCAAGATGTTCACCGGCGCCATGCTCGCGTCGCTGGCGGAGCAGGGGCAGATCGACATGGGCGCCCCCATCAGTCGCTACGTCACGTCGCTGGCCGGCAAGCGCGTGGGGACGGTGAGTACGCATCAGCTCATGACGCACAGCGCCGGGTGGATCGACAACGCGGTGGCGTACGGGCGCATGGGCGAGGGCGCCCTGGGGGAGGTGATGCGGGAGGTCGGCGACACGCTCTTCTTCACCGACGCGGGGCGCACCTTCAGCTACTCCAACCCCAGCATCAGCATGGCGGGGTATGTGGGAGAATTGGCGGGCGACAAGCGGTTCGCCACGCTGGTCGCGGAGCGGGTGCTGCGCCCTGTCGGTATGCCCCTCAGCACCTTCAAGCCGCTCGAGGCGCTCACGTGGCCCACCGCCATGGGGCACCTGGCCGGGGCCAACACCCCGCCCACCATCGTGCGGCCGTTCACCGAGAATACGGCGCAGTGGGCCGCCGGCTTTCTCTTCTCGAGTGCACCCGAGCTGGCGCGCTTCACCATGGCGCTCATGAACGACGGTGAACTGGACGGGGCACGGGTGTTCCCCCAAGGAGTGATCCGGCGCCTGACCACGGGCTACGTGCCACATCCCGGAGGCAGCGGGCTCGATTCGGCCATGTACGCCTATGGTCTGGTCGTTGGACGCACGGCGCTCTTTGGCCGCTCGGAGCGAGTGTGGACGCACGGCGGATCGATCAACGGCTACAATGCCGACGTGTACATGCTCCCCGAGCGCCAGACCGCCGTCGTGACGCTGGTGAACGGGCCGGGCAGTGGCATTGCCGGCATTCGCCTCAAGGCGCTGGAATTGGCGCTGGCCACCACACCGCAGGGACGTCCGGCCACCGCCACCCGTGAACTCACCGCCGCCGAACGCGCCCAGCTTGTGGGGCGCTACGCCATGGGACGCAGGGTGGTGGAGGTCAGGGAGGCCGAGGGTGGGCTGGTTCTCGTACAGGACGGGATGTCCGTGCCCCTGTTGCGCGGTGGTGACAACGAAATCGTAGGACGCGCGCCGGCAACGGTGCGCATGCACACCCGCGTGGAGAACGGGAAGGTGGCCTACCTGTACAGCGGTTCGCGAGCGCTGGCACGGCAACCGTGAGCCGGGGCGGCCGCGCGGTGGCCAACGCATGATCGACCCGTCGCTCACCACGCCGTTCCTCGTGGCGTCGGCCGTTCCCGTCGACGCCCCGCATCGTTCGGGCACGCTCGAGGCCGCACGGGCCCTGCTGGCGTCGCAGCCGGCGCTCACGGAACACAGTGTGTACGCCGCTGCCGTGACGGGCAACGCTCCCCTCGTACGGCAGTGGCTGCAACACGATCCCACACTCGCCACAACCCACGGCGGTCCCCACCACTGGGATCCCCTCACGTGGTGCTGCTTTTCCCGCTGGCTGCGTGACGAGCCGTCGCGGCATGCCGAGTTCGTGGAGGTCGCCCGGGTGCTGCTCGAGGCCGGGGCGCCGGCGAACACCGGATTCATGGATCACACGCACGGCGAAACGCCACAGCGGGAGAGTGCGCTGTATGGCGCCGCCGGGGTGGCCTTCTGCGCCCCGCTCACGGCGCTGCTGCTGGCGCACGGCGCCGACCCGAACGACGAGGAGGTACCGTATCATGCCGCCGAGCAGTATGCGCATGACGTCGTGGCTGCGCTGCTGGCAGCACCGGTACCGCTCACGCGCGACAGCCTGGCCACCATGCTGCTGCGCGCTGCGGACTGGCATGATGACACCGGCGTGGCACTGCTGCTGCAGCATGGGGTGCTCCCCGATCATCCGGGCCGCTGGCCACACTCGCCGTTCGTGCAGGCCGTGCGGCGCGACAACGAGGCGCGCATCGTGGAGCGGATGCTGGAAGCGGGCGCCGACCCGCAGCGGCGGTTCGGGGAGGTAACGGCGCTGGAGCTGGCGGCATGGCACGGGCGCACCGACCTGCTGCAGCGGTTCGCCGAGCGCGGCGTGCCACTGCCCGACGAGGGGCTCGCGGCGGTGGCGGTGGATGTCACCCTGGGCGATGCCCATGCGGCGCGGGCGCGATTGTCCCGCGACACCATGGTGCGCGAGGCCTTCCTGGCCCGCGCCGCGGCCTTTGCCTGTCGCGCCGCCGGCAACGGCATGCTGGCGCCATTGGGTGTGCTGCTGCAGTGGCTCCCCACCGTGGATGCACGGTGGGCGGAGGGCGACGGCTACTGGGACATCGCCCCCCACAGTACGCCGCTGCATGTGGCGGCCTGGCGCGCGCAGCACGCCGTGGTGCGGCTGCTCATCGAGGCGGGGGCCGACGTGCATACGCGGGACGGCCGGGGGCGCACCCCCTTGCAGCGGGCCGTCGCCGCCTGCGTGGACTCATACTGGACGGACCGCCGACAGCCCGAGTCGGTGCGGGCGCTGCTGGAGGCGGGGGCAAGTGCCGAGGGTATTGCGCTTCCAACTGGCTACGACGCGATCGACGCGTTGCTCGCGCGGCGAACGTCTCGAACGGGCTGACAGACGGTGAAAGCCCATCGGAGGTCACGGAGCCGCTGAGGCGCGGAGAAAAGCCTTGATGGTTCTTCGTGCCTCCCGCTCCCCCGCCGTACCCCGACGGGCTGCTCTCCGTGGCTCCGTGCCTCCGACGAGCCGTTCTCGGTGCCTCTCGGCTTCACCCCGGATGCATGTACGCCGCGAACAGCTGGACCATGTCGGGGGGAATACGGATAATGCGCCCGGTTTCGCGCGAGAGCAGCGTCCAGATGGAGCGCCCGCGGCAGAGCACATGATCGTCGGAGGTGCGCACGATTTCGGTGAGGCGCTCGAAGCGGCGGGAATCGACGGTCCCAATCCAGGTGCGCGCCACGATGGGGTCGCCGAGCAGCGCCTCCCGGCGGTAGTCGATCTCGTGGCGTGTGGCCACCCACCCGTAGGCGTCCTTCATTCCCTGAGGGGCGCTCACGTTCCAGTGTTCGAGCGCCACATCGAAGATCCACTGCAGGTAGACCACATTGTTCACGTGGTCGTTGTCGTCGATATCCTGCGGCCGGACTTCAATGGGGATCTCGAAGACCTGCAGGCCATGCTTGGCGAATGACATGAAGAAAAGCGGAAGGAGACGCGACGCGGGCCTTGAGCAACCCGTGTCCATGACGGAATTTAGCGCATGCGATTCTCCTCGGGACGCGCCCTGCGCGATCAGCCGGCCCACGCCGTGACCTTCTTCGGCATGTCGGGCGTCGGCAAAACCACGCTGGCCGGGCTGCTGCAGAAGCACGACTGGTTCCAGTACTCGGTCGACTACCGCATTGGCACGCGGTACATGGGCGAGCACATCGTGGACAACTTCAAGCGCGAGGCCATGAAGGTCCCCTTCCTGCGCCAGCTGCTGCGCTCCGACTCCATCTACATCCGCTCGAACATCTCGTTCGAGAATCTGAGCCCGCTGTCCACATACCTGGGGAAGCCCGGCAACGAAGCGCAGGGGGGAATTCCCTTTGCCGAATACAAGCGCCGTCAGGCGCAGCACCGGCAGGCGGAGATCCGCGCGCTGCTCGACGTGCCGGAGTTCATCGAGCGCGCCACCGACATCTACGGCTACGCGCACTTCGTGTGTGATTCCGGTGGGAGTCTCTGCGAGGTGGTGGATCCCTTCGATGAACAGGATGCCGTGCTGCAGTGCCTGAGCGCGCACACCATGCTGGTCTACATTCGCGGCACGGCCAGCCACACGCGCATGCTGGTGGAGCGGTTCCGGAAGCACCCCAAGCCCATGTACTACAACCCGGCGTTCCTCGACGCCAAATGGGCGGAGTACAAGGCGGCGCGCGGCATTGACGCCGACGACCAGGTGGATCCCGACGACTTTGCCGTGTGGGGATTCGAGCAGCTGCTCGCCCACCGCATTCCGCTCTATGAAGCCATCGCCGAACGGTATGGGTACGTGATCGACATGGAGGCGGTGCCGGACGTGAAGACCGAAGACGACCTGCTGGCGCTGCTGGCGCGCACCATCGACACCAGCGTGGGTGGTACGGACCGCCGTCGCGAGGAGCGCGCATGAGCGGCGGCGTCACGAGCAGTCCGTCGCGGCTGCGATCGATCATCGGCGGCAGCATCGGCAACCTGGTGGAGTGGTACGACTGGTACGCCTATTCGGCGTTCTCCCTCTACTTCGCCAAGAGCTTCTTCCCACCGGCCAGCCAGACGGCGCAGCTGCTCAACACGGCGGCGGTGTTTGCCGTGGGCTTCTTCATGCGTCCCATTGGCGGATGGCTCATGGGGCGCTACGCCGACCGGCATGGCCGGCGCGCGGCGCTGACGTTCAGCGTCATCCTCATGTGCGCGGGGTCGCTGCTCATTGCCGTCACGCCCAGCTATGCCACCATTGGTCTGGCAGCCCCGGCGCTACTGCTCTTCGCGCGGCTGCTGCAGGGACTGAGCGTGGGCGGCGAGTACGGCGCCAGCGCCACCTACCTGAGCGAAATGGCCGGCCAGCGGCACCGCGGTTTCTGGTCGAGCTTCCAGTACGTCACGCTCATTGGCGGCCAGCTCATTGCGCTGGCGGTACTGCTGGTCATCCAGCGCTACCTCGACAAACCGGCCATTGAAGCCTGGGGCTGGCGCATTCCCTTCGTGATTGGCGCGTTGTGCGCGGTGGTGGCCATCTGGCTGCGCCGCAGCATGGAGGAAACCTCCGACTTCGAAAAGGACCGCGCATCGCGCCCGCAGGCCAGCGCCGCCGCCACGATTCGCGGGCTCATGGAGCACCCCCGCGCCGTGCTCACGGTGGTGGGGCTCACGGCCGGTGGCACGGTGGCCTTCTACACCTTCACCACGTACGCGCAGAAGTTCCTGGTGAACACCGTGGGCTTTACCGCGCAGCAGGCCACCTTCATCAACGCGGTGACGCTGCTGGTGTACCTCTGCCTCCAGCCCATCGTGGGGGCCGTTTCCGATGTGGTGGGCCGCCGGCCCGTGCTCACCGCCTTCGGCATCGCGGGCTCGCTGGGCACCATTCCGCTGTTCCGCGCCCTCGAGAGCACGCAGAGCGTGAGCGGCGCCATCTGGCTGCTGCTGGCCGCGCTGACCGCCGTGAGCGGGTACACGGCCATCAATGCCGTGGTGAAGGCCGAGCTGTTCCCCACCAGCATCCGCGCCCTCGGCGTGGGCTTTCCGTACGCCGTGACCGTGGCGCTGTTCGGCGGCACCGCCGAGTACATCGCGCTCTACTTCAAGAACATCGGGCGCGAGAGCTGGTTCTACTACTACGTGACCGGCTGCATCGTGTGCTCACTGCTCGTCTACGCGACCATGCGCGAATCGTCGAAGCTGGGGCACATGAGCGAGTGAATCTCCGAGCGTCGCGCGGGCGCGGGGAACAACAGCGTCATGTCTGAAAGCGTCACGTCTGACGGCGTCATGATGACGACCGAACCGGTAACAGCGGGAACCCCCGGTCGCAGTCTCCGCTACCGCAGTGACCGGTCCGGCCGTCTTCCATGACCCATGACGCCGTTTCCCATGACGCTTTCTCCCGCCGTCCCCCCCGCTGCCGCAGTTACCGGTCCGGCCGTCTCCCATGACCCATGACGCCGTTTCCCATGACGCTTTCTCCCGCCGTCCCCCGCCCCCGTCACGGCCTCCAGACGGCGTCCCCTGACGCGTTCCCGGCCCGGTCCACCGCGTTCACGACGATGCCGTCCACACCGGCGGCGGGCACCTCGACGGTAGTCTGGGCAATGGACACGAGCCGCTGACGCCACACGCTGTTGGCGCGCCAGCGCACCAGGTACCACCAGCTGTCGGCGCTCCCCGGCGAGAGGGAGACGGTGTGGCCGGTGGTCCCGACCGCCACGCGAATCACAGGCGTTGCGGGAGGCGCGGCATCGAGCCAGGGGCTGGCAGGCGGAATGGCACCGCTGGCGTACAGCCCACCCGCCAGCGTGGTGGCAAAGCCGCCCAGATTGTTGCGGACGCTGCTGGCGTTGTACAGAATGCTGCCGCTTGCCCCACCGCTGGCGGGGGTAGCGGCTCGCGTGAGCGCCACCTGCGAGGGGATTTCCGCCGCGTTGAACGGCGACACCCCGGTGCCGATGCGATACGACGCGAGCCCCGGCCAGAGATGACGGCGCATGCTGTTCTGCTGCGCCCACCAGTCCAACAGCGCCGGGAAACTCTGGCCGCTGCTGGCGATGCTCCAGTACAGCTGCGGCGCGAAGTAATCCACCCACCCGCTTTGCAGCCACCGGCGCGAGTCGGCAAAGATGGTCGTGAAGGCATCGAGCCCCACGATGCCGGCGGGATTGCCGGGGCGCCAGATGCCGAACGGACTCACCCCCACACGCGCCAGTGGCGAGACGGCGTGCGTCTCGCGGTAGAGCCGCTCGACAAAGCGGTTCACGTTGTCACGGCGCCAGTCACCCAACGACAGCGTGCCCCCGCCCTGCGTGTAGCGCCGGTAGGTGGCGCTGTCGGGAAAGCTCGTGCAGACGTCGGGGTACGGATAGAAGAAGTCGTCGATGTGCACCGCGTCCACGTCGTAACGGCGCACCACCTCGCGCACCACCGCAATGGCCTGATCGTGCACGGCCGGCTCCCCCGGATCGAACCAGAGCTGGCCGCACCGGCGCACCAGGTCGGGGCGTCGCACCGCGAAGTGCGACGGCGCCAGCCGCGCCGTGTCACTCAGATTGCCCGCGCGGAACGGGTTGAACCACGCGTGCAGTTCGAGCCCGCGCAGCCGCGCCTGCTGCACCGCAAAGGCGAGCGGGTCATAGCCCGGGTCGCCCCCCTGCGTGCCCGTGAGTACCCGTGCCCAGGGCTCGAGCGTGGAGGGGTACAGCGCGTCGCCCGCGGCGCGTACCTGCAGAATGACCGCGTTGAGCCCCGTCTGCTGCGCCACATCGAGCAGCAGCCCCAGTTCCGCCTGCTGCTGGGCGGCGGTGAGCCCGCTGCGCGATGGCCAGTCGATATTGGCCACCGTGGCGATCCACATGCCGCGGAATTCCCGCGCGATGGGCGGTACCGTGAACGCCACGGGCGGCGGCGGGGGCGGGGGTGGGGGCGGCGGCGTGCTCCCCCCGGCAGGGTCGGTGGTGGTCCCACCGCACGCGGCCGCACCGAGCATGGCCAGCGCCACGCCGGCGCGGCACGCGCGCCACTTCACTGCCCCTGCCCCAGTGAGAAGCCGGTCTGCCCGTCGAAGGTGTAGAGGTGCTCGGTCTTCACGAAGTCGAGGTCGGCGTTCCCCACCCGCATGAGCAGCGACAGCACCTGCGCGCGGGTGACCGTCTTGCCGGGGGGCGCCTGGAAGCGGCACCGCCAGTGATCGGTGCAGAACGTTTCCGGCAAGCCGTCCGGATACACCTTGACACCGCGATTGGTGACCATGGAGAGCGTGAGTCCGTCACCATCGAGCGCCGCGAGCTGCGGCCCCAGCACGTCGGGGCGCCCACGCCAGTGGAGAAACACATCCACTCCGGTGAGCTCCTTGCGCGACGGATGCAGCGTGGACACCCGCCCCGCCACGGCAATGGGCGAGCCGCCGGCGTACGCCACCGGCGCAAAGCGCTGCGGCACCCGGCCCAGCCGATCGATCACCGCCTGCGCAAACGCGTCGGTGCCCACCTTGAGCTCCGACACCTTCTCGTGGTAGATGTCGCCGGTGTGCACGCCATCTTCCAGCGTGGCCAGCCACGCGTTGTGGATCTTCTCGGCCACCTCGCCCTGGCCGATGTGCACCAGCATCATCACCGCGGCCAGCAGCAGCCCGCTGGGATTGGCGATGCCCTGCCCCGAGATGTCGGGGGCGCTGCCGTGGACCGCTTCGAACATGGCGCAATGGTCGCCGATGTTGGCCGACCCGCCCAGCCCCACCGAACCGGTCACCTCGGCCACGATGTCGGAGATGATGTCCCCGTAGAGATTGAGCGTGACGATGACATCGAACGTCTCGGGGCGCGTGGCCAGCCGCGCCGCCCCGATGTCAATGATCATGTGATCGCTGGCAATGTCCGGGTACTCCTTCGCGATCTCGTTGAAGACCTGGTGAAAGAGGCCGTCGGTGAGCTTCATGATGTTGTCCTTCGTCATGCATGTGACGCGCTTGCGGCCGTTCACGCGCGCGTACTCGAAGGCGTAGCGCACGATCTTCTCGCAGCCGGGGCGCGACACGAGCTTGAGGCACTGGTACACCTCGTCGCTCTGCCGGTGCTCGATGCCGGCGTAGAGGTCTTCCTCATTCTCGCGCACGATCACCACGTCCACCCCGGGGTGCTTCGTGGCCACGTAGGGGTCGTAGCTCACGCTGGGGCGTACGTTGGCGTAGAGGCCAAGCGTCTTGCGCACCGTCACATTGAGGCTCTTGAAGCCGCCGCCCTGCGGGGTGGTGATGGGCGACTTGAGAAACACCTTGGTGCGCCGGAGGCTGTCCCAGCTGGCCGCATCGATGCCGCTGGACTGCCCACGCTTGTAGACGGCCTCGCCGATTTCGATGGTTTCGGGGGCAATGCGCGCCCCGGCCGCCTCCAGCACACGGAGGGTGGCACGCATGATCTCGGGGCCGATGCCGTCGCCGTAGGCCACGGTAATGGGGACGTTCTGCATGGGTGGGAAAGGTCGGTGGGGGAGTGGGAAGTCCCGGAGGATGCCAAGCAGCACGCCGTCGTGCCAGTCCCTGCGGTGGGCGCCCCCCTTGCCCGTGGCGCCCGCGCCCCCCATCGTCGCCCCCCATGTCCGTCTCCCCGCCTCCGCCGGTTCCGGCCCCCCCCGTTCCGCCAGCGCCCCGTCTTCGCCTCGGCATCGATTTGGGGGGTACCAAGATCGAGGCCGTGGCCCTCGACCCTGGGGGCAGCGTCGTGGCTCGGCAGCGCGTCCCCACGCCACGTGACTACCTGGGTACGGTCCGGGCGTTGACCGACCTGGTCGCGGCGCTCGAGCGCCCCCTTGGTGTGCAGGCCACGGTGGGCATGGGTATTCCCGGGGTCGTGGTCCCCGAGACGGGGCTCGTGAAGAACGCCAACTCCACCTGGCTCATTGGGCAGCCGCTCAAGCGCGACCTCGAAGCGGCCCTCGCCCGCGAGGTACGCATCGAGAACGACGCCAACTGCTTCGCGCTCTCGGAAGCCAGCGACGGCGCGGCGGCCGGGGCCCGCGTGGTGTTCGGCGTGATCATGGGCACCGGCTGCGGCGGCGGCATCGTGGTCAACGGCCAGCTGCTGACCGGTCGCAACCTCATTGCCGGCGAATGGGGGCACAACCCGCTGCCGTGGCCGCAGCAGGACGAGATCCCCGGCCCCCCCTGCTACTGCGGCAAGCAGGGGTGCATCGAGACGTGGATCTCCGGCCCGGCGGTCGCGGCCGACCACACGCGTGTGACCGGCCAGGCGCTCACGGCACCAGAGATCATGGCGGCCGCATCGCGCGGGGAGCCGGGCGCCGTGGCCACACGCGCGCGCCTCGTGCACCGGGCGGCGCGCAGCCTGGCCACCATCATCAACGTGCTCGACCCCGATGTCATCGTGCTGGGAGGTGGCCTCTCGAACACCGACGGGTTGGCCGCCGATCTCGAGCGCGAGGTGGCACCGTGGGTCTTCTCCGACCGTGTGACCACGCGCGTGGTCGTGAACCAGCACGGCGATTCCAGCGGCGTGCGCGGCGCGGCGTGGTTGTGGGGGTGAGACCGGGTTCAGCAGACCGAGGCGTGCACGGTACTGACCTCCGGCAACCATCACGCGCGACTGCAAGCGCCCCGCCGTCCAAGTCGCGACCAGCCGCTTCAACAACCGACGACACCCCCCCGCCGGTCACGAGATCTCGCGCCTGGCGGGGAGTCGGTCGTGTGCAGAGCCGGTCGGCGGAGCGCGGTGACTAGTAACTAGTCATTAGTCGTTAGTCGTTAGTCATTAGTCACTAGTCATGAGTTACCAGTCACTAATCACTAGCAACTAATGGCAGGTAAGCCGTTCCCCGGTTCTACTCCGCCATCTCCGGCGATGGTCAAGCGGATAGGCCCACTTGGAATCGAACCAAGATCTTCGGCTCCAAAGGCCGAGGTAATAGCCGTTATACGATGGGCCACCGGACAACGCCGGAAAGTAATGCGACATGGCGAAACCGGGGAAGGGAGCACGCGAAACGGCGTCAGGGGCAACGTGCTGCCCCTGACGCCGTCGTGGTGACGCCTTCGCTCCTGGCGCCGCCTCGCGGGCCTCAGAACTCGTAGCGCATGCCCAGCTGCATCTGGTAGCGGTTCCCCGCGCGCACGGCGCGCCCGAAGTTCGGGTTCACCCGGTACCGGTACTCGCGCGACGCCTGGTCGAAGCCGATCACGTTGAGCAGCGTCTGGTTGGCGCCCGGCACCACCCGCACCGCGCCCCAGTTGTGATTGATGAGCGCGGCGGCGTTGAACACGTCGAGGGTGAGCAGCGCGTTCTGCCCGCGAATGCTGGGCAGCTTCTGCGTGAGGCGCACGTCCACCTGCGTCACGAACGGGTTACGGATGGTGTTGCGGTCGGCAATGCGCCCGATGTTGTCGCGCAGGTACGCCCCGCCGAGGTTGGCTGGGTTGTTGTACACCAGGCGCAGCGAGTCGGCGAAGCCCTGACGCAGCCCCGGCGTGGCGGGGTTGAAGATGAACGCCAGGTCGTTCTGGTTGCCGAACGCGCTGCCGGCGCCCACGTCGTCCCCGTTGATGTCCTGCGCCACCGTGGCGCTCCACGGCGTGCCCGACTGTCCAATGATGCGCGCGCTGAACTGGAAGCCGGCAATCTCCGGCGTGGCCCCGTACAGCACGAGCTTGTGACGGAAGTCGGTGTTGCTGGCGCCCCAGGTGGCGACGCGCGGGTCGCTCGGCACCGGCGTGAACACCGACGTGATGGCAATGCAGCAGTTGAACGAGCTGTTGTCGCGCGTCTCGTTCCAGGTGAAGGAGCCGCTGAGCGAGCCGTTGCGCGGCAGGCGCAGGGCACCGTCGATCACGAAGGCCTTCTGGTGCTGGGCCGCGTCGCTGCGCAGCTCGAGCACACGCTGGAACTGCGAGAAGGGACGAGCCAGCACCGGATTGCGGCCGCCGGTGGCGGTGATGCTGCTCGCCGGCACGAACACGCTGCGCCCGGCCTCGTTGGCGAGCGTGAACTCCGGATTGGCGCGCAGGTTGAGGTCGTAGTAGCGGTACAGCTCACTCGTGTGCGAGTACTGGGCCGACGCGCCGAGGGTGAGGTTGCCGTTGAAGAGGCGACGCTGGTACGCCACGTCACTCTTCCAGGTGCGCGGCACCTTGAAGCTTTCGTCGAACATGTTGATGTACGCCGGGCGCTGCGCGCTCCCCTGCGGGATGCCCGGCACGTTGGCGAACGACTGGCGGTACGACAGGAAGTCGGGGGTGGGCACGGCGGCCCCCGTGAGCAGCACGTCGGCGAGCTGCGTGCCGTCGTTCAGCATGTGATTGATCTGCACCATGTAGTGCGGCTGCGCGGTGAAGAAGCCGCTCCCCACGCGGAACAGGTTGCGCCCCGCCTCGCCAGGCTGCCAGGTGAGCTGCGCACGCGGCTGCAGCGCGAAGTCGGCCGGCGTGACATCGGTGCGGCGGCCGAACGCCTGCTCGACGGCCGGGTTGGGGTTGGCGCCGGTGAGGAACGCCGACAGGTCGGCGCGCAGGCCGCCGGTGAGGTTCAGGTTGGGGCGGATCCGGTACTCGCCCTGCACGTAGGCGCCGCCATCGTATACCCACTGGCGCATGCGCGGTTCGAGATTCTGCAACGGCACCAGTCGCGCGAAGCTCGACGGCCGCCGCGCCTCGAGCGCCGCGAGATTGGGGAACTGGAAGAGTCCATCCGTTTCGATGGACACGAACATGGACAGGTTGTTGATCGAGTGGTCGGTACCCACGGTGAACGCCGACTTCTCACCGTCCCAGCGCAGCACGTTCACGAGCTGGTACGACTCCTCGGTCTGCAGCTCCGGGCTGGTGCGCTGGCCACCGAATTGCAGGATCTGGTTGGTGCCCGTCCCGCCGCTCGGCAGCGCCGACGACACGTTCACCCACGCGCGCGGCAGCCGCACGTTCGCTTCGTTCTCCAACACCCGGTTGGTGTAGGCCAGGCGGAAGTCGTTGGTGAGCGCGGTGCCGAAGTTGCTCTTCACGCTGCCCATGACCTGCAGTTCGTTCGACTTCTGGTTGCCGCGGCTTTCCAGCACCGACAGCTCGCGGTCGGGGATGGAGTTGCTGTAGAACCAGTTCGAGTAGGTCGTGCGGAGCGTGGCGCGGTGCGCGTCGCTCAGCTGCCAGTCGAGACGCCCGAAGAGGGTGTTGAGCGTGTTGCTGCGGTCGAACAGCCCCACCTGCCGTCCGGTGGGGAGGCCGTACTGCGCCGACAGGATGTTGAGGAAGCGCGCCACCGAGTCGGGGGCCACTTGGAGGCGGGCCCAGTCGGCGGCGTTGTCCACCTGCAGCGTGCTGAACGGCTCGGCCACCTGCTGGCGGTCGTAGGCCACGAAGTAGTGCAGCTTGTCCTTCTTGATGGCGCCGCCCATGGCCCCGCCGAACTGCCAGTTCTCGAAGTTGGTGTTGCGCTGGCCGAGGAAGTTGGTGTTGGTGGTGAAGGCCTGATTGCGGTTGTACGCGAAGAGCGACCCCTTGGTCTCGTTGGTGCCGGCGCGCGTGGCCACGTTCACCGCGCCCGCGCCCTGCCGGCCCTGCGTCACGTCGTACACGTTGGTGACGACTTCGAACTCCCGCACCGCTTCCACGGAAATGGAGTACGGCCCCCGTCCGAAGCCGGCACCCCAGAGGGTGTTCTTGGCCTGCACGCCGTCCACGCGAATGTCGGTGCTCGTCACGCGGCCGCCAGCAATGGAGGAACTCGACGTGATGATGCCGCCGGTACCGGCGCGGCTGGTGGTGGGAGCGATGATGGCCAGATCAGCGAAGGAGCGATCCTGAATGGGAAGCTGCTTGATCTCCTTCTCACCCACCACGATGCTGCCCCCCACGCGTTCGGTGCGCTTGTTTTCGCGGTCGGCACGCACATCGACGGCGCTCAGCTCCTGGGCGGCCTGATCGAGCGTGATGTCGAGCGGCACGCGATCACCGAGATTGAGCATGAGCCCCGTGCGCCGGACCGGGCGATACCCCAGCTGGCGCACGGAAATGGTGTAGGGGCCGCCGATCGGCAGCTGGGGGAAGACATAGCGCCCGCGGGCGTCCGTGGTACGCGTCTGCTGGGTGCCGGTGGCCTCATTGCGGGCGGTCACTGACGCGCCCACCACGGGGGCCCCGGCGGCGGTGCGCACCTGGCCGGACACGAACCCTTCGGTGGCCTGGGCCGGGAGGCGCGCAGGGAAGCAGGCGAGCGGGAGGGGCGCCGAGGCGAGCAGCAGGGCTGCCGCGACTTTGCGAAGACGATCGGGGATCATCCTGAGAGGTGTGGAGGGTAGACGAGCCGCCGGGGGTCCCGTGCGGCCTCTTATCGTCACCGCGCTCCGTCACGAGCCGGTCGCCGTATTCCCCGACAACGGCGACGGGAGTGTCACAGCTCCGCTTGTCACGAGGTGGAATGGCGCCGGGTGGTCCGCGCGCGGCTGCCGGACGGCTGCCGGACCGGACCGTTTGGGTTCCACTCTCCGCCCAAGTCGCCTATCTTTCGAGGCTGCGGGTCCAGACGCGTTCCAGCAGATGGGAATGTGCGGTCTGCCCGGTTCTGCCCGTCGCTTCCGTTCTGCCACCTTCACTCGCGCGAGCATCGCATGAGCGCCGCATCGGACGTCCCCTCCACGTCCAATCCCCGCGGATTCAAGATCCTCTCCGGCACGGCCAACCGGCCGCTGGCGGAAGAGGTGGCGCGCGCGCTGGGCGCGGAGCTGTGCAAGGTCACCTGCACGCGGTTTGCCGACGGCGAGGTGTTCGTGCGCATCGACGAGAACATCCGCGGCGCCGACGTCTTCGTGGTGCAACCCACGAATCCGCCCGGCGAGAACATGCTGGAACTGCTGCTGCTCATCGACGCCGCGCGGCGGGCATCGGCAGCGCGCGTGACCTGCGTGCTCCCGTACACCGGCTATGCGCGACAGGATCGCAAGGACCAGCCGCGCGTGGCCATCGGCGCCAAGCTCATGGCCAACCTCATCGAAACGGCCGGTGCCGACCGCGTGCTCGGGCTCGACTTCCACGCGCATCAGCTGCAGGGCTTCTTCGACGTGCCGGTCGATCACCTGTACGCGGCCCCGGTCTTCACCAGCTACTTCCGCCGGAAGGAGCTCAAGGACCTCGTGGTGGTGGCCCCCGACGTCGGCTCAGCCAAAATGGCGCGCGGCTTCGCGAAGCGGCTCGACGCCACCTTCGCCATCATCGACAAGCGCCGTCCCAAGGCCAATGTGGCCGAGGTCATGAACGTGGTTGGTGAAGTCGAAGGGCGCGACTGCCTCATTCCCGACGACATGATCGACACGGCCGGGACCGTCTCCGAGGCGGCGCGGGCGCTCAAGAATCTCGGCGCCAACGACATCTACGTGTGCGCCACGCACGCGCTCTTCAGCGGCCCGGCCGTGGAGCGCCTGTCGAATGCGCCCATCAAGGAAGTCGTGGTGACCGACTCCATCAATCTTCCCCCCGAGCGCCGCTTCGACACGCTGCGTACGCTGTCCGTGGGCGATCTGCTCGCCAAGGCCATCCGCTTCACGCATGCGGATCAGTCGGTGAGTGTGCTCTTCGAGTAGGACGCAGGACGCAGGACGCAGGACGCTGGACCGGCCGGGACGACCACTTCCGGTTACTCCCGAACCACTTTTTCAGAGGCACTACGCATGACCAACGCTACACTCACCGCGAACGTCCGCGCCGAGACCGGCAAGGGCGCCGCGCGCAAGATTCGCCAGGCGGGCGACATTCCCGCCGTGATCTACGGTCACAACCGTGAGCCGCAGTCGCTCGTGCTCAACGCGCGTGAAACCGAGAAGCTCGTGAAGAGCATCCCCGTGAGCAGCACGGTGATCGAGCTCTCCATCAACGGCACGACGGCCCGCACGCTCATTCGCGAGATCCAGCGCCACCCGTTCAAGCGCACCATCCTCCACATCGACTTCCAGGAGCTGGTGGCGGGCGAGACGGTCACGGTGAAGTGCCCGATCGTGTACATCGGCACCCCCGAAGGCGTGCGCCTGGAGGGCGGAATCCTCGACCAGATCATGCACGAGCTGCAGATTCAGGTGGATCCGTCGAACATCCCCAACCACATCGACGTCGACATCTCGGCGCTCAAGGTGGGCAAGTCGCTGCACGTCTCCGACCTCACGGTGCCCGCGGGCATCAAGATCGTCGACGACGGGACGAGCACGGTGTGCATCGTGCAGCAGCCGAAGCAGGCGGCCGCCGCGCCGGCCGACGGCGCGGCCGAGCCGGAGCTCATCCGCAAGCCGAAGCCCGACGACAAGTAAGCCTTGTCGGCAGTCACGAACGGGGCGCGGCGTCCGTCCGGCATGGTCACTCCACGCTGGCGCATTCCGCGCCCCGCGCGTCTTCCCCTTCGCATGAAAATCATCGTGGGCCTGGGCAATCCCGGGCGCGAATACGAAGCCACACGCCACAACGTGGGGTGGTGGCTCGTCGATCACCTGGCACACCGCTGGCACTTCGACCCCTTCCGCAAGGACGGCGAGGCCATGAGCAGCACCGGTGTGGTGGGCGGCAAGAAGGTCAAGCTGGTCAAGCCGCAGACCTACATGAACCGCAGTGGTGAAGTGCTGCGCCCCTATCTCAAGCGCGAGGGGTGGCGCGCGGCCGACGACCTGCTGGTCGTTGTCGACGAGGTGGCGGTACCGGCCGGCGAGTACCGCCTGCGCGCCGCGGGCAGTCCGGGCGGGCACAATGGGCTCAAGAGCGTGGAGGCGCATCTCAAGAGCGCCACGTACCCGCGCCTGCGCATCGGCATCAGGCCGGTGGATGAACGGCGCCAGATCGGCGACCTCGCCGACTTCGTGCTGCACCCCATGCCGCGCGACGAGCGTGAACTGGTGGAGGCGCAGTACGAGCGCATGTGCACCGCCGTCGAACTCTGGATTGCCGACGGCACGGAGAAGGCCGTCAGCACCATGGGGCGCTGACGGCCGTTCTGCGGTGGCTAGCGAAGCCGCGGATTGGTGACCCGCGGCGCCTGCTGGCAGGTGGGCCACGCGAAGGCGCCGGCGCCGTTCCGCCCCGGCGCAATCTGCTCGGCCGTGGCGCGCTCCCGCGTGATCTTCGTGTCATCTTCGCTGGCGAGATAGGCCAGCATGGCCACCAGCGTCGCGTTGTGCTTGAGATCGTCCCACACGACCTTGTCGTACGTGTCGCGGTTGGTGTGCCAGGTGTAGCTCCCGTATTCCCAACTGGTGCCGCCCATACCGAAGGCCGGCGCCCCGTGGCAGGCAAAACTGGCGTCGTCGCTGCCACCGCCAGACGGTGACCCCGGGATGCGCGGCGTCACCACGCTCGTGAATTCGCTCGGCAGTCTCGCCATCCACTGCTGCAGATGCACACCGGCATTGGGAAGCCCACCGGCACCGATGCTGAGAATGCGGCCCGTGCCGGCATCCTGGTTGAACAGGGCCTGCAGCCCCTCCACCACCTCGGGGTGATCCTCGGTGAAGGCGCGCGAGCCCACGAGACCATGTTCTTCGGCGGTCCAATGCCCCACAAGAATGGTGCGCTTGGGCTTGGGGTACACGACGGTCAGCAGGCGGAACGCTTCCAGCATGGCGAGTGACCCGGTGCCATTGTCGGTCGCCCCGCTCCCCCCATCGAACGAGTCGAAGTGGGCCGAGAGCAGCACGTACTCCTCGGGCTTCTCGGTGCCCCTGATGGTGCCGATGGTGTTGAAGATGGGCTGCTCACCCGGCAGCTCCGCGTCGAGGTTGAGGCGGAGACGCGGCGACTGAGTGTTCTCGGTGAGCCGGAAGACGAGCCCGTAATCTTCACACGACAGCGCGACGGCCGGCGCCACCGTGTTGTATGTCTCGAACACGTCGATGGTCCCCCAGGCGTTCTTGGGGCGCGACGTGATCACGCCGGCCACACCGCCCTGCTCGAGGCGCACGCCCAGACTGCCGGTCCCGAGGGCGTTGCTGTAGCCGGTACCGCGCACATTCGTGCCGCCCCATTCACGCTGCACATCGGCCCGCAGACTGTCCATGCGCGCCTTGCTGGCCGGGGTGGCGTTGGCCACCCAGCTGTCGGTGGGGCGGCAGGTGGGCTGTGGTGCGGACACGAGCACGAACTTGCCCTTGGCCTGCGGCAGCCAGCGCGCGAATTCCGTGCTGTCGGCAAAGCGCGGCAGGATGACCGTGGTGGCGGTCACGTCCTTCGACTTCGTGCCGGGGCTCCAGGCCAGCATCGTGCCTTCCAGTGTGCGCACCCGCGGTGACACGAGATCGATGTGCGAGTGGCCGCGGCGCCACCCGCGCCAGGTGCCGACGCGCTCGTTGCGCCCCGTCGCCCCCCACTGCTGGTAGAGCGACACGAGCCAGTCGTTGGCGGCCTTCTGCCGGGCCGTGCCCGTGAGTCGTGGACCAAGAGAATCGAGCAGCACCTGCCCCAGTCGCTGCACCTGCGAGCTGTCCATCCCCAGGCGCCAGAGACGCTCGAGCGTGGGCTCCGGCGCGGGGAAGCTGGCCGGCGTCTGCGCCGAGAGTGGTTGCGGAGCCACGGCCAGCAGGAGGGCGGCCCCGATGCGGAGCCTGGCAGCAGCGGGAGGAGTCACGAGGGAGGAATTCATCACCGTGGGTTGTGAAGGGGCGGAACGGCCCCGCACTTTAGTGCATGCGCCGTCCCCCTAATCTGCTGACTGGCCGCGGTCGCGGCGCCTCCCGGCGTCGTGTGGCGGGCTTGCTGTCCCTGGCGCTGCTTGGCGGCTGCGACCGCGCCGGCACGTCGCGCGACGGCACGCTGGCCGTGGCCGACACCGTGATCGCGATGCCGTCGCCCGCGACCACGGGCAGCAGCACCCCGCACCTGGCGCTCGACGCAAGTGGCCGCGTGCTGCTCTCCTGGACGCAGCGGCTCCCCGATTCGTCGGTCGCCGTGCAGATGGCCACGTGGAACGGCAGCACGTGGGACAGTACGCGGACCATCTCCCAGGCCCGTGACTACTTCGTGAACTGGGCCGACTTCCCCGCCATCACGGCGCTGGGCAATGGCGACCTGGCGGCGCACTGGCTGGAGCGCGAGGCGGGGGGCAAGTACACCTATGGTGTGCGCGTGGTGCGCTCGAGTGACGAGGGGCGCAGCTGGAGCGCCCCCGTGACCCCGCACACCGACGGTCTTGCCGCCGAGCACGGGTTCGTGTCGCTGTGGAGCGAGGGGGCGAGTGACGTGGGGCTGGTGTGGCTCGACGGCCGCAAGAGCGCCATGGCCGACAGCGCGCGCGAAATGACCATTCGCACGGCCTTGGTATCGAGCACAGGCGCCATCACGCGCGAGGCGCTCATCGACGCGCGCAGTTGCGACTGCTGCCAAACGGGCACTGCGGCCACGCGCGGCGGACGCGTGCTGGTGTACCGCGACCGCAGTGAGGCGGAGATTCGCGACATCGCCATCGTGCGGCAGACCCCTACCGGCTGGAGTGCGCCCATGCGGGTGCACGCCGACGAATGGCACTATCCGGGGTGCCCGGTGAACGGCCCGCAGGTCGCGGCCACGGGAGACACCGTGGTGGTCGCGTGGTACACGGCGGCGCGCGATACGGCGCGCGTGAACATCGCCCGCTCCGTGGACGGGGGCGCCACCTTCGCCCCCCCGGTGCGCGTGGACGACGGCGACCCCATGGGCCGCGTGGACGTGGTGCTCGATGATGCCGCCAACCCGGTCGTGGTGTGGCTCGAGCAGCGCGGCCCCGACGTGGCCGAAGTGCTCGCGCGCACGGTGCATGGCAACGCCCCTGGACCCGTTCGGGTCATATCCCGTACGTCCGGCGCGCGGCAGAGCGGTTTCCCGCGAATCATCCGGCAGGGTGCCCACGTAGTGGTCGCGTGGACCCGCGTCAATCCGCTGCAGGTGCACGTCGCCCGTTTCCCGCTCTCTCACACACCGACTCGATGATCTCGCTCACTTCGCGCCATCGCCTGATCGTGGCGTTGGCGCCACTCTGTGTCGCCGCCGCCACGGCCGACGCTCAGGACGCCCCCAGAAAGCAGCCGGTGGACGCCGGCGTGAACAGCGCGCCGCTGCCGCTCAAACACACGCCGCGCCCCACCACGGGCGCCATTACGTCGCAGGACCTGATGACGCGGCTGTACATCTTCGCCGATGATTCGCTCGCCGGCCGCGACGTGGGCACCGAGGGGCACTTCAAGGCCACCGAGTACCTGGCGCGTGAGATGCAGCGCCTCGGGCTGCGGCCGGCCGGCGACAGCGGCACCTACTTCCAGACGCTGCCCCTCAAGTCGCGCAAGGTGGACCGCCTGTCCAGCTTCGTGGCGGGGGGCACCAACCTCACGCTCGGCCAGGCGTGGGGCTTCAGCGGACCCGCCAACATCAGCATCGACGACGCCGAAGTGTTCTTCGCGGGCCCGTTGACCGAAGAGGGGATGCCGGCCGTGACCCCCGAGCAGGCGAAGGGGCGCGTGGTGGCCTACAGCATCACCAGCAACGGGGCGCTGCAGCGCGCCGTGGTGGGGCGCATCGAGGCGCCGGCCGGCGCGGCCGGCGTGCTGTTTCTCATGCCGCAGCAGGCGCGCGGTGTGCTGAACTACGTGCTGCAGGGTGGCCTGTCACCGGTCGACCCCACGCAACCCGCCGACGCGCGGCTCTTCGTGACCGACTCGGCCACCATGCGCATTTTCGGGAACGGCATGCAGCTGCTCGTGCCGGGCGCGCTGGGGGCCAAGGTGAATGTGAAGGCGCTGGTGGAAATGCAGTCCCCGCCGTTCGCCGCACGCAACGTGGTGGCGCTGCTCCCCGGCAGCGATCCCACGCTGGCATCGCAGTATGTGGCCATTGGCGCCCACAGCGACCACGTGGGGACCGCGCGGCGCGGCCTCGATCACGACTCGGTGTTCGTGTTCAACCGCATCGTGCGCCCGGCCGGTGCGGAGAACGACGACAAGATGGGGAACGCCGAACAGTTCGCGCAGATCAACGCCGAGTTGGCCGAGCGCCGCAAGAACGGCCCGGGACGACGTGACTCCATCTTCAACGGCGCCGACGACGACGGCTCAGGGTCGATGGCGGTGCTGGAGATGGCCGAGTACTTCGCGACGCAGAAGGTGAAGCCCAAGCGCAGCCTGCTCTTCGTGTGGCACGCCGGCGAGGAAAAGGGGCTGTGGGGGTCGGCGCACTTCACCGAGCACCCCCCCGTCCCGCGCGACAGCATCGTGGCGCAGCTCAACCTGGACATGGTGGGGCGCGGCAGTGCCACCGATCAGACGGGGATGAGCGCCGACGGCAAGGAACTGCGCGGCGGCCCGGATTACCTGCAGCTGGTCGGCTCGCGTCGCCTGAGCACGGAGCTGGGCGACCTCGTGGAGCGCGTGAATACGGGCAAGAAGCACAACTTCTCGTTCGACTACGCCATGGACGCCAACGGGCATCCCATGAACATCTACTGCCGCAGCGACCACTACGAGTACGCCAAGTGGAACATCCCGGTGACCTTCTTCACCACCGGTGGCCATTCGGCGTACCACCAGCTCACCGACGAGCCGCAGTACATCGATTACCCGCACATGCAGCGCGTGACGCGACTGGTGGCGGATATCGCCGCCGAGCTGGGGAATCGGGCGAATCGACCGGCGGTGGACGGCAAGAAGATGGATCCGCGGGGGAGCTGCAAGCAGTAACCGCCTGAAGCGGGGGTGAGCGGGTCCGCGCGATTCAGAAGCTGTCGATGCCCGAAGCTCCCGGCGATTCACTGGGAGTTTCGGGTTTCGAGTTTCGAGTGGCGGATGCTTGCGTCGCCATGACCCGCCGCGCACGGAAACGGTACGCCTTCCATTGGTCGCCACGGCTAGCGTGCAGCATGCAGGACTTCCGGAAGCTCCGAGTGTGGCAACAGGCGCAGGACCTTGCCGTTCGCATCAACGCCATGCCTCCCCGCGCTGGTGGGGAATCGGGCGGATCATGGCGAGGGCAGTTGCGGCGCTCTTCCTCGTCGATCGCGGCGAACATCGCGGAGGGGGCCATGCGCGATACGCCTCGACAGTTCGCGCACTTTCTGGAGATCGCGATCGCATCTGCCTCCGAGACCGAGAATCATCTCGATTTCGCGCTGCGAACCCGGGCGATCTCCGGCGTAACGGCGACCGCACTCCTTTCTGAACTCGTGATCATTCGCCGGATGCTGGTGGTGCTCCGTCGGCGTGTGCTCGAGTCGACAGGTCGCGACGGCAGCAGACCGCGCCTCCCCCCCGAAACCCGAAACCCGGAACCCGAAACCCGGAACCCGAAACTCCCCGTACGTCGCCGGACCTCCCTGCCCCTATTCGATCAGCCAACCGCCGACAGTAAACCCACGTCGCCCCCGATCCCATTAGCTTTCAAGGCTGCCCCCAAACTCCAGCCTCGAATCATGCTTCGTCTCGGTATCGTCGGTCTCCCCAACGTCGGCAAGTCCACGCTCTTCAATGCCCTCACGGCGGCGAAGGCGGAAGCCGCGAATTATCCGTTCTGCACCGTGGAGCCCAATGTGGGCATGGTGGAGGTCCCCGATCCGCGGCTCGATACGCTGGCGAAGATCGTGCAGCCCAAGCGCACGGTCCCGGCGGTGGTGCAGTTCGTGGACATCGCGGGGCTGGTGAAGGGCGCGTCGCAGGGGGAGGGGCTGGGGAACAAGTTCCTGCAGAACATCCGCGAGACCGACGCGATCGTGCATGTCATCCGCTGTTTTGCCGACGACGACGTGACGCACGTGATGGGGCAGCCCGACCCGGCGCGCGACAAGGAGATCATCGAGCTCGAGCTCGCCCTATCCGACCTGGCGCAGGTGGAGAAGCGCCTCGACAAGGCGCGTCGTGCGGCCAAGGCCAACGACAAGGAGGCGCTCGCCGAGTTGCCGGCGCTCGAGGCCGCCAATGCCGCGTTGTCCGAGGGCAAGCCGCTCTGGCGCGCCGGGCTGTCGGCCGACGACCTGGAGAAGCTGGCCGGGTTGCAGCTGCTCACCGCCAAGCCGGTGTTGTATGCCGCCAATGTCACCGATGCCGAGCTGTCGGGCGACGAGGGGGCGTATCTCACGGCGCTGCGGGCGGCGGTGGCCGCCGGCGGGGAGAACGCGCAGATCGTGCCCTTCTCGGCCAAGATCGAAAGCGAGCTGGCCGAACTGGGCGCCGAGGAGCGCGCCGAGTTCCTCGCGTCGCTGGGCATTGAAAGCGCGGGGCTCGACCGCCTCATCCGGGCCGGGTACTCGCTGCTGGGGCTGGAGACGTATTTCACCGCCGGCGAGCAGGAAGTGCGCGCCTGGACCATCCACAAGGGCGACACGGCCCCCAAGGCGGCCGGCGTCATTCACACCGACTTCGAGAAGGGGTTCATCCGCGCCGAAACCGTGGCCTACGAGGATTTCGTGACGCACGGCGGCTGGAAGGGCGCGAAGGAAAAGGGGGTCGCGCGCGCGGAAGGGAAGGAATACGTGGTGCAGGACGGCGACGTGATGCTGTTCCGCTTCAACGTCTGACCTTCCGCCGCATACCGGTTGAGAATGGCGCCATTGGCAACACCAATGGCGCCATCGGTGAATGCCCGCGACGCCCGCGGGCCACATCGTGCGGAAGATGGTCTTTCCCTCAACCCGCACGAACATGTCCCCGACGATCTTCATTACCGGCGCCTCGAGTGGTATCGGTCTCGCCACCGCCCGGCACTTCCAGCAGGCCGGCTGGAACGTGGCGGCCACCATGCGCTCCCCGGAGCGCGAGACGTCGCTCACCGGTCTCGAGCGCGTCCTCGTCACGCACGCCGACGTGCAGGACAACGCCAGCATCGTGTCGGCTGTCGATGCAGCTGTGGCGCGCTTCAGCCGCATCGACGTCTTGCTCAACAATGCCGGCTACGGTGCCTATGGACCGCTCGAGGCCGTCAGTGACGCGGCGATGGAGCGGCAGTACGATGTGAACGTGTTCGGCCTGATGCGCACCACGCGGGCGGTGCTGCCTCACTTCCGCCGCCAGCGGAACGGGCTGGTCATCAACGTGTCCTCGATGGGCGGACGCATGGCGTTTCCGCTGGGCACCCTGTATCACGGTACGAAGTTCGCCGTCGAGGGGCTGTCCGAGGCGCTGCAGTATGAGCTGGCGCCGCTCGGCGCGCGGGTCAAGATCATCGAACCCGGCGCGACCCGCACGGACTTCGCTGGTCGTTCGTTCGACTTCATGAACGATGACGCGCTGACGGAGTACCAGCCGCTGGTCGCAACGTTCATGGACGTACTGGCGCCGCTGATGACCAACGCCGTCTCGCCGGACGTGGTCGCATCGGCCGTTTTCGAGGCTGCCACGGACGGGAGCCCGCAGTTCCGCTATGCGGTGGGCGCTGATGCCACGGCGATTCTGGATGCGCGACGACAGCTCGACGATGCGTCGTTTCACGCCATGATCGGCGGGCAGTTCGGAATCGTACCGGCCTGAGCGCTCGCCGCCTTTCCCCGGATCCGTCACCGCTCATGCACACCAGACACGACGGGCGCTTCGCGATCGATGCCGCGTGGCGGGTGCTGCTTGTCGATTTGGACATCCGGGCAGAGGATGCGTTCAGGCTGGCACAGCTCCCGGAAGCGCTCTGGCACGCCACACCGGCGCGGATCGATGCGGACGCCTTCTATCGCCTATGGGCCGCCCTCGAGCAGCTTGCGGGGCCGGTCCCCCTCCCCGTGCGCGCCGCCTGCGCGCTTCGTGGTGATGCATTCTCCCCGCTGCTCTTCGCCGCCCTGTGCAGCCGGGATCTCGCGCAGGCGGTCTCACGCGTCGCACAGTACAAGTCGCTCACGGCGCCCCTGCGCATCGCCACGAAGAGCACGGCCACACGATTCGTCGTCACGCTGCATGCCGGCGCCGGTATTCCACCACTTCCGACGTCCTTCGGCGTTGCCGAGCTGATGTTTCTGGTGGCGCTGGCCCGGCTGGCGACGCGCAGGCGGATTCCGGTGTTGCGCCTGACCGCGCCCGCGTCGCTGGAACATCACGACGCGTACGCCGAGTACCTCGGCGTGCCCATCGAGCATGGCCCCGACTTCTCCCTCACGCTGCCGGCCGAGGAGGCCTCGCGCCCGTTTCTCACGAACGATGACGCCCTGTGGGCCGCGTTCGAACCGGATCTACGCCGTCGTCTCTCACGGCTTGGCGAGTCACCACTGGTCGCCGAGCGCGTGCGGTCGGTCCTGATGGAAGCCCTGCCGGGTGGTACCGCCGATGCGGCGCACGTGGCGCGGGCTCTTGCGATGAGTCGTCGGACCATGCAGCGCCTGCTCGAACAGGAAGGGACCTCGTTCGCGGTCGTGCTCCGTGACGTGCGCGCCTCACTGGCGCGCCACTATCTCGAGCGCACGTCGCTCTCCATGCAGGAGATTGCCTTCCTGCTCGGATTCGCGCAGCCGACCTCGTTCTTTCGCGCGTTCCGCGACTGGACGGGATTCACCCCAGCCGCCATCCGCGCGGCAAGCCACCGTGCGCACGACCGGCGGTGACCCTGACCGTCCTCACCACGCCAGGAGCGTCCATGTCTCCATTGCCTTCGTTCGTCACCAGCTACTTCGGCGGCGAGCTGCGCGAATCCTTGATCTTCATCTTGCCGGGAGGCCTGCTGAGCCTCGTGTTCGGGCTGTGGCTGTGGCTCGATACGCCCTCCTCGTTCACGCGCGGTGTCGCCATCCCGTTTCTCGTAATGGGACTCGCCATGAGTGCGATCGGTGCCACGGTGGGTTTTCGCACGCCATCACAGGTGCAGCGACTGGCGGCCGAGGTGCGCGCGAACCCAGCCGACGTGCAGGCCCGGGAATCCACCCGAATGGCCGGGGTGAATGCACGCTGGAACGCCTACCTCGTCGTCTGGGCCGCGTTCGGCGCCATCGGGTTGGCGCTGCGCTTCGGATGGCAGCATCCGGGCGCGCGCGGCGTCGGCGTGGCGCTGGTGTTCTTCTCGGGGGTGGGGTTGCTGGTCGACGGCTTTGCCGAACGCCGGGCCCGGGATTATGCGCGAGCCCTCGCGGGGTGGCAGACCGCGCGCGGCGGCTGACCATTTTCGAGGGAAGCGGGTATTTATCGGGATATGATCTTCCGTCCACCCCTCTTCCGAAATCTGGTTGTGGCTGGCATGGTGCTCGCCGTTGGCGCGGCGACCATGTCGGCGAATGGCCAGAGTGCGGTCGCCCCCTTCCCCTCGGCGTCACGGTCGCTTGCCGAATCGTCGACCCCAGTGCCGGTCCCCTTCGCCGTCGGCGAGCGCCTCGAGTACGAGGTGAAGTTCGGTTCGCTGAAGGTGGGGAACGGCACGATGGAGGTGAAGGAGATCACCGAGGTGCGCGGGCGGCCGGCGTGGCACACCGTGTTCACCATCAAGGGCGGCATCCCGCTCTACCGCGTGAACGACGTGTACGAGTCGTGGTTCGACACGAGCACGCTCAACACGCTCCGCTATCATCAGGATGTCGACGAGGGGAGCTACGAGCGCAGGCGACGCTACGAGATCTACCCCGAGCGCGGCATGATGCGCGAAGGCGAGCGTGAGGAGGAGCCGACCGTGCCCAATCCGCTCGACGAGGGGTCGTTCCTGTACTTCGTGCGCACCCTCCCGCTCGAGGTGGGCAAGACCTACGAGTTCCAGCGCTACTTCAAGGCGCAGGGCAACCCGGTGCGCATTCGCGTGCTGCGCGCGGAGACGGTCACCGTACCCGCCGGCACGTTCCAGACGGTGGTACTGCAGCCCACCTTCCAGACCAAGGGCATCTTCAGCCAGAATGGCCGGGCCGAAGTGTGGATCACCGACGACGACCGGCGCATGATGGTGCAGATGAAGTCGAAGCTCAGCTTCGGCAGTCTCAACCTGTACCTGCAGCGGGCGAAGGGGACGAAATAGGCGGTGTGCGGGCGCTATGGTTTCGGGAATCCCGCTCGCCTTTCCACCCTGCCCCTTGGTGTCGACCTCCCGGCCCTCGCAGCGCGCTTCAATGTTGCGCCGTCGCAGGCGGTGCCTATCGTGTTCCACGATGCGGCGGGGCGCCACGCGATCCTGGCGCGCTGGGGGCTGGTCCCGTTCTGGGCCGATGACCCGGCCATTGGCAACCGGCTGGCCAATGCCCGCGGCGAGACGGTGGCGAGCAAACCCAGCTTCCGGGGCGCCTTCAAGGCCCGGCGGGCGCTCCTCCCGGCCGACCGCTTCTACGAATGGCAGCCGCTCCCCGGCCAGAAGGTCAAGCAGCCCTGGTGCATTCAGCTCGAGGATGCGGCCCCCTTCTGCTTTGCCGGTCTTTGGGAGCGGTGGGTGCCCAAGGGACAGCCCGATGCCGAGCCGCTGCTGAGCTGCTGCCTGGTCACCACCGAGCCCAACGCGGTCATGGCGCCCATTCACGACCGGATGCCCGCGATCGTGCCGCCGACCGCCTACGACCTGTGGCTCGATCCGGGCACGCCCGCGGCGGCGGCGCAGGCACTGATCCGCCCCTATGGCGGGCCCATGCGGGCCTACCCGGTGAGCACCTATGTCAATGCCCCCCGGAACGAGGGTCCCGCTTGCTCTGCCCCCCTGTCCTGACTAGGCTTCAAGGCTCATCCGGAACCGGTCGCCTTTGGGCGGCGGGTCCCGCCATACCCTCCGCCCGCGGCTCGGCACTGCGGGTGGCTTATCGACCGCCAGGTCCAGACCACAGGGAGGATTGCCGAGTGGCAAAACTCAAGATCCGCCGCAACCCCACGCGGCGGTACGAAGCCGTGTACATCTTCGACAGTGCGCTCGAAGACACGGCCATCGCCGAGAAGCTCGAGAAGCTGCAGGGGCTGCTCCATCTCGCCGAGCCGGCGACGATCGAGCATTGGGGCCGCCGTCAGCTCGCGTACAAGATCGGCCGTCACGAGAACGGCTACTACGTGATCAGCAACTTCACCGCCGTGCCGGCCGTGCTGCCCGAGTTCGAGCGTGCGCTCAAGCTCGACGAGAGCGTGGTGCGCTACCTGGTGACGCTGTATGAGCACGAGCTTGGCGCGCCCAAGCTCTCCGACGAAGAGCTCGCCTCGCGCCGTCGCGCGGGTGATGACGACGACGACGACGAGGATTAACCCATGCGCCGCCAGAAGAAGCCCTGCCCGATCACTGAAGCGGGCATCCGCTACGTGGACTACAAGGACGACCGTCTCCTTGCCCGATTCATCACCGACTACGGCAAGATCCTGCCGAGCCGTCTGAGCGGGGTGGACGCGCGTCACCAGCGCCAGCTGTCCAAGGCCGTGAAGAAGGCGCGGTTCCTTGCGCTGCTGCCGTACGTGAAGGGCCAGACGGCCTGAGCATGAACGGAGCGGTCGCGCCGGGACCCGCCGCGACTGCTCCTGCAGGAGCGGCTCCGCAGGAGCGCGGGTGGCGTTGGTTCGTGTTGGGCATGGTGCTCATGGTTGCCGTGACGGCGGCCCCCGCCTGGCCGCCGGCCCTCGCGCTGCTGGCGGGCGCCGTGCGCTTGCTGTTGCCCGTGGAGCAGTTCGCCCTGCTGGTGCTGGTGGCCATTGCCGCGTGTGCGGTGGTGGGCTGGTGGGCCGGTGGTCGTCTCACGCTGGGGTTGGTGTGGGCGGCGGCGGCCACGTGGGTGGTGTGGCGCGTACCGTTACCGCTGTCGGGGTACGGGGCGTTCCTGCGCGGCTGGGCCGTCACGGCCGGCGCCGCGTTCGGACTCGTTTGTCTGGTCACTGCCGCCAAGCCGTTCCTGTCGCGGGCCCTCGCGGCCACGGCGCTGGCGGGAGTGGTGACCATTGGTGGGCTCTCCACCCGGGCGGCTGGTCGCGGCGCCTTCGACGGGGCGGCCATCATGTTGTCGCAGGAGTACCAGCAGCGCCTCACGGCGTCGCTCGATCTCTGGCGGTCGCGCACCAGTTCGCCCTCGTGGCAGGCCTTTGCGGCCCGGTTGCCGGAAGCGGCCGCGCGGGCCGATCGCATGGAGTCGCTGCTGCACCGGCTGGCGGACCCGCAGCCGGCGTCGGCAGCGGTGGGCGGGGTGAAGCTGGCCCCGCTGGTGCGTCTGGCCCCGGCGCTGCTGGGACTGGAAACCCTGTTGGCGTTGGCGTTGGGGTGGGCGGCATACCACCGGCTGGCCCGGGCGCGCATTGGCCCGCCACTGGCGGCCTTGCGCCACCTGCGCTTCAACGACCAGTGGGTGTGGGGGTTGATCGTCGGCTTCACCGCGTTGCTGCTGCCCACCATGGCGGAGTGGCGCACGGCGGGCATCAATCTCGTGGCGTTTTTCGGGACGCTGTACGCCCTGCGGGGCGCCGGGGTCCTCACGTGGTACATCCCCGATCGGGCTGCGGTGTGGGCGCCGCTCGGGCTGCTGGTGCTGGTGCCGGTCCTCGGACCGGTGTGGGTGCTCGTTGCGCTGCTGACGGTCACCTTCGCGCTCGGTCTGGGCGACACCTGGCGTGATTTTCGGGCCGGTGCGGAAGCACGCCGGCCCTGGTCATCCTAGGGGCATCCCCGCCCTTCCTTCTTTCTGTTTTCCTTTACCGGTTCGACCCGGAGTTCCCATGGAAGTCATTCTCCGCAACGCCGTCGACAAGCTCGGACATCCTGGTGACATCGTCTCCGTGTCGCCGGGATACGCCCGCAACTTCCTCCTGCCGCGCGGCCTGGCCTACGAGGCCACGGCGGGCAACCGCAAGCGCATCGCGGCCGAAAAGAGCCGCCTCGAGGCGCTCGAGAACGAGCGCAAGGCGGCGGCACAGGCCGTGGCCGACAAGCTGGCCGAAGTGTCGGTCACCTTCGCCGCCCGCGTGGGTGAAGAAGGCAAGCTCTTCGGTTCGGTGACCACGTCGGACATCGCGCACCAGCTGGAAGCGCAGGGCTTCAAGATCGAGAAGCGCCAGATCGAGCTCAACGAGCCCATCAAGGCGCTCGGCATGTACAAGGTGCCCATCAAGCTGCACGCCGACGTGCACCCCGAAATCAAGGTGTGGGTCATCAAGCAGTAACTGGCCGTTTCGCTGCCGGCCCTGCGAACGCGGGATCGGCCGTGGATGCGCCGAGGGGGGGTCCGCACGCCGGGCGCCCCCTCGATTCTTTCCCCGATCGGCAGACTGGGCATAGTGCCCCCTGTCCGTGTCGTGCTTTTCGCAGCAACCTTCATCATGACGGCGGGGTACCGGAGTTGCGCTTGGAACTCGCGGCCCGCCACGATGCCCTTACCCGCAATTCCCATGGCTGAACGACGCCCGAGCCCCGGAGAACCCATCGCCCGCCGCGCTGCTGCGCTGGCCAGCGACCTCAAGGCCACCGATATCGTGGTCCTCGATCTCCGCGGGGTGACGGACATGACCGACTTTTTTGTTATTGCGTCCGGGACCTCCGACACCCACGTCCGGGCGGTCGCCGAGCACATCCAGGCAGGGTTGAAGCAGGGTGGCGTGTCTACCACCATGACCGAAGGACTCACGCAGGGGCGGTGGGCGCTGCTCGACTATGCCGACTGCGTGATTCACGTTTTCCATCCCACCTTGCGGCAGTTCTACCAGCTCGAACGGTTGTGGGGCGATGCCACACCGGTGCAGCTGGACGCCGAAATCACGCAGGGAGCATAAACGCATGGCGCAGGCGACGCGGTGGTCTCGATTCGGCAGGGTACTCTTGGTCGCGGCCGCCGCGCTCGGTGCCTCGGCGTCGCTCACGCCGGCGCAGGCCCAGTTCTTCGGGCAGAACCAGGTCCAGTATGACCGCATGGATTGGCGGGTCATCGAGACCGAGCACTTTCTGGTGCACTACTACCCGCAGATCGCCGACGTCGCCCCCGACGCCGCGCGCATGTCGGAGCGGGCCTACGCCCGGCTGTCGCGGCTCACGGCACACCAGTTCCGCGAAAAGAAGCCCATCCTCATCTTCGGCTCGTCGGGTGACTTCGCCCAGAGCAACGTCTTTGGCGACCTGGGTGAAGGCACCGGCGGTGTGACCGACCCGCTGCGCCAGCGCATGGCGCAGTTCTTCAGCGGCGACTGGGCCAGCTTCGAACACGTGCTCATTCACGAAATGGTGCACGTGTTCACCTTCGATATTTTCTCGCGCGGGCGCGCGGGGGCGGGGCTGCAGAACCTCGCCATGGTGAACCCGCCGCTTTGGTACATGGAAGGGCTCGCCGAGTATCTCTCGATCGGGCCCGTTCATCCATGGACCGACGCCTGGGTGCGCGACGCGATCGTGAACAACACGCTCCCCACCATCGCACAGATGACGGAGCGCCCCGACAAGTACTTCCCCTACCGCTACGGCCTCGCGCTCTGGCAGTACGTGGGCGCGCGCTGGGGCGACGAGGTCATTGGCGAGATCATGAACGCCACGCCCAGCCTCGGCATCGACCGGGCGTTCCGTCGGGAGATCGGCCTGTCGCTGGATGAACTGAGCGCCGACTGGAAGGCGGCCATGCAGGCCAAGTACCTCACGGCGGTCGCCAACCTCGACCGTCCGCGCAGCTTCGCCGAACCGCTGCTCACGCAGCCGCGCACGGGCGGCTTTGCCAACACGTACGTGGCGCCGGCGCTCTCCCCCGACGGCAAGTACATCACGTACGTGGGCTACGGCAGCCTCCTGCGCGGCGAGGTGTTCCCCGAGCTGTATCTGGCCGACGTGGCCACCGGCAAGCGCCTCAAGCGGCTGGTCAAGACCACCACCAACCCCGACTACGAGCAGCTGCGTTTCATTTACTCGCAGCCCTCGTTCAGCCCCGATGGCAAGCTGCTGGCCTTCACCGGGCAGCGCGGGGGACGCGATGTCCTGTACGTGCTCGATGTCGCGCGTCGCAAGGTGGTGAAGGACTTCGACTTCGAAATGGACCAGGTGCTGAGCCCCAGCTTTTCACCCGACGGGCGTCGCATCGTGTTCAGCGGCATGCGGCGGGGCACCAGCGATCTGTACGTCGCCTCCATGGATACCCCGGGCTTCGTGCAGCTCATGAAGGACACCTACGGGGACCTGTCGCCGTCGTGGTCGCCCGACGGCCGGCAAATCGCGTTCGTGACCGAGCGCGGCCCCGACACGGACATGGAGATTCTCAAGGTCGGACCGTGGCGGGTGGCGATCTACGATTTCGACACGCAGAAGACCACGCTGCTTCCCAACCAGGGCGGGCGCAACATCAATCCGCAGTGGGCGCCCGACGGCAAGTCGCTGGCGTTCATCTCCGATCGGACGGGGATCGCCAACATCTTCCTGTACGACTTCGCCGATGGCGAGCATTACCAGCTGACGAACGTGCTGGGGGCCGTGACCGCCACGGCCGAGCAGTCACCGGCGCTCACCTGGGCGCGCGGCGCCGATCTCATGGCGTTCGTGTATTACGAAAAGACCGACCACTCGATCTGGAAGATCGAGAACCCGCGCAAGCTCAGGAAGCAGCCCTATCGCGACCCGGTGGTGGTGGCGCAGGCGCAGCGGGCGGCGCAGCTGGGCGCGCGGCCCACCGTGCCGCTGGATCCCACGGCGCACCTGCGTCGCGCCACCGTGCAGGACACGGCGGCCGCGCGCCAGTCGTTCTATCGCCCCGTCACGGGCGCCACGGCGCGTCAGTCGTCGGAGCTCCCGGCCACGCTGCTGGCCCGGCAGGCCGAGACGATCAGCGTGAAGGCGATGCTCGACAGCTTCGACTTCAACCTGCCCGATACCACGCGCCTGTCGGACTCGCGCTACAAGGGGAAGCTCACCCCCGAGTACGTGGCGCAGCCCAGCATCGGCTTTCAGCAGGGCGGATTCGGCCAGGGGACCTTCGGCGGCACCACCATCGTGCTGAGCGACCTGCTGGGGAACCGGCGGCTGGCGCTGTCGGGGTCCATCAACGGACAGCTGAGTGATGCGCAGGTGTTCGTGGGGTACACGAGCCTGGGGCGCCGGCTGCAGTACACCACCGGCGTCATTCAGCAACCGCTCTATCTCGTGTCGGGGTTCTTCGAAACGCCGCAGCAGGGCAGCCAGACGCAGTTCGTGCAGACGCAGGAGATTACGCGCCTCGTGGTCCGGCAGATGTTCGCGGCGGGGCTGTATCCGCTCAACCGGTTCACCCGCTTCGAACTGGGCGCGCGCTTCCAGAACGTGGACCAGCAGGTGTTCTCGTTCAACCGTCTGGTGGACTACAACCTCGGGTTCGCGACCGGGTTCGAACGCGGGCCCACGCGCAACGTGGCCTCGGCCAACACCGTGTCCCCGTACCTGGCGTGGGTTACCGACAACACCATGTTCGGCTTCACGGGGCCCATTTCGGGACGACGGGCGCGCATCGAGGTGGAACCGAGCGTGGGCACGTGGCGATGGACGGAGTACATGGCGGACGCCCGCTCGTACGTGCCCATCCTCTTCAACTACGTGACCTTCGCCACGCGCTTCACCACCAGCATGTCGGTGGGCCGTGACGAGGCGCGTTTCCCCAAGTGGATTGGGCGCCCCGATTTCGTGCGCGGCTACAACCGCGAGGATATCGGCACGGTGGGGTGCACCGGGCTCCCCAGCGACAACGGCAGCAGCTGCAGCAGTGCGGAGCTGATCGGCAGCCGCGTGGCCTTCGGCAACGCGGAGCTGCGCTTCCCCATCCTGCGCCGCTACGGCAACCGCACCAACCTGCTGGGCGGCCTCCCGCCGGTGGATGGCCTGTTCTTCTACGACGCCGGTGTGGCGTGGTCGCAGGGGCAGAGCGTGACGTTCACGCGCGGGGACCGCTACAACGTGGACACCCAGCGTGCCCTGCTCCAGAGCTATGGCTTCGGCCTGCGCATGAACCTGTTCGGGATTGCCATCATCCGCTGGGATTGGGCGGTTCCGGTCAGCCGACCGGGGGCGCGCGGCTTCGGGACCTGGTTTTTCGGCGCCTCGTACTGATTTCGCACCGCCCGGGGCGCCGGGCGCAACCCCTCCCTTCCCTCCCCCGAGGCGGGTATTTTTCGACTGTGCGCACGCTCATCGCGTCGGCGCTCGTGCTCCTCGCGTGCGGCTGCGGTGACGGCTCGTCCCGCCCCTCTGGAGCCGACGCCCCTCCCAGCATCCCCGGTGGTCCCGATCCCATTGTGCTGCGCGTCGCGCGCACTGGGGGCGTGCTCACGGCTGCGCGCTATCCGGCCCTCGACAGTACCCTCTGGCGCTCTGCCGCCCGCCTGCCGGCGCTCGGGCACATCGTCGGGTTCGGGGCGGACGACGGCTATCTGGCGGCCGTCGACACCAGCGGGGCCCCGGTCCGGGTGGACCTGCGGCTCGGCACAGTGAGCCCCGTGCGCGGCGACACCGTACGCACCGTCTCGTCGGCCGACGGCGGTTCCATTTTCGGACTCATGGCGAACGGCGAGATCGCCCGCTTCACGCCCAGCGGGAGCGACTGGCGCATGACCCCGCCGCTCCCGGCGCAGGCCCTCTACGCCCAGGCCGACGGGTCCCTCATTGTTGCCGGCGCACGCAACGACTGGGTGGTGGTGTGGCGCGTTCGCCCGCCGCAGCGCACCGTTTCCGACAGCCTCTCCTTTGCCGTGGGGAGTACCGAGGCTGCCATTGCGCAGGCGCTGCAACGCACCGCCGGGAGCGTGGGCGACCGGGTCTTTGCCGGCGCCGGCGATCGGGTGCTGGCCGTGCGGGTGCGCGATCTGGGGCAGGCGCTCGATGTGGACATCGGCGATCCGGTGCAGGCCATTGCGGCCACCCCCAGCGGTGACCGCCTCTTCGTCGCGGTGGCCGGCGAGGCGGAGCTGCGCGTGGTCGACCGTTTCCAGGAGGGCGTGACCGGCACCATCGATCTCCCCGGCGCCGTGCGGGCATTGCGCATGGATCCCCTGGGGCGGGTGCTGCTGGCCCGCGGGAACGGCGACTCGGTGTTCGTGGTGAGCCTGGCCAGCGACGACGTGATCGGCGTGGTGCGTTCCGAGTGGCGCGGCGACCTGCCGCTGGTGCTCCCCGACGCGGCCATCGCCATCACGCGCGGGGCGGATGTGGTGTTTGCCCATCCGCGCACGCTCAAGGACATGCAGGTGGTGGCCGATGGTGCACGGAGCTTCTGGCACACGTTGCGGTGGAACGGCTTCCGTCCGCGGGCCGCCGGGCTCGACCAGCCGGTGCAGTTCCGTACGAGTGCGCCCCGCGATTCGGCCGATCTGCTCCCCGACAGCCTGCGCGCGCCCGCCGACAGCGCGGCCATGCCCACCGACAGCACGTCGCCGGTCACGGTCGCCGCGCAGTACACGGTATCGTTTGCGGCCAGTCTCGACGAGGCACAGGCCCGGGCGCTGGCCGCGCGCATTCGCGTGGACGGGCAGACCCCGCGCATCACGACGTCTGAACGTGAGGGCAAGACCCTGTATCGCGTCGTGCTCGGTCCGTTCCCCACGCGCGCCGATGCCGACCGCGTGGGCAAGGCATCAGGACAGAGTTATTGGGTCTTCGGGGGGGTGCCATGACCGCCCCCGGTTCGTTGCTTGCCCCCTGGGAAGTAGAGGGGCGTCGTCAGGCGCCGCTGCTCGACGGGGTGTGCGCGGTGGTCATCGCGGCCACTGACCCGTCCATTGCCGTGAGCATGGCCGTGGGGATCGCCCGCGCGCAGGGGCAGCGCCGCCGAGTCGCCATCGCCGATCTCATCGGCGAGGCACCGGCCATTGAATCGCAACTCATCGGCGACGACCCGCACGGTATTGCGGACAGCTTCCTGTACGGGGTATCGCTCAACAGGATCGCGCGCCCCATGCAGGGCACCGACCACGTGTTCCTCATGCCCAGCGGCACCGAAGCGGTGGATCACCGCGAGATGTACGCGCACGAGCGGTGGCGTCGCCTCGCCGCGGGCTTCCATCAGGTGGGCGCGCTGCTGGTGGTGGTGGCCCGTCCGCAGGTTGACGGATTCGCCGAGTTGTGCGGACACATCGGGGCCCTCATGCCAGTGGGTGACACGGTCTTTCCCACCCCCGCCGGCATTCCGCTCATTGCCCCGCCGGCGCCGCCACCGCCGCCACCGCCGCCAGTGGAAGGCGAGGCCACTCCCCCCAAGCGCGAAAGCAAGGCGCGCGCCCGTGAAGTGGCGCAGCAGCCGGTGGAAAGCCGGTCGCGGCTGCGCTGGGTGCTGCTCATCGTCGTGGCGGCCGTGGCCGTGGCGGTGGGTGCCCTGTGGCCGCAGATCGTCGAGCGGCTGCCGGCCTCTTTGACGGCGTTCTTCGCCACCGCGGTGCCCCCGGTCGACAGCACGGCGGTCGTGGTGCCGCCCACGCCCATGGACACGGTGCCGCAGGCCGACCGCAGCGCCAGCGACTCCGCGGCCGTCGAGAGCGATTCCGCCCGCAGCGACAGCGCGGCCACAGAGGGGTCCGCCGCCACGACGCTGAGTGTGGGCAATCCCGCGGACTCGGCCAACGCGTCGCGCTTTGCGGTGTACTTTGCCACCGCGAACACGCGGGCCGGCGCCATGCCCGACCCCAAGGTGCGGGCCCTCGAGGCCGTGGCGTTGTCGCCCGTCATGGAGGGCAACGAGCAGTGGTATCGCGTCACGGTAGGCGCCGCCTCGGCGCGCACCGACGCGGAACAGCTGCTGGCGCGGCTGCGCGCCGACAAGGTGATTGGCTCGGGGAGCATCGTCTCGGTCCCCTTTGCCTTCCGTATTGAATCGAAGGTCACCGAATCGCTGGTGCCCACACGCCTCGCCGTGCTGGCCACCCGTGGCATCATGGCCTACGCGCTCCGTCAAGCCGACGGGAGTGCCACCATCTACACCGGCGCGTTCGAGTCGCCCACGCAGGCGACCGCGCTGGCGGATTCCCTGCGCGTCGCCGGTGTCGCGCCGGTGCTGGTCTATCGAACGGGGAGAGGGTTCTAGTGCGTCTGACGAAGCTCGAGGTCCATGGCTTCAAGGCCTTTGCCGATCACCTGGAGTTCGTGTTCGAGAAAGGGGTGACGGCGATCGTCGGCCCCAACGGCTCCGGCAAGTCGAACGTCTCGGACGCGGTGCGCTGGGTGCTGGGCGAGCAACGGGCGCGCGCGATGCGTGGCGCCAAGATGGAAGACGTCATCTTCCACGGCTCCTCGGCGCGCAAGCCGGTGAACATGGCGGAAGTGTCGCTCCACTTCGACAACACCGAAGGCGAGCTGCCCATTCCGTTCAAGGAAGTCGTGATCACCCGGCGCCTGCTGCGCAGCGGCGAAAGCGAGTATCTGCTCAACCGTGCCCCGTGCCGGCTGCGCGACATTCAGGATCTCGTGCGCGGAACCGGTCTGGGTGCCGATTCCGGGGTGGTGATCGAGAGCAAGATGATCGACGCGCTGCTCTCCGACCGCCCCGACGAACGGCGTGAGCTGTTCGAGGAAGCGGCGGGGGTGGGGCTCTATCGCGACCGCCGCCGCAGCGCCGAGCGGCGTCTCGAGGAAACCACCACCGACCTCGCGCGCCTCGACGACCTGATCAACGAAGTGCAGAGCCAGGTGCGTTCGCTCGCGCGGCAGCGCCGCCGCGCCGAACGTCACGCCGAACTCACGTCGCGCCGCTTCGCCGTGGAGATCTCGCTGGCCGTGCGGGAGATGGCCGCGTGGAAGGACGAACTGGAAGCGCTCGACGGGCGCCTCGAGGTGCTGCGCGGCGAACTGCCGGGAGCGGACGAGGCCATTGCCGCCGCCGAGCTGCAGCGCGAGGACGCCCACGCCGCGCGCGGGGCCGCCGAAGCGCGCCGCGTGGAGCTGGCGCGGCTGGCTGCGGAGCAGCGGGACACGACGCAGCGCCTCGAGCGGGATCTGGCCGTGGCGGAAGAGCGCCAGCGCAGCACGACCATGCGCAAGCAGCGGGCGGAGCAGGAACGCGAGGAGAACGAGGCGTTCGGACGCCGGCTGCGCGAGGATCGTGAGAAGGCGGCGACGGACCGCACCACCTTGGAGCAGGAGCTGCGCGATGCCGGGGAGGCCCTGCAGCAGCGCCTCGCGGCCGAGCAGCTGGCGCGTGAGTCGGTGCAGCGCGCCCGCGCGGCCCTCGACCAGCTCGAACGTCAGGTGCGCGAGCACCGTGATCAGGCCCGGCGCATCGAACTCGATCGTGACGGCGCGGCGCGTGAACAGGGCGACACGCAGCAGCGCCGCGAAGCGCTCGACGTGGAACGGCAGAACCTGGCCGACGCGCTCGATGCCATTGAACGGGAGCTGATCAGCGCACGCGAGCAGGTGCAGCTGACGCACGAGGCGGCGCAGGACGCCATGCACGAGCTGGAAGGCGCGCGTCTCGCCGCCGCCACCGCGCGCACCGCCGACGCGGAGTCGCGCGCCATGCTGGCCAACGCCGTGGCGCTGCGCACCAACCTCGAAGGCAAGCGGAATGCGCTGGCCGCCCTCGAGCGGGAGCGCGTGGGGCTGGCGCCGTCGGCCGCGAAGCTGCTCAAGGAGCGCGAGCGCTTCGGCGACGGGGCCGTGCTGGGGCCGCTCACCGACTTCCTCACCGCCGACGGCGACACGGCGAGGCTGGTGGAGCGGTATCTCGGGGCCACGATGCACGCCATCGTCGTGCGTGATGCCCGTGCGGCCGCCGCCGTGCGCCAGTGGCATGCGCAGGCGCAGCCCGGCCCCATTCTGCTGCTGCCGCTCGATGTGGTGGCGGAGATGGGGGCGCTCGAGGGAGCGCTGGCGGGGAGCGTGCAGTCGCAGGGGCCGGCCGCGCGCTGGGTGCAGGCGCTGCTGGGCAAGGTGCGCGCCCTCGACGGTGGCGATGCCTTCGTGGACGAGCGCGGCGCCGTGTACCTGCCGGGCAATGCGGGCGGTCCGGGACCGCTGCAGCGTCGCGCCGAGCTCACGCGCCTGGAAAGCGACCTCGCCGCCGCCGATGCGCAGCGCGATGAAGCGGCGCTCGCGGCCGACGCGGCGCGCCTCGCCCTCACCGAGGCCGAGCGCACGCAGCAGCTGGCCATGGAGAACAACAACCGGGCGCAGCAGGAGGCGCGGCGCGCGGTGGAAGTGCAGAACGAAGTGGAGCGGCGGCGCGAGCGTGCCGAGCGGGAACTCGCGCAGTCCAGCGCGCTGGCCGAGCGGCTGGTGGCGCGCCTGGAAGAGCTCGAGTTGCGCACGCGGCAGCTGGCGCAGCAGGCCGAGGCGCTGCACGCCCGCGCCGGCGAAGCCGACACCGACATCACGACCGCCCGCGAAGCGTTGAGCGTGGCCGAACGCGAACAGGAGCAGGCGCGTGAAGGGCGGGCCACCTGGCAGGTGGCGCAGGCACAGGCCCAGGCGCGGCTCAGCGTGGCGGTCGATCGCGAGAAGCGATTGCTGGAAGAAGACAGCACGGCGGCGGCGCGCATGGCCGCGCTGGCCACTGAGCTGTCCACGTTGAGCGAGGCCGATCAGCACCTGGCGCAGCAGCTCGACGGCTGGCGCACGGAGCTCGAGACGGAGCAGAAGAACCTGGCCGACGCCGACGGGCGCCTGGCGGAGGCGGAGCGCGCGGTGGCCGCGGCTACGCACGCCAGCGACCGCTGCGAGAGCCTGCTGGATGAGGCGCGGCGTCGGGCCACCGCCCTTGGCGAGCAGCTGCATGGCGCGCAGTTGCGCCATACGGAGCTGGCTGGTCGCCGGGAGAACATCACGTCGCGCCTCGAAACCGAGTGGCGCCGCTCGCTCGACGACCTGCTTGCCGGCTTCGCGGAGCTGGAGCTCACGACCGACGAATTGCGCACCGAGGCGGCCACGTTGCGCAGCGCGCTCGACGAGTTGGGTCCCGTGAATCCACTGGCCATCGAGGAGCACGAGGAGGAGCAGCGGCGCCTCGAGTTCCTCACGAGCCAGCGCAACGACCTGGTCGCGGCCAAGCAGTCGCTGCACCAGGCCATTCGCGAAATCGACAGCACGGCGCGCGAACTCTTCCTGGCCACCTTCTCGCAGGTGCGCGAGAATTTCCGGCAGATCTTCCTGCGCATGTTCGGCGGTGGCGAGTGCGACCTGCGGCTCGAGAACCCCGACGCGCCGCTCGACTGCGACATCGAGGTGCATGCGTCGCCGCGCGGCAAGAAGACGCAGCGCATTCACCTGCTCTCCAGTGGGGAACGTGCCCTCGTGGCGCTGTCGCTGCTCTTCGGCATCTTCCTCACCAAGCCCAGCCCCTTCTGCCTCATGGACGAAGTGGACGCGCCGCTCGATGACCAGAACATCGGGCGCTTCGTGAAGATGCTCAACGACTTCAAGACGCGGACACAGTTCATCGTCATCACGCACAATCCGCGCACCACGTCGGAAGCGGCCGATGCCGTGTACGGCGTGACGATGCAGGAGCCCGGCGTGTCGAGCATCGTGAGCGTGCGGCTGCGCAACGGGCCGTCCATCGACGAGGACGGCGCCGACACGCCCGAAACGGCCACCGACGGGGACGGTGAGGCCGACGTGGCCCCGGAAGCGGAACCCTCGCCGGCGTGACCGGACTGCCGCGGGGGAAAGGACGGGGGGCGATCCTGCGGCGATGGCTGCTGGCGGGGCTCGCCCCCTCCGCGTTGGAGGCGCAGGCGGTGTTCGTGGATGGCCCCACCACGCAGCCGCTGCCTTCCATCACGCCGGCGCTGCAGGTGCGTGCCGTGGGCCTGGGGCCGGGCCCCATTCAGTACACGGTGCAGATTGCCACGGTGGCCGACTATTCGGCGCTGGTGCTCGACAGCACTTTCACCGCCACCGACACCGCGCTCACCGTCCAGGTGACGCGGCCGCTGCCCAGCGAGGCTACCGTGTACTGGCGGGTGCTGGCCCGGGGGGCACTGGGGGCCCAGGCAACCTCGGTGAACTCCGGGGCACGTGTGGTGCCACCGTGGCTCACGCTCGTCTCCCCCAATTCGCCCGCCGGCAACGCCTTCGACATTCGGCGGCCGCTGTTCGTGTGGCGCAGTGCCCGCGTCACCCCCGCCGCGGGATCATGGCGCTACGATCTCGAGGTCCTGGGGGCCGGACGACCGGAACTCGGCGTCACCAGCCTGCGCGATACCACCTATCGTCCGGCCACCGACCTGCAGGCCAACACCTCGTATCGCTGGAACGTGCGGGCCTCCCTGGGCAACGGCGAGAGCGTTCGCGTGGCGAGCGTGGGCTCGTTCGTGATCACCGACCCGCCGCTCCCCACCACGACGCTGCTGTACCAGAACTTTCCCAATCCGTTTCCCAGTGCGGCCTCGTTCGTCACCTGCTTCTGGTTCGACGTGGGAGCACCGGGTGCGCGCGTGGCGCTCGATGTGCTCGACCTGCGCGGCAACCTGGTGAAGAACATCGTGCCCGGCTCTGATGGCGTGAGCCGGTTCGACGCCGGGCGCTACGGGCGCGGCGCCGCCGGCTCGGCCAGCAACTGCGACAACCGATTCGTCTGGGACGGGACGGGGACCGACGGCCGCACCGTGGCGCCCGGGGTGTACCTCGCGCGTTTTCGCGCGGACGGAGGGGCGCCCACCTTCCGGCGCATCGTGTTCCGCGGGCGCTGAGTCAAGAGCACATGAAGCTCACCACCATTGGCACCGGGACAGCGGCACCGCATGCGTCGCGTGTCGCTTCGGCGCATCTCGTGGAGGCCGGCGACGTGCGGCTGCTGCTCGACTGCGGCAGCGGCGCCGTGCATCGCATGGCCAATCTGGGTATCGAGTGGGGCGACATTACGCACGTGGCGCTCACGCATTTCCACGCCGACCACATCGCCGATCTGCCACTGCTCGTCATGGGGTGGCGCTGGGGCCAGCTGCCCGCGCGCACGGCCCCGGTAACGATCTATGGCCCGGTGGGCACGGGCGCGCTGCTGGAGCGCATGGCGGCCGTGTACGGCGACTGGCTGCTGGCTCCCGGCTTTCCGCTCACGGTCCGAGACATCGGTCCGGACGACAGGGTGCGGCTCCCCGGTGACGTGACACTGCAGCCCTGTGCGGTACCACACACCGCAGAGAGCATGGCATATTCCGTGAGTGATGGAGCACGGCGACTCGTCTACACCGGGGACACCGGGGTGAGCGAGGCGCTGGGGCGGTGGGCGCAGGACTGCGACCTGCTGCTGGCCGAGTGTTCCCTGCCCGACACCATGGCCATCCGCGAACATCTCACGCCGCGGCAGGCCGGTGCGTTGGCCGCTCAGGCCAGAGCACGCCAACTGGTGCTCACGCATTTCTATCCGCCGGTCGAAGCCGTCGACATTCTGGCCGAGGTCGCGGAGCAGTACGCGGGCCCGGTGGTGTGTGCCACCGACGGGTGGTCCGTCGACTTCTAGAGTCTTTCCCGAGGATGTGACATGCTGGTCGTGATGCAGCCCAACGCTTCTTCCGCCGATATCGATCGGGTCTGCGAAGAGATCACGCGTCAGGGCTTCAAGCCCCTTCCCTTGCCGGGCGAAGTGCGCACGGCGATCGGTCTTCTTGGCGACGACGCCAAGGTGGATTGGTCGTACATCGAGGGGCTGCCGGGTGTGTCGAGCGTGCTCATCGTGCAGAAGCCGTTCCGTCAGGCGTCGCGCGAATGGAAGCCGGAAACCACCATCGTGGAGATCGCGCCGGGCGTGCGTTTCGGCGGCACGGACGTGCCGGTGGTGGCCGGCCCGTGCTCGGTGGAAAGCGAGCAGCAGATTCTCGCGGCGGCGCGTCAGGTGAAGGCGGCCGGCGGGTCGGCGCTGCGCGGTGGCGCCTTCAAGCCGCGCTCGTCGCCATACGCCTTCCAGGGGCTCGGCAAGCAGGGGTTGGAACTGCTCGCGCTCGCGCGCGCCGAAACGGGGTTGGCCATCGTGACGGAGGCCATGGACGAACGTGGCGCCGACATGGTCGCCGAGTACGCCGACTGCATCCAGATCGGCGCCCGCAACATGCAGAACTACTCGCTGCTGCGACATGTGGGCACACTCAGGAAGCCGGTGCTGCTCAAGCGCGGCATGGCGGCCACCATCAACGATCTGCTGCTCAGTGCCGAGTACATCCTGGCCGAGGGGAATCCGAACGTGATTCTCTGCGAGCGCGGCGTGCGCACCTTCGACAGCGCGACGCGCAACCTGTTCGATCTCACGGCAGTGCCGGTGGTGCAGAAGCTGTCGCACCTGCCCATCGTGGCCGATCCCAGCCATGGCACCGGCCTGCGCGACAAGGTCACCCCCATGGCGCGTGCCGCCGTGGCGGCGGGCGCCGACGGCATTCTCGTGGAGATGCACCCCACCCCCGACAGGGCGCTGAGCGATGGGGCCCAGTCACTCTATCCTGACCAGTTCGGCGAGCTGGTGAAGCAGCTGCGCACCATCGCGGCGGCGATTGGGCGCTCCGTAACTGAGATGGCATAAGGGATGGGAAACAGCCCGTCGGAGGCTCGGAGCCGGGGAGATGCGGAGCACAGCGCCTTTGCGTGGTGGTGCTCCGTGACTCCGTGCCTCCGTGGCTCCGACGAGCAGTTTCCCCAAGGGCACTCGCGTTGGCGCACCGGGTATACGAGCACATGACGAAACTCACGCACGCCGCCGCGGTGATGGCGCTCACGTTCGTTGTCTCGGCGCCGCTCACGGCCCAGAACGGCGCCGAGACGGCCTATGACCGCATCGCCAAGGCCTGGAAGGACACGCGCACGCTCGAGGCGAACTTCGACCAGAAGATCACCAACCCGCTGCTCGGCCGTTCGGTGACCTCGAAGGGCGTGTTCCTGCAGGAGCGACCCGGGAAGGTGTCCATCACCTTCACGCAGCCGGCAGGCGACCGCATCGTGGGTGACGGCAAGACCCTGTGGGTGTATCTGCCCAGCAGTGCGCCCGGACAGGTGCTCAAGCTGCCGGGCGACGCCGACGGCGCGGTCGTGGCCGACCTGCTGGGCCAGCTCCTCGAGACACCGAAACGCGCCTTCATCATTTCGGGGGGCGACGCGGTCACGATTGACGGCCGTGCCACGCGCCGGGTGCAACTGCTGCCGCGTAACCCCGACGCCGTGCCATTTCAGAAGGCCACGCTGTGGCTCGACGAACAGTCCCCGCGTCCGGTGCGTGTGCAGGTGATCGACGGTCAGGGGGTCGATCGCCTGATCACGCTCACGTCGTGGACCCCGGGCGCCACGCTGCCGCGCGATGCGTTCCGGTTCAGCGTGCCGAAAGGGGTGAAGGTGGCCACGAAGCTGCCCATGTAGCCGCGCGCTCAGGGCACGGTGGCCGTGCGCGGACGCTCGAGGTTGCCGAACACGTCCCGCGGCGAACGCGCACTCTGGAGCAGCTGGGCCGCCCGTTGCAGCGTGGCATCGTCCTGGGTGCGACGCAGAAACTCCGCGTCACTGCCAAAGGCCACGCGCGCCATTTCGTAGCCCAGCGAGCGGGCAATCCACGGGCCTGCCGCGTCGAAGATGGCACGCGGCGGCGCCACGTTGCGGCGCACGAGATCGTCGTAGAGCGCGTCGAGCTCCGCGCGTGTGACGATGTCCCCGGCCGACTGCATCGTGCGCTTGCGCTGCTGGGCCAGCTTGCTGAGGGCATCGCGATAGGCACCGAGGTTCTTCCCCATCGCGCGCGCCAGCGCCTGCACCGGCGGCGGCGTGAGCGTGTCGCCCACGACCACATCCGGCGTGATGCCCCCCCCGCCGAATACGGTACGCCCCGCATCGGTGCGGAAGCGCGGTTTGATGGTATCGGGGAGGGTGACATCGCCGGTGTCACTGGCATCGAGGTCGTCGGCCCGGCGTTCGGGCGGACGATTGATGCTGCGGCCCACCGGCGTGTACCAGCGGGCAATCGTGAGGCGCAGCGCCCCGCCGTTGGAGAGGGGATACACGTTCTGTGCGCTCCCCTTGCCAAAACTGGTCACGCCCAGCACCACGGCGCGATCGTGATCCTGCAGCGCCCCCGCCACGATTTCCGAGGCACTCGCGCTCGCGCGATCGAGCAGCACGGCCAGCGGCAGCGTGGGCCACCGCTGCGGCTGCGAATCAGTGAACGTTTGCGGCGGTGATCCGGCTCGGCCGCGCAGTTGCACGATGCTCTGTCCACGGTCGAGGAACAGCTCCGCCACGGCCACGCCCTGCTCCAGCAGGCCGCCCGGATTGCCGCGCAGGTCGAGTACCATCGACCGCGCGCCCATCTTCACCAGCGAATCCACCGCGGCCGACAGCTCGGTGGCCGTGAAGGCATTGAAGACGTTCACGTCCACGTACCCCACGCCGTTCGGCAGCAGCGCCACGCGCTGCACCGCGCGCAGGTGCACCTTGTCGCGCACGAGGGTGAACGTCTGCCGCTGGCTCTCACGCTCCACGGTGAAGGTGACCGGCGTGCCGGAGGGCCCGCGCAGTCGCTTGAACACTTCGTCGCGATCGAGGTCCCTGGTGCTTTCCTTGCCAATCAGCACGATGCGATCGCCGGCCAGGACGCCCGCCCGCTCCGACGGGCCGCCCACCAGCGGCTCGATGACCACCGGCCAGCCGTCGCGGATGTCCACCTGCATGCCGACGCCCGAGAAGGTCCCGTTCATCTGCTCGTTGAGCCGGCGCAGGCGCTCCTCGGGGAGGAAGGAAGTGAACGGGTCATCGAGCTCGTTCAGCATTCCCGCCACCGACTTCGCGAAGATCGTGTCGGCGGGAAGGGAGTCGACGTACTTCTGCGCCACGGCGGCGGCGACCTGATCGAACAGCCGGGCCCCGCCCAGGGGCGCGCGCACCGGTTGCGTAGCCGAGGTGAGGTCACGGCCGGCCCACCAGCCGCCTACCGCCAGCACACCGCCAAAGCCCACGGCGGCGACGAGCGCGCGCACGGGACGGCGCGGGGCGGGAGGTGCGTCGGGAAGCATGTCAGGCATGATCTCTCTACGGACTCAGAGGGCGGCAAGTGCCGCCGTGGCGGCCGAAGCAAAACGGACCGGCCACTGGGCCACCAGCGCCTCGAGGCACCGTACCGTGACCACATCCACCGGCCGGTTGGCGTCGATGGCGATGACCGGTCCGATTTCCGGATGGGCTGCCTGCCAGTCGGCGGCAAGCGCGGCGTCGAAGGCGTCCCGCACCCGCTGGTGGAAGGGGGCGTCCTCCTGCTCCATGCGATCGGCCGGCCCGCGCACCTCGAGGCGCGCCTGCGCCACCTCGGCGGGCACCGACAGCAGCAGCGTGAGATCAGGCGCCACCCCCTGCGTGGCGACCGCGTTCACCGCGCGCAGCAACGATTCGGCGATGCCCCGCCCCGCCCCCTGATACGCGTAGGTGCTGAGCAGGAAGCGATCGACCAGCACCACGGCCCCGCGGGAGAGGGCCGGAATCACCACGTCGCGTACCAGCTGCGCGCGCGACGCGGCGAAAAGCAGCGCCTCGCTTTCGGGGGCCAGTTCACTGGCAGGGTCGAGCAGCATGGCGCGTATGGCGTCGCCGGCCGCCGTGCCGCCGGGCTCCCGCACCGCCACCACATCGTGGCCCACGGCGCGCAGCGTGTCGGCAAGACGCGTCCACTGCGTGGTCTTGCCCACCCCTTCGCCCCCCTCGAGCACCAGAAAGAGACCGCGCGAGTGCTCGCCAGCCCCATCGCCCGGCACGTTCACCGGCTCAGCCAAGGATGATCTGGCTGGTGGCGCCGGTGCGAATGCCGTCGGCGATCCATTGGTTCACACGCAGCATGAGCTTGTCGAAGTTGTCCTGCGCCGAGATGGCCGCCTGATACGCCGGGTTGCCCTGCACCTGCTGCAGGAGCGCGTCGAGCTGCTGCTCCATCTCGCCGGTGGGCTCCTCGCCACGGTCGATCATGGCCTGCGCGTCGGTGCGGATCTTCTCCATCTGCCGCAGGATCGTCGTGGCCTCGCGGTCGTTGTTGAGCGCTTCGCTCGAGCGCTTGACGGCCTTGTATTCGTTGCTCTGGCCAATCGATCGGCCAAGGTCCTTCGCCTTGTCTTCAAGCATGGTGCCGGCCTCCCGGCCGTGTAGAGCTGCGTGAATGCGCGCCCGGCCCCGCACTGCGGCCACTACGCTACCGGCGATTGTGCCAGCAGCACCCGGTCACGTCCTGCGAGATCCTGTGCCACCTGCACCTGCTCGTACCCCGCGGCAGCAGCCATGGCCACCACCGGGGCGGCGCGGTTGGCGTCGAGTTCGAGCACCAGCCACCCACCACCTTCGAGATGCCTCCGTGCCCCGTGCACGAGCACCTCGTACCGCGCCAACCCGCCCTGCGCCGCAAAGAGGGCCACGGGGGGCTCCCAGTCGCGCACGGAAGCCGGCAGGGCTGCCGCTTCGTCGTACGCAATGTACGGGGGATTCGAGACAATCACACGGGCCTTGACGGTGCCGAGGGGCGCCAGATCCGCCCCATGACGGAGCTCGACCGGCGGGTGAGACGACCGCAACAGCCGTTCGGCATTGGCCCGGGCCACGGCCAGCGCGTCGGCCGACACGTCGGTTGCCAGGACCTGGTCGAAACGCCCCTCGGTGGCCAGGGCCAGGGCGATGGCGCCGGAGCCGGTGCCGATATCCACCGCCACCCCACCCGGCCGGCCGGCCGTGACGCGCAGCGCCGCCTCCACCACCAGCTCTGTCTCCGGGCGGGGAATGAGCACGCGCTGATCGACCTGCAGCACGAGTTCGCGGAAGGCGGCGTGCCCCACCGCATACGCAAGCGGTTCGCCGCGCAGTCGCCGGTGCAGCGCCTGCTCGATGGCGTCGGCCTCTCCCGGACGCAGGCCGGGCTCCACGAGCATCCGCTGGGCGAGGCCGCCGGTGGAGAGGTGCAACACACCGGCTACGAGCACCCGCCCTTCGCGCGCCGCGTCGGCCCGCACCTCCGGCTCGAGCGCCAGGCATTCGCCAACGAGGGTGACCACGCGCTGGACCACTTCACGCAGCGTCACCCGGCGAGGCTCTCCTCGGCGTTCGCCAACTGGATGGCGTCGATGAACCCGCCAATGTCGCCGTTCATCACCCCGTCGATATCGTACAGTGTGACCCCCACCCGGTGATCGGTCACGCGCCCCTGCGGAAAGTTGTAGGTGCGAATCTTGGCCGACCGGTCACCGGTGCTCACCTGTGACTTCCGCAGGCGTGACCGTTCGGCCTCCTGCTCGGACAACCGCAGGTCGAGCAGGCGCGCGCGCAGCACTTCCATGCCCTTGGCCTTGTTCTGCAGCTGCGACTTCTGATCCTGCTGCGACACCACGATGCCCGTGGGAATGTGCGTGATGCGCACCGCCGAATCGGTGGTATTCACGCTCTGTCCACCGGGCCCCGAGGAGCGGAAGACATCGATGCGCAGATCCTTGTCCTCGATGCGCACGTCGACCTCTTCCGCCTCGGGGAGCACCGCCACCGTGGCCGCCGACGTGTGAATGCGCCCCTGCGATTCGGTGGCCGGAACCCGCTGCACCCGGTGCACGCCGCTTTCCCAGCGCAGCACGCCGAAGGCGCCGTCCCCGATGACCTTGAACACCGCCTCCTTCACGCCGCCCATGGCGCCGTCGGAGTACGAGATGTGCTCGATGCGCCAGCCCCGCCGCTCGATGAAGCGGGTGTACAGGCGCAACAGATCGCCGGCAAACAGGGCCGCTTCGTCACCGCCGGTCCCGGCGCGGATTTCCACGATGGCGGGGCGATCGTCGAGCGGGTCGCGGGGAATGAGCAGCGGCAGCAGCGCCTTCTGCAGCGCGTCCACCTCGGCATCGAGTCGCGCCACCTCCGCGCGGGCCTCGGCCGCGAACTCGGGGTCGTCGCCATCGGCCAGCTCGCGCGCCTCGGCCAGCTCCTGCTCGGCTTTGGTCAGGCGGGTGGCCTTCACCACCACCTCGGCGAGACGATGGTGCTCGCGCCCCAGCTCGGCCAGCCGCGGCGCGTCCCTGGTGGTTTCGGGATCGGCGAGCAGCTGCTCCACTTCGGTGGCGCGACGAAGCGCATCGGCCATACGGTCGCGGAGGTGATTCAGCATACGAATTGCGATGGGACGAGTTGCGTGATATCAGTCACAGCGGCTGGTTGCCGTGCGTGGTTACGCTACCGTACGGAAGCCCCAAAGATACATCAGGCGAGGTGGAGGAATCATGGTCACTTTCAGAATGCCGCCGATGCGCTACGCGCCGTCCACCATGAGCGTTTCGCTCGACCGGATCACCGACTTCCTGAGCACCGTGCCCCTGTTCCGGGAGCTCGACCGCGCCGCCGTGCGCGGATTCGCCGAGTACACCCGGGAACGCAAGTTCAGCAAGGGGGCCATGATCGTGGCCGAAGGTGACCCGGGCGATGCCCTGTTCGTGGTGCGCTCGGGCGAGGTGAAGGTCGTTCTGGCCGGGGAAGACGGACGCGACGTCATCCTGAACGTGCTGAATGTGGGAGATCACTTCGGCGAACTGGCGCTCATTGACGGGCGGCCACGTTCCGCGCACGTGATCGCCACGCAGGCGAGCAGCCTGCTCACGTTGAGCCGGGCCGATTTCCGCCGGCAGGTGGAGCAGAGTCCGCAGGTGGCGTGGGGGCTCATGGTGGAACTCTCCCGGCGACTGCGGCAGGCGGATGGTACCATTGGCAGCCTCGTGCTGCTCGACGTGCCCGGCCGCGTGGCCAAGGTGCTGCTCGAACACGCCACGCCGGGCGAGCCGGCCACGCTGGTCAAGCAGCTCACCCATCAGGTCATCGCGCAGATGATCGGCGCGAGCCGGGAGACGGTATCGCGGGCCATGGCGGAGTTCCAGGAGAAGGGGATCATTTCGGTGCAGCGCCGCATCGTGACGATCACCGACCGGACGGCGCTGGAAGCCAGGGCGCGCCCGCGCCTCTGAGCGCGAGCGCGTCGTTCCACCATGGCGGCCAGCGTCCCTCCACGCGCCCGCATCCGATTCTGGGGCACGCGTGGCACCTGCCCCTCCCCTGGCCCCCGTACCGTCCGGTATGGGGGCAACACGCCGTGCATCGAAGTGCGGGGCGCCGACGAGGCCCTCATCATCCTCGATGCGGGGACGGGGATTCGCGCCCTGGGGGTGCATCTCGTGGAGAGCGGGCATACGGCGCCCATTCACCTCTTCCTCACGCATCGCCACAGCGATCACGTGCTGGGACTGGCCCACTTCGCCCCGCTCTTCGATCGCACGCAGCGCATTCGCGTCTGCTGCGGCGACGGCGAAGCGGAATCGCTGGCCGCGTTCACCCGGAGCATGCTCACGCCCCCGCTGTTTCCATATGTCGACGGCATGAGCACGCGGCTGGACCTCATGGAATGGGACGTCTGCCGCGATCCGCTCGTGGGCTCACTGGCCATCCGTCGCTTTACGGCGCGGCATCCGGGGGAGGCGGCCATCTTCCGTCTCGATGATGACACCGGCCCGCTCGTGGCCTACGCCCCCGACAATGAGCTGTCGTATCACGACGGGACCGACGCCGTGCGCGCATGGCGACGGGCGCTGGGCGACTTTCTGGCCGACGTGCCCGTGCTGGTGCACGACGCGACCTATCGCGACGAGGAACTGCCGCGCCACATCGGCTGGGGGCACTCGTCGCATCTCGAGGCGGCCCGGCTGGCCCTCGAATGCGGCGCCCGTACGCTGGTGCTGTTCCATCATCATCCCGACCGCGACGACGACAGCGTGGAACGCATGCTCGACGAGTGCCGCACGGTGGTGAGCCAAGAAGGCGCGCCGCTGCGCGTCCTGGCGGCGTGGGAAGGGTTGGCGCTAGCGGTGTAGGGCTGGGCCCCAGCCGCCGCCACCCGGGGTTTCGATGGTGAGCACATCGCGGGCGTGCATGGCCACCCGCGTCTTGGCGGGAAGCAACTGGTCGTTGAGCAGGTTGCGCCCCGTGGCACCGGCCGCGCCACCGTTCGCCCCCGGCGGGGCCACGCGCCGGCGCTCGGTGAGCAGCGTGGCGGTGCACGGCACCAGCGCCTGGTACCGGCGCACCACGCCATCACCACCGCGGTGCGTGCCGGCTCCACCACTGCCGCGGCGCACCGCATACTCCACCACACGCAGGGGATAGGCGCGCTCGAGGCTCTCCACCGGCGTGTTGCGCGTATTGCTCATCCCCACGTGCACGGCGTCGGGGCCGGGGCCGCGCCAGGTGGCCCCCTGCCCGCCCCCCAGCGTTTCGTAGAAACTCCAGCCAGGCGCGCCCAGCGTGACGTTGTTCATCGTCCCCTGACCGCAGGCGGGGATCACGAGATCGTGCACGCCAATGCGCGCCGCCGCCTGCGCGAGGGCCGCGAAGCACACATCCGTGAGGCGCTGCGACAGCTCCACGTTGCCCGCCGCCACGGCACTCGGCCGCTTCGCGTTCGCCACGCAGTCATCGGGAATCGTGAGCGCGAGTGCGCGCGCCACGCCGTCGTTCACCGGCACGTCGTCGTCGCAAAGCACCCGCAGCACGAACACCGCCGCCGCCCGCGCCACGGCGGGCGGCGCGTTCACGTTGCCGCGCACGGCAGGCGACGTGCCCGTGAGGTCGAGGTGCAGCGTGCCATGCTCCACGCGCGCGTGCACCACCACGGGAATCGCCTCGTCGCTCACGCCATCGCCTTCGAGCGCGTCAGCGGCATGCCCCTCCGCACCGTCGAGAAGTGCGAGCCGTGCGCGCACGCGTCGCTCGGTGTAATCGAGCAGCGCGTCCACGGCGGCCGTGAGTGTCTGCTCGCCAAGCCGCAGGAACAGCGCCTGCCACCCGGCACGTCCGGCGGCACACGCCGCCCGCTGCGCACGCAGGTCGCCCTCACGCTCGGCCGGGGTACGCACATTGGCCAGCAGCAGCGCCAGCAGATCACGCTGCACCACGCCCCCCGTCTCGAGTCGCACCGGCGGCACGATGAGGCCTTCCTGATAGAGCTCGGTGGCACCGAACGGCATGCTGCCGGGACTCATGCCTCCCACGTCGGCATGGTGCGCCCGCACGGCCGCGTAGCCGATGATGCGCTCGGCATCGTGCGGATGCGCGATGGCCTCGACCATGGTGAGATCGGGGAGATGCGACCCACCGTGCGACGGGTCATTGAGCAGGAACAGGTCGCCGGCGCGCGCCCCGGCGGCGCGCACCGCCGCCACCGACTCGGGCATGGCGCCCAGGTGCACGGGAATGTGCGCCGCCTGCGCCACCATGCGCCCCGCGTCGTCGAAGAGCGCGCAGGAGGCATCGCGCCGTTCGCGGATGTTGGGCGAAATGCTGCTGCGCTCGAGCAGCCCGCCCATCTCCTCGGCCAGCATGGCCACGCCCTGCGAGAAGACCGTAAGCTCGAGCGCATCGAAGGGGCCCGCTGCCGTGGTGGAGGTGTTCACGACAATGCCTCCGGGGGAGCGGGATAGCCGGCCCGCATGATGGCACGCTGGCAGCCTACCATCCACACCTCCTGCAACGCCGCCATCTTCGCACCCTTGCCGCGGTCGGGCGCCATGGAGAGCAGCCCCTGCGCCGAGGGGTGCGGCAACGCCTGTCGCGCCAGCGTGGGGCGCGGCTTCTGCGCGAGCAGCACGTCCACCGTGCGCGTGGCCACGCGCCCCAGCGTGACGATGCCCTTGAGCCCGTGCGTCACCAGCTGATCGAGGTCGCGGTTGAGCCGCGCCAGGTTGCGCGGGCTCTCCAGTTCGGCGCGAAGCGGTGCCCGGAACGACGCGCCATCATTGGTGGGGCAGCGGTCGTAGGCGTTGCCGAGCGCCACGCCGTGCGCGATGGGCGCGAGGCCGGCCGCGGTGAATGCGGCGCCGTCCCACGGCAGCGTGTCGACCTCAGGGGGCAGGACCACCGCCCCCAGTCGCTGCAGCGCGCCGTAGAGATGCTTGCCGGCGGCGTCACCGAAGAAGGGCACACCGCTCTTGTCGGCGCCGCGCGGCCCCGGCGCTTCCCCCACGATGAGCACATGCACGGCGCCCTCCGGCGGAAGCAGCATGGGCACGGGAGTCCCCAGTATGCGGCCGGTGTTGACCCGCTGCGCGCTCATGCTCGCCCCTCGTGTGTGGCGTATGTCCCGATCATGTGAGCTCCAGCAGCCATCCACCCACGTCGAGTGCGCGCGCCGTCCAACCCGGCGCCACGCGCATGGTGGCATCGGGGAGTCGCACCACGGCGGCCCCGCGCAACGTCCGCTCCATGGCGCGTCCGTCATCCCTGTCGTGCGGCAGGGCGCCGTGGCCGGGCTGGCGCGCAAACTGCACCGGCCAGGGAGCACTGCTGCGGGTGGTCCGCACGCTGATGAACTCCACCGGTCGGTCGAGGGTGAACCCCACGCGCGCGTCATGTCGCGCCGCGAAGCGCGCGGTCACCTCCGTCACGCGGTCGCCCGGCTGGACCGGGATATCCAGTTCATAGCCCTGGCCCACGAAGCGACTGCGCAGCCACCAGCGCGTGGCCAGCTGGGCCGAGTCGCCACCGAGACGCGTGGCACTGTCGGTGAGCAGGGCGGCCAATGCGTCGTCGCCCAGCGCATCGGCGTGCACGACGCAGCCGGTGAGCTGCTCGCGACGTTCGGGGGCGAGCGCGAGTCCCACGGCGCTGAGGACGCCGGCGTGCGGTGGTACGATGACCTGCCGCATGCCGAGGCGTTCGGCGAGGCCGCACGCGTGCAGGGGCCCGCCACCGCCGAAGGCGATGAGCGGGATGCCGCGCGGGTCGATACCGCGCTCCACCGACACCCGGCGCAGCGCCCGCGCCATGGTCGCGTCGGCGGTGGCAATGATGGCCTCGGCGGCGCGCTCCACCGACACGTTGAGCGGCTCGGCGATGCGTGCCACGGCCGCCACCGCGCGATCACGGCTGATGTGCACGCCGCCGCTCCATTCACCCGCGGCGATGGTGCCCAGCACCACGTGCGCGTCGGTCACGGTGGGGCGCTCGCCACCGCGGTCGTAGGCCGCCGGCCCTGGCGCCGCGCCGGCGCTCTCCGGGCCGGCGCGCAGGGCGCCGCCATCGTCGAGCCACGCGATGCTGCCACCACCGGCGGCCACCGCTTCCACCAGCACGCGTGGCAGCGCAATGGGAATGCCGGCCACGCCGCCGCCGCGCTCCACCAGCGGCTCGCCGTCGTCCACGAGCCCCACGTCGGCGCTGGTCCCGCCAATGTCGATGGTGAGGGCGCGGGCCATGCCCAACGCGCGAGTAATGGCCGCGGCTCCCGTGACGCCGCCGGCCGGACCGCTGAGCGCCAGCGCGGCCGCGTGCTGCACGGCGTCATGCGCCTCGAGCGTGCCACCGGCGGAGGTCATGACCCGCGGCGCGGGGTAGCCGCGCTCGCCCAGGCGTGAGGAGAGCCCCGCGAGATAGCGACGCACCGACGGCCGCGCGTACGCCTCGGCCACCGTGGTGGCCATGCGCTCGTACTCGCGGATCTCCGGGAGCACCTCGTGACTGGTCACCACGTCGATCGACAGGGCGCGCGCGGCAATGGCCTCGCGCAGGGCGGCGCCCAGGCGCTGCTCATGCGTGGCATCGCCGTAGGCATGCAGCAAGGTCACGGCAATGGTGTGCGCGCCGGACGCCGCGGCCATGGCGAGCGCCTCGTCCACCACCTGCGCGGCACCGGCCTCCGTGAGCGGCTCCACGACCTCGCCGGGCGCCACCCGTTCCGGCACGGCCACGATGTGTTCACGCGACACCAGCGGTGCCACATGCTGGCGCGACAGGTCGTAGAGCGCCGCCCGTTCTTGCCGGCGCAGTTCGAGCAGATCGGTGAAGCCGCGCGTCGCACAGGCCACCACCGGGGAGCCACGCCGTTCGAGCAGCAGATTGGTGACCACGGTGGTCCCGTGGGCGATGTAGACCAGCCGGTCGGGGGGCAGCTCGGCGGCGGCGAGGGCATCGAGCACGCCCTGCGCGCGGTCAACAGGCACGCTGAGCACCTTGGTGGTGTGCACCGTGCCGTCGGCATGCAGTGCCGCGAGATCGGTGAAGGTACCGCCCACATCGATCCCCACCGCGACGCGCTGTCCTGCCGCCACCCCCGAGGACGCCGTCATGCCGTTGGCTGCCCCGGCGAGCGACGGCCGTTGGCCACGATCGCGAGGGCCACGTGCACCGGCACCATGGTCATGAACAGCAGCATGCTCCCCTGCGTGAAGCCCGGGAGGTGCATGAGCACGAGCCCCACGAGGGCCATGCCGGCCACGAGTGCCGCAAGCGCCCGCGCCCCGCGTCCGGTTCTGCTGGGGCGCGCCCGCCACCACCAGAGCGCGGCCGCCAGCAGCAGCAGCGGCGACAGGATGGTGAGGTTGAGATTGCTCCCCATGTACGGCACATGCTTGGTGACGGTCCCGGCGAGCAGCAGCGCCGTGCCCAGGACGCCGCTCACCCCGTACCAGAGGACGCCGAAGAGGCTCAGGCCCACCGGGAGCAGCCGTGCAAGGGCAAAGACCAGCACCCCCAGCCCCAGCCCCGCCGCCAGCGCCGGCATGATGCGCTGCGGCGCCGCGGCGGCCATGGACTCGCGTTGTGCCGTGAACAGCACGGTGTCGTGCGCCACCAGGCGCACGCCGGCCACCGGAACGGCGGCGAGGTGCTGCGCGAAGTAGTCGGGGAGGAACGCCTGCTGCCACCGGGTGAGGGGTCGGTCGGCGTTGCGCCCCAGCGCGATCTGAATGCCGGTGTACACCGGCAGATTGTCGGCCGTGATGCGCGCCGTTTCGCCGCGCCAGGTGTGATACCCCACCACCGTATCGAGCGCGGGGCGCAGCGCCCCGTTCAGCACCCAGTCGAGCGCATCGCGCACGCGGGTACTGCAGTTGTCGTTGTAGTAGTCGTAGCGGTAGTAGCGATTGGCTTCCTGCGCCTTCCACGCCAGAAAATCGTAGAGCGCGCCGCGCTGCGTGGCGGTGAGGTTCAACTGCTGCCGGCGAATGGTGCGGTTCTGCGACTGGTACAGCGCATTGAATTCCACGGTGCGGTAGCCGGCCATCCAATAGCGCGTATCGCCGGTGAGGAAGCGCCCCAGGAAGTTCGGCTGGTCGAAGTCGAACATACCCCAGTTGAAGGCGGTGTCTTCGCCGGTATTCGCGTCGGAGACCGCCAGCGCAATGTGCCCGAAGCGTTCGAACACCTCGTCGCCGGGACCGTAGGTGTAGAGGGTGAACTGCAACGCCGCGCCACGCAGCGCCCGTGCGCTGTCGAGTGCGGCATCGGTTCCGGGGGCCGGTGGTGGTGGCGTTTGCGGTACGTTGTCGGGGAGCGGTGCCCCGGCCACCTGTGCCAGCAGTGGCGAGGGCGCGCCCATCGCAACGGAGAGCGCGCCGGCTGTCACGCCGAGGGCGATGACAACACGGCGCGTCCACGCCTGCCGCAGCATGCGCCCGGGGGTCAGAACCGGACTTCCTTGCCGTCGTCGGCGGCCTTGTAGATGGCTTCGACGATCTTCTGTACCGCCACCTGATCGGTGGGCGGCTCGTACGGCGTTTCGCCGCGAATGACCGCCAGGAAGTGCGCGATTTCGGCGCGATAGCTCTGCAGGAACGGGCTCTCGCGCACCCCGGCCCCGCTGGGCGACACGTCGACCGCGCGGCCGTTGAGCTCCTTGGTCACCCGCAGCGGCGCGAGCCGCGCGGAGCCGCGGGTGGCGTGCACTTCGAACCACCAGCGGTCTTCGTCACCCACGTACGACCACGACACGTCGATATTGACCACGAGGCCATTGGCGCACTCGAGGAAGAGCTGCATGGCGTCTTCCACGGCCCCGGCGCCGCGGCCACGCCGCATGCTCGACGACACGCGCACGGGGGCCGGGCCGTCGGCCAGCCAGAGGGCGAGGTCGAGCAGCGGGAAGCCGTGCTCCAGGAATACGCCGCCCCCCGACTCGGCTCGCCGGTTGCGCCAGCCGTCGGCGTTCTTCTTCACCTGCAGTGACCCGCAGCGAATGCTGGTGACCTGCCCCAGCTCACCGTTGCGGATGAACTGGTCGAGCGCCTGCGTGTCGCTGCGGAAGCGGTGATTGTGCCCCACCACCAGCCGCACGTCGGCCTTCTGCGCGGCCGCGAGGCACCGCTCGATGCCACGCGACGACAGCGCCAGCGGCCGCTCACAGAGTACGTGCAGCTTCTTGCGCAGCGCACTCAGCACGTGCGGCTCGTGCAGGTGATTGGGGGTGGCAATGACGACCGCGTCGAGCTCATCGCTGTCGAGCAGCTCCTCGAAGTCGGTGAAGACGTCGGGTACCCCGAACCGGTCGGCCAGCGCGCGCGCCTTGGCGGCATCGTTGTCGCACAGGGCAACGAGCTGGGCACCGCGCAGCTTGGAGAGAACAGGGATGTGCGTCAGCTGGGCAATGGCACCCGTGCCGACGACGGCGATGCGTACGCCGTCCTTCATTCACGCCTCCGGGGAGAAACAGATCAGTCGGCGAAGCCGACGACGGTCCCCGGATAGTAATGACGCAGGATCTCGCGGGCATCGGCCCCGGCCCGTGCCCGGCCGATTGCCCCCCACTGACACATCCCGACTCCGTGGCCGTGGCCGGTGCCACGCAGCGACAGCCCCCGCAGGCGCCCCCCGCCGCGCGACTCGCGCTCGACCGAAAAATACGTGCTGGACAGGATCGCGCCACGCGCGTCGCGCATCACGGCCCGGATGTCGCGCGCCTCGATGGTGACGTCGCCCCGTTCGGTACGCAGCACCACGCTCGCCGCCCGTCCGGAGCGGCTGCGGCCCGGCACCGTGAAGGAGCGCACCGCCGCCGGCCGGGGCGCGGCCGCTCCGCCCGCCTGCAGGGCCCGGCGCACGATCTCCTGCAGCTGCCCCTCGTCGAACTCGGCGTGCCAGTGGTGGCGCGGCGAAATGTCGCAGTACGGCGTGCCGGTGCGCGGGTCGATATCGTCGACGTTCTGCAGATAGGGCTCATCGCGCGCCCCCTTCCACGCCTCGCTGGGGGTGGCACTCCGCCCCCCGCAGCTCGACGAATAGGGCGCATCGACAATGAGGCCGTTGTAGCGGAGCACCAGCCCGGCCGTGCGGTCGATGGCCTCGTTCACCACCGGATGCTCCGCGTCCGCGCCGCCGTACACCTGGTTCTGCACCGTGGAGACGAGATTGAAGCCGGTGACCGGCGCCTCCACCATGCCCCCCGGCACCCGCATGTACGTGTAGCTGCGCGCCGCGATGGCCTGCGCCTCCAGCGCCGCCCGCTCGGCCGGATTGCGTACCGGTAGTTCGAGTGGCACCACCCCGCGCAGGTAGTCCTCCACCGGCAGGCGGTTCACCACCATCACCCCGCTGTCGGTGGCCGTGAACACGAGTTCGCCGCGATAGCGGCGCGTCCCGTAGCGCAGCAGCGCATTGTCGAGCGGACGCGCCACGAACGGGCCTTCCCGCCAGGGGGTGGCATCACCGCCATCACCGGCGACACGCAGCAGGCCATTCTTCTGTTCAATGCGCCACGGTTCCTCACCGCGTCCGCGCACCAGCTGCACACGCCCGCCCTGCTCGTCGATGCGCCAGCGCCCGGTGGCACTCACCGGCGCCTCCCGCGACCGCGCGCTGAGCGCGATGAGCGCCACGCGGTCGTTTGCCAACCGCCCGGGCGCTTCGGCCCGCGCGACCGGGGGCCCGGCGGCGGGCGTGGGCGCCCCCGGTGCCGTCCCGGTGGGCGCGCACGCCACCATGGCCGCCGAGGTCATGACCACCCCGCCAAAGAGTACGGGGACGAGCAGGCGCAGCCCGCTGCGCATGTCCATGGTCATGACACCGGCGGCATGGCGTCAGTCCCGCTCGGCCAGCGCGGCGCCGAGGGCGTCGTCGAGCCGCGTGAGCGTTTCGGCGATTTCCGCCGGGCCGTGCGCCGCCGACATGAAGGCCGCTTCGAAGGCGCTGGGGGCGAGGCTCACGCCGCGACGGCGTGCCGCATGGAAGAAGCGGCGGAAGAGGGCCACATCGCACTGCTTGGCCTCCTCGAAGGTGCGCACCGGCCCCGCATGGAAGAAGAAGCCCCACATGGAGCCGCTGTGGCTCGCGGTGAAGGGCACGCCGTGACGCGCCGCCAGGTCGCGCATCCCCTGCACCAGCGCCGCCGTCTGGGCGGTGATGCCGTCGTGCACCTCGCGCGTGAGCGCGCGCAGCGTGGCCAGGCCACCGGCCATGGCCAGCGGATTGCCTGAGAGGGTACCGGCCTGGTACACGGGACCCGTGGGGGCGATGTGCTCCATGAAGGCGCGCGAGCCGCCGTAGGCGGCCACCGGCAATCCGCCCCCGATCACCTTGCCCAGGGCGGTGAGGTCGGGGGTCACGCCGAAGCGCTCAGCGGCGCCACCGTAGGCAATGCGGAAGCCGGTCATAACCTCATCGAAGACGAGCAGGGCCCCCGTTTCGTCAGCAATCCGTCGCAGCCCGGGAATGAACGGTGCCGTGGGCTCGATGTAGCCCCCATTGCCCACCACGGGCTCCAGCATGATCGCCGCCAACGGCACCTCACGCGCAATGCGCTCCACCGCCTCGAGGTCGTTGTACGCACAGGTGAGGGTGAGCTTGGCCAGCGCCTCGGGCACCCCCGGGCTGTCGGGGAGCCCCAGCGTGGCCACCCCGCTCCCCGCCTTCACCAGGAAGGCGTCGGCGTGGCCATGGTAGCACCCTTCGAACTTGAGGATGTACTCCCGCTTCGTGACGGCGCGGGCCAGCCGCGCAATGCTCATGGCCGCTTCGGTCCCGCTGCTGGTGAAGCGCACCATTTCCATGTGTGGCATGCGCGCGGCGATCATGTCGGCCAGCTCCACCTCGCGCTCGGTGGGCATGCCGAAGCTCGTGCCCAGCTGCATCACGCGCGCCACTTCGTCGAGGACGACATCGGGGGCATGGCCGAGGACCAGCGGCCCCCAGCTGAGCACGTAGTCGATGTACTCGTTGCCGTCGGCGTCCCACACGCGCGCGCCCTTGCCGCGTGCGGCCACGAATGGCTCGCCTCCCACACCGCGGAAGGCGCGCACGGGCGAGTTGACCCCGCCGGGAAAACGACCGCGCGCCCGCGCCATGATGTCGGCGGAGCGCGCGTTGGTGGTGAGCAGCGGCGAGGGGATCGTCATCGGCCAAAACTCCCGGCGGAAGAGGGGTCGATGCCCACCAGCGGCAAGGCGCGGGTGGAGCGGACCTGAGGGGCCACCGCCGGCGCATCGGCAACGCGCCGCAGCGAGGCGGTGAAATCGTAATCGTCAACAACCTGCTCGACCTGCACGTCCACGAAAGCGCCGGGGACCGGGCGTACGCCATTCGCCAGCAGGGTGGACGGTACGGTCACGTGCATGAGGCCGTCAATGTCGTCGGCCTGCCACGGCGCCCGGCACACCCACAGATCGGGTGCGTCACCGGCGCGTTCCACCAGCACGCGGGCCTCGCGCCCGAGGAACCGCTCGTAGCGCGACGCGGTGATGCCGCGCTGCAACTCCTCGATGCGTTCCTTGCGCTCCTGCTTGATGCTCTCGGCCACGTCGTCGTCCATGCCGAACGCGCGCGTGCCCTCCTGCGGGGAGTAGGTGAACACCCCCACCCGGTCGAACTGCATTTCCTCGAGGAAGTCGCAGAGCGTGAGAAAGTCGCTCTCCGTTTCCCCCGGGAATCCCACGATGACGCTGGTACGCACCGCCAGATCGGGCACGATGGCCCGATAGCTCGCCAGGCGCTCACGAATGGTCTTCTGCCGCTCGGGGCGCCGCATGCGCGCCAGCACCGCGTCGCTGCCGTGCTGCATGGGGGTATCGAGCCAGCGCACGATGCGGTCGTTGGCCGCAATGACCTCGAGCAGCCGCGGCGTGATGCCGGTGCTGTAGAGATACATGTTGCGCAGCCACGGAATGCTGGTCTCCCGCACGAGCGCTTCGAGCAGCTCGGGAAGCGCCGTGCCGTCGCGGCGGTCGCGCCCGTAGTGGGCGAGATCCTGCGCCACGAGGTTGATTTCCCGCGCCCCCTGCGCCTCCAGCAGCTGCGCCTCGCGCACGAGGTCGGGCAAGGCGAAGCTGCGGTGCTTGCCGCGCATGAGGGGAATGGCACAGAAGGCGCAGCCGTGGTCGCACCCTTCCGAAATCTTGAGGTAGCGCACGTGGGGCAGGTCGCCGCCAAAGAGGCGCACGCCGGGGTGCTCCACCAGCGAACCACCCAGCAGCCCGCGCTCCACCAGCTCCGGCACCAGGCGATCGGTTTCGGAGTTGCCGAGGAACACGTCGACCTCGGGGAGCGCGTCGAGCAGCTCGCTCTTGTGGCGCTCCACCATGCAGCCAATGGCGAACACCGCCTTCACCTGTCCGTCTTCCTTCAGGCGCGCGGCGTCCACGATGGCCTCGATGCTTTCGGCCTTGGCCGCATCGATGAAGCCGCAGGTGTTCACCACGATCACCTCGGCGTCGCCAAGGTTCTGCACCGGCTCGGCGCCATGCGCCACGAGGTCGGCGAGGTACCGCTCGGAGTCTACCGTATTCTTGTCGCACCCGAGGGTGACCAGGCCGAACTTGAGCATCCGGGAATGATAGCGGGTTCGGGGGTAGGTCGGAGGTGGGAGCGGGCTCGTGGCGACACGCCCAGGGTGGCTCCGGTTGTTTCGCGCGCGAGACGCCACAGGAGTCCCACTCACCCCACTCGCGGCTTGCTTCGGGGGTGGCCGTGCGCGTCGTCGTCGCTGCGCTCCTCGCGCGCCGGCGTCACCCCCTCAGAGAGCCGCTCGCAGGGCGGCGGGCTCCCGTGGCTGCATCGTGGCGTGCCACGGGCGCGCGAGCAATGCGGTGCCCGCCCCCTTCACCGCCTGCAGTGCGGGGCGCGGAGAGGTGCGTCGCGAGCCGTGCGCGTGCGGTCCTCGCGTGATGCCGCCACAAGAGTGATGCAGCCCCGGCGGCTCCGCCGCCCCGTGAGCGGATCCCTGAGGGGGTGACGCCGGCGCGAAGCGAAGGAGCGGAGCGACGAAGCGGAGCGCACGGCCACCCCCGAAGAGAGCAGCGAACGGGGTGAGCGGAGCGGCCGGGTCGTGTCGACGCGGAAGTCGTCGGGGCGCGTCGCTCAGCGAAAGTTGCCGTACTGCAGCTCCACGCCGAATTCGCCCTGCCGCAGCAGCGCGATGCACTCCTGCAGCATGTCCTTGTCGGGACTCGACACGCGCACCTGCTCACCCTGGATGCTCGCCGTGATCTTCTTGAGCTTCGCGTCCTTGATGGCCGCCGTGACCTTCTTCGCCGTCTCCGCATCGAGCGCCATCTTGAGCTTGACCTCACTGCGGAGGATCTCGTGGCTTCCCGGCTTGGGATCGGTAAACTCCAGGTTCTTCACGCTCACCCCGCGCTTCACCAGCTTGCCGCGCAGCACGTCCACGAGGGCCGTGTGCCGCATTTCGCCTTCGGCTTCGAGCTTGATGAGGTTGTCGGCGCGCTTGAATTCGATGAGGACCTGCGAGCCCTTGAAGTCGAAGCGCTGCGTGACCTCCTTCAGCGCCTGATTGACCGCATTGTCCACCTCCTGCAGGTCGCAGCCGGTGGTGACATCGAACGAGTATGTGGAAGCCATGGTGGGGTCAGCCGAGGAAGCTTTCGAGCGATTTGGCGCGACTCACGTGGCGCAGACGGGACAGCGCCTTCTCCTTGATCTGCCGCACCCGCTCGCGCGTGATCCCCAGCTGCGAGCCGATCTCCTCGAGCGTCATGGGTTCGGTCTCGTCAATGCCGAAGTACAGGCGCAGAATCTTCGCCTCGCGCTCCTTGAGGCTGCCCAGCGACTCCTCGATGGCTTCCACGAGCGCCTTCTCGAAGGTCTGGTCTTCGGGGTTGGCGTTCTGGGTATCGGGGAGGTAATCCAGCAGCCGGTTGTCCTCCCCCGGCGTGAGCGGCGCATCGAGCGACAGGTGCACCTGCGAGATGGACATGGTCTTGGCCACTTCCTCCTCGGTGATGTCCATCCCGTCGGCGATCTCCGCGTGTGTGGCCTCACGCCCCAACTCCTGCAGCAGCGCGTTGGCGCGCTTGCCGATGCGGTGCAACGTGCCGGCGCGGTTGAGCGGGACCCGCACGATGCGCGACTGCTCGGCGAGCGCCTGCAGGATGGCCTGCCGAATCCACCACACCGCGTAGGAGATGAACTTGATCCCCTTGGTCTCGTCGAACTTGTGGGCCGCCCGAATGAGGCCGAGGTTGCCTTCGTTGATCAGGTCGGAGAGCGACACGCCCTGATTCTGGTACTTCTTGGAGACGCTGACGACGAAGCGCAGGTTGGAGCGGACCAGCTTGTCGAGTGCGTCCTGATCCCCGGCGCGAATGCGTCGTGCCAGCTCGGCTTCTTCCTCTCGGGAAATGAGCGGGTATGCGCTGATGTCACGCAGGTACTGATCGAGGGAGCCTTCCTCGTACGACGCCTTCTTTTTCGGGGGAGTAACCGCCATGTTCGACCGGCTCGGGTGCTGAGTGGCTCATGGTATTCACCGCGCAGGAGGGAAACGCGGTGTCCGTCGTGGTGCGGCGGCCAGCGGCGTACCGCCGGCGTGCTGATATAAGGCTGACCGGGCCGACGGCGTTCGTCAACGACTCCGCGCGTGAAATCGGGAACCGGAACGGGCCGGCAATCATCGGACCGTCGTTCCGAGTCGCGCCCAGCGAATGCGCGTGAGCCACGGAGCCACCTGCGCGGGGTCGGGGGTGAAGCTGAAGTACACGAACCACGGCGCGCCACGCAGCAGCGAATCGGGCACGAACCCCCAGTAGCGGCTGTCGAGCGAATTGGCGCGATTGTCACCGAGCACGAAGAAGTGGCGCGGCGGCACCACCAGCGGCCCCCAGCTGTCGCGCGGTGCCCCTACCTGCACGTCGGGCTCCACCACGTTGGCGCTGTTCGCTCCGCCCGCCACGGGCTCGCGCGCCACGGAGGCGCGCGTGAGATAGGGCTCGGCCACCGTCACGCCGTTGCGCTGCAGCACGCCCCGCGCCATCTGCAGCGTGTCACCGGGCAGCCCCACCAGACGCTTCACAAACGCCTTGTCATGATCGACGGGCCAGTCGAACACGATCACATCGGCATGCCGCGGCGCACGGAGCGCCGGCAGGCGGCGGCGCAGCAGCGGAATTTCCGCGCCGTACACCCACTTGTTCACGAGCAGGAAGTCGCCCACCTGGAGCGTGCGCTCCATGCTCGACGACGGGATGCGGAAGGCCGCCACCACGAAGGTGCGCAGGAACAGGTAGAGCAGCAGCGCCAACGGCAGGATTCCGAGCCAGCCGGCGGCGCGCCCCGCCCCGCTGCGCCCGCCGCCCGCCCGACTGCTCGTGGCGCGTGAGCCCCACGACAGGAGCCGCACGCCGCGGCGCGGCCGGTTGGCCGCGCGCAGCGCCTCGTCGCGCCGGTCCCGATTCACCGGGCGCATGCACCACGGGCACGGTAGCCCCGCCCCGCGGTCACCACCCGGTCCGGCGCGTCATGCGCGGGCCTCAGTAATTGTCGATCTGCGCACGCTGCAATGCGCCCGAGTAATCCACGTAGCCCACCTTGGTTTCCGAGTAGAACTCGTACACTTCCCAGCCCCCTTCGCGGTGCCCGTTGCCCGTTTCCTTCACGCCGCCAAAGGGGAGGTGCGCCTCGGCGCCAATGGTGGGGGCGTTCACGTACGTGATGCCGTTGTCGAGCTCCTGCAGCGCCCGGAAGGCCACGTTCACGTTGCGCGTATACACCGAGCTGGACAGCCCGTACCGCACCCCGTTGTTCACGTCGAACGCCTCGGCGGCGTCCTTCACCTTGATCACGCTCAACACCGGGCCGAAGATCTCCTCCTGGTCGAGGCGCGACCCCGCGGTGACCCCCGTGAAGATGGTGGGCTGGAAGAAGAACCCGCGGTCGAGATCGCCTCCGGTGGCGCGGGCCCCGCCGCACACCAGCGTGGCACCCTGCTGGCGGCCGATCTCGATGTAGCGCTCCACCTTCTCGCGCGCCGCGTCATTCACCAGCGGCCCCACGTCGGTTCCCGCACGGCGCCCGTCACCCAGACGCAGCGCCTGCGCCCGCTCGGCGAGGCGCGTCACGAAGGCATCGTGAATGCCCTCCTGCAACACCAGACGGCTGGTCGCGGTGCACCGCTGTCCGGTGGTGCCGAAGGCGCCCCAGAGCACGCCGTCGAGCGCCAGATCGAGATCGGCGTCGTCGAGCACGATCTGCGCGTTCTTGCCACCCATTTCGAGGCTCAGCCGCTTGTGCATGCGGCCGCAGGTTTCCCCCACGAACCGCCCCGTCTCGGTGCTGCCGGTGAACGAGATGACCGGCACCTGCGGGTGCTCCACCAGCGCCTTGCCCACCACCTCCCCCATCCCGTGCACCAGCTGGATGACCTCGGGGGGCAGGCCGGCCTCGAGCAGCACTTCCACCAGCACCGTGCTCGTGTGCGGCACGTCTTCGGCGGGCTTGAGGATGACCGCGTTGCCGCACAGCAGCGCCGGGAAGGCCTTCCAGGTGGGAATGGCCAGCGGGAAGTTGAACGGGGTGATGAGCCCGCACACGCCAATGGGGCGGCGCATGCTCATGGCCCACTTGTTGGCGAGCTCGCTGGGCACCGTATGTCCGAACAGGCGACGCCCTTCGGTGGCGGCGTAGTAGGCGGTGTCGATGCCTTCCTGCACATCACCGCGCGTTTCCGCGAGCGGTTTGCCCATCTCGCGCGTCATGAGATCGGCCAGTTCTTCCTTGCGCGCCGCCAGCAGGTCGCCCACGCGCCGCAACACGTCGCCACGCGCCGGCGCCGGCGTGCGCTTCCACTGCTCGAAGCCGCGGCGCGCACTGGCCACCGCCGCATCGATGTCCGAGGCGCCGGAGGCGGGGAAGTGCCCGATCAGATCCTGCTGATCGGCAGGATTGCGATTCTCGAAGTACGCGCCGGTGGAGGGGGCAACCCACTGGCCGCCAATGAAATTCCGGTAGGTGATGGTCATGCCTGCAAATGTAGCCGACCCACCGGACTAGAGCGTGGTGCCACCCCGCCCCGGCGGGAGCAATCCGGCCGGGGCCGGTGACGCCGGTCCCGGCGATGTCGAACCGTCGGCGCCCGGGGTCACACCGGGGTTGCCCGGCATCGCCGGCAGGCCATCGCAGCTCCACTGCCCCGGGCGTTCGGCCGTGGGCACGGCGTAGCCCACGCGCGGCAGCACCTCGCGCGCGCCCAGCGCCAGCCCCCACGCGGTCACCAGCAGCGACGCCACATGCGCCAGCCCCAGCCGATGCCGCCACGTACCCAGCGCACTCCAGAGCCCCAGCAGCGCCACGCCGCCGGTGGCCGCGGTGAAGCCAATGAGCGGCGCCCCGCAGCGCGCCGGCCACGGCCAGAACATGAGACCGGCCGCCGCGCCGACCGCCACCAGCACCTTGGCCCACGACAGCCACGGCTTCCCCGCCCCGGGCACCGTGGCCGCGGGGAGGGCGGGCGCCTTGGGCGCCCCCGCCGGCAGCGCCCGCGCGGGAGCGCCCTTGGCCGGCGCCACCGGCTGGGCGCTCTTGAGCAACTCGTCGTCGGAGATGGACGCGAGTTGCTTGTCGATCTTGGCGAGTTCCTTGTCCCAGTCGGTCATGACGAGGCGTACGTGGGCGCCCTACTCGGCGGTTTCGCGCTGCAGGGCGTAGCGCTCGATCTTCTTGTACAGGTTGGAGCGCGGCATGTCCAGCGCGCGCGCCGTTTCCGAGACGTTCCAGTCGAACTGGCGCAGCTTGGCCAGCAGATACGCCCGCTCGGCCGCCTGCTTGAACTCCTCGAAGGTGGCAATGTCGAGCAGCCCCCCCAGCCCCGGCGATTCGGTGGCCCGGCGCCCCACCAGGCGCTCCACATCGGGGGCGCCGATGGTGGCGTGACTGGCCAGAATGACCAGCCGCTCCACCGTATTGCGCAGCTCGCGCACGTTGCCCTGCCACTCGAGCTCCTGCAGGCGGCGCAGGGCTTCGTCGGTGATCCCCCGCGCCGGCAGGCCGTCGCGGGCCGCCAACTGCTGCAGAAAGTGCACGACCAGCAGCGGGATGTCCTCCCGCCGCTCACGGAGCGCCGGCACCGTGATGGGCACCACGTTGAGCCGATAGAAGAGATCCTCGCGGAAGCGCCCCGCGGCGATCTCCTCCTCGAGCTGCTTGTTGGTGGCCGCCAGCACCCGCACGTCCACCTGCACCGCCCTGTTGCCGCCAAGGCGCGTGACCACGCCGTCCTGCAGCACGCGCAACACCTTGGCCTGCGCGGTGGCACTCATGTCGCCGATTTCGTCGAGGAACAGCGTGCCGCCGTCGGCCTGCTCGAACTTCCCCGCCCGATCGCTGACCGCACCGGTGAAGGAGCCCTTCATGTGCCCGAACAGCTCGCTTTCGATGAGCTCACTGGGAATCGCCGCGCAGTTCACCTCCACGAACGGCTTCTTGGCGCGCGGCGACCCCCGGTGGATGGCGCGCGCCACCAGCTCCTTGCCGGTGCCGTTCTCCCCCGTGATGAGCACGCGCGCCGGCGTGGCCGCCACCTTCTCGATGCGATCGAGCAGGGCGCGAATGCCGAACGACCGCCCCACGATTTCGTAGCGGCTTTCGATCGTTTCGCGCAGCCGCGCATTCTCCTCGCTGAGCTGCCGGTTCTCGAAGGCGTTGCGCAGCAGCACCAGCACGCGATCGGTGTCGAGCGGCTTCTCGAGAATGTCGTACGCGCCCAGCTGCGTGGCTTCCACCGCCGTCTGGATGGTGGCGTGCCCACTGATCATCACCACCGTGGCGGTGGGGTCGGCCTGCCGCAGTCGCTTGAGCACCTCGAGGCCGTCCAGCCCCGCCATCTTGACATCGAGAAAGACGAGCTGCGGACGGAAGGCATCGTACAGCGTGATCCCCTCGGCGCCGCCACTCGCCGTTTTCACCTCGAACCCTTCGTATTCCAGCAGCTGGCCCAGGGCCTGGCGAATGCCGGGTTCGTCGTCGATGACGAGGACGCGACGGCTCATGAGTGGATCACGGGGTGCGGGCAGTGGAGGTGGAGGCGCGGTACAGCGTGAGCGTGCCGTTGACCACGCGGACATCGCTGACCGACGTGGGCAGCGGCACCGGCAGCGCATCGGCGGCCAGAGCACCGGCGCCCGATCCGCTATCTACCGCCCCGGCGTCCGGGCGTTCCGCACCGGGGCGTTGCGCCGCCCCGCGCAGGCTCCCCACCAGCCCGGGGATGAGGCGGGTGGGCACATCGATGCCCTTGAGCCGCAGCTCCTGCACGCGGAACTGCGCCAGCCCCGGCCGCACCGGTTCGAGCGGCCCGGCCAGAAACAGCGTGTCCTCACCCACGAGCGCCTTGCCCAGCACGGCCCCAATGGCCGACTGCCCGGTGAAGTCGCTCAGCGACACGGCGGTGCGCAGCAGCAGCAAGTCGCCGTCGAGCGCCACCTGGGCGGTGATGGCCGATGGCGGGAGCTGCGCCAAGAGCGGCGCGAGCAGCCCGGCCACCTGGTCGGCAGCCAGCGACACGTACGCCGGGCCGTTGCGGCGGCGGAGCGGCGCCAGCGGGTTGGTCGTGGGCGCCACGGGGGCGTCGGCGTTCACGGTCACCCACCCCAGCTCGCGGTCGCGGCGTTCGCGTGCCGCGCGGCGCCGCGCCTCCTGTTCGGCAGCAATACGGGCGCCTTCCTCGCTGTCGAGGCGTTCGCTGGTGCGCACGGCGGCATCGGTGACCTTGTCGGCGGCACCGGAGGCCGCGCGGGAGAGGACCGACGGCAGCCGGTCGCCGTAGAGCCAGTAGCCCACGGCGCCGCCAACCACGAGCACCACGGCACATCCGATTCGTGTGAGACAGCCCACAGGCGTTGTGCAGGAGGGAAGGAAGCAACGGGCAGCGTGCGCAGAAGCTACGTCTGCCAGCTCCGCAACGGCAGTCTGGCGGGCGCCGCGCGCCCGTGCGGTTTCCTCACGGATCGCCAGGCGTCGCGAGCACCGCCCCACCCTCCCCGCCCGCATCATCCACCGGGCGAAAGCGCAGCGCCTCCCCGATATGGGCCGACATGACGGCCTCCATGTCGTCGAGGTCGGCAATGGTGCGGGCTACACGCAGCACGCGGTGATACGAGCGCGCGGAGAGCTGCAGCTTGTCGGCCGCGCGCACGAGGAGGGCGCGAGCGGCCGGATCGAGCCGCGCCGCCGGCCCCACGAGGCGCACCGGCACGGCGGCGTTGGTGAGCACCGGGGCGCCGGCCACGGACGCTGATGCGGGCACCGCCGATGGCGCGCCGTGCGCCGTATGGGCGTAGCGCTCGCGCTGACGCGCCCGCGCGCGCAGCACGCGGTCGCGCACGGCGGCACTGCGCTCGGTGGGCGCCGAACTGCCGTGCTGCGCGAGCGCGCGCGGCGGTACGCGCTGCACGTGCACGTGCAGGTCAATGCGGTCGGCGAGCGGGCCCGAGAGCCGTTGCCGGTGCCGCTCGAGATCGGCCACCGAACAGCGGCAGGGGCGGTCGTCGCAGCCGGCGTAGCCGCAGGGGCACGGATTGCTCGCCGCCACGAAGGTGAACCGCGAGGGAAAACGCAGCGACCGCGCGGCGCGCGAGACCATCACACTGCCATCCTCCAACGGCTGCCGCAGCGCCTCGAGCGTGTGACGCGGGAAGAGCGACAGCTCGTCGAGAAAGAGCACACCGTGATGCGACAGGCTCACTTCACCGGGGCGCGGCCATCCGCCGCCACCAATGAGCCCCGCCGTGGAAATGGAGTGATGCGGCGCGCGAAAAGGGCGCGCGCGACTCAGCAGCTGCTGGTCGGCCGGCCCCAGCAGCCCGGCCACCGAGTGAATGGCCAGCACCTCCAGCGCTTCCTGCTCGTCGAGCGGCGGCAGAATGCCCGGCAAACGCCGCGCCAACATGGTCTTGCCGGCGCCCGGCGGACCAACGAGCAACAGATTGTGCGCGCCCGCCGCCGCAATCTCCAGCGCCCGCACGGCAAACTCCTGCCCCACCACATCGGCCAGATCGGGCACGTCGTCCGTACTGCCACCACGAGGCGCCTGAGGCCGACTGGGCGCCGCCGAGCCGCTCCGCAACGCCGCCACCAGCTCCGCCAACGTGCGCGGCGCCATGGCGCGCGCGTTGGGCACGCGCAGCGCTTCGGCCAGGTTGTCCGGCGGCACGATGAGCAGGGCGTTGCCGGTCGCCGCCACATGCCGCGCCACGGCCAACACCCCACGCACCGCCCGCAATTGCCCATCGAGCCCCAACTCCCCCACGGCGCATGTCTGGAGCAAACACTCGGCAGGGAGCTGGCCACTCGCCGCCAGCAGCGCCAGCGCAATGGGCAGGTCGAACGCGGTGCCCGTTTTGGGCAGGTCACCAGGCTGCAGATTCACCGTGACCCGCCGCGGCGGCACGGTGAACCCGCTGTTGGCCAGCGCCGCATGCACGCGGTCGCGGCTCTCCTTCACTGCCGTCGCCGCCAATCCGACGAGCGTCCACTGCGGCAGCCCGTTGGCTACATGCACCTCGACGAGCACATCGAGGGCGTCGATTCCCAGTACGGCGGCGGAAGGCGCGGCGGCAAGCATGGGGCAACAGTAGGCGCGCCATGCCGATCGTGTGTCATCCGAAAACGTGGCCTTGGCTCATTCGAACGCACAGAAAACGGTTCCGGGTTTCGGGTTTCGGGTTTCGGGTTGCGGGGTTCAAGTACCGACCCGCAACCCATGACCCGAAACCCGAAACCCGGAACTGAGCGGTTTCCGCCGTGACCGCGGTGGCCGGTTACATCGCCGTGCGCGCCGCCGCCCCCAGCGTGTGCTTGGCCATCCACTCGTACTCGCGCTTCATGCGGTCGAGCTGGTGGTAGTACTCGCCCAGCCCGTGCCCTTCTCGCGGATAGAACACCAGCTCCACCGTCTTGCCCCTGTCCTTGAGCGCCCGGTAGAACTCCATGGGCTGTCCAATGGGCACCCGCTCGTCGTTGCTGCCATGCAGAATGAGCAACGGCGTGGTGACCTTGTCGCTGTACGAAATGCCCGAGCGCTCGAGATACTTGCGCACGTTCGCATTCACGATGGAACCGTCGTACTGCGGCTGTCCGAAGAAGGTGTTGATGTACCCCGGAATGTCCGTGGTGCCGGCCATGCTCAACAGCGACGGAAGCCCGGCGCCCATCATGGCCGCCTTGAAGCGCCCCGTCTGGCTCACCACCCAGCTCGTCATGTAGCCGCCGTAGCTCCACCCCTCGAACGCCATCTTCGACGAATCGGCGATGCCGCGCTTGATGAGCGCGTCCACGCCGGTCATGATGTCCTTGTAGTCGCCACCGCCCCAGTCGCCGGTATTGGCGTGCATCCACCACTCGCCGTACCCGGTGGAGCCGCGTGGATTGGGGTAGAACACCGCCCACCCGCGCGCCGCCCAGGTCTGCCCGGGGTCGGTGCCCAGCTTGAAGCCCGCCGTGTGCGCCCCCGTGGGCCCGCCGTGCGCCGACACCACCAGCGGCACCTTCGTGCCCTCGCGATATCCCACCGGCAGCAGCAGCACCCCTTCGGCGGTCTTGCCGTCGAAGCTCTTCCACGTGATGACCTGCGACGCGCCAACGGCCCGCTCGGCCAGCCACGGGTTGGTTGTGGTGAGGCGACGCGGTGACGCCAGCGACGCATCGGTCACGTACACCTCCGTGGGCCACTCGGCGCTGTTGAGCGCCAGCGCCAGCACCGAGCCGTTGGCACTGGGCGACACGCCCCCCACCAGCAGCTTCTGCGTGCGCTGGCTGTACGTCTTCGTGGCCAGATCGTACGCATACAGCGACTGGTAGACGCGGTCGCTGGCGGTGAACCACAGCTCCTTGCCGTTAGGCGACCAGCGCACCGCGCCGGGGCTCACGTCGAACGACGACTGCGCGTGGTTGGTGAGCGTGCGCGTGGCCACGTCCATGGTCATGAGGCGCGCGTTGCGCAGCGTGCGCGGCATGATGCCGTCCTTGTGCGGCGCGAACTCGTGCGGCACGCTCGTCCACGCCAGCGTCTTGCCATCGGGCGAGAAGGCCGGCGCGCTCTCCACCTGATGATCGGTGGTGAGTGGTGTGAGCTGCTTGCTGGCGATGTCCACCAGGTACGCATCGTGCCGCTCGTCGCGGATCATGGTGGTGGGACTCGCGTAGAACGCCAGGGTGCGGCCATCGGGCGACCAGCTGGGGAGCGCGCTCACCGTGTAGTTGCCGCTCGTCACCTTCGTGGCGGCCCCACTCGTGGCGTCCACCACCCAGATGTGCACGAACCGGAAATCGCCCTCGTACACCGTGGGGTCGTCACGACGACGCAGCCGAGCCTCCTGCTCGCGCGTGAGCGTGTCGGTGGTGAGCAGCGCAATGCGGCTGCCATCGGGGCTCCACACGTAGCCGCTCACCCCGTCCTTGATCGTGGTGAGCTGACGCGCCTCGCCGCCGTCGGCCGGCAGCAGCCAGATCTGCGGGCGCGGGGCGTTCTCGCCGGTGCCCGTGCCGCGCGCGGCCACGAAGGCAATGGTCTTGCCGTCGGGGCTCCAGGTAGGCTGGCTTTCCCCGCGCTCGCCAAAGGTGAGCTGCCGCGCGGCACCGCCGGCGGCAGGGACGATGAACACGTGCGAGCGCCGCTCGTGCGTGTCACCCAGCGCGGTGTCGCCCTTGGCGTTGGGGTGCTCCCACGCCGTCACGGTGTAGAGCACGCGGTTGCCGTCGGGGGACATGGCTACGCCCCCCACGGCCTTGAGTCGCATCACGTCGGACTCGTCGAGTCCGCGGGGTTGGGCCGACAGCGTGAACGGCAGCAGCAGCACGCCGAGCAGGAACCGGGTTCGCATGAGGGGGAGGGTTGGGGTTCAGATCGAAGTTACCGGCGCGTGATCACACGTCCAGCACGTACGCCGGTGGCCTTGCCGCCGTCTACCGCCACGGTGCCGTTCACCACCACGGTTTCAATGCCCAGCGGGTACTGATGGGGCTCGGTGAAGGTGGCCTGGTCCTTCACCGTCGTGGCGTCGAAGATCACCACATCGGCCACGGCCCCCTCGCGCAGCACGCCGCGGTCGGTCAGCCCCAGCCGGCGGGCGGGCATCTGCGTCATCTTGTGAATGGCCGTTTCGAGCGGCAGCAGCTGCTGCTGGCGCACGTACTCGCCCAGCACCCGCGGAAAGGTGCCGTACGCGCGGGGGTGCGGATGCCCATCGCCCGGACGCGACAGTCGCCCGTCGCTGGCAATCATGGTGAAGGGGGCCGTCATGATGCGGCGCACATCGCCTTCGTCGAGCACGTGGTAGATGGCGTTGGCGCCCCCGTTCAGCATGGCCTCGAGCACCAGCGCCGCACCGTTCTCCGGTGTGGGCGCCAGGTTGCGGCGCGCCGCCCAATCCTTGAGCGTCTTCCCCTCGAGGCTCTTGTCCCACGACACGCGTGAGAACTGCACGCGCGCGAGGTCACCGCCGCCGCGATCGTTGAGGATGTTGAAGACGATGCCGCGCACGATGCTGTCCTTGAGGGCGGCGTTCGCGAGGCGCCGCCGAAACTCCGCGTCACCGCCGGCCATGGCCCAGCTGGGTACCAGCACGCCAATCCCCGTGTGCGTGGCGGTGTAGGGGTACTGATCCACCATCACATCGGTGCCCGCCTGGCGCGCGCTGTCCACCATGGCCAGGGTGAGCGCGCTCTTGCCCCACATCTGCTGCCCCACGGCCTTGTGGTGCGTGAGCACCACGGGGATCTTCGCGCGACGGCCAATCTCCAGCGCTTCCGCCACGCCTTCCAGGAGGCCAATGCCCTCCTTGCGCAGGTGGCTGGTGTAGATGCCGCCGCTGTCGGCCGCCGTCTGCGACAGCGCGATGACCTCCTCCACGGTGCTGTAGGTGCCCGGCAGGTACAGCAGCCCGGTGCTGAGCCCGAACGCCCCCTGTCCCATGGCCACGGCCACCAGCTGCTGCATGCGCGCCAGCTCGGCCGCGTTCGGGGCACGCGCCGCCATGCCGAGGACGGCCCGACGCACATCGTTGTGCCCCACGAGGTAGCCCACGTTGATGCCGGGCTTCGTGGTACGCACGCTGTCGAGATAGGGGCCCAGCGGCAGCGGGGAGCCGCCATCGGGCCCACCCAGCGCGAAGGTCACCCCCTGCCGCAGTGCGCTCTCCATGAGCGGCAGCTCGAGCAGCGGTTCGAGATGCGCGTGCAGGTCGATGAATCCGGGCGACACCATGCGTCCGGCCGCGTCAATGACGCGCGCGGCGCCGGCGCGCGAGATGGCGGTGCCCACGGCCACGATGCGATCCCCGCGAATGGCCACATCGGCCCGCCGTGGCGCGCTGTTGGTGCCGTCCACCACCAGACCGTTCACGATGAGCAGATCCACCCCCTGCGGGCGGGCGGCCGCGCTCTGCCGGGCAAAGAAAAACCCGCCGGCCAGAAGGCCGACGGGAATCAGGGCACGCCACCGGGGGCTCATTTGCCGACGATGCGGTCGAGGGTCACATCGAAGACGAGGGTGGAGTTGGGCGGAATCGATCCGGCCCGCTCGTTGCGGTAGGCGAGCAGCGACCCGATGACGAGCTTGCGCTGGCCGCCCACCCGCATGCCGGGGAGCCCCTGCTCCCACCCCGGGATCACGCCGTTGCGCCCCAAACGGTAGGAGAAGGCCCCCTGATCGAACACCTGCCCGTTGGTGAGCATGCCGCGGTAGGTCACGAAGATGGAGTCGCCGGTGACCGCCGTGGCTCCCGTGCCGACCGGGTTGTCGCGAACGAACAGGTTGTCGTTGAGTCGGGTCATCTGGGCAATGACGACGCCGGTGGAGGTGGCGTACGTCTCGACGGCCGGATTGGACGGGATGTCGGGCGAGGTGCTCTCCGTTCCGCCGCACGCGGCGAAAAGGCCGGCGGCGCCGGCAGCCAGCGTGAGTCGGGCAAACGAACGGAGCGACGAGGAAAGCGACATGAGCGAATGCATCCTGCGGCTGAAGAAGCGGGCGGGCGCGGCGCGCGCCACGAACCCCGAAAAGATATGGAGACACGCGGTTGCGCGGGACATCCGGGCCCCCTTACGCTCACACCACGATGTGTGCGCTGCGCCGGACGCCCGCGGCGGGAGGTGACGACCTCGTCTCCCTCGATACGCCTCCCGCTCCGGGAGGTGCCCTCGACGCGCCCGCACCGGCCGGCGCCTCGGCCGACGCCCCGGAGTTTGCCGCGGCCCGGCGCTTCATCCTGCAGCTCGCCCGGCAGCTGCACCAGCACGGTACCCCCGCGCATCGGCTCGAGGTGACGCTGTCGGTGCTGGCGCGCCGGCTGGGGGTGCAGGCGGAGTTCTTCTCCACCCCCACCAGCATCATGGTGGGCATCGGCACCCTCGAACAGCAGCGGGTGCACCTGCTGCGCGTGAACCCGGGGGAGCCCAACCTGGGGCATCTGTCGCGGCTGGGCGAGATCGTGCGTCAGGTCATGGACGGCGACATCACCCCCGCCGAGGGGCTTCGGCGCATCGAGGTCATGGATGCCGAGCCGCCGGCGTACCCCACGTGGCTGGTGATGGTGGCCTTCGTGCTGGCCTCCACGGCCATTGCCTGCTTCCTCAAGCTGCGGGTGGGGGACGTGGCGCTGGCGGCGGCGCTGGGGCTCGTTACGGCGGTCACGGTCCTCACGGCCAGTCGGTGGGAGAGCACCCGACACGTGAGCGAACCGCTCACGGCGTTCATCGTGACCACGCTGGCCTTCACCATGGATGGTCTGCTGGGCACGCGCACGGGGTATGCCACGAGCCTTGCCGGTCTCGCCATCCTGCTGCCGGGACTCACCTTCACGGTGGCCCTGACCGAGTTGTCCACGCGGCATCTGGCGTCGGGCACGGCGCGCCTGAGCGGTGCCATCGTCACGTTCCTGGGGCTGGGCTTTGGCCTCGCGCTTGGAGCCAAGGCGGGAGGGGCGGCCGGTGCGCTGCTGCGCGACCTGCTCCCGGCCATGCAGGGCGCCTTACCGCGTACGCCACTTCCCTGGTGGACGGAGTGGACAGGGCTGCTGGTGGCCCCGCTCGCGTTTACCGTGCTTCTGAGCGCGCGACGGCAGGATGCGCCGCTCATTGTCGTGGCCTGCACCGCCGCCTACGTCACGAGCAAGCTGGCCGGCGCGGCGGTGGGAGAAGAGCTGGGGGCGTTTCTGGGCGCCTTCGTGGTGAGTGCCGGCAGCAACATTCTGGCGCGCGTGCGTCGGCGCGTGGCCATGGTCACGCAGGTGCCGGGGCTGCTCATCCTCGTGCCGGGAAGCATCGGCTTCCGCAGCATGACCTCGCTGCTGGGGCAGGAGGTGGAGACGGGCATTCAGACCGCGTTCCGAGTGGCCATCGTGGGCACTTCGCTGGCAGCCGGCATTCTTGCCGGCAACGTGGTCACGCGCGCCGCGAATCGGATTCGGCCGTAGGCGAAGCGGACCGGGAACTCGAAACACGTAACCCGGAACTCCCCGTCGACTGCGGGAGGCTGGGATCGCGCGGAGGCCGGGGAGTGTCGGGTTGCGGGTGGCGGGTAACCGATCGCTCGTTTACTCAGCGGAGCGGAGTTGGTTCACCGTCTTCACGAACGCCGGCCGCCCCCACGCCAGCAACACGGCGGCCATGCTCATGCCCGCGATCGTGGCCATGGCGAGGCTCCATCGCAGCGCCTGCGGGTCACCGAAGACCCGATCGGTGAGCAGCGCCACGGCAGTGGGGCCGAGCGCGCCACTCACGAGATTCACCACCAGCTGATAGATCGCGCTCCCCTGCCCGCGCATGTGCGGCGGCATGGCTTCGGCGATGGCGGCGTTGGCCGCGCCCCAGGGCATGGCGGCAAACACGTTGACCGGCACCAGGAGCACGGCCACGAGTGTGGCGCTGGGCACCACGGGGTAGAGCCCGGCAAAGAGCAGCATGGCCAACGCCCCCAGGAGCCCCACGCGCAATGGCGCATCGATGTGCCCCTGCCGTGCCCACGCGTCGTTGAGTCGCCCCCCCAGCATGACGCCGATGGGGCCGATCGTGAAGGTGAGCACGCCCTGCAACGTGCCCGCCTGCTGCACCGTCCAGCCGTGCGTGCGGATGAGGAACGTGGCCAGCCAGAACCCGATGGCGTAGTTCACGCTTGCCGACGCCGCAAAGCCGAACGAGATGGCGCCCACCGTGCGGACATTGGCGCGCACGTAACGCATGACCTCCCCGAAGGTGGCCACCGGCTCCGCCGTCGCGCGCGTCTCCGCGGACGAGGCGGGGCGGCCGGCGGCGGCGTGGGCGGCTACCTGGGCGGCCGCTTCCGCGCGCGGTTCGCGAATGGTGAGCGCCAGCAACGCAATGAGCAGCCCCGGCAGCCCCACCCAGAAGAAGACCGTCTGCCACGGATGCATGGCCCCCACGAGCGGGAGCGTGATGAGCCCGGGTGCGTCCACGCGCCCCACCACGTACGCGCCCAACGCGTACGCCACGCCCGATCCGGCGAACGTGCCCACCATGTACGTGCTCATGGCGGTGCCCAGCTGGCGTCGGGGAAACTGGTCGGCAATGATGGACACCGCCGCGGGCCCGAGGGTGGCTTCGCCCACGCCCACCCCCACGCGCGCCACGAACAGCTGGCCGAAGGTGCGCGCCAAGCCGGTGGCGGCCGTCATGAGACTCCACACGGCCACGCCCAGCGCCACGATGCGCGGCCGCATGCCACGATCGACCCACCGGCCAATGGGGAGCCCCAGCACCGAGTAGAAGAGCACGAACCCGAGGCCGGCGAGCAGGCTCACCTGCGTGTCGGTGACGTGCAGGTCGCGCTTGATCGGCTCCACCAGCAGCGAGAGAATCTGCCGGTCCACGAACCCCGACACATTGGCCAGCGTGAGCACGGCCACCGCGTACCAGGCGCGCGTGAGGCGCGGCGCCGCGGCTGGTGCGGTGGCCGGTGATGCAGGCGGCGCTGAGGGAGGCGGAGGCGCGGTCACCCGTCAAAGCTGACGGGCGACTCACACAATTGCACCCGGGGATCGTAACTTTCCTTATGCTCCGTGAGAACACCGTAGTGACCCGCGCCGTCGTGCCCGACGTGCCGGATGAGGAGTGGGACGACCTGCTGGACCGCGCCGTGGGCTCGGGCTCGCTGCATCCGCTGGAAGCGTCGTTCGCGCGCGGCCTTCCCGCCCCGCGGCGCGCCACCTTCGTGGCCGGTCGGCAGGCGCTGCGCGATGCGCTGGGCACCGTGGCGCCCGCGGCCGGCGCGTCGCTCGAGGCGCCCATTCTGCGCACGCATCGCGGGGCCCCCGCCCTGCCGCCAGTGGTCACGGGATCGGTCTCGCACAAGCGCACACTCGCCATGGCGGCGGTGGCCCCGCGCGTTGGCACCCTGCAGCACATCGGGCTCGACCTCGAGCGGCGCCCGCAGGCCGATGACCTGCGGCGTCCGTCCATCGCGCGCAAGATCCTCACCGGGCGCGAATACGAATACGTACAGCAGTGGGGCGACGACACCTTGGCGGGACGCGAGCACGTGCTGGTGCACTTCGCGCTCAAGGAAGCCGTGTACAAGGCCATTGACCCCTTTGTCGAGCGCTACGTGCGCTTCACCGAAGTCGAACTCGCGCTGGCCGGCGATGGGTTGCCGCAGGTCACGCTGCTGCTACCGGAGGCCTCGGTGGCCGACGTGCGGGTCGAGGCGGGCTGGCGGATGGAGGGCGAGTGGATCGTGGCGTGGGCGGAGAGTCATCGGTAACGGCGGAGGGACGGCGGGGGGTGCTGCGCGTGAACTGCAGAGGGCAGACGGCAGGAACTACAGTGCGCAGTGCGCAGGAATGTGGAAGAACGGGCGCGCCGCGACGCGGTCGCGCCCGATTTCCTTTGCGGTAGGAAATCGGCGGCGGCGCTTCGCGCCGACCGCCGCTTTCCATTTTCCTCCCAGACTGCCGTCTGTAGTTCCTGCCGTCTGCCCCCTGCAGTTCACGCGCAGTCTCCACCACCGTCGCTCCCTTCCCCCCGTCCCTGCCTACCTCCGCCGCGCGACGTGCCGCGCCACCCCCCCAAACAGGTACCGCCGCACGCTCACCACGTCGAAGCCCTCGTCCTGCAGCAGCGCACAGAACGCGCGGTCGCTCATGAAATGCGCAATGCTGCGCGCGATGTAGCCGTACACCACCGGGTCACGGTGCCAGAGGTAGCCCACCATGTCCCCCGCCACCTGCAGGTACCCCAGAAAGAGCGCGCGCCACGGCGCGAAGTCGGGGCGGTAGAAATCGAGCGTCACGAGCACGCCACCGGGGCGCAGCACGCGGGCCATTTCGCGCACCGCCCCGCGGGCATCGGGCACATTGCGCACGGCGTAGCTCGCGGTGACCACGTCCACGGAGGCATCGGCCTGCGGCAGCGCCATCATGTCCCCCACCATGGGGGTCACGACCGCCAGCACATCGGGGTCGCGCTGCGCGAGGCGTCGTTGCGCCTCGTCGATCATGCGGGGAGACGCATCGAGCGCATCCACGTGCACGCCGGGCCAGAGCCGCGCGAGCGCCACGGCGAGATCGCCCGTGCCGGTGGCCAGGTCGAGCGCCTCCCGCACCGGCCGCAGGCGGCGGGCCGACTCGCGCGCCGCGTCCAGTGCTTCCCGCTTCCACCCGCCATCCATGCCGAACGAGAACCAGCGCGTGAACTGGTCGTAGCGCGGTGCGATGATGTCGAACATGGGCGTCACGAACGCCTGCTTGAGCGCCGGGTCGCGCAAGTGGGTCTCGACGTCGAGTGACCGGAGCACGGCCTCCGGGCGCTGGGTATATTCCGTCATCGTCAGGAAGTGTACACCCGGATCACCCGCCCGCGATGCGTCACCGCTCCGGAACCGTCAGTCTCAGCACCGTCGTGCTGCTCGTCGTGGCCTGCGCCTGTGCCGCGCTCGTGGGCAAGCGGCTCCACGCCCGCACGGCGCAGGACAAGCTCGCCACGGCCATCGTGCGCGACATCAGCGGCCAGCGCGTGGCGCTGGTGCCCAAGGGGCAACCCACCGTGGTCATGGTGAGTTCACGCACCTGCCCCTGGTGCAAGAAAGCGCTGGCCGACTTCGGTCAGATGGCCGAGGGACAGCCCGTGCCGGGGCTGACGCTGTTCACGCTGGAAGGCGCGGCGGACGGGGCCCCGATGCTGGAGAAGGAAGGGCTGCGCGGGGCGCGGCTCGTGGGCCCGGCCGCCTCGCGAGAGGAGGCGGAGCAGCTGTTCCGCTATCCCGGCACCCCCACCTTCATCGCGTTCGACCGCCACGGCCGCGTGGTGCACACGATTCCCGGCTATCCCATTCGCCCGGAGCTGGCCCGCCTGTTTGCCGTCATGGTGCGGGAGACCGACGAGCCGTAACGCGCCTCCACTCCACGAACATGAGGCCCGTGAGCAGGGTGATGGACACGGCGGAGACGGCGCACCACGGGCAGAAGCCCTTGAGAATGATGAATTCGGCGTACTTGAGCCGCACGGTGAACAGGAACGCGGGAAACACCAGCAGCTGCAGTGCGCGTGCCGGCCACACCGCGTCTTCGAACTGGGTGAGCGAGCCCACGGTGGCCACCAGGAAGATGAGCGTGTACCCCACGGCGCCAATGAGCGCGACGTCAACGCCCAGGAACCAGCCGTAGCGACTCCCCTGGATGTACTCGCAGCCGCCGGTACCCCCGCAGGCCAGCGACCCGGCAAGCCCGATCTTCCAGAGATGCAGATAGGTGGCCACAAGGGCGTTGATCAGCGCCACGATGGCGATGAACTTGCGAAGGCTCACGAGGGACTCGGTGCGGAGGAAATGGCGGCCGGATACGCGCCGGCTCCCATGAATCCTAGATACCCGTCCGCTTTCGGATAAGCGCACCGCGCGGTAGCTTCGCGCGCCATGACACCCGCCCCCGCTCCTCCGCCCGTTGCTTCGTCGTCACCGCGCCAGGCGGCGCTGTTGGCCACCCGGGCCGTGGCGGCCCAGCGCTGGCGTATTGCGGCGCTCCTGACGCTGGGCATGGTCCTCGTGTATTTCGGGTTCATTGCCCTCGTGGCCTTCCAGCCCGCCCGGCTCGGGGCACTCGTAAGCGACGGGTTGTCGGTGGGCATCGTGCTCGGCGCCTGTGTCATCGTGTCGGCGTGGGTGCTCACCTGGACCTATGTATCATGGGCCAATCGCGTCTATGATCCGGCGCTGGCAGCGCTCAAGAGCAACCACGGCAGCGCCGGGTCGGCGGCCACGGAGCCCACATCGTGATGCAAGCCGCCGCGCCCGCCGCTGCCGCCCCCACCACCACGTTCGGCACCCCCGACCCGGTGGCGATCGGCTTCTTCGCCGTCTTCATCTGCGTCACCCTGGCCATCACCTGGTGGGCGGCACGCCGCACGCAAACGGCCGAGCACTTCTATGCCGCCGGCCGCGCCGTCACGGCGGGGCAGAACGGCTTCGCCCTGGCCGGCGATTACATGAGCGCCGCCTCGTTCCTGGGGATCGCCGGACTCGTGTCCACCAGCGGCTTCGATGGCCTCATCTATTCCACGGGCTGGCTCGTGGGGTGGCCGGTGGTGCTGTTCCTCATCGCTGAACCGCTGCGCAACCTGGGACGCTACACCTTCGCCGACGTGGTGGCCGCACGGCTCGATCCGGTGCCGGTGCGCATCAGCGCCGCCTACGGCACGCTGGCCACCATCGCGTTCTATCTCATTGCGCAGATGGTGGGGGCGGGCAGCCTCATTCGCCTGCTCTTCGGCATCCCGTACGAGTCGGCGGTCATGATCGTGGGCGCAGCCATGATGGCGTACGTGCTCTTTGGCGGCATGCTCGCCACCACGTGGGTGCAGATCGTGAAGGCCGTGCTGCTGCTGGGCGGCGCCGCGCTGCTCGCCCTGCTGGTGCTGTCGCGATTCGGCTTCGACCCGCGGGCGCTCTTCGCGGCGGCCGCGGCGCAGCAAGGCGCCGGCGTGCTGGCCCCCGGCAAGCTGGTCTCCAACCCGCTCGACGCCATTTCGCTGGGGCTGGCCCTCATGTTCGGCACCGCCGGGCTGCCACACATTCTCATGCGCTTCTACACCGTGCCCGACGCCGTGGCGGCTCGCAAGTCGGTGTTCATCGCCACGGGGCTCATCGGGCTCTTCTACCTCATGACGTTCATCCTGGGGTTCGGCGCCATGGTGCTGGTGGGGCCCACCGCAATCAAGAGCATCGACGCCGGCGGCAACATGGCGGCTCCCATGCTCGCCGAACTGCTCGGCGGGCGCCCCTTCCTGGGGTTCATCGCCGCGGTGGCCTTTGCAACCATCCTGGCCGTGGTGGCCGGACTCGCGCTCTCCGGTGCCGCCGCCATCTCCCATGACCTCTGGTCGAGCGTGGTGCGCAAGGGACACCCCAAGCCGGGCGAGGAGCTCAAGGTGGCGCGCCTGGCCACGATCGGGTTGGCCCTCGTGGCCATTGCCCTTGGCGTGGCCTTCAAGGGGCAGAACGTGGCCTTCATGGTGGGGCTGGCCTTCGCGATTGCCGCCAGCGCCAACTTCCCGGCGCTCGTGCTGAGTGTGTTCTGGCGTCGCACGAGCACGGCCGGCGCCGCCGCCAGCATGGTGGTGGGCACCACCGCCACTCTGGCGCTCATTGCGCTGTCGCCCGCCGTCCAGGTGGACCTGCTTCACAAGAGCAGCGCCATCTTCCCGCTCAAGAACCCGGCGCTGGTCACCATTCCGCTGTCCTTCCTCACGGGCATTCTCGTGTCGCTGCTGGCTCCCGATGCCAACGGTGATGCCCGCTATACCGCCCTCGAACAGCGGCTCCTGCTGGGTGAAGACTGACCACCGCCCCCCGGCGACGAGCGGAAGCGGAAGACTTGTCCGAGCATGACCGGGGGATCACTCGGCAGAACTCACCCGCACTCCCCCCAGCCGAAACGCCCGCATCACCGTGCTTGCCCGCGATTTCGCGCCCGCGCCAGTCGTCGGGAATTTCCGCAAGTCATTATCAAACAGCAGTTTCCACGGCACCCACCGGGTGCGAAATCGCTGCGGATCCGCGCCCTTCAGGCTTTGGCACGAACCATGCAAGCGACGGGGGTGCCGCTCCAGCTGAGGCTGGTGAGGTGCGGGGGATAGGCCAACGATGGCGGCGCCCCCTGCCGGCCCCTGTGGACTCTTCCATGATTGACCGCATCGCTCTGCACACCGCCTTCTGGGGTACGCTCGTCCTGCTGTCAGCGCTCCCCTTCCTGGTGTCGGCCGGGGTGTTCCCCCTGCCCACGTTCGTCGCCGCCGCGCCGTACCTGTCGGCGCTGTCGCTGCTCGTCGCCGTGACGGGGTGGCGCCTGCTGCATCGCGAGTTGCTGCGGCGCATGCAGCACGAGACGGCGCTCGAGCCGCGCATGCGCCGGCTGCACGACGCCATGCAGGCCAGCATGGATGGCATGTTCCTGCTGCGCACGGTGCGCGACAGCGGCGGGGAGATTCGCGACTTCGAGATCACCGAAGCCAACACACGCGGCGCGGCGATGCTCTATCGGCACCCCACGCAGGTCGCGGGCTTGCGGTTGCGCCGGGACCTGGAGGATCTGGGACGCGCCCTGTTCCCGCAGTATCTCGACGCCGTGACCTACCGGACGGCGGTGACCGAAGAGTCGCGGGCGCACAAGCGCCACGTGAACGCGAGCTGGGTGCGGCATCAGGCCACCCCCACCACTGATGGCCTCGCCGTCACCCTGCAGGATATTTCGCGGCAGAAGCGGGAGGAGCTGCGGCTGCGCAAGGCGTCGCTCACCGACGACCTCACCGGTCTGCTCAATCGCCGCGGTTTCATGGCGCTGGCGGAGCAGCAGCTGCGGCTGGCGCGCCGTCATGCCAAGGACGCGGTGGTGTTGTACGTGGACATGAACGCATTCAAGGAGCTCAACGACACGTGCGGTCACGCGGTGGGCGACCGCGCCCTGGTGGAAGTGGCGCGCCTGCTGCGCCGAACCGTGCGTGACTGCGATGTGGTGGCGCGCCTGGGTGGCGATGAATTCACCGTGCTCGCGCTCGATGCCGACGGGCATGGGGCGCGTGCCATGCAGCAGCGCATCGAGGACCAGCTGGCCTCGCTCAACGCGCGCCGCCTGCTTCCCGCCAGCATCGGACTGACCATCGGCTACACGCGCGTGCGCTCGACCGACCCGGCGAACATCGGCGAGCTGCTGGCGCGCGCCGACCAACTGCTGTACGCCCGCAAACGTCGCCGGGCGCACGCCGCGGTGGCTGGCACGACCAAGCCCGCGCGGGCGCCGCGTCGCACGCCGCGCACCATCCCCACGGTCCCCATTCCGGCCGAGGTCGCCGCCGTGGCCATGGCCGCGGCGCGCAGCCTGCCGTCGCCGGTGGCCGTGGCCGCCAGTGCCCCCACCTCGGCAACGCTCGCGGTGGGCGCGCTCCCACCGGCCATGCCGATGGAGCGCGGCGTTACCAGTCCGGCGTAGCGGGAGTGGCCGGCTCGTCTTCCTGCAGCCCCTCGATGAGCCGGCGCCACCACGGCCGCTGATCTTCTGCCCGGCGTATGGTGCGCACCACCTGACGCCACGCCGCGCGCATCTCCTGCGCGTCGGCAAAGCGGTCTTCCACGCGTTGCGCGAGCCCGCGCGCAATCCACGACGCGAGTGCTTCGGGGAATTCGTCCTGCTGCAGCCGTTCCGGCAGCGTGTCGGACAGCTGCTGCGCGAGAATGAATTCGGCCGATCCGTCGCCGAAGGGCGGACGCCCCGTGAGCACGTAGTACACGATGCTCGCCAGCGCGTAGAGATCGGTGGCCGGCCCCTGCGACTCACCCAGCAGCTGCTCGGGTGCGGCGAACGACGGGGTACCCGACGTGCCCGCCTTTTCGTCGCCCAGCGCGTACGCAATACCGAAGTCGCCAATACGCCAGCGGCGATACCGGTCGATGAGAATGTTCTCGGGCTTGAGGTCGCGATGGATGATGCCGCTCGAGTGGGCCGCATCCATGGCCTCCAGCACCTCGTCCACCTGCGGCGCAATTTCCTCGAAAGGTCGCGCCCCGCTGCGTGCCACGAGGTTGGCTACGGAGCCGCCTTCGGCGAGTTCCATGGTGTACCACACCACGCCGCCGCGCCCGTCGGTGTCGTAGATGGGCACGATGGCCGCATGCGCGAGCTGGGCCGCCAACCGCGCTTCGCGGCGGAAGCGCGCCACGGCCACGTCGTCGCGGGCGATGTGCGGATGCAACACCTTGATGGCCACTTCGCGAGACAGTGACAGATCGCGCGCCCGCCATACGCTGCCGAACTGGCCGGTACCCAGGGGCGCAAGAATCTCGTAGTCGTCGGCCGTGGCCCAGCGCAGTCGTCCCTCGGCGGTGTCGAGCGCCTTGGGCAGCTCGTCGCCTTCCGGGGCAATGAGCACCGGGCGCACGGATACGTTCCGATCGAGCTCGCGCAGCATGGTGGCGATGCTGGGATAGCGATCGGCCGGATTTGCCGACAGCGCGCGCTCCAGCACCGAGGCCAGGGCCCCGGGACAGTCGCTGCGCAACAGGGCCAGCGGCGGCACGTCATGTTCGGGGGGCGTCTCGCCGGTGAGCATGACGAACAGCATGGCCGCCAACTGCCACTGGTCGGAGGCGGCCGTGGGCTTCCAGCGGCCGGCGCCCCATTCGGGCGCCCACGGCGTGAACGCCGGGTCGGGCATGAGACCGGCCGGACGCTGCTCGCGCGGCAGCACCCACTCCCATCCCAGCAACCAGAGTCGGCCACCCGGCGTCAGCCACACCGTGCTGGCCGACACGGCGCCATGCGCGGCACTGGTGTCGTGCAGATACGCCAGCGTGCTCCCCGCTTCGCGGAGCACCTGAAAGCCGACCTGAATGGACTCGGGACCCAGTCGCGAGACGCGCGAGTACACGGTTTCGCCGCTGATCCAGCGACGCAGATAGCCCGGGCCACGTCGGCTTTCCTGATACGACGCCCAGTAGTGGTACGTCGTGGGGATCGACGGGTGATTGCGATGCGCGAGGGCCCGCGCCTCATGACGCAGCCAGTCGGCATGCGCCGGATCGGGGATGCTGACGAGGGAGAGGGAGCGACCGAGCGCGTCGACCACTTCCTGATAATGGCGGTGCTCCCGCTGGATGGCTTCGTCGCCCCACGACCAACCGGGCGGCAACTGCCACTCCTCCAGATGCGCCGGCGGCGACGCCGTCAGGGTCTGGTCGGAGGGAAGTGGGGACGCATCCATGCCGAAGTTTAACGTGCCGCCGCTGCCGATGCTTCCCGCGGTGCACCGACGGTACGCAGCAAACTGATATGGACCGTGGTCCCCTGTCCGGCGCTGCTGGTCACGCTGATCGTACCGCCCCACCCCTCGATGAGCCGGCGGCTGATGGCGAGACCGAGACCACTGCCGCTGGTACGGGTCGAAAAGTGCGGTTCGAAGACATGCGGCAGCACCGCGGGCGCGATGCCGGACCCGTCATCGACCACGTCGAGATGCAGCTGGGCTTCCGTCAGCCGGGCGTGCACGGTGACGCAGCGGGCTCCCGCCAGGCGCGCGTTCTCCAGCACGTTGATGAGCACCTCACGCAACTCGTCGCGCTGCGCCAGCGCCACGAGCGTACCCTCCGGCTCCGGCATGACCACACGCCATTCCACGCGTTGCCCCGGCTCGGCATGGTCGCCGAGCTTTTCGAGCGCCACCACATCGAGCACCACGGCCCCCACGTCTACCGGCACACCGGGCGCGCGCTCCGACGGCGCAGTCCCGTAGCGGCTGAAGGCACGCGCGATCTCGTCGAGATGATCAATTTCCTCCAGGACGCGCCCCACATTGCGATCGAGAATGTCGCCGAAGTCGCTGCGCCCATCCCGATAGGCGCGGCGCAGGTGCTGCACCCCGAGGCGAATGGGCGTGAGGGGATTCTTGATCTCGTGGGCCACCTGCCGCGCCATCTCGCCCCACGCCAGCACCCGCTGCGCCGACGCCAGGTCGGTAATGTCGTCCAGCGTGAGCACCGCGCCCGTGGGCAGCCGCGTGAGACGCGCCTGCAGCTGCCGGGCATTCACGATGAGTTCGAAGGCTTCTTCATCGACCTCGGCCTGCAGGAAGCGGCGGCACTGTTCGGCCAGCGGGGCAAGTTCCGGCGGCAAGGCCGCCAGGGTGCCGCCCGCGCGCCGGACCCCTTCCCCCAGCAGCGCGCCGGCACGCGGATTGGCGAGAATGATGTCACCGCTGCGCAGCATGGCGATCACGCCGCTGGCCACGTTCTGCAGCACGGCGTCGGTACGGCGTTGCGCCGCCTCGAGCGCGGAGCGACTCGTGTGCAGATCCTCGGCCATGCGGGAAAACGCCCGGTACACCGGGGCGAACTCGGTCGCCGGCGCGGTGCCCAGCGCGGGCGCCGCGCGTCCCGCCGCCAGACCGAGAGCCGCCTCCCGCAGCGCCCCCACCGGACGCGCCAGCGTGCGGGCGGCGATACCGCTCGACCAGACCGCCGCGAGAGCCCCCAGCACGGTGGCGAAGAGCACGAGAATGCCGAGGTCCTCCCGGCGGTCGTCGAGCGCGAATTCGTTGCCGCGCGCCGGTGTGGCCAGCACGCTCACCGCAGCCCCCGGCAGGTTGACGGCGCCCGGTCGTGACAACAGACGAAAGCCCACCAGCGGGCGGGTCATGCCCGTCGCCAGACGTCGAGACAGGAAGGTGTCGTCATTGCCGATCTCCTCGTCGCTCAGTGAGACGGGGAGCAGGCGCCCCAGCGGGGCCAGCGCATCGAGCAGCGGGTTGCTGGCCTGTCGCAGCACGCCGTCGCGGTACAGGAAGAGCGGGGCCCCGGTACTCGATGGCGCGGAGCCGAGCGCGCGCTGCTCCTGTTCGGCGGCCGCCACACGGAGGGTTTCCCGCACCAGCAGGTCGCGCGTCGCCCGGTCGTCGCCTTGCAGCCGGTACCAGGCCCAGAGGGCGAAGATGGCGGCCGGCGCGATGAAGAAGGCCAGCATGGCCACCGACAGCTGCACGCGATAGGAGCGCGACCAGCGCGCCCGGCGCACGGCCACCATGCGCCCCAGCGCGCCATCGGCCAGCACCGTCATGGCCCAGATGAGCAGCACGACGAACACGTCGAAGATCACCAGCAGCGCGCCGCGCGGCAGGAGCACATCGAGCCCACCCAGGTCGACTTCCGCGTGCACGCGATTCACGTCGCGCCCTTCGCCCGCCACGCCATCGCCGTGCAGTGCATTGCCCCGCCGATGCCAGGTGAGCGCGGGCGATGGGGTGTCGCCTTCGGCGGACGCACTCAGGGTGAGGCGGTAGGGCGCCTCGCGCCACCGTTCACCGGTGATGCCGATGAACGACGAGAACGGGTCGGAGGGGAGCAGGCTGGTGCGCGGTGGCAGCACGATGGTCGTGACGGTGCCATCGCTCGCGGGCACGGCCGCCAGCAGGAGGCGGCGCAATCCGTCGCGTGCCTCGCGGAACTCCACGGTGCCGCTCTCGCGCGCAATCATGGCCACATACGACTGGGCATCGATGGTATCGAGCACCGGCGTGAGTTCGAGCACCGACTCGGGCTCATCGATGGATGCGGGGCTCCACCGCGCCAATCGCGCCGAGTAGCCGGCGCGCGCCAGTTCGCTGGCCGCATAGCGGCGCAGCAGTTCCTCGCTGCTCACGACCGGGCGCCCGTCGTCGCGCAGGCCAATCGCGAAGCGCTCGAGCAGTCGCTGCCCATCGAGGTCGCTTTCGCCGATCAGCTGCAGGTCGTGCTGGGCGAGGGCGGTGCGCGCCTTGATCGTGGCGCCCCAGGTCAGCGTGGCGGCGCCGGTGCCGGCGACCACGGCCGCTGCGGCAATCTGCGCGAGACCGCGCCGGGTCAGGGCGAGACAGGCGATCGCCACGACCCAGAACACGGGGAACCACGCGGGCCACGCCCCTTGCCCGCGCCAGAGCAGCGGTGCCAGTACGCCCCCGGCCAGTGCCACCGATACGGCGACCGCCGGTGAGAGGGCACGCCGCCGCCCCCACGCCGCCTGGCCCCCGGCGGCGGCGATGAGCAGCACCGAGACCCCCACCAGGGCCAGCGACGACTGCCACGCCAACCAGAGCGTGTAGCCCGCGCCCGAGGGGGGGAGCGTGATCCCGCGTGCCAGATCGCGCAGCAGGAACGGGCCCGCCACGGCCGTCGCCAGCACGAGCGCCACGGCGACGCTGCGCGACAGACGCTGCAACGTGCCGCGCAACACGAACAGCAACATGGCGAGTGTGAGCGCTGCCGTGATGAGCAACGCCACCACGGTGGAGGTGAATGGTCCCCCCATGGGCGCGAAGTAGCTGCGCGGATCGAAGAGGCTGGAAAGATTCGACAGCCCCGACAGCGGCGCGACGGCCACCGTGAGCAGCACGGCGGCAGTGGCCCCGAATCGCTCCGCCGTGCGCGCCGGCCGGTACCACGCCACCACCAGGAAGGCCACCAGGGCCAGGGCCAGCGCCACGCTGCTGCGGAAGCGGGCGCGCTGTTCGAGCGCGAGTCGTGTCTCGCCTTCGGTGTACGTGGTGGCGCGCACCCGCGCCACCTCGCGTTCGCCATCACGTGCGGCGACTGCGGTTTCCCCCGCCACTATGCCGCGGCTGTCCGGCGATTCGATATACGTGTGGGCGACGTCGACGTTGCCCGGCAACGTCTGCAGCAGCGTCCGCGTGAAACGATCGGCGGGCGGCGCCGATGTGACGAGCGCCGTCGCCACCACCTCGATGGCGTCGTCGGTGGTGCGCGACCGCGCGACCAGCGAGGTGTGGAAGGCCCCGGGCACAATCATCACCCCCGCCGGCGCTCCGGGATTCACGGGCGTGTGCATCTGGCCGGCGCTCGCCACGAGCATGCCGCGCCGGTACACCAGCAGCGCCGACTCCACGTTCCGGGGCAGCGGCGCCTCGATGTCCACCGTCTGCCCCGCCAGCGCGCGCGCCACCAGCCCACTGTCGGCCGTGGCCCGCTCCGCCGCCTCACGCAGCACCGCCGCCACCTCCGTCACGCTTTCGGCAACACGCCGCGCCCGCGACTCCCGTTCGGCCGCCGACCACGCCGGCCAGTCGTTGCGCATGGACACGAAGGTCGCCGTGTCCGACGCGCCCAGCAGACAGCCGACGGCCAGCACAGCCACCGCCAGCCCCGCCGCCGCGCGGGGGCGCGTGACCTGCGGCAGGAACCAGGCAGCGGCCACGGTGCCGCCCACGGCCGTCAGCAGCGACCCCCATGCCGGCGCCTGCTGCCAATAGGCCAGCGCGACGAATGCCACGGCACAGCTCGCTACCCATCCCGCCGGCCAGCGACCGGTGGGGACGAGTTGGTGTTCGGCAGGAGCGGAGTCGGCCATGGCCCACAATACCCCAACGGGTTCCCCGAGGCGAAGGGGGGACCGGGTTCGGTTATACTTCACGCATGCCCCTCCCCGCCCTGCGTCTCGTCCCAGCCTTGCTGGGGCTGCTGTGCGCCATCCCCGCCGCTCCGGCGGGGGCGGGCCACGCCGGACAACCGCAATCGACCCGGCTGGACGTGGGCAGCTTCACCATCAGCGTGGGCGGACAGCGCACGGGTCGCGAACAGTTCTCCGTGCAGCGGGTGGTGACCAACGACGGCGGCACCATTGAACTGCGCTCGGAATCGGCGGTGGGGGACACGCGGACCGCGGTGCGCCTCGAAGCGGACTCCGCCGGAACCCCCGTGCGCTATTCCATCGAGGCGCGACGTGGGACCGAGCAGATCCTGCGCCTGGGTGGCCAGCGCGTCCGAGGCCGGTTTGCCACGCTGGCGCGCAGCGTGACCGGGGAGGCGGCGCGTGAGTATCTGCTGCGCCCCGGCGCCGTGGTCGTGGAGGAGGACGGCATCGTGCAGTATGCCCTGCTCGTGCGGGGGCGCATGCTGGCCGAGGGTGAAGGCCTCACCCTCCCCTCCCTCACCCCGGTTGCCAACAGCCAGGGTGCGGTGCGAATCGTGCTGGAGGCGGCGCACGATGTGGTCATCATTGCCGGTGCGCGACGCGATGCCCGCCGCTACCGGATCGTGACCGCCGCCGGGGAAGTGCGGCTGCTGTGGGCCGAGGCCGATGGCGCCCTGCTGCGCGTGAGCATCCCGGCACGCGGAGTGGATGCACTGCGCGACGACGTGCCGCGATAATGCCGCGGCAACGTTCAGTGCCCCTCTGTGCGTTCGCATTGGCAGAGGCTGAAACCATCGGTTGGGGACCGCCGTACGCCCCCCTGTCCTCCTTTCTTCATCTTGCACCAACATCATGAGACTTCCCGTGAGATTTCACGTGCTCGCGCTGGCGATCGGTTGCTTGGCCGGGGTCATGACTCCGGCGGTGGCCCACGCCCAGGCCCCGGCCACCGCTCAGGGGAACGTCCTGACGCTTGCCGATGCGCTCACGCTGGCGCGTCGCAGCAACCCGACGTTGGCCAACTCGGTGAACGCGCGGCGCAATGCCGCCGCGAACGTGCGGGCGGCCAACGGCGCGTTCCTCCCCAGCGTGAATACCAGCTTCGGTGGCGGCTATCGCGAAGGACGCCAGACGTTCTTCCAGGGCCAGGGATTCGGCTCCACCAACGACCAGCTCTCCACCGACGCCAGCGCGTCGGCCAACCTGAACCTGTCCCTGGGCGCGCTCAACGATCGCCGCGCCGTCAAGGCGGAGCAGGAAGCAACCGAATCGGACATTGCGGCGGCCGAAGTGGCGGTGCGCAACAACGTCATCAATCAGTACCTCACGGCCCTGCAGGCACAGGCGAACGCCGTCCTGCAGGACACGTTGCTGGTCACGACCACCGCGCAGCTGCAGCTGGCGCGCGCGCGGCTGCAGGTGGGCTCGGGAACGCAGCTCGACGTGCAGCGGGCGGAGGTGGCCGATGGCCAGCAGCGCGTGGCGCAGCTCCGGGCGCGCAACACGGCCCAGGTCGAAGTGGTACGGCTCTTCCAGCAGATCGGCATCGATCCCGTGCCGGGCACCACCCTCGACCCCAACCTGCCGGCCACCCCGTCGCTCGAACTGCCCTCGGTCCTCGACATGGCCAAGCGCGCCAATCCGACGCTCGGCGCCCTCAAGATGCGTGAGGAGTCGGCTCGGCGGCAGCTGACGTCGGCCAAGAGCGGCTACTATCCGTCGCTCGGGCTCCAGGCCGGCGTCTCGGCATTCACCAACCGCTTTCTGAACACCAACACGCTGATCACCACCGCGCGGAACAGCGCGGCATCGCAGCGTGCCGGATGCATCCGCTCGGAGGAGGTCCGCGCGCGCCTGCAGTTGGCCAACAACCTCGCCGCGTGTGAAAACATTGCCTTCACCCCGGCCCAGGAGCAGTCCATTCGCGACGCGCAGGGGCAGTATCCGTTCGACTTCACCCGCAACCCGTACAGCGTGTCGGCGAGCCTCTCGCTTCCCCTGTTCAACGGGTTCCGGCGCGAGCAGCAGATCGAACAGGCGCAGGTGCAGCGTCGCAATGCCGAAAACAACACCCGCGGCCAGGAGCTGCGGGTCACCGCCGACGTGACGGCGGCGTATCTGCAGCTCAACACGGCCCAGCAGACCGTCGCCCTGCAGGAACAGAACGTGCGCACGGCGCGCACCGCCCTCTCACTGGCGCAGGAGCGCTACCGGGTGGGCGCCATCAACCTCGTCGAACTGGTGCAGGCGCGCGGCGACTTCGAGCGTGCAGAGACGGACCGCATCACCGCCGTATACGACGTGCAACGGGCGTTTGCCGCGCTCGAGAATGCCGTCGGTCGCCCGCTTCGCTAACTGAGTCCAATCATGAACAAGACAGCCAAATACGCCATCGGTGGTGTGGTCCTCGCGAGTGTGGTCGGGCTCGCGGTCGTGGCCGCCAACAAGAACAAGACCAAGGCCACCGAAGTGCGCGTGGAAGCCGTGGAAGCACGCGACCTCGTGGCGTCGGTCACGGCCAGCGGCCAGATTCAGCCGCGCACCAAGGTGGACGTGTCCGCCGACGTGACCGGCAAGATCGTGCGACTCGTGGTGCAGGAAGGCCAGATGGTCACCAAGGGGCAGCTGCTGCTGCAGATCGACCCCGAGCAGGCCACCGCCGCCATGCAGCGCGCCGAGGCCACGTTGGCCTCCGCCCGCGCGCAGGCGGCGCAGGCCAGAGCCAACCTCATTCAGGCGCAGCGCAACTACGAGCGCTCGGCCGCCATCCAGAAGCAGACCCCCAACCTCATCAGCGAAGAGCAGCTCGAGCAGCTGCGCACGCAGATGGACGTGAACAAGGCGCTGGCCGAGGCGGCCAACTATTCCGTCGAGCAGGCGGTGGCCTCGGTGCGTGATGCCCGGCAGGCGCTGAGCCGCACCACCATCACGGCCCCCATGAGCGGCAAGATCACGCGGCTCAACGTGGAAGAGGGCGAAACGGCCATCATGGGGACGCTCAACAAGGACGCGGCCACGCTGCTCACCATCAGCGACATGAGCGTGCTGGAGACCAAGGTGAAGGTGGACGAGACCGACGTGGCGCGCATCAGCGTGGGCGACTCGGCACTCATCCAGATCGATGCCTTCCCCGACACGGCGTTCGTGGGCAAGGTGGTGGAAATCTCCAACAGCTCCGTGACCAAGTCGGCCACCGCGGGTGCCAGCGGCGACCAGGCCATCGATTACGAAGTGCGCGTGCAGCTGGTGAATCCCCCCACCGACACGCGCCCCGACTTCTCGGCCACCGCCAAGATCGTCACCGCCAAGCGCACCAAGGCGCTGAGCATTCCCATCATCGCGCTCACGGTGCGGGAGAACGAGGACCTGCCCAACGGCGACTCCGCCGTGACCGTGGGGCGTCAGCCCACCAAGGAAGTGGGCAAGCGCGACGTGGAGGGCGTGTTCATCGTGGGCACCGACAACACGGTCACCTTCCGCCCGGTGAAGGTGGGCATTGCGGGGGAGCGCCACTTCGAGGTGCTCGCCGGCCTCAAGCCGGGTGAGCGCATCGTGGCCGGGACCTACCAGGCCATTCGCGAGCTCAAGGATGGCGCGCTGGTGAAGGAGGCGGTGACCGAGAAGAAGGTGGCGGCGGAGAAGAAGTCGTGAGCGCGCTGGGCGATATCGGCCTCAGCACCACCGGGGAACGGCTCGCCGTCACCGCCACCAACGGCGCCACGCCCACGAAGGACTGGGTCATCGTCACGCGCCAGCTCAAGCGCGAGTACGACATGGGCGGGGAAATCGTGCGCGCCCTGCGCGGGGTCGATCTGGCCATCCGGCGCAACGAGTACGTGGCCATCATGGGGCCATCGGGCTCGGGCAAGTCCACGCTCATGAACCTCATCGGCTGCCTCGACACGCCCAATGAGGGCGAGTACTGGCTGAGCGGCCAGCTGGTGAGCGAGATGAGTGACGACCAGCTGGCGCGGGTGCGCAACAGGGAAATCGGCTTCGTCTTCCAGACCTTCAACCTGCTGCCGCGCGCGTCGGCGCTGCAGAACGTGGAGCTGCCGCTCGTGTACGCCGGCGTCTCCGCCGACGAGCGGAAGAAGCGGGCCAGTGAGGCGCTCCAGCGGGTGCAGCTCGGCGAACGCATGCATCACCGCCCCAACGAGCTCTCCGGCGGCCAGCGCCAGCGCGTGGCCATCGCGCGCGCGCTGGTGAACCGGCCGTCCATCCTGCTGGCCGACGAACCCACCGGCAACCTCGACTCCACCACGTCCGAGGAGATCATGAAGGTCTTCGAGGAGCTCGCGCAGCAGGGGCAGACGGTGGTGATGGTCACCCACGAGCCGGACATTGCCGCGCATGCCCGCCGCGTGGTAGTGCTGCGTGACGGCGTCATCGCCAGCGACGAGACACGCGAGCAGTTCATCGAACGCGTCGGCCTGACACACGCGGCGCACTGAAACCGGCGCCGCAACGGCACGTACGGCACGGGGTCACCGCTTACCGCGAGGCCCCGTGCCGTTTTTCGATGCCATTGGATTGGCGCTCCGTACCATCCGCGCCCAGAAGCTGAAGAGCGCGTTCACGCTGCTCGGCGTCTGCATCGGGGTAATGTTCCTCATCTCCGTGGTCTCCATCGTGGAAGGCATGGGGCGCTACATGGAGGAGGACCTGATCGGCAAGCTGATTGCCGTGAACACGTTCGAGCTGCGCCACCGCCCGAACATCACCATCGGCGATGTGGACGAGTCCACCTGGGAGGAGTACCGCAAGCGCCCGCGCCTCGACATCACCGACGTGGCGCCAGCGACCTCCACGCTGCCTGCCGACACGCGCTGGTACCTGTACAGCGAAGACATGGTGATGGCGACCAGCAGCACGAGCGGCAGGCCGCGTCAGGTGCGCGGCATCGCCGTGCAGGGGGACTTCTTCGACATCAAGAAGATGGGAGTCACGCGCGGACGCCTGCTCTCGGCGCAGGAGCTCGACCGCGGCGAGAAGTCGGTCGTGATTGGCCCCGATGCGGCCGACCGACTCTTCCCCGGGCTCGATCCCATTGGCCGCGAGCTCAAGATGGGCGGCGTGCCGTACCGCGTCGTGGGGCTGGCGGAGACCCAGGGCAAGGCCATGGGCATGTCCTTCGACAACTTCGTCGTGGCCTCCTTCCGCTCGCCGGCGCGGCGACTGCTCAACTCGCGCCCCAACATCGTGGATGCGGTCGTGATTCAGTCGCCCACGGTACCGGCCATGACGGAGAACATGGAGCTGGTGCGCGCCGCCATGCGCGCGCAGCGCCAGCTGCGGCCGGCGCAGAAGGACAACTTCTCGCTGCAAACCGCCGACTCCGCCCTGGAGTTCTGGAACAAGATCAAGGGGTACCTCGTGCTCGGCGGGGTGGCGCTGCCGGCCATCGGCCTCGTGGTGGGCGCCATCGTGATCATGAACATCATGCTGGTGGCCGTGGCCGAACGCACCCGGGAGATCGGCATTCGGAAAGCGCTCGGCGCCACGCGCCGGGACATCCTGCTGCAGTTTCTCATCGAGGCGTCCACGCTGGGCACGATCGGCTCGGCGATCGGCGTGGGGCTGGGCATCGGGCTCGCGCAGCTCATTGCGGCGGTCTCGCCGTTGCCCGCCAGCGTGGCCCCGTGGTCCATCGTCGTGGGCATCGCGCTCGGCGCCGGCGTGGGCATCGTCTCCGGTGTGTATCCCGCCAGCCGCGCCTCGCGGCTCGATCCCATCGCTGCCCTGCGGCAGGAGTAAGCCATGAGTGCATTCCCCGCGGTGTTGTCGGCCATGAGCGAGGGGGTCCGCATTGCCATCGACGCGGTGCGCGCCAACAAGGTGCGGGCCGGGCTCACCATTCTCGGCATTGCCGTGGGGGTGTTCGTGGTGGTGGCCATCGCGGCGGCGGTTCACGGCATCAACCAGGCGGTGGCAAGAGACTTTGCCAGCATGGGGCCCACCACGTTCTTCGTCACGCGCTACCCCATCAGTTTCGAAAGCTGCGACGGCAGTGAGACCAGTTGCCAGTGGTTGCGCAACCCGCCGCTGCGCCCCAACGAAGTGGATGCCCTGCGGCAGCTCCCCTCGGTGGACGCGGTGGGCGAGCGGCTCGAATGGGGCGCCAAGGTGGCCTACCGCAGCACCGAGCTGTCGTCGACCAGCGTGGAGGGATACTCGGCGGAATGGACGCTGATCAACGCCCCGGAGGTGTATCCCGGGCGGGCCTTCACCCCGTCGGAGGTCCGCACCGGGGCGCGCGTCGCGGTCATCAGTACGCTCATGGCAGAGCGGCTCTTCGGCGACAGTGACCCCCTTGGCAAGACCATTGCCATGAACGATGTGCCCTTCGAGGTGATCGGCGTGTTCAAGGACAACGTCAGCTTCCTGAACGGCGGTGACCGCCCCAAGGCGGTGGTGCCCATCACCACCCTCATCCGCTCGATCGGGGCCCGGGCAAGCGGCGTGGCGTTGGCGGTGAAGCCGCGGGAGGAGCTGGCACCGGCCCTCGCCCGGGACCTGGCGATCGACGACGTCACGGCCATGCTGCGCGGATTGCGCGGCGCCCGGCCCTCCGAAGAGTCGAGTTTTGCGATCATCACCCAGGACCGTCTGTTCGAGACCTACGACAAGATCGTCGGGATGTTCTTCCTGGTCATGCTGGTGCTGTCGGGGGTGGGGCTCATCGTGGGTGGGGTGGGCGTGGTGGCCATCATGATGATCTCGGTGACCGAACGCACCCGGGAGATCGGCGTGCGCAAGGCGCTGGGTGCCACGAAGGCCACCATTCTGTGGCAATTCCTGGTGGAAGCGGCCACGCTCACCGGTATCGGCGGCGCCATCGGGCTGTTCGTGGGATGGCTCGGCACCCTGCTCATCCGCAATTTCACGCCCGTCGAGGCCAGCATCCCGCCGCTGGCCGTGGTGGCGGCGCTGGGCGCCAGCTGCATTACCGGAATCCTGTTCGGGCTGCTCCCGGCCAGTCGGGCGGCCCGCCTCGACCCGGTAGAGGCGCTGCGGTACGAATAGCCGCGTCGGGGGACGACCCGCCGACCCCGAGGGTGTTATCGTTCGGGGGTGAGAACCCTCGATGCCATTCGGCTGGCCCTCGCCCAGTTGCGGGTCCAGAAGCTCAAGAGTGCCTTTACGCTCCTCGGCGTCACCATCGGCGTGATGTTCCTCATCGCGGTGGTGTCGATCGTGGAGGGCATGGGCAAGTACGTCGAAGAAGACTTCGCGTCGCGCCTGATCGGCACCAACACGTTCACGGTGCGGCGCTTCGACAACGTGGCCGGCGGACCCGGTGGCAACCGGGGTTTCGATTCGCGTGAAGCGCAGCGGCGTCCGCTGTTGCGCATGACCGACATCGACGCCGTGCGTGGGGCGCTGCCGGCGTCCATGACGTCGACCATCTCCAGCGAAACATTCAAGTACGCCAGCGCCCCGGGGGCCCGGCCGCGGCAGGTGCAGGCGGTGGCCACCGACGCGAACTACTTCGCCATCAAGAAGTTCGCGGTGGACCAGGGGCGCGCCTTCACCGACCAGGAAGTGCGTGCCGGCGCGCCGGTGCTGGTGATCGGCGTGGAAGTGGCCGAGCACTTCTTCCCGGGGCTCAACCCCATCAATCGCGTGCTGCGCGTGTCCGGGGTGCCCTTCACCGTGATCGGGGTGGTGGAGAAGCAGGGTTCGGTGTTCGGCTTCTCCCTCGACCGCCTGGCCATTGCCCCGTACACGTCGCCCATGCAGCGCATCATTCGCCCGCTGCGCGACTTCAGCACGCTCATCGTGCAGGCGCCCACGCAGGCGGAGTTGGCGGAAGGCATTGAACTCGCGCGCGGTGCGCTGCGCGCCTTCCGCGGCCTGCGCGCCGCGGAGCCTGACAACTTCGGCATCGTCACGCAGGATGCCGCCTTCGGCTTCATCAAGCAGCTCAAGGGGCGCCTCGTGCTCTTCGGCACGGCCCTGCCGGCCATCAGCCTCGTCGTGGGGGCCATGGTGATCATGAACATCATGCTCGTGGCGGTCTCCGAACGCACGCGCGAAATCGGGGTGCGCAAGGCGCTGGGGGCCAAGCGCAAGGACATTCTCTCGCAGTTCCTCGTGGAGGCCGCGACGCTCAGCACCATTGGTGCCGCCATCGGCATCGGGTTGGGCATCGGCCTTGCCGAACTGGTGGCAGCGCTCACCCCGCTGCCGGCGGCGGTGGCGCCCTGGTCCATCGTTGCGGCGCTGGTGACGGGCGCCGGCGTGGGCATTGGTGCCGGGCTGTATCCGGCCAGTCGCGCCTCGCAGCTGGACCCCATTGCCGCGCTACGCGCCGACTGAGGAGCCATCATGAACAGTCTGCTGCTGGTGCTGGAAGGCGTGGGCATGGCGCTCGAAGCCATTCGCGGCAACAAGGTGCGCGCCGGTCTCACCATTGCCGGTGTCGCCATCGGCGTGTTCGTGGTGGTGGCCATGGGCGCGGTGGTGAACGGCATCCGCACGTCGTTCCAGCAGGACCTCGACCAGATCGGTGCCACCAGCTTCTTCGTGCAGCGCCGCAGCACCGGGCTGAGCGGCTGCGACGGCACCGACGAGAAGTGTCCCGACCGCAGCAATCCGCCCATCAGCTTCGAGGAGTGGAACATCGTCAGGCGCCTGCCCGGGGTGGAAACGGTCATTGCCACGCTGGGCGGATCGGCCAACTTCGCCTACCGCAACAGTCGCGTGGACAATGTGGGCTACGACGCCTACAGCGTGGACTGGCCCAAGGTGAATGCGTCGGACATCGCGCCGGGGCGCAACTTCACGCGCACCGAAGACGCCGCCGGCACGCCGGTGGCGCTGATCAACGACACCCTCAAGGCGCAGCTGTTCGGCCAGTCCGAGGCCATCGGCAAGCAGATCACGCTCAACGGTCAGCAATTCACCGTGATCGGCGTGTACTCGCCGCGCGCCGGTTTCCTGCTGTCGCTGCAGGGCAAGGGCCCCGACACGCCGCGCGCCATCATTCCGCTGCAGGCGGCGGTACGACAACTGGAGGCGTTCCGCAGTGGGCTCGTGCTCACGGTGCGCCCGCTGCCGAGTGCGCGGCAGGACGAAGTGATGGACGAGGTCACTGCCGCGCTCCGTGCCAGCCGCGGCCTCAAGCCGGGGGAGCGACAAACGTTCTACCTGGTGGAGCAGGATCGTCTGCTCGACACCTTCAATCAGCTCTTTGGTGCCATCTTCGCCGTGGGGCTCGCCCTGTCGGCGGTGGCGCTCCTCGTGGGGGGCGTGGGCGTGGTGGCCATCATGATGATTTCGGTGACGGAGCGCACCCGGGAGATCGGGGTGCGCAAGGCGTTGGGTGCCACCGCCGGCACCATCCGGTGGCAATTTCTCGTCGAAGCGGCCACGCTCACCAGTATTGGGGCCATCGTGGGCCTTGCGGTGGGCGCGCTGCTGGCGTGGGTCATCCGCTCCAATACCAGCATTCCAGCCGAGCTGCCCACGAGCATCGTGGTGACCGCGCTCGTCGCCAGCGCCGTGACCGGCGTGGCGTTCGGCATGTTGCCGGCCGTGAAAGCGTCCAACCTCGATCCGGTCGAGGCGCTGCGATACGAGTAGGCCATGCTTCCCGTCGACATCTTCCGCCTGGCGTTCGGCCAGTTGCGTGTGAACCTCCTGCGCACCGCATTCACGCTGCTGGGAATCGTGGTGTCGGTGGGGTTTCTCGTGGCGGTGGTGGCCATCATCCAGGGGATGAATGCCTACGTGAAGGAGAACATCGCGGAAGCGATGATCGGCATGAATACCTTCCAGGTGCGTCGCCTGCCGCTCAGCCTGGGGCTTTTCACCGACGACGAGTTCCGCCTGCTGCAGAAGCGCCCGCGCGTGGACGAGCGCGACGCGGCCGCCGTGGCGGCGGCGCTCCCCGACGCCCAGGCCATCGGCTTCTCGACCGGGTGGCCTACGCCGCGCGCCGACGTGGTGTGGCGCAATCGCACCCTCGGCAGTGTACTGGTGTTCGGCGTGAGCGAGGGATACCAGGCGGTGCAGGATTACCGCTTCGTGGCGGGCCGGCCGCTCAGTGAACTCGACGTGCGCGAGCGCCGCCCCGTGGTGGCCATCGGCGCCGATGTGGCGAAGGATCTCTTCGACGAGGGGAATGCCATCGACCAGGAGGTGCGCATTGCCGGCCGCCGCTTCACCGTGGTGGGCGTGGTCGCACCCAAGGGACGCGTCCTGGGGCAGTCGTTCGATGCCTTCGTGATGATTCCCATTCCCGCCTTCGAGTCCATCTGGGGGCGACGCCAGCAGACGGTCGTTTCGGTGAAAATGCGGACGGCCGAGGAAGTGGCGCCGGCCATGGCGCGCGCCCAGGAGGCGATGCGCGTGGCGCGTCACCTGCGCCCCGCCGACCGGGACGACTTCGACATCGGCACCGGGGAAGCATTCATCGCCTTCTGGAAGCAACTCACGAGGGTGCTCTTCGCCGTGGTACCGGCGGTGGTGGCCATTGGCATTCTCGTGGGCGGCATCGTGATCATGAACATCATGCTCATGGCGGTCACCGAGCGCACCCACGAGATCGGGCTGCGCAAGGCGGTAGGCGCCACGGCGGCGGATGTGCGGCGGCAGTTCCTCGCGGAAGCGGTGGCGCTGGCGCTCGCCGGCGGCGTGCTGGGCGTGGCCGCAGGATGGGCGTTGGCGTTCGTGGTAAGCAGCGTGAGCCCCCTGCCCGCCCGCGTGACGCCGTGGAGCGTGGCGCTGTCGCTGGTGCTGGGGGCGGGGATCGGCGTGCTCTTCGGCGTCTACCCCGCATCGCGCGCCGCGAGGCTCGATCCCATCACGGCCATGCGCGCGGAAACCTGACATGCCGCTCTCGGGCAGTGGGCTCGCCGAGAACGTGAAGCTGGCGCTCGAAGCGCTGCGTGTGAGCAAGCTGCGCTCGTCGCTGACCATTCTTGGCGTGGTGATTGGCGTGGCCACCGTGATGACGATGGCCGCCATGGTCCAGGGCATTCGCGACCAGATCGTGACCACGATCGAGGTGGCCGGCCCCACGACCTTCTACGTGCTGAAGAAGTTCTCGCAGACCCCGCTCAATCCGGACAACCTGCCCAAGGATGTGCGCATCCGTCCCGATCTCACGGAGGCGGAAGTGGCGCGCATTCGCCTGCTCCCCGAGATCGGCTACGCCTCGCTGTGGGCGCAAACGCTGGCGCGCATCGAGGCCGACGGCGTGCGCACGCAGGGGATGGCCATCATGGGGGCCGACGACGGTTTCACCCTCATTCAGGGTGGCGAACTGGTGGCGGGGCGCTGGTTCACGCGCGGCGAAATCACCGCCGGGGCCCCGGTGGTGGTGCTGCAGGAGAACACGGCGCGCTCGATGTTCGGCCAGGAGCGCCTGCTGGGGCAGCGCGTGCAGATCGGTGGGCGCGTGCTCGAGGTGATCGGCCTGTGGGCAGAGCCGGGGAACATCTTTGCGCCCCCGGGGCAATCGGTGGGCGCCGTGGTGCCGTTTCGCTTCATGGATCGCTCGTACACCATCGATCGCACCAATGCGCTGTTCATCCCGGTCAAGCCACGGGCAGGCGTGCGCGTGGCCGACGCCCAGGGCGCCGTCGAGATGGCGCTGCGGGAAAGCCGGCGACTGCGCCCTGGCGACGGCAACACCTTCGACCTCGTGACGCAGGACCAGATCCTGGACACCTTCAACAGCCTCACGAGCGTCTTCTTCCTGGTGATGATCGTGCTGAGCGGCGTAGCACTGCTCGTGGGCGGGATCGGCGTAATGGCCATCATGACCGTTTCGGTCACCAGTCGCACCCGCGAAATCGGCGTCCGCAAGGCGCTTGGTGCCACGCGCCGCGACATCCTCATCCAGTTTCTCGTCGAGGCGAGTACCCTCACCGGCATTGGTGGCGTCATTGGCATTCTGGTGGGTCTCGTATTCGGGCGCGTGGCCGCCGTTGCGCTCGACATCGATGCGCCCGTGCCGGTGACCCTGACCGTCATTGCGGTGGTGGTCTCCGTGGGCATCGGCATCGTGTTCGGCATGATTCCCGCGCGTCGTGCGGCCAGACTCGATCCCATCGAAGCGCTGCGCTACGAGTAGTCGAGCCGGAACGGACGAATGGCGCGTCCGCGAAGGGGAGACCTGCCGTCAGTTCCTCTTCCCCAGCAGACTCACGGAACTCTCTCAGTACCCGCGCACCGCCAGGAACGCCTCCCAGAGCGGGAGCTGGATGGGAGCCCCCAGCACGGCGAGCTCGAGGACCGACAGGGCGCCGATCACCGTGAGCAGCATCTTGCCCTGACGATAGGCCGGGGTACGCCCGCGAATGGCCAGCACCGCCGTGACCACGGTGTAAGTAATGACGCACCCGAGCGTGAACGGCAGGAACCAGCTGTTCTGCACCGGGCCGAAATACGACTCGAGGAACACGAGCTGGTCGGGGAAGAATCCGCGACCCGGGTTCTCCACGCCAAGGAAGATGTTGATGCTGGCCACCTGGTGCACGACCCAGAAGAGTGCCGCCGTGTACCATCCCACCCGATTCACGCGCTGGTGCGTGAAGAACGCGGTGGTGGCCAGCACTCCCAGCATGACGAGCTGATACCAGAACATCGAGAGCACGGCCCGCACGGCGAAGCTCCACGACGGCGGCTCGGCGGGAATGGAGAGCCGCAACTCCTCAGGGCCGATGATCCATCCGCCGTAGAACGTGACCTGCGCCCACGTCCAGAGAAACGCGCCGCCCAGAAAGCTGCGACGGGCCGCCGAGGGCGTGTCGCGATCACGCTCGAGATACACGAGCGAGGCGCCCCAGAGCGCCAGCGCGCTGGCCACCACGAGCCCCAGCAGCCGGGTGCCGGGCGTGCGCTCGAGCGCGAAGACCACGCCCGTGGTGCTCCACCAGAAGGCCACCACCACGCCGAAGGAGCGCAGGGCCACCCGCATCGTGGTTTCGCGTGTGGCAATGTCGGTGGCGTGCACCATGTCCGGGTGACGCGCGCGCAACAGTGACGGCAGCCACGCCCGCCACCCCGTTGGACGCGTCGGCACCATCGGTATCCGTACCGTCTCCACCCGCACGCTCATGCGCCTCCCTCGGCCATCTGCATTGCCGTTCTCACGAGTCCTCCCAACGCCTTCGCATCCGCCGACGGCAGCAGGATGTAGCGCGCCTTCATGGCCTCCGCCAGCTTGCGCGCCACGAGCTCTCCCCGCGGCGAGGTATCCACGAACATGGCCGGAAGGTGCTGCGACGCGAAGCGCGCCGCAGCGGCCAGGGCATCCACTTCGGCCTGCTTGCGCCCCGGCGTCCCGTCGCGCGCGATGTTGGCGCGCCCATCGGTCATCATCACTACGAGTGGCGCGCTGCCGCCGCGCCGCGTGGCAATCGCCTGCTCCAGGGCGGCATCGATGGCATGTGCCATGGGGGTGCCGCCGCCACCGGGAAGCGCCGCGAGCACCTTCTTGGCCCGCGCGAGCGCCCGGGTGGGGGGCAACAGGACCTCGGTGCCCTGCCCCCGGAACGCCACGAGGCTCACACGGTCACGTCGGGCGTAACTCTCCGCCAGCAGCAGCTCCACCGCGCCCTTGGCCTCGGCCAGGCGATAGAGCGCCGACGACCCCGACGCATCCACCACGAAGATGACCGTGGTGCCGGTGCGCTCCACGAAGCGTCGAATGCGGAAGTCTTCACGGCGCACGGCCACACGCGGCCGTGGTGCCGCCGTGGCGCTGGCCGGTCCCGCACTACGCTCCCGCACCCGCTGCCACGGCGCGGCCGCCCGCAGGGTCTCCAGCAGATGCAGCCGCGCGCCACCGCGCGGCAGCCCACTGCGGGCACCGCGTGGACGACCGCGCAGCAGGTTGGGCGTTTCCTCGCCCACGCGACCCTGCATGGATCCCGCCGTGCTGTTTTGCACGAGTTGCGCCAACAGGTTGGGCGGCAACGCCGCCTGCACCGCATCACGCAGCAACTCGCCGCTGTCGGGTGTGGGCTGTGTGCTGTCGTCGTCGTTGTCCTTCTGCTCCGACTCGGGGGGCTCAGGCGGCTGCTCCAGCTGCGGCGGCGGGGGCTCGGGCGGTTGCTCCGGAGTCTCCTCCTGCTCCGGCGGCACGGAGTCGTCACCCTGCGCCTCGTCCTCCCCGGGCGGCGGCGGGGGTGGCGGCAGCCGCGTGGCCCGCGGCGCCAGCACGAGCGCCGCGGCCTTCTCCGCGTCGGCCTCCGTGACCGCCAGACGGCCGTCGAGTGCCGCGTGGGCGCGAGCGCAGCGCAGCGCAAAGAGCGTCGCGCGCACACTGTCCACCCCGAAGGCATCAGCCGTTTGGCAGAGCGCCGCCGCCCAGGCGTCGTCCACGGTCACCTGCGGCAGCCGTGCCCGTGCCTCACGCACGAGCCGCTCGAAATGATGCGCCGCCGATTCGTCGGCCATCCACTCCAGCTCCTCACTGGTGCGGCCATCGAAGCGCACGCGGAAGGCCACCCGGTCGCCGAGGGCCGGATGCACGAGTTCCTCATCCACCGACTCGTCGAGCAGCAGCGCGCAGACACGCGAGGCATGCCGATCGGCGATCCCGTCGCGCTGCACGGTGATTTCCCCGTGGTCGAGCACTTCGCACAGTGCCGTACGCGCGGCCACGGCCAGCCGCTCCGCCATGGGCAGCACCAGCACGCCGCCATCGGCCGCCGCCAGCACCCCGCGCTCCGCGACGAGCCGGCCGGCCGAGAGGGTGGAAGCGAGATCGACGCCGCCGTACAGGCGGTCGGCCGTTACGCCTGCGGGCACGCGCCGCAGTGGGGCGCCCGCGGGCAGCCACGCCCGCACGAGGGCCCCGAACTGGCGCGCCTGCTCGTGCAGCGGGTGGTCGAGCACGGCGCCTCCCAGCCCGTGCGGATCCACGGCCAGCAACAGCGCCGTGAGGGCGCCGAAGCTGCCGGGCAGGTCAGCCTGCGGCGACGACATCGCCGGCCGGCGTGTCCCAGAGTTCGGCCACGGCGCGCTCGACGCGGGTGGTGGAGCCGGCGTCATCGAGCACGTTGCGGCGCAGGCGATGGCGCAACGCCATCGGCGCGATGCGCCGCAGATGGTCGAGCGTGACCACGTCGGCCCCCTCGAACGCGGCCAGCGCGCGCGTCGTGCGGAGCAGCGTGAGTTCGCCACGCAGTCCGTCGGTCCCCAATGCCGAGCAGAGCGCCGCGGCGCGCTCGAGGATGGCATCGGGCACGGACAACTCGTCGAGGCGAGCCCGCCCCTTCTCGATGGAGCGGCGCACCTTGGCATCGGCCTTCTGCCACTGCGCGAGGAAGGCCATGGGATCGCGATCGAAGGCATCGCGCCGCTTGATCACGTCAATGCGCAGCGCGATGACCGTGGGCGTGCGCACATCCACGGCCAGTCCGAAGCGGTCGAGCAGCTGCGGCCGCAACTCCCCCTCTTCCGGGTTGCCGCTTCCCACGAGGACGAAGCGCGCCGGATGCCGGACGCTGACCCCTTCACGTTCCACCACGTTCTCACCGGTGGCGGCCGCATCGAGCAGCAGGTCCACGAGGTGATCTTCGAGGAGGTTGACCTCGTCCACGTACAGGAAGCCACGGTGCGCGCGCGCGAGGAGTCCGGGCTCGAACGCCTTCTCCCCCGTCGTGAGCGCCCGCTCCAGATCGAGGGCGCCCACGACGCGGTCTTCGGTGGCGCCGAGCGGCAGGTCGACGACCGGCACCGGCGCGAGCAGCGCCCGCGGATGCTGCCCGTCGGCCAGCCGCTTGAGGCAGTCATCGCAGCGCTGGGTGGTGGAGTGCGGATCGCAGCCGTACTTGCACCCCTGCACGACTCTCATCTGCGGCAGCAGCCCAGCCAGCGCACGGACCGCGGTACTCTTGCCCGTGCCTCGGTCGCCAAACACCATGACCCCGCCAATGGAGGGGTCGATCGCCACCAGCAGCAGGGCGAGCTTCATCTCGTCCTGTCCCACGATGGCGCTGAACGGATACACAGGTCGCATCAGAATCCTGAAAGAATCGACCGGCGGCCAGGGGTGGCGCAGGGCAGCCGGAGAAATCCATGTTTCTATGACGTTAGGACCGGACATTCTATGTCGCAATATCCTGACAGTCCCGGCGCTTGCAGGTGTACACTTTTCTTGACACCGCGGTTTCCTCGCGCGAGCTTAGCTGCTGTGAATCCCCCCGAGCAGGCGCTGTCCGCGCCCACCGTTCCGGCCGCCGATCGCCCGCGCGCGACGGCCGATCTCGTCCCGGTTGCTCCGGCAACCGACCGTGCGCTGGCGCCCTCGTGGTTCGAGCGCGTGCGCGATCGCTGGTACAAACTCGTTGCGACCGACGAGTTCCAGCGCTGGAGCGCGCGCTTTCCGCTCACGGCCCCCATCACGCGCTACCGGTCGCGGAAGGTGTTCGACCTGGTGTCGGGGTTCGTCTACACGCAGACGCTCTATGCCTGCGTGGAGATCGACCTGTTCGATTACCTGTCCGATGGTGCCCGCACCATCGAGGAGATCGCCCACCACGGCGAGATGCCCATCGCGAGTGCCGAGCGCCTGCTCAATGCGGCCACGTCGTTGCGCCTGCTGATCAAGCGCCGGCACGGCCGCTATGGATTGGGGCCGTTGGGGGCGCCGCTGGTGGGCAATGTCGGGGTCACGGCGCTCATCCGTCACCACAAGATGGCGTATCACGACCTCGCCGACCCCGTCTCGCTGCTGCGCCAAGGCTCCGACTTCCGCACGGAGCTGTCGCGCTACTGGTCGTACGCCGACGCCCCGCGGCCACAGGCGATCGACGATTCCCGGGTGGCCGCCTACTCGGAAATCATGGCGGCCACGCTGCCGCCGGTGGCGCACGATGTCCTCGACGCCTACGACCTGTCGAAGCACGACTGCCTGCTCGACGTCGGCGGCGGGGAGGGCGCCTTCCTGTCGCTCGTGGGCGCGCGCCACTTGCGGCTGCAGCTGCAGCTGTTCGACCTGCCGGCAGTAGCGTCGCGCGCCCGGACCCGACTCGAACAGATCGGCCTCGGCGACCGGGTACAGTGCTTCGGGGGCAACTTTCACGCAGACTCCCTCTCCACCGGCGCCGATGTCTGCTCGCTGGTACGCGTGCTGCTCGATCACGACGATCTGTCGGTGCTGCGTCTGCTGCAGCGGGTACGGGCCGCGCTGCCCAAGGGCGGGGTGCTGCTCATCGCCGAAGCGCTGGCGGGCGCCAAGGGCGCCGAGACGGTGGGCGACGCCTACTTCTCGTTCTACCTCATGGCCATGGGCAAGGGGCGCGCGCGCCGGGCCTCCGAGCTGCACCAGATGCTGCAGACGGCCGGGTTCCGGAGGAGCCGCGAACTCCCCACCCGCTTCCCGATCCAGACGGGGCTCATCGTGGCGGAAGTCTAGGGCGCGATGGCCGAACCAGGGCGCAGGGCGAAGGGATCAGGGGGAAGGCCGTAGGACCCCGCCTTTCTCCTTCCGCCTGACCGTCTGCCCCCTGCTCCTCTTTAGGAAGCTCGGTCCGAACCGTCCTATCAGTCTCGGACTGCATACCCGAGCAACTCGCTCAGGATATTGACAGCAATCACTGTCAACTTCACTGTACACTCGTGAACACCCTCGCCGTAGTCTTCGAAGAACCGACGAAGCTTTCCGTCCGCGAACTGACACTCGTCGAACCCACCGCCGCCGACGTCGTGGTGGCTATGCAGTACTCCGGCATCAGCACCGGGACCGAGAAGCTGCTCTTCACCGGGCGCATGCCCCCCTTCCCTGGTCTCGCCTATCCCCTGGTGCCCGGCTACGAAGGGGTGGGCCTCATTCTCGAGGCGGGAGCCGAGTCGGGGCGTGAGCCGGGGCAGCTGGTGTACGTGCCCGGGTCCAAGGGCTTCAACGAAGCCCGTGGCCTGTTCGGTGGACAGGCGTCGCGCGTCGTGGTGCCCGGCGGCAAAACCATCCCCCTCGCCGATCACGTGGGGGAGAAGGGGGCGCTCTTCGCGCTCGCGGCCACGGCGCATCACTGCCTCGAGCCCGATCCGGCCAATCACCTCGACAAGCTGCCGGGGCTCATCGTGGGGCACGGTGCCCTGGGCCGTCTCATTGCCCGCCTCTGTGTCCTCTACGGTGCCCCGGCTCCCACCGTATGGGAGACCAATCCCATTCGCATGGACGGTGCGCGCGGCTACTCCGTCATCCACCCCGACGACGACACCACGCGCGGCTACAAGGTCATTTGCGATGTGAGTGGCGCCGACGGCATCATGGACACGCTGGTCAACAAGCTCATGCCCGGGGGCGAGATCGTCCTCGGCGGCTTCTACAGCGAGCCCGTGTCGTTCACCTTCCCGCCCGCGTTCCTGCGCGAAGCGCGCATCCGCATTGCGGCGCAATGGAAGGAGCAGGACCTCACCGCCATCACGGCGTTCGCCAACAGCGGACGCCTCGACCTCGATGGCCTCATCACGCACCGCGAACCCGCGGCGCGTGCCGCCGACGCCTACGCCACGGCGTTCGGTGATCCCCACTGCGTCAAGATGATCCTCGACTGGAGATCTGCTGCATGAGCGAGAACGGTCTGCACCAGCTGCACAAGAACATCCGCGATGAGGCCTCGTCGGATGTCGACACCGTGCACACGGGCCCGGTGACCAAGGAAACGCAGATCATCGCGATCTACGGCAAGGGCGGCATCGGCAAGAGCTTCACCCTCGCCAATCTCTCGTACATGATGGCGCAGCAGGGCAAGAAGGTGCTGCTCATCGGCTGCGACCCGAAGTCCGACACCACGTCGCTGCTCTTCGGCGGCAAGGCCTGCCCCACCATCATCGAAACCTCCAGCCGCAAGAAGCTGGCCGGTGAGGCGGTCTCCATCTCCGACGTCTGCTTCAAGCGCGACGGCGTCTACGCCATGGAGCTGGGTGGTCCCGAGGTCGGCCGCGGCTGCGGTGGCCGCGGCATCATCCATGGGTTCGAAACGCTCGAGAAGCTCGGCTTCCACGACTGGGGCTTCGACTACGTGCTGCTCGACTTCCTCGGCGACGTGGTGTGCGGCGGCTTCGGCCTGCCCATTGCGCGCGACATGTGCCAGAAGGTCATCGTGGTCGGCTCGAACGACCTGCAGTCGCTGTACGTGGCCAACAACGTCTGCAGCGCGGTGGAGTACTTCCGCAAGCTGGGTGGCAACGTGGGCGTGGCCGGCATGGTGATCAACAAGGACGACGGCACCGGCGAAGCGCAGGCGTTCGCCCGGAATGCCGGCATTCCGGTGCTCGCCGCGATTCCCGCCCACGAGGACATCCGCCGCAAGAGCGCCAGCTACGAAATCATCGGCAAGCCCGATGGCGAGTGGGGCGCGCTCTTTGCCGAGCTCGCGCAGAATGTGGCTGACGCCCCGCCGGTACGCCCCAAGCCGCAGACCCAGGATCAGCTCCTCGGCCTCTTCTCGGCCGAAACCACCGGGCGCGACTTCGTGATGGAGCCGGCCACCATGTTCGACATGGTCGGCAAGGAAGAGCTCGTGAAGCCGACGCTCGAAGTCGTCTACGATGCCGTCTGAGGGCGATCGCATGGCTGAGAACCAGGAAGTCGTGTACGATGCCGTCTCGGAGGTACCCATGCTGAACGACGCGGATGCGCCGGGCGGCATGGGGTGCGCTCCGAGCGGCCCATCGGGCAAGCCGCTGCCGGTGGTCAATGGGCAGCCCGTCAATCTGGCCGCCACGCAGGCCGATGGGCTGGGGTGCCATTCCGGGAAGGAGCAGATGCTCGAAGCGGCGCGCGCGGCGGGCAAGAGCGAGGTGCTCGACCGGTATGCGGCCGACTATCCGAAGGGACCGCACGACCAGCCGCAGAGCATGTGTCCCGCCTTCGGGTCGCTGCGCGTGGGGCTGCGCATGCGCCGCACCGCCACCATCCTCAGCGGATCGGCCTGCTGCGTGTACGGGCTCACCTTCACGAGCCATTTCTACGGCGCGCGTCGCACCGTGGGCTACGTGCCCTTCAACAGCGAGACGCTCGTGACGGGGCAGCTGTTCGAGGACATCCGCGACGCGGTGTTCAAGATGGCCGACCCCGCCCTGTACGACGCCATCGTGATCACCAACCTGTGCGTGCCCACGGCGTCCGGTGTGCCGCTGCAGATCCTCCCCAAGGAGATCAACGGCGTCCGCATCATCGGGATCGACGTGCCCGGCTTCGGCGTGCCCACGCATGCGGAAGCCAAGGACGTGCTCGCGGGGGCGATGCTCAAGTACGCCCGGCTCGAGGCCGAGCAGGGGCCGGTGCAGGCCCCACGCGGCGGGCGGGCGGCCAAGCCCACCGTCACGCTCATCGGCGAGATGTTCCCGGCCGACCCGGTCGGCATTGGCATGATGCTCGACGGCCTGGGTCTGGCGGCCGGTCCGGTGGTCCCCACGCGCGAGTGGCGCGAGCTGTACGCGGCGCTCGACTGCACCGTGGCGGCGGCCATTCACCCGTTCTACGTGGCCAGCTTCCGTGAATTCGAAGCGGCCGGGCGGCCCATCGTGGGCTCGGCGCCGGTCGGCTACGAAGGCACGGCCGCGTGGCTCGAGAACATCGGCCGGGCCGCCAACGTGTCGCAGGAGCTCATCGACGCCACCAAGAACCGCATCCTTCCCGCCATCAAGGGCGCGCTCTCGGCCATGCCCATCAAGGGGCGCATCACAATGTCAGGCTACGAAGGCTCGGAGCTGCTGGTGGCGCGCCTGCTCGTGGAGAGCGGCGCCGATGTGCGCTACGTGGGCACCGCCTGCCCGCGCACGCCGTACAGCGAGGCCGATCGCGAATGGCTCGAAGCAAAGGGGGTGCACATCCAGTATCGCGCGTCGCTCGAACAGGATTGTGCGGCCATGGAGGAGTTCCAGCCTGATCTCGCCATTGGTACCACCCCGGTCGTGCAGAAAGCCAAGGAACTCACCATCCCGGCGCTGTACTTCACCAACCTCATTTCGGCACGTCCGCTCATGGGCCCTGCCGGCGCCGGCTCGCTGGCGCAGGTGGTGAACGCCGCCATCGGCAACAAGACGCGGTTCGACGAAATGAAGGCGTTCTTCGGCGACGTGGGCAGCGGCTATCGGGCCGGTGTGTGGGAAGACGTGCCGCAGGACAAGCCGGAGTTTCGCGAGCACTACAAGCGCCACATCGCGAAGCTCAATCGCGCGCGCAAGGCCGAGGAGATGGTCTGATGTCGCTGATTCTCGATCTGGATCGCGCCGGCGGCTACTGGGGGGCGGTGTATGTCTTCACCGCCATCAAGGGGATGCAGGTGGTGATCGACGGTCCGGTCGGATGTGAAAATCTTCCGGTCACGTCGGTCCTGCACTACACCGACGCGCTGCCGCCGCACGAGCTGCCGATCGTGGTGACCGGCCTCGCCGAGGAGGAGCTGGGGCAGCACGGCACCGAAGGCGCGATGAAGCGGGCGCACAGCACGCTCGACCCCGAACTGCCCAGCGTGGTGGTGACCGGCTCGATCGCCGAGATGATCGGCGGTGGCGTGACGCCGGAAGGGACGAATATCCAGCGCTTCCTGCCGCGCACCATCGACGAAGACCAGTGGCAGGCGGCCAACCGCGCCATGTACTGGCTGTGGACGGAGTACGGCCTCAAGAAGGGCGTGCGCCCCAAGAAGCGGGAGAAGCAGCCCGGCGACAAGCCGCGCGTGAACCTCATCGGCCCCATCTACGGCTACTTCAACACGGCCAGTGACCTGCACGAGATCCGTCGTCTTGTCGAGGGGATCGGGGCCGAGATCAACATGGTGTTCCCGCTGGGGAGCCACATGCAGGACATTCCGCGGCTGGTGGATGCGGACGTGAACATCTGCCTGTACCGCGAGTTCGGGCGCCTGCTGTGCGAGGATCTCGAGGTGCCGTACCTGCAGGCGCCGATCGGCCTGCACAGCACCACCAAGTTCCTGCGCTCGCTGGGCCAGCTGCTGGGACTCGACCCCGAGCCCTTCATCGAGAAGGAGAAGCACACCACGATCAAGCCGCTGTGGGACCTGTGGCGTTCGGTCACGCAGGACTTCTTCGGCACGGCGAGCTTCGCGATCGTGGCCAACGAGACGTATGCCCGCGGCGTGCGGCACTTTCTCGAGACGGAGATGGGGCTGCCCTGCGCCTTCAGCTTCGCGCGGCGTCCCGGCGTGAAGCCGGACAACCAGGCAGTGAAGGACGCCATCAAGTCGAAGCCGCCGCTCATCATGTTCGGCAGCTACAACGAGCGCATGTACCTGGCGGAACAGGGGTCCCGTTCGATGTACATCCCGGCGTCGTTCCCGGGGGCGATCATCCGCCGGCACACCGGCACCCCGTTCATGGGGTACAGTGGGGCCACGTACATCGTGCAGGAAGTGTGCAACCAGCTGTTCGACGCGCTCTTCCACATCCTGCCGCTGGGCACGGAGATGGACAAGATCGACGCCACCCCGGCGCGGCTGCACCAGGAGCTGCCGTGGGACGACGAGGCCAAGGCAACGTTCGACGAGCTGTGCGAAGGGTTCCCCATTCTCATTCGCATTTCGGCCGCGAAGCGGCTGCGTGATGCGGCGGAGAAGGATGCGCGGGAGTTGGGCGACGGTGTCGTGACCCGCGATCACGTCCTGGCCAGCCGGCGCACGCTGCAAGGGGCCACGGCGTAGTGCGGCTTCCGGTGGGGTGCCCCGCCCGCGGGGCCCGGTAGTGCCGAACGCGCCAGCGGACTGCGGTTCCGCTGGCGCGTTTGCGCGGTATGTTTTGCCGCGGTGTTGGTGGCTAGTCGGCGTTCGCGCACAGGGCGTGAACGATCACCTCCGGCCTTTCCTCCGGCAGCAGGTGCCCTCCCTCCTCCACGGTCAGCGTCACCCCCGGAATGCGCGCCACGGCGCGCCGCAGGGCAGTGAGTGGAATCCAGCGATCCCCGCGCGCGGCGATGAGCTGCACGGGCGTGCGCAGCACGCCCACGTCGCGAAAGAGCGCGGGCAGGTCCCAGCGCGCCATCATGGCGATGGCCGCGTGCACGTGCGCGGGGCGGGAGCAGAGCTGGCGATAGCGCGCGGCCTGCGGGGCGGTGAGCGTGGTGCCGGTGCTGGCGAGCATGTGCGCGATGAGGCGGGTTTGTGCGGCGAGGCGGGCGGTGGTGCCGGCCACGGCGTCGGTTTCGAGCACACGCCCCAGCACGGGCGCGATGAGTGCCACATACCATGCGGGCGGGGGCACGAGCGCCGGGCAGACGCCGAGCAGCCGCGCAGGCGCCAGGTAGCCGTCGAGCACCATGCGCAGCAGCACGGACACACCGGCAGAGTGCCCCACCACCACCTGCGGTCGGACGCCGATGCCGTCGAGCAGGGCGTGCAGCAGGCGCGACATGCCGGCCAGGCTGTAGGGATTGCGGGCCCGTTCGACGGGCGCGGGGACCTCGGTGAAGCCGTGGCCGGGGAGATCGATGTTGACCACGTGATAGTGGCCGTGGAGGGCTGGCACGACGCCGGCCCAGGAGTGGGTGCTGCCGCCGGTGCCGTGCATGAGCAGGACCGTGGGGGCGGCATCGGCGGGGCGTCCCGACCGCTGGACGTGCCAGGTGAGGCCGTCCAGCATATGGAATTCGGAGTGGTCGCGGAGTGGCCAGTCCAGAGGGATCATGTCGGGAATGTGGGGTTTGGCGGGTGTCATGAAATTGGTGCGTCGGAAACCGTAAATTCTTCTTGACGCATTGAACCGTAAGGTCCAGTTTACACCCCGTAGTTCAAGACTCGCTGCCCGTTACTCGGGTGGCATCCCAGCCGCGCGGGCGGAGCGCGGTAGCATCTGTCAGTTCCTTTGGAGGCAGAGATGTCGGAAAAGGGCGGAATGACCGAGGAAGAGGCGCGTCGCTTCCACGGCTACATGGTGACCGGCACCATGGGCTACGTCGTTGTTGCTGCGGTCGCGCATTTCCTCGCGTGGTCGTGGCGTCCGTGGTTCTAACCCTCTGATTCGAGGCTGGAGAGATTATGCACAGAATCTGGATGGGTAACGATCCGAACCTCATCATGAGCGCGCTCGGCACGTTTCTGGTCGGTTGCGTGCTAGTGCTTCACATCTGGGCCTTCGGGCAGTTCAATTGGCCCGGGACCCTCAAGGCCAAGTACGCGACGCCCGCGGCCGCCACCAAGTAAGGAGTACCCATGCATCGCATCTGGTTGATGTATGACCCGCGGCGCGTGCTGGTGGCCATGGTTGGCTTCCTCGCCGTGCTCGCGCTGGTGATTCACTTCATCCTGCTCAGCTCGCAGCGTTACTCGTGGATCGAGAACGGGACGCTCGGCGCTGATCAGGCGCCCGTCGGGGCGTCGGCTCCGGCGGCGGCGGCAGAGATGTCGCCGCTCCCGCCCGGCCGGTAAAGCGTCGCGCGTCGTCGCCGGGCTGGCGTTTCGCACGTGTCAGTGCGACGCCAGCCCCGGCCGACGCAAAACGTTCGCATTTTCCTAGGCAGTTGCTGGCAGTTCCCTGGTAATTCGCAGCCGCAATTCCCCCCGCTGCCTTTTCTCTGCGCGTCCGGAGATATCGCCCATGGCGATGCTGAGCTTCGAGAAGAAGTACCGTGTCCGCGGTGGTACGCTGATCGGCGGAGATCTTTTCGATTTCTGGTTCGGTCCGTTCTACGTGGGCTTCTTTGGTGTCACGACGATCATCTTCGTCACGCTTGGCACGCTCTTGTGCGTGTGGGGCGCGGCGATGGGGCCGACGTGGAACCTGTGGCAGATCAACATTGCCCCGCCCGACCTCAAGTACGGACTCGGCCTCGCGCCGATGCGTGAGGGGGGCTTGTGGCAGATCATCACCTTGTGCGCCATCGGAGCCTTCGGCTCCTGGGCGTTGCGTCAGGCCGAGATTGCCCGAAAACTCGGCATGGGCATGCACATCCCGTGGGCGTACGGCGGTGCCGTGCTGGCCTACGTGACGCTGGTCGTCATTCGCCCGCTGCTGCTGGGCGCGTGGGGGCATGGCTTTCCGTACGGCATCTTCTCGCACCTGGACTGGGTGTCGAACGTGGGGTACCAGTACCTCCACTTCCACTACAATCCGGCGCACATGATCGCCGTGACGTTCTTCTTCACGAACTGCCTCGCGCTCGCGATGCACGGCTCGCTCATCCTCTCGGTGACCAATCCGCCGAAGGGTACGCCCGTCGGAACGAGTGAACAGGAGAACGTCTTCTTCCGCGACCTGGTCGGCTACTCGATCGGCGCAATCGGCATTCACCGCCTCGGCCTGTTCCTCGCGGTCGGCGCGGCGGTCTGGAGTGCCATCTGCATCGTGATCTCCGGTCCCTTCTGGACGAAGGGCTGGCCCGAGTGGTGGAGCTGGTGGCTCAACCTCCCCATCTGGAAGTGAGGCCCAGTCACCATGCTTGAATACCAGAATCTGTTCACGCGCGTCCAGGTCCGGACGCTCCCCGAAGCGGGGATCCCGATCGACGAATCGACGGGCACGCGGTACGGCACCCCCACCTTCTCGTATCTCGCCGGCAAGTTCGGCGACGCGCAGATCGGCCCGATCTACCTGGGCTGGGCCGGGGTGCTGTCGCTGATCTTCGGCTTCATCGCCTTCGAGATCATCGGCCTCAACATGTGGGCCTCGGTGGGCTGGGATCCGGTGGAGTTCATCCGCCAGCTTCCGTGGCTGGCCCTCGAGCCGCCGCCCCCGCAGTACGGGCTGCGCATCCCGCCGCTCAATCAGGGTGGCTGGTACCTCATGGCCGGCTTCTTCCTCACCCTCAGCATCATCCTCTGGTGGGTGCGGGTGTACCGCCGGGCGCGCGCCCTCAAGATGGGCACGCATCTCCCGTGGGCCTTCGCCAGCGCGATCTTCCTCTACTCCACGTTCTTCTTCCAGCCGCTGCTCGTTGGCAGCTGGAGCGAGATGGTGCCCTTCGGCATCTTCCCGCACCTCGACTGGACGTCGGCGTTCTCGATCCGCTACGGCAACCTGTACTACAATCCGTTCCACGCCCTCTCCATCGCCTTCCTGTACGGCTCCGCCGTGCTCTTCGCGATGCACGGTGCCACCATCCTGGCCGTGGCCCGCATGGGCGGTGAGCGCGAAATCGAGCAGATCACCGACCGCGGCACGGCGGCCGAACGCTCGATGCTCTTCTGGCGCTGGTGCATGGGCTTCAACGCCACCATGGAGTCGATCCACCGCTGGTCCTGGTGGTTCGCGGTGCTCACCACCTTCACGGGCGGCATCGGCATCCTCCTCACCGGCACCGTGGTCGACAACTGGTACCTGTGGGGCGTGAAGCACGGGCTCGTGGCGCCGTACCCGGCGCAGAACCAGCTCACACCGGAACAGGCCGACCTGCTGCGTGGCCGGTATCAGGGCACCGCCCCCGATTCCTTCCCGTCGTATGTCGTGCCGCAAAACGCGACCATGCCCGATACGGCGGAAGCGCCCGTTGCCGTGGATTCCCTCATGGCGGACTCGCTCACGGTCGACTCGCTGAAGACCGATTCCACGAAGTCGGGAGGTGTCCAGTGAAGTCCGCACGTCGATGGGTCACCGCGGCCTGCGTCCCCCTCGCCCTGATGGCCCTCGGGGCCTGTGGCGACGCGGCCGTGGACACGGTGCAGGTGGGATACCGCGGTACCGCCATGGAGCAGGGCTACGACCACGGCGATCTCAAGGCCAAGTTCGCCCAGGTCAAGATTCCGCAGAGTCCGCCGCCGGCCGGTGAATCCCCGCCGGGTCCGCTCCCCTGGAAGAACGTGCAGGTGCTCAACGACATCAGCGTGGCGGAGTTCAACCGCACCATGATCGCGATGAGCACCTGGGTGGCGGGCACGGGCAACTGCGCCTACTGCCACAACGTCGCCGCCTTCCAGGACGACACCTTGCCCAACGGCAAGCCGCTGTACACCAAGCTGGTCGCCCGCCGCATGCTCCAGATGACGCGGCAGATCAACGGCCAGTACACGCAGCACGTGAAGAACACCGGCGTCACCTGCTACACCTGCCACATGGGCAAGCCGTTGCCCAACGGCCTCTGGTTCTACTCGAGCCAGACCGACTACCTGCGGCACTACCTCGACCGGGATGGCGCGCGCGTGATCAGCCAGACCGTCGCGCCGGCCAGTGTCAACCGGAGTTCGGTGAAGCAGACGGAGTGGACGTACGCGCTCATGATCTCGCAGTCGCGCTCCCTCGGCGTGAACTGCACGTACTGCCACAACACCCGCCAGTTCTCCTCGTGGCGGGAAGCGCCGCCGCAGCGTGTGACCGCCTATCACGGCATCCTCATGCTGCGCGACGTGAACCAGAACTACCTGGCGCCGCTGCAGCCGGTCTATCCCGCGGTGCGCCTTGGCGCCATGGGCGATGCGCCCAAGGCCCAGTGCGTCACCTGCCACAACGGGGCCTACAAGCCGCTGTACGGGGCCCAGATGGCCAAGGACTTCCCGGCCCTCTGGGGACGCGCCGACTGGAACGGAACCCCCTTCCCGGGGATCATGACCATGGCGGCGGATACCACCAAGCGTGACAGCACCGTGGCGGCTCCCGTAGCCGCGCCGGCGCAGCGGACCAGCGCCAAGACGGTGCCGGCCGCACCGGTCGGCATGAACTGACCTCCACACGCTTCAGCTCCGCGCACAGGGCCTCCGGCCCGCCGCGCGGCCAACCCCGCGGCGCCTCACCGGCGTCGCGGGGTTACTGCTTCCGGCACGGCAGAAACCGTCATCCGCTCTTTCGCATTAGTCGTGCGTTGACCCGGGGTCCATGCCGATGCCCGGGCGTCCTCACCTGTTCCACCCTCTCCATCCGAGTCCTGCCGTGTCTACGCGCCGTCTGCCCGTGTACATCCTTGCCGACGTATCCGGTTCGATGCAGGGTACCCCCATCGAATCGGTGAAGTCGGGGATCCGCCAACTGCACCGCGACCTGCTGGGCGACCCGCAGGCCATCGAAAGCGCGTATCTCTCGGTCCTCACCTTCTCCAACTCGGCACAGCAGCTGGTGCCGCTCACCGAAGTGGCGATGTTCAACCCGCCCGACCTGGTGGCGAGCGGCTCGACGAACTTCGGCGACGGCCTGCGCCTGCTGCTCGAGAGCTTCGACCGCGAGATCATGCGCACCACCGCCGAGCAGAAGGGGGATTGGCGTCCGCTGGTGTTCATCCTCTCCGATGGCGCCCCCACCGATGTCGACTGGCCGGTGTACGCGCAGCAGCTGCGGGAGCGGCGCCCGGCCAACATCATCGCCGTGGCCTGCGGCGATCAGGCCGACGTCGAGGTGCTCAAGCAGGTCACCGAGATCGTCATCCAGATGCAGGACATGTCCCCCGATGCGTTCAAGGCCTTCTTCCGCTTCGTGTCGGCCAGCGTGAAGCAGACGAGCGCCAAGGTCGGGGCCGTGGCTGATGGGGGAAGCATTACGCTGCCGCCGCCGCCGCCCGGCATCACGATCGTACCGTAAGGCACGATCCGCAGCACCGTGGAATCCACTCCCCGCCCAGACGACACGCCGTCCGAGGCTACGGCCACCGAGGTCGCCCCCGTCCGACCCACGTGGAATGCGGTCGTGCCCACCAGCCCGTGGTGTCCCGACGAATGGCGCGAGCATCTCGAACGGCTCGCGCCGGGACTGCCTGACGGCGGACAGGCGGCGGCCGTACACGAGGCCACCGGCGTGCACCTGCGCGCTGCGCCATGGTCGCTGCTGCTCTCTTCGCGACGCGGACGGCTGCATGCGCACCGCGGCGAGCACCGCGAGGACGCCGGCCACCTCGTGCACTTTCCCGATGGCTGGTGCGCGGCTATCGCCGACGGCGCCGGCTCGGCAGCCTACAGCCGCCTCGGCAGCGCGCTCGCAACGCACACGGTCACGCACGCCCTGCGCGAGGCGCTTGCGCCCGGCAGTGCGCCGGCCGCGGCGCTTGGTCCCGCCATGCGGCAGGCCGCGCAGGCGGTGCACGACCGGCAGCGCGCGTTCGCGACCCAAGCCGGCCTCGCCCCCCGTGAACTGCGCACCACGCTGCTCGTGGCCGCGCGGCATGGCCGCACCCTCGCCGTGATGCAGGTGGGTGACGGGGCCATGGCCGTGCTGCACAACGACGGCACCCTGTCCCACCCGCAGGCCGTTGCCACCGGTGACTACTCGGGCGAGGTGGCGCACTTCCTCCCCGACGATGGCGCGCTCGACGTGCTGCAGACCTCCGTGCGCCTCCTGCCGGCCGACAACGTGGCGGCGGTGCTGCTTGCCAGCGACGGCGTGGAGGACCCGTGGTATCCGTTCACCCGCTTCGCCAAGCCCCTGATGCAGCTGCTCGCCACCGGGCGCCATGCCGCGTTGGACGCCGCCATGCCCGCCTCATTCGTACCGGCGTGGACCGACTCGGTGCTGGGCGCCGCCGACCCCGTGCACGCCCTGGCCGAATGGCTGGCCTTCGAGAAGCGCGGCGAAAACGACGACCGCACGCTGTGCCTCGCGTACACCGATGCCTTCGTGGCCACGGCCGGCGTGCGCCCCGCGGGCGCCTGAACATGGGGACCGTGCACTGCCGCCTCACCGATGGGCGCACGCTGCAGCTGGACGATGAACCGGTGGGCACCGGTGCGGAAAAACGCGTGTTCCTCACGCGCGATCGACAGTTTGCCGTGGGCTTCTACTACGGCACGTTGAGCGACCGGCGCGAACGGGTCGATCGGCTGACGCGCATTCTCACCAACTACAACCCCACCCTGGCGGCCAACGGCGCGTACTGGTCGCCGTACTTCTGCTGGCCGGTGGGCATGGTAGATGGGGCACAGGCCATCCCGCAGGCGTTTGCGCAGCGGCAGCAGTTGGTCTGGCCCCCCCTGGCCGTCGTCACGCCCACCTACCGCGGCAACTTCTACTTCAGCGATCGCTTCGGCAGCAGGCAGGAGAAGGAGGTGCGCTGGTTCACCGGCGGCAAGGCCTCGAAGTTCGTGCCGCAGGCGGAAACGGGGACGTTGCTCACGCGGCTGCAGGTGGCGGTGCGGCTGGCACGGGCCGTCCGGCGGTTGCACATGGCCGGTCTCGCCCACGCGGACCTCTCGAACAAGAACGTGCTGGTCGACCCCAAGGGGGGCGATGCCTGCATCATCGACATCGATTCGCTCGTGGTGCCGGGCGTGGCGCCGCCAAGCGTGCTCGGCACCCCCGGCTACATCGCGCCCGAAGTGCTCGCGAACAAGGCGCAGCCCAGCATCGCCACCGACAAGCACGCCCTCGCCGTGCTGCTGTACGAACTGCTGCTGCAACGCCACCCGTTGCAAGGCAAGCGCGTGAACAGCACGCGGTCGGCCGAGGAGGATGAGCAGCTGTCGATGGGCGCCCGGGCGCTGTTCATCGAGCACCCCACCGACCGCCGCAATCCGCCGCACGCGCCCATTACCGTTCCCTTTGCCCGACTGGGTCCGCATCTGGCGCAGTGCTTCACCCGCACCTTCGTCGATGGCCTGCACACGCCGGGCAAGCGCGCGGATGCCGCCGAGTGGGAGGCGGCGCTGTACCGCACGATGCAGCGGCTGCATCCCCTGCCCAGCGGCAAGTGGACCCTCGTGGGATCGGGGTTGCCCAACGCGTCACTCACCGGCGACGAACGATTGTCGGGGCCGGTGCTGGTGGCGCATCTGTTGCGCGACACACCGCAGGGCGTCGTCGACGAGCAGGACCTGTTCGTGCTCTTTCATCACCTGGCGCTGCATGACTGGCACCTGCGGGTGGGCACCCTGCCCAACGAGAAGGCCGATCGCACCGCACGCGGGTACGTGGCGCAACATGCCGGCAAGTGGTGGATGGTGAACACCAGTGCCACGCCCTGGCACGTGGTGGACGGGCCGTCCATCGGCCGCAATGCCTCGCTCGAGCTCGTGAGTGGTCTCACGGTGCGTATCGGCGACGAATCGCCCGCGCGGGTGCTGCGCATCGGCACGCTGTAACGTGCCAGCCCGGCCTCAGGACTGCCCGAGCCGCTGAACCGCCCTCGCGTCCCGTTCGTCTCCCCAGGTCATGTCCACCGCCTCGTCCGCCGATGCCTTCGCCCGTGTTTGCGCCGCCTTCGTGGCGGTGTGGCCGGGCGTGGCGGATCCGGCCTCGCCAACGCGCGCCGAGGTGGGGCGTGTGCTCGACGAGTGCGGGAGCGACTATCGGCCGCTCGTGGAGCTGGTCATCGACCTCGGCCGCGTGGTGCGCCCGCCTCTGGCGTCACTGCCGCCGCAGACCGCTGGCTCGTGGGTCCACGCACGGGCACCGCTGGTGCACCGGCTGGTCTCCACGCGCTATCTCCAGCCCGATGTGGCGCGCTGGGCCGTGGACGTCTGGGGGCAGCTGCTTGGCATCGTGCCGGCGAGCGTGGTGGCGCCGCCGTCACTCGAGTCGGCCGCCGCGCCGGGCGCGGCCGCAGCCGCGGGCTTAGCGGCCGCACGGCCGGCCAGTGCGACGGCACCGTCCGCTCACGCCGCTGCGCCCCAGCCCCGCGTGCTCGCGCCACAGCAGGTACCGGCAGCACTCAGGCAGACGCCAAGCTGGGCCGGCGGCCCGGTGTCCTTCCGGGTGGGGCAGAAACCCAAGGCCTCCACCCTCGCGGCGATGGCCCAGAGCGGCCGCGTGGTGGTGCGCGGCGCGCCGGTCTCCGGGCCGCGTTTTCAGCCGGCGGAGCGTTTCGCGGCCCTCATACTGGCACTGCTGCTGGTGCTGATCACCGGCGGGCTGCTCAACGAGTTTCGGAAGCGCCCCGATGCCCCCGCGCCGGCAGACGCTATGCCAGTGGCCGAGGGCGCACTGGCACCGGCCGCCCCTGCCCCCGCACCGGAAGCGGCGGCGACCGCGATAGTGGCCGCTGCTGCAGCGGCGCCTCCGGTGGACACCACCGTGCGCCCGCTGGCGTCTCCGGACGACAGCCGCGAGCGGCCCGATATCCCGGGCGTGAAGGCCTTCCCGCCCGGCCTTCCGGTACGCGAAACCGGTGTGGCGGGGAGCTACCTGGTCACGCAACGCGTGCGCGATGTGAGCGGGAGCACCAGTTGCGACGCCGTGGCCCAGGCCCTCGCCAACGGGCGCGAGTCGGAGGAACGCGTGGTGCACACGCCAGGCGCGCCCACGTTCGTGCTCAGCACACGGCGCGTGGCAGGAACGCTCGACCGCGACGGCACGTTCGTCTCGGAACCGCGGGCCGGCACCACGAACAACGTGAACTGGCGTTTCCAGATGCGCGGCCGGTTCGGGCCGGATGGCTTCACCGGGGAGAGCGTAACTCACACCGATGCCATTCTCCGTTGGGGCAAGATTCAGACGTGTGTCGTGACTGCCGAACTGACCGGGCGCCGACGCCTGCCGTGAGGGGCGCGGGGGCATGATGGCCTCCCCCCTCGATCCCCGGGTGCGCATGCGTGATGCGCTGCGCACCCTCGTTGACGAAAGCCCTGCCCGCTGGGACGCGCCCTCGCTGTTCGTGCTCCGCAACCGGTTGCTCGATCACACCGGGAGTGATGCGCGGCCGCTGGCCGAATTCCTCATCGAGGCGCTGCGACGCGGCTGGCGCGACCGGTTGCCGTCGGGCGCGGTGGACACCGGGCGCTTCGACGCCATGGTCGCCCCCTTCGTGCTGCAATGGAGCCGCGAACGGTTCGTGCAACCCGAGATGGCCCGCTGGGCGGTGGAGTCGTGGGCGTATGCATTGCGGGTCATCGACGAGTCACAAGTGCGCGTGGCACCGCCCCCCAAGCGCGAGTCCATGTCGGCCATGGCCGCGCGGCTCAACGCGGGGGCCGCGGCCGCAGGCGCGCAGGCCTCGCAGGCGGCGCGGGCCGTGGCCGCCGCCATGGCCGGTACCCCGACAGCCCCCGCCACACTGCCGCGCGCGCGCGGCGGCGCCGGCATGGCCGGAAAAGGGCTTCAGCAGCCCGCTGGAGCCCGCGGAACGCCGCGCAGCACCGTTTCCCCTCCGACGCACTTCAATCCGTCGTACACGCCGCGGACGCCCTCTGGAGGCGGTGGAAGCACTGTACCCGCGTGGATTCCCAAGGCACTCTTCGCCACCCTCTGCGTCATGGCGCTGGGAATCGTGGGGCGCGTGGCTGTGGCCAATGTGACCGGCACTGCGCCTGGGCGCGATCCGGAAGCGCCCGTGTCTGCGGGCGTCGCGCCCCCCGCCCAGCCGGCGAGGCTCTCCGGCGCGCCAGCCAACAGCCCGTCGGCGGCGATGTCGGCGCCCATGCCCTCGCTCGAGGACACCGAGGTGACGCGTCCGCTCGTCTCCACCGCCGATGTGCCGGGTGAGCCGGTGAGGCGTCCCGCAGGGCTGCCCCTGGCGGGCGGCGCCGTCGCGACTGGGGCGGGGGGCTTCCCCACCGTGCCCGACCGGCGGCTCCCCGCCGGCGCCGATCCCACCAGTGCGCGCACCGTGTCACCGGCGCTCACCGGCGGCGTGACGATTCTCGCGCCGGAGAAGCCGGGAGTCCCCTCCATTACGCGTGGGCTGCTGGCGACCGGCGCCGACAGTGGGCGCATGGTCTTCGTGCAGCCGGCACGTCGTGCCGCCGGCGAAGGGCGCCGCATGCAGACGCCGTCGTCGGCCACGCCCATCACCTTCGACGAATTGCACTTCGTGAGCGGCGAGACGATGCGGGGGCGGGTGGATGTGGTGCGCGCCGGCACGGTGATCTTCCGCGACATGCGCACGGGGCTGCGTCATGAATACCGCAAGGACGACATCGCCGAGATCATCACCGAGTTCGGCACCGTGGTGCGATTCCGCGCGGAAGGCGCCAATGCCGCGGCGGCACTCGGGCCGGGAAAGGCTCCGGCCACGGCGGCCGCGCGCGCCAAGGCCGCAGAGCAGCGCGCCCCCGCAAGCGGGGTGCGTGCCCGCGGCGTGGCCGGCCGGTATCGCATTCGGTACGCCGCAGCCTCCGCGGTGGGCTCGCCCGAATGCACGCAGGTGTGGACCCGCCCCCCCAACGCCGAGGACCTGGCCGTGGTCACGCACCTGCCGGGGGCGGACACCCTCGCCGTAGCGTTTCAGGGAGGCGACCTCTTCCCCTCGAACGTGGACCCCGACGGCTACTTCGCGAGCACCTTCCGCATCGTGCCGGACCAGGCGCGCACCATGACGGCGCTCACCACGCGATTGCACGGGCGATTCGACGCGGCCGGCGCGCTCGACCTCACGGTGAACATCGTGTTCTACCGGCGACTGCGGACGGGCGAAATGACGTGCAACGTGACCGTCAAGGCGGCGGGCCTGCGGGAGAAGTGAGGGGCGAGACCCGAGCGGTGAGTGGAAGAGGTGAGTCCGCAGGCAAAGAGTTGAGCCCGGATCGCGTCTCCGCCTCACCCATCACCGCGGCCACTCAGCTCGGCGATCTCACTTCTCAGCGGACGGGGACGAAGGGCGGGGCCACGGTCGGTCCCGGTCCCGGCTTTTCCTTGAGCAGGTTGTCGAAGCTTTCGATCTGCGTGGGGCCGAAGCTGGTGATCGTGACCTGCTGGCCGGTGGCATCATCGTGCAGCACCAGGCGGCCGTCGGTGTAGCGCACGAGTCGGAAGGGCGCAATCGCCCCAACACCGGCGGCGCGGCGGCTGCGGGTGAGGGCGCGCAGCGCCCCACGCAGGAAGCCGTTGCTCCCGGGCGCCAGCACCACCGCGACCTTGTTGGTCGTAGCGTCGATGACGGTGATGCCCTGATTGGGCGCATCCTCGAAGCGCAGCGACCGTTCGATGAGGACGGTGGTGGGCACCTCGCGGAACGCACCGAAGCCGAAGAAGCGGGCGGCGATGGCGAGGGCAAAGACGGTGGCGATGAGCAGCCCCGCCATCTGCAGCGCCGGCTTGGGCACGACGAGCGGCGGGGCCCCGCCGGGACGTTCTCCCGGTTCCGGCTCGAAGATGATGCCCGGCTGTTGCTGGCTCACGCTACACGCTCGCCGGCGAGGGCATGCTCAGTCCGCCGTTCATGCGCTCGGCAGGCCCATTGCGCTCCACCCGCGTGTCCGCGTCGGCCTCGGCATAGGAGGCCACGGCCTGCGAGAGGATCTGCGCCACGCGCTGCGGCTCCTCGAGCCCGCGCAACACCGGCTCGGGATGCGTGACGCGGAAGACGCGGCAGTGCGGCCACAGCGCGATGTACGCGATGCGACTCCCCTTTTGCAGCGTCATGGTGACCTGCCCCGTGCCATCCTTGAAGGTGCCGACCCCGGCCGATTCGAGCAGCTTGAAGGGAATATTGATGGACATGGGAAAGGCCATGCCTACGCGCATCACCACGCGGTGGGTGGTGATGGCATACCACGAGGTGGTGGCGACGGCGCGCGAGAGTCCGAGCGCCGCCAGCATGACGAACGCCGCCAGGGCCACACGGACCACGGCGCTGGCCACGTACACCTCGCTCCCCGGTTCGTGCTCGGTGGAGATGGCCCACAGCGCGAGCATCCCTGCGAAATACACCGCCACGAGACGCCAGTGGAATACGTGTGTGGCCACCGCCTTCATGGACGGTGCGCCCTCCCACAGCAGACGCTCGCCGTCGGGGAGCGGGTGCGGCACGCCGCGAATGTACTGTGGCGCTGCTGGCGCCGTCGGCGTGCCGCCTTCCAGCTGGCTCATAATCAGATGATGGGCTGCGCGCGTTCGGCGAACGCGTACAGGTGACCACCGGCGTAGTACGCGCCGATGCGATCTTCCTCGAGCAGCGTGATCTGGTCGTCGCGCTTGGTGGCCGGCACGTTGGCGAACTGGGCCGCGGTGATCGACTTCACCAGCAGCTTGTCGTTGCCCCAGAGGCCGAAGTTGGGCCACTGCACGTACCCGACCGGCAACAGCACCCGCCGCTCGGCGTTGGCGAGCTGCACCTCGTAGTACGAGACCTGCGGCTCCGAGCGATTCACCCACAGATCGACCACCGTGCCGGCCACCTGCTTGTCGGCGGCGATGACGGGAAGGCCGCGCGGATCGGGATCGCCCTTGGCCACCGAGTAGGTGGGATCGAGGCGCATCGGCACGATCTTGGGAGCCCCGTGATAGGTGAGATCGGGCTCGTCGCGGCGATCGGTGGCCCACGCGGCCGGCCCGACCCCGTCGATCATCGGGTCACCCGTCGGGACGATGGGCGAGCCGTTGTAATTGTCGGCTGGTACGAACGTGACGTCGGACATCAGTGCGCGCCCTCGCTGTGATCGCGGTGAATGTACGTCTTCTTCGCGCCGGGCTTCGGCCACCCCTCACGCGGCCCCTGCGGCGACTCGAGCGGGTAGCCCTCGCGCTTGTCTTCGCGGCGGAGATAGATGATCAGGCCGAAGAAGAACAGCCAGAACGCATACAGCGCGATCTGGGCACCATCGATGTACTCCATCATGAGACGGCTCCGGTGCGGAGGGTTACCGATCAGGCCGGAATATCGGCGAGACCGAATGAACGGCTGGAATCTACAGCATCCTGGACCGGCTCGCGCCGGAGCAGGGAGAACAACGGGATGAGCGTCGCCAGCAGCACGACGACTTCCGTGAGGTACACCATGGTGTAGGGTGCAGCGGGGCTGGTGATGCCGGCCCCCAGCGCGCCCTGGCTCACCAGGTGGGACAGCCAGTCCTTGGCGATGCCACTCACGGCAAATGACAGCCCTTCTGCGGTGGCGAACACCGCCCCCCACGCGCCCAGCGCAATGCCGTGCTGCGAGGCATCGCGGATGTTCATGGCGTAGGACAGCGTCCCCACCCCGAACAACCCTTCCCCGAAGCCGATCATCATGACGCCCACGCGGAACAGGAATGCCGACCGGGTGAAGCTGGCGGCCGCAATGAGGGCGAACCCCAGAATGCCCACGATCGCCCCGTGTGACGCCAGCTTGATGGGATCGGTGTTGGCCCGCATGACGTTGGCCGACCAGGCGAAGGCAATGACCGCGCCGAAGGCCATGATGGCCGTGAGCGCCGTCGTTTCGGCCACGGTGAACTTGAGGATTTCCCC